>JAUIKM010000045.1 GCA_030430495.1 bacterium | reverse complement strand
ATGCTCGGTCAATGACAGAAAACACGTTGTAACCGGCGTGACGTCTTACACGGCGTCGCATGAGGATGCACGTCTCTAAAACACCGGTCGGGATAAATTCCTTGCTTTTTAACATACCGGTGGCGGGAACTCGGGAGGGCCCAAGATCAACGGAGGAGTGCGTCCGCTTTAGTCTGCAATGCAGTCCGGCCGCGCACCTGCTTCATGCAGGTTGAACTCCCGTTCCAAACGGGCGGAATCGGGCCCGCCTGCTGCTTCAAACCAGGTGAAATCGGACTGAAACTTCTGCCCTTCCTGCCGGGTACCGCAGACCAGATCACAATCAAAGCGCCCAGGGCCGCGCAGTGTTGCCCAAAGTGCACAAATGCCTGGTGTGATTGCTCCCGGTATTAAACAAACCGGACGCCGGTCGGAGTAGGTGAGCCCGGCTCAGAATTCGTCAATCGGCGGAACCCAGAGATGTTTGTCCAGATCGACGGCGTCGTCGATGAACGCGATGTTTTCCGCTTCCAGCAACTCGCGCATCAGTGTGGGAGTTGCAAAGTGCGTGGCGCCGCTCAGCGCGCCCATGCGATTGACGACCCGATGAGCGGGCACGTCGTTGCGCCCGGCGGCGGCATTCAGCGCCCAGCCGACCATGCGCGCCGAACTTTTGGCGCCCAGCGCCGCGCCGATATGCCCGTATGTGGATACTTTTCCGCTGGGAATCGACGCCACCACGTTGTACACGCGGTGGTAAAAATCGCTGTCCGCCTGCATTGACTCATTGGCGGGTACATCCTTAAATTTGAGGCCTGGTCGATTCGTCGCCATATTCTGTGCCGAATAACTGTAGAAAAAAACATCGCTCGCAGCGGAAAGGTGCGCCGGCATGAGCCGCATACAACACGGATATCCTCGCCGGATTATTTGTCTCACGGAAGAAACGACCGAAGCGCTCTACGCCATTGGAGCCGACGATCTGCTGGTTGGAGTCTCCGGTTTTACGGTTCGGCCACGTCGCGCGCGCAAGGAAAAAGCCACCGTTTCCACCTATCTCGACGCCAACATCGAAAAAATTCTTGAGCTCAAGCCGGACCTGGTGATCGCCTGGTCGGATCTGCAGGCCGGCATCTGCGCCGAGCTCATCCGCGCGGGCGTCGAAGTTCTCTGTTTTAACCATCGCAGCGTCGCCGGAATTCTGTCGATGCTCGTGCGTCTCGGTGCGCTCATCGGCCGCGGCGGCGATATGCAGAAACTCGTCGACGAACTGGAGCTTGCCTGCGAACGCGCATCCAAACGCGGCGCCGCTCGTCGCCTCAAACCGCGCGTCTACTTTGAAGAGTGGTACGATCCGCTCATCAGCGGTATCTGCTGGGTGAGCGAGATCATCGAACTCTGCGGCGGGCACGATGTTTTTGCCGAAAACCGACACTCACAGGACGCCAAAGGGCGCATTATTGCCGATCACCGCCGCGTTATTGAACGTCGACCCGACATCATGCTGGCTTCGTGGTGCGGCAAAATGTTCAAACCGGAGCGCGTCCTGGCGCGCGAGGGATGGGAAGAAATACCCGCCATCCAGGATCGCGAAATGCACGAAATTCACTCGTCTGTCATCCTGCAGCCCGGTCCGGCCGCCCTCAGCGAAGGCCTCAACCAGGTTCTGGCCATCTTTGACCGCTGGGAAGCCGCCGCTCTGAAAACAATCTGACTCGTTTTTGCCTGCCTCTTAAATCCGCTTTTGTTTGCCAATGCGTTTGAAGGCGGGCGTCCCGCAGTAGCCCCGAGTCTGTAAACCGCGCGTTCAAATCCTGCTCAGCCTTTGATCAGTTTGGCCAGAAACGGCGCTACGCCCCACTGTTCATAACTCGTCTGTAGCTCTTCCTCGTCGCCCGGTGTTCCGCGATATTCGGCGCGGATCATGATGTTTCTGGTGGTGTGTTCCGGCGCGACAAATTCCATCAGACCTGCGCGGTATCCCCTGCTTTGCAGAATGTCGCGCCGCATGCTGTCCGTCAAAAGGTCGGCCAGGCGCTCGCGGCCGATGTTGTCGCGTACGAGCGCGGCCATTGCGGGCGGTCCATCGGCGCGCCTGAGTCGATCGTTGACGTAGTGGTGACAGCAGGGAGCGGCCAGAATTGCCGCCGCCTGAATGCGCAGCGCCAGTGCCAGGGCTTCGTCCGTGGCCGTGTCGCAGGCGTGCAGCGCGATCAGCAGGTCGCAGGAGTCGGGCGTCTGCGCCTCGCTGATATTGGCGTGCACAAACTGCGCTCGCTTCATGCCGAGCGCCTGCGCCGTCGTGTTCGCAAAGTTGATGACGCGCGGGTTGGAGTCGATGCCGATCAGTTCCACGTTCAGTCCGCGCTCCTGCTGCAGGAAGTGATACAGCGCCAGACTAAGATAGGCCTTGCCGCAACCGCAGTCGATAATGCGCAACGCGCGGTCGCGCGGCGGCGATTTGAACAAATCGAGCGTCAGCGCGATGGTGATGAACTGGTTGATCTGCTTGAATTTGGCGCGTTTGCTGTCGATGATGCGGCCGCGCTCGTCGGCAATGCCGAGTTTTTTCAACAGTTCAACGGAGTTGCCCGCGGTAATCGGATGTTGTCTGACGTCGCGTCCCTGTGCGTCCCACTGCTTGCGCGAGGCCTTGCCCTTTTTCATGACCACTTTGGGCGATTTGCCGCCTCCGCGCGGATACAGGCGCAGGTTGATGTCGCCGTCGGGCGTCTGCAGATGCACCTGCAGAAAGTGCGTGGAAAACACGGCGTCCACGAGCGATTCCAGCGCCGCGGCCTCTTTGAGCTCCACATGCGCCGTAAAGTGCTGCTTCTGGGTAAAACACTCCAGACTGACCTGGTCGGGCGAGTTCAGGTTGTGCAGCACCATTTTGCGCGGCGCGGCCGGCAGTTCAATCCACTGCCGCAGCAGCTTCAGCGTGGCCGCCTTGTCGCGGCCTGTCTGTGTCTTGTCTTTTTCTGCATAGGTGGGCGCACTGAGCGTTACCACAAACGGACCGTCGTCCTGCAGTATCTTCGATCGTATTTCCTGTGTTGCTTCCGTCAGCATGGGCGCTTCACTCCACCGCGATTCCACTTATTCGGCCGCCGCCAGGGCAGCGGCTTCGATGCGACGCACGCCCTGTTCGCGTAGTGTCCCGGCGCATGCATTGACTGTCGCGCCGGTGGTAAATACGTCGTCGACAATCAGCACGTGTGCATTGCGCAGCGCGGCTGCCTGTGGTCCCGGCCGGAAGTTGCGCCGTCGTGCGTCCTGGCGCTGCAGCGCCGTAAGTCCTGTTTGTGAAGCGGTGTAGCCGCCGCGTCGCAGAGCGTGGGGATAGACGGGAATTTGCAGCACGGCGGCCGCGCCGCGCGCCAGGTATTCCGCCTGGTTGAATCCGCGCTCGCGTTGCCGGGCGGCATGCAGCGGCACCGGCACCAGCGCGTCCACATCGTCAAAATCCATGTGCCGCAGCGTCCGCGCCAACTCCGCTCCGAACTCCAGGCCGATGCGGCGGCAGCCGCGGTACTTGAGCGCGTGAATCAGTTCATGCGTGTGCGCCTCGCGACAAAGCAGAAAGCGGGCGTAGACCGCGTCCAGTGCGGTTGATGCATGGCCGGCGCGCGCGGCGGGGCGGTTCAGCAACTCTGCGGGAGCAGGGGCGGGCGGCAATGCGTCCACGCATGCGTCACAGGCGAACTCAAAGCGGCGCTGCGTCATGCCGATATGCCCTCCGCAGAGCTCACAATGGCGCGGCGCCAGGAATTCCAGAGCACTCTGTGCGCCTCGCTGCAGAGCCGCGCGCAACCGGCGCCCAGGCCGCGATTGAACCCATGTCGACTTCATCCGCTCCCTCCGCTCAGGATTCGAAGTTGAACTCCAGTTTTTTGGCGAGACCGTCCGGCAGCGCGGGAATAAACTGACCGGGAATCAGGTAGGAGCTGATATTGCTGATTTCAGTGAAAACGCGGTGTTTGTCCGCCGTCATGATAAGGTAGGAGTGACCGGAAGAGCCGCCCGTGCCGATCTTTGAGCCGATCATGCGGGAGACCATCTGGGCGTGTCTGAAACGCCAGATCGCCATGTTTTCGTCCAGCTCGATCAACTGCGTCAGCAGGCGGTAAGGTATCTGCAGCAGCGGATAGTCCTTGTACAGAAAGATAAACAGCACGGCGTGTGAAGCGCGCATTGAAAGGCGCAGGTTGCCCTCCCGGCGCAGCGCTTCAAACTTTTCGGCGTCGAAGAGAGCGTCGAAGCCGGCTTCCGTTTTGTCGATCTGGTCCAGCTGTTGCTGGATGCCGTCCGCCGGCGAATCGGAGTTGCGCAGGCGCTCGCGGTCGGCTTCGTACATTTCATGCACGACGTTTTTAAGCGCCTCGCTGAAGGTAAAGTCCTTGTGCTCAAGGAAGGGCATGCGCTCGAGCCATTTTATCATGACTTCCAGCAGTGAAGCATGCTCCGTCGCCTTGTGCGCCGCGTCGCGGTCGCGCTGGTCTAGCCGCGAGTGAAACGTTTGTCCGCCGAATTCGCGGCGTTCGGCCGCGCGCAGCCCGAGGCCGATTTCCAACTGGCGAAACTGCAGGCTCTGGAATCCGCTGGCCGGATTCAGATATGAACGGAAATCGGTGAACGCGCCGGGCGTCATCGTTTCTATAATGTCGAACTGGCTGATAAGCACCGGCATGATGCGGTTGATGCGATTCAGGTAGTGGTGCGCCAGCGCGACATCTTTTTCCGCGACATTTTCCTGACTGAAGATGCCGATGACGGCTCCGACCTCAAACAGAACCTGTTTGAACCACAGCTCATAGGCCTGGTGCGTGATGATGAACAGCATCTCATCATGCGCTTCGATGTTGCCCGGCTCCGAACTCACCATGTGCTGTGCATTCAGAATTGTGTCGAGCTGCAGGTAATCGCGATAGTACTGGTCCTTGTGTTTAAACGCCGACGTGTTTTTTGAATCTGGTGAATCAGTCATGTTGCTACTCCGGACGGAGAATAAATGGTTGAACGGCGCACCGCGCGCCGGGAAAAATCACAAGCTAAAATTTTCACACACCTGAACAATGAGATGCGGCCGCTACCTGCGGATTTGCGTCGGATCGATGGCTTTGCCGCCGCGGGCAAACAGCGCGGGCGTTCACATGACGCGCGTCACTTCCATCAATTTGGGACCGTGCGCGGTTATCCAGTTGTCGCAACGGCGGTAGTCCGCGCACCACTCGCCGACCTGATTCCAGAAGTCGGCCGAATGATCGGCGTGCAGCAGGTGCGCCAGTTCGTGCAGGATCAGGTAGTCGCGCACATCGTCGGGAAAGAGCACGCAGCGCCAGTTCAGGTTGACGGATTTGTTGGCCTTCGAGCAGGATCCCCAGCGGCTGCGCTGGTCGCCGATGCGGATGCGTCGCACCAACAGTTCGTGGCGATGCGAGAGCTCAACGGCGCGCTGCGGCAGCTCGCGGTTGGCGGCGTCGATCATGCGGTTTTGCCACTGCACAATTGCGATGCGGCGTCGATCTTCTACCGGCACATCGGCTTCGACGCGAATGCTCAGGCGCTCGTCATTGCGCGGCAGCCGCACCATCGCGGGACCTTCGTCGCTCAGCAGATCCACGGTATACCACTTGCCTTTGAAGGGCAGGCGCAGTGCTTCCTTTTCATCCAGGATGCGGTCGCGGCGTTTCTGTCCGGCATCGAGGTGCTCGCGGATTTTTTCTACGTGGTCGCGCACAAACTCACGCGCTTCGCGCAGGGGGACGCGCGGCGGCATCGACACCCAGACGCGGCCGTCATCGGCGATGCGCAGACTGATGCGCTTGGCGTTGCGGGTCCGCCGGATTTCGTAGCTGATATCGTCGATCTGTTCAACGATTCTGGCCGAACTCATGGGCTGTTTCTTCGGACGTTGGCGCGTTGTTTCATGTTTCCTGCTCCGGATTTCCGGGTCCAAGATACGTTTTTCAGATGGCATGCGGCAGTGTTGCGGCCCTGACACTTCGCCTCCTCCCTCCGCGGAGCGGCGGCCGGGCGGCTTGTTTTTCCCTTTTGTTTGTTGACGGGTTGCAGGCCTGCGGTCCACGCGCGAGCAACTGTTTCCCTGCGCATGTCGGACGGCGCGGAGCGCGGAGTCTGTCCCCGGCGGTGGAGCGCCCGCCTTCGAAGCTCAAAGTGTGAAGAGGCAAACCCGAATACAAGCGCAAAAACGCCAAGGTCCACAGCGCGTGGTCAAGCGGTCAATATTCCAGGATAATCGCAGCGTTTATATGTCAAGCCCGCGGTCGCGGCGGCAAAAAATACCGTTCACGCGCCGGCAGGAGGCTGGGCTCCCGGCGACGAACAAAAAGAAGAAGCCAGCCATGCGGAGCAGGGCGCAGCGCTCAGGGGGTTTTTGCGGTACGGCGTGTGAGGAAAAGCGGCTCCGGTCAGCCGGCGGCCTGCTGTGCGTGCGAGTCGGGCTGCGGAACAAGGCCGATGCGATCGTTGGGAAAAAGGACGATATAAAGTGCAAGCAGTATCAGGCCGACATTTTCGAGCACCTTGGGCCAGCCGATTTTGGCGTCGCCGGCGTCGCCGAAACAACCGCAGCTGAGTTCCTTGCCCTGCAGAACAGCGATGACGATTGCGGTGGTAAAAACGAGAAGCATGCCCAGAATAAGGCCGGCGCTGACGCGCAGCCGCACGCCGAAGATGACAAAGAGGCCGCAGATGACTTCCAGCCAGGGAATGAAAAGGGCCACGAGATTGGTCAGGCCGTAGGGCAGCATTTCGTAGCCGATAATGGATTTGGCGAAGGTGTCGGGGTCGGCGATTTTGGCGACGGCGGCAACGAGGAAGACCATGCCGAGCACCAGCCGGGCGGCGGCGACCAGAACGGGATTATTGAGGACGGATGGAGTTTTCATGTTGACCATTGAACATTGAGGGAACATTGGGATGAACGGGCGCCGCGCAGCGTACAAACAGGCGCGGTGCATGTGACCAAATTGCGCGACCGGGATTGACTATCCCGCCGGCGGAAATTCTATCGGCGGGTTAGACGCAACAAGGTAGGGTTTTGATTGCATAGCACGAGCAGGGACGACAAATTTTGATACGACAAAATTGTCTTTTGGCAAAATCCGGCTTGATTTTTGTTTCAAAAGATGATAGTATTAAAGTTTTCGCCCTAACTGGGCAACTATATCATGGCGCCGCGCCTGAGTCCGGGTCGTAAGCATATTTTCGCCGCGGCGTCAACGGATCAACGCATCAATCAGGTAACTCGAAATCTCTGAAGCCCAGTTCATCAATCCCGTTGTTACGTGTGACTTTACGCAGGGCAACGGATTACACCGGAAGCACAAAGCACAAAATGCGCCGGACGGGAGCGCTTACGCTGCTACGAGAACCTGATCTCAACGTCGAAAATTTTCAGAACACTATACAATAGTCTGCGGAGAAGTATTTATGGCACAAGGCGGTGCGGGGAAGGTCTACTTTGTACTTTACCTCGCTGTGATTCTCGAGCTTCTGATCATCATCGTAGAGCGTGACGAAGCCGAAGAACACCTTATCCAGAAGCAGAAAGAAACGATGCGCATTGTGGAGAGCATTCTCTCCCAGTTGCAAACGGGCGCAGGCAGCGAAGGCATCAGCACAAAACCGAAAGACGAAATCACGCTGCAGGAAGTCAAAACGGGCGACGGTCCGGAGATTCGCCAGGACCGCGAATACGAGATCGAAGTCGGCGTAACGGACATTTCCGGCCACGAGGATCTCGATCCGACGAAGGAAGACTATCACGAGAAATACCGCACAAACATCCGGCTCGCCAACGTGGAAGAGCTGGAATACCAGATATTCTTCCACCCCAGCCTCGATCCCGAGCAATCGCCGACTTTTCCGTCGAGCGATTCGCTTGAGCTGATCAACCTGACCGAAGAAGGACAGATAATCGGCGATGAGATCGACGGCGACTACTGGCGTCTGCAGATGGTGCGCCGTCTTGAGCTGGACACGGGGGCCACGCACTCCTGGGAAGAACCGATGTACAGCGACTTTACGCATGAGGTCGGGGACCTGGCGGCACACGCGCCGCCCGAAGCCATCAAAGCCGACAGCGTGTTCTGGTACGACCAGAATTCGACCATGGAACTGGCTGCCAAAGACGACAACAAACTGAAAAAACGCGTGTTTGTGGTGCGCTTTCAGGCGCCGCAGAAACCGGGCTGGTACAAACTTCGCTTCGGTTCGCGCACGAACAAGATTCTCGGTCTGGGCGGCGCGGATGCCGACATGCTGACGATTGACGCCGTACCCGACGATGCCAAGGTCAACATCGGGACGGTGCAACTGAAGGTTAAAGAACTCAAAACGGTTCACAAGGAATTGACCAAGCGACTGGAAGGCCTCGGCGTTCCGTCGGCAGAGATGTTGTTTGAAGCACGTGGCGGCGAAGTTGAAGTGCGCCAGGTAGCGGCGGATTACGACAAACAACTGGAAGAAGCCAAGAAACGCGTGAGCGAGCGCCGCGTAGCCGGCGAGTTCGACGACGACAACGAGGCAACGCGCCTGATGTCGCAGATCGACCTCTACGGTTATATCGGCAAGCTGCTGGCGCCGAATATGTCGGACTTCTTCCAGCAGAATCAGGGCACCAAAGAGATCGACATCCGCGTGATCAAACCGCCGATGAACATTGCCGACCCCTATGTTGACCTGCCGCCCGAAGGCGTGTTTTACTTCGACAAATTGCGTCCGGCGTTCACCTTTACGTCGGGTCCGTTCCAGGGCAACAACGTACCGACCGGTATTATTCTGACGGCCAGCGGCCAGCAGATTCCGCTGTCTATCGAGCCGATCGGCGCGGTGGCGGAAGCGGGCGGCGGTTCCGAATCCGTTCGCGGCGGCAAGAAGCTGTACAAGGCGGTTGCAGACCGCGTGCTGGAGCCGGGCAACTACACGATTCAGGTCGTACAGAAAAACGCCAGCAAGGTCAAAGAAGAAGTCACGCCGTTGGAAGTCTATCCGACGGGTCTGACGCAGGACAGCAAAAACGATCTCGACTTCAAGATGAACAGCCTCTACTACGGCTATGCTCTTACGGTTGAGGCGACGCCGACCAGCGAAGGGAAAATCCCCGCGAACCAGTTCCGCACCTACGCCGGACTCAATTCGCTCGAGCAGACGGCGCCGACCTATGGTCTGAGCCAGATCATGAAGATCCCGGCTTCGGCCCAAACGGCCAGTCTGCGGATCACCTGGATTTCGCCCTACACCAACGAAGAAGTCGACCTGTATCCCGCGGCGTCGAAGACGATCAATCAGGAGCCGCCTTCGTTCGACTTCACGCGTGTATCGACCAAGACATCCGGAACGAGCACGAAGAAATTCACGCTCAGTCTTCGCGACATTCGCGTCGTGCCGGCGATCGTAGATACGTCCGCCGTGACCTCCACACCGGATGAATTGTCCATGCCTGAAGTTGGTGAAATCACGGCTTCGCTTGCACCGGACTTCCAGCCGACGGAAAGTTACGTGGAAGACCAGGGCGACGGCATGTACACGGTCAACATCAACTTTGAAGGCGACCTTGGTCGCGAAGAAGAGATTTCCGGCTATGTTGACATCAGTCTGTCCACGACGGTGCGCAACTCAATCAACGGCGTGACATCATCGCCGGCGGTCGGAACGTTCAACGTGACGGTTTCGCATGAGGTGGCCAGAACGCGTGGAGGCGGACCTGGTGGACGTCGCCCGCCGCCGCGCAGGTAATGATAGCGGTTCCCGGGGAAGGGGGACCCGACGCGCAGTAGCCTGGAGGTATGAAGAGGAAGAGCCGCCAGGCGCCCAGCGGGCGAGACATGTAATCACAAAGAACAGAACTATCATTCATACTTACGTAAAGAGCGCGATGATTCAAGCACAAAAAGTCCGTGCGGCAAAGGCTGCAGGCCCCCGCCGTCTGGTTCCCGCGATAACGGCCGCACTGGCGGCGCTGATGTTCCTGAGCGGCGATTTGTTTGCTCAGAACGACATCAGGCCCCTGGTGCAGAAGCTCAAATACTATCGCTACAGCGACATCTGGGTACTGCGTCTGCAGGCGCCGAGCGTCAGCACCGTAAAAAAGCTGCTGACGACGAGCGACGAAGGTGAAGAAGTCGATCCGGCAATTCTGGCCAAGGTCGACCCCGCCACGGTTCGCGCCATCGACGCGGCCGTACAGCGCAGCCGCAACTTCCAGGATGTCGTCAGGCAGTTGCAGGGACTCGGTATTCGACTGACGCCCGACATTCAGGCGGTCATCGAAGCCAAAATCAAGGATGGCGGGGTCAAGCGTCGCATCGAAGACGTCTACCTCGTTACGACGCGCGCGCCGCAGGGCGTCACGCCAACGATCATCTCGCTGATTCAATCGAGCAAAGGCAAGGAAAAAGCGGAGGACAACCTCAACACGGTTGCGCCGACGGACATCCTGACCATCGACGAGCTCAAGGCCTACGAAATCGATTCCAGCCTGGGCGCGGCGAACCTGTACGACTACGTTGAGAACGCCATCGTACAGCGCGACTACTCGAACATTACGGCCCAACTGCAGGGTCTTGGACAAACCAACTTCTACCCGCAGGTTTTCGGCAAATCCGCGCCGCTCGAGCGCAACTCCGCCAATGTTTCGCCTGAGGACATTCAGCAGTACCTGCGCATTTCCAACGGCGAGCCGGCGGACATCTACCGCGAAAACCTGCTGGTTGTCGGCGTGGACGAGATAAGCTACCGCCGCTACGAGGATCCCTACTACTATCCGCCGCAGGATGATGAGGGCAACGATCTGAGCGGCGAAGAACTGGCTGCGGCGGAAGCCGATGCTTATCAGCCCATCCTGAACAATTACCTGCCGAAGTACGGCGTTGAGCTGAAATACGGCATCGACGAGATCAACTATCCCGGTCTGTGGTCGGAGCGCGTGGCGCTGAATGCCATCTGGAGCAATGTCAAGCTGGGTGTGATTCTGCCGACGTCGGGTTGGGCGACGCTGTCCGAAGACCTCGGAGCGGATCGCATGCTGACGCACGGCAGCTTCGGTATCAACGGCAAGATGGACTTCCCGATCAAAGTTATTCCGAAAAGCGGTATTTTTAGTGCGTCGTTCGGTTATGTTCTGGGTGACGCCGAACCGGCATCTTACAAGGATCGCGACACCGATCCGTTCACGTTCCAAGAAAATGTCAACGATCTGGATTACTTCATTCGCTTCAACGCACAGGCGCACTACACCTTTGCGGTGGCCGTCGACGACGACTATCTGTTCCGTTTTGGCGTTGGTGGTACGGTCTACACGATCGAAGACTGGCGATATGAACCGGATCAGAACAGCGAATTTGAGGACGTTGTAGAGTTCCGCGAGCAGGGCAGTGAAACGCGCGGCGGCATTTCCGGCCGCATTGAGTTCATGGGGCTGGCGGAGACGACGCCTTTCGGTTTTGGCGTTCAGTACTTTGACGAGGCGATTTGGGGCAACATCTGGTTGCAGATTCCTGTATCGGACCAGGTCAGGGTCAAGCTGGATGCGCGCGGCTTTGCGGCCGCACTGCGCGACGAGCACGCCTGGGAGCCGGGCAGCGTATTTCTGCCTTCGGTACGAGTGCTTTACAACTGGTAAACTGCAGCCGGGGCCGCCGAGTTTATCCGGAAGCGCATGAGCGTTTCGCCGGATGTGCAACGCGCCTCACGATTCAACCCCTATATCGCGAACAGACTCTCACTCAGATACTATGATTAAAGCGAACTATATGAAACGTGCACTTGTCTTTCTGGCTGCGGTAGCGTGCATGGTCTCGATGCCGATTCACAGCGAGGCCAATCCTCCTCAAAACCGCAAGCAGTTGGTCAGCGCCCTGACGACGCTCGACTCGAACATCGTTGGATACTTTCCGCGCTGGAGTCTTTGTGAGTACGACCTGCAGATTCAGATTGAGCAGGTCTTCATTCTGCACGGTTTTCCGGCTGACAGCCTCGACGTCAACGACATCGTTGTGACGGCGGCGCCAAAATCCATCGACGACCCGTACGAGCCCTATCAGTTGCTGTTGGTCGAATGCGGCAAATGCCACATGACCGCCTCTGAAATCGACTCCTACATGGAAAGCCTGGCGGGGATCGTCAGCGGCGAGATCATCTTCAGCGGCCCGTACAAAGGATTTATCAACGATTACGGTGAGCGCACGTACTGCTTCAACGAAATTCCGAAAGACGCTCCGCTGACGCAGTATCAGCACGAAGTCATCACGGACTTTCTGGAGCCGACGAACGTGAACCACGCCTTTACGCTTTCGGCTTTTGACCAGGCGGTCAAAGTCGGCGAGTCCGGTTTCTGGTTGCGTTCTCACATCGGCAACGACGCTGTGGGTTACCACTTCTGGTCCGCAGGCGAAGCGATGGCCAGTCTGCGCCGTCCGCTGTACGAAAACACGGACACGCGCACGCGCAAGGCGATTCCGCATCTGATCGACGTTTGGATCGGCGGCTCCTATCGCCTTTCGACCGGACTGGAAGACGGAACCAGCGGCGTGTTTGACTGGGTCAAAGAGCGCCGTCTCAACGCGGGTCCCGGTGGCAAGTTTTTTGCCGGTCTGGATTTCCACGTTCCGGTACATCCTGAAGCCGGCCTGCACGTGGAGTTGAACCTGCCCTTTGCGGGGCTGGGAACCGAAGGCATTGATCCCGGCACGTATGCGCTGTTTCCGGTAAATACCGGCCGCGGCCGCACCGTCGAATTTCTTGACCCGAAATTTGACGTTCTTTCGGTCGCTCCAATTCTGCGCGGTACGGGCCAGATTACGGGTTTTTACCACCTGTGGCTGGACCCGGCGGTACCTGAAAACTATTTCCGTTTTGACCTGGGTATTTCCTACGCGGAAGTGCGTGAAGCGGCGTTTTTCATTGACAACGAGCGCATCTCCAAGATATCGACGGAAGGCGTGCTGGGACTGCGCACCTATAAAAACAGCGAACTAGGCGACTGGATCTACGCCAAAGTCGAATACCGCAGCCAGGCGGCATTTCCCTTCGGGATTTCCGCACAGTACTCGAACCAGATTCTGCTGGGCCGCGTGTACATTCCGCTCTTTGGCCGCTTCTTCTATCTGGAAGGCAAGTACGCACAGCCGCTGCGCAGCACGCGCTACTACGAATCCGACCACTTTTTCATGATTTCGCCGGTTCTGCGTCTTACGATCTGACGTATTCAACCGGCGTTCTTGAAATGCATGTTTTCGTAGACGTCTGAAGAGCGTCGGCGTCGAAAATCAGTATTTCCATGGGTGGCGCCAACACAGGCGCCGCCCTTTTTTGTTCCACCCAGTTGGAAGAGCGGCCGGCAGCAGGCCAATGAGAGCGTGGATGTAAATGGGAAGAATGCCTAAGCCTCGAAATGAACGGACTTTGCAGCAGTGGTTCGTGGTTCTCTTTCTCGGCTTGATTCTGGCTTCAACACAGGCGTGGTCCGTCGACTCCACCAGGGCGGCCTTCGATGCGCCGGTGCGGCAGGCGCGCGCCTTGCAAGACACTGTCGCCCAGCCCGACACGATGCCCGCTACCACGGTACAGTCGCAGCGCGACGGTCTGGTCCTGACGATCCGCAATGTCGATATCTCCGAGTGGCCTCTGGTCAACGTCATCGTTGAAGCGTTCAACGATGAGGGCGAGCCGTTGGACACGCTGGTCGACACAGATCTGACCATCATGGAGAATCAGGCAGAGATACCCGTTCTCTCAGTTGAAAAACTTTCGGTCAACGAGCGCGTTCCGGTCGACTTTGTGTTTGTGATCGACGTAACCGGTTCGATGCAGACCTATATCGACGGCGTCCGCAACAACATCATCAACTTCACCTCCTCCCTGGTGCGGCGCGGCATCGACTACAAGCTGGGGTTGGTGCTGTTTTCCGACGTGATCGACAATTCCTACTCGCCCAGCGGGGACGTAATCAAGTTTCTGGAGTGGCTGGCCAACACACGCGCCAGCGGTGGCAGCGATTTCAATGAAAATGCCCTGGAAGCACTGGCAACGGCCGCCCGAATGGATTTTCGCCCTTCTGCGAACAAAGTATTCGTGCTGATTACAGATGCGCCCTACCATCAAAAGGGCGATCACGGACAGGGTGTGACGAGTTTTACGACGCCGAGCATCACAAATTTTTTGTCGCAGAACGACGCACGCGTTTTCTGCATCGTGCCCAAGACGCTGGAACAGTACAAAGTGATCTCCAACGGCACGCGCGGCGCTACGTTTGATATCAATCAGTCCTTTGCGACAATCCTCGACAACTTCTCCAATCAGCTGACAAACCTGTATGCGCTCAAGTACCGCTCCGGTACGCCGGCCTTGCCGGATTCGTTGGAAATCGGGATTCTGGACAAGGAAAAGCGCCGCCTGACGCTTCGCACAATTCCCATCGGAGAAGTCGGCCGCAAACTGATCATCAAGAATCTGTTGTTCGGCACAGGCAGTGCCGATCTGCAGGGCACGGTGCCGGCGCTGGATACCATCGCCATGTACATGGAGCGCAAGCCCACGGTGGCTATCCGCGTTGAAGGGCATACCGACAGCCGCGGCTCCAACCAGTTGAATCAGCGCCTCTCCGAGCAGCGCGCCGAAGCGGTCCGCCGTTATCTCGTGCGCACGGGAATTCCCGAGGAGCGCATTCAGGTGTTCGGCTATGGAGAAAGCAAGCCCATAGCCACCAACGAAACTGAATTCGGTCGTTCGCTCAACCGCCGAACTGAAATTGTCATAGTCAGTAAATAGCGTCAATCGGCTTGGCGCTGAGAGTTCATGCCCCGCGCCCGGCGGGCCACACAGCAGCAAGGAAATACAGTAATGGCAGTTGACATCAGGTATCCGGCCGCGCCCCGCGCCGCCGTGGTTGATGACTATTTTGGTATCGCCGTGGAAGACCCCTTTCGGCCGCTGGAAGACGGTCAGAGCCAAGCCGTTACAGCGTGGTTGCGTCAACAAAAGAAGCTGTGTGCAGCATACCTGGGTGAAATCGGCATTCGCGCGGCCCTGCGTGCCGAGTTCAAAGAGAGTCTCAATTCCACCCGCTATCGTCCCGCTCTGGTCATAGGCGGCAAAGTGTATTTCTGGCGCAAACGCCCGCAAGATCAGCTTGCCGCGCTGTGTTGTATGAAGGACGACGCGGAAGAATCCGTACTTGATCCAAACGGTTTTTCAGACGACGGAACCGTCAGCCTCAACTTTGTGACGCCCTCGCGCGACGCGCGCTACCTGGCTTACGGACTGTCGGAGGCGGGATCGGACTGGGTGACGATCCGCGTGCGCGAACTCGAGACTGGCCGTGACCTGGATGATGAAATACGGTGGGTGCGCTACAACCTGCCCGAATGGGATCACGAAGGATTCTACTACAGCGCCTTTGATCCGCCCGACGAGAAAACGGCACTGGTGGCTTCCGCGCAATATCAGAAGGTCTACCACCACAGGCTCGGCGAGTCCCAGGAGCAGGATCGCCTGGTCTACAGCAACCCGGAAAAGCCGCGCGCTCTTGTGGGAGCCATGGTCTACCCGGAACAGAATGCGCAGTTCATCGTGGAATACGAAGGTTCGTCCGGAGGCAATCGTTTGCTGTACCGTCCGCTTGACGGCGCTGCTGAGGCGGGCTGGACGCAGATTGGATTGACGCCCAAAACGGAATACTCACCCGTGGGTTACGCAAACGGCCGGCTTCTGCTGCGCACCGATCTGAATGCTCCCAACTACAGACTTGTGTCCGTCGATCCGGAAGATCCGGCCGAAACCAACTGGCTGGATGTGCTGCCGACCGGCGAAGAAGTCCTGAGCAACGCGGTCCTCACCGCAAATGCGATTGCGGCGCTTTACCTCCACGATGCATCTTCGCAACTGCGCATCTACGACTTCGACGGCCGGTTGATTGACGAGCCCGATCTGCCCGGGCCTGCGACAATTTTTGAGGCGCATGCGGAGCCCGATTCCAGCATCCTCAGCTTTGGATACACGACTTTCACACAGCCCATCAGTGTCATGCACTACGATACGGCCGACCGCAGTCTCTCCGTGGTCCGCCGCGTCACGGGCGGCAATCCCGAGGTCGTGACCGAACGGCTGCACGCTGTCAGCGCCGACGGCGAGCGCATTCCAATGTTCGTTATCCATAAAAAAGGCATTCAACTCGACGGCAACAATCCGGCGGTTTTTTACGCCTACGGCGGATTCAACATCAAACTGACGCCCGAATACAACAGCCTGCGCGACAGTTTTCTCAAGCGCGGCGGTGTTTTTGTGGTGGTCAATGCACGCGGCGGCGGCGAGTTCGGCCAGAAGTGGCACAAAGCAGCCATTCTGGAGAAAAAGCAGAACACTTTCAATGACTTCATTGCCGCGGCCGAACTGTTGATTGATCTCAACTACACCAGGCCTGAACACATGGCGATGATGGGCGGCTCCAACGGTGGACTGCTCGTCGGCGCTGTTATGACGCAGCGCCCGGAACTCTTTGCCGCCGCTGTGCCGATTGTCGGCGTATTTGACATGTTGCGCTACGACAAGTTCACTATCGGCTGGGCCTGGCGCACGGAATACGGCAGCAGTGAAAATGAAGAGCAGTTTCACGCCCTGCGCGCTTACTCGCCTCTGCACAACGTCCGGCCGGAAGTGGACTATCCGGCGACGCTGATTATGACGGCAAACCACGACGACCGCGTTGTGCCGTCCCATTCGTATAAGTTTGCGGCTACATTGCAGGCGGCACAGCCGCCGAATCCGGTGATTCTGCGCGTCGGCGATCGCGCCGGGCATGGCGCCGGACGACCCATCGACAAAATCATCGCCGACGAGTCCGATTACTGGAGTTTTATCATGCACCATCTGGGCATGGACGGGCAGGTTTAGTGCACTCTGACGTCGATTCCCTGTGCGCGGAAGGTATCAAAAACCTGCGTGCGCACGGTTTCGCGTTCGGCCGACCCGCTGTACTGTTTGTCGGGGAAGACCACCATCGACACGCTGCCATACTGATCACTCATGGCTGCTCGCATGCGCATTACATTGGCCGCCCCGGATACGCGATACGCGATCGTTGAGAAGTCGGCCGGTTCGAAGTCCCCTACGAGATAGAAGGTTGAAGGCATGTGGTCCGTCATCAGGCGGCTGACTACCTGGGCCAGAAGTTTGGACTGGGTGTCCAGGTCTTCCGGCCGCGCATTGATCATGGCGCTCTGCAGAATGGTTTGATAGTCCGCCAGGGAGGTGCAGTGTTTGTAGTTGTGCGTGCCGCCCACCACCATCTGCGTCACGCTGGAATCCGCTCCGATTGAGGCGGCGATGCGGTCCGCGATCTCCGCGGCCTGCACCGAATCAATCGGTGAAATCACGGCGGTGAACACGCCGGCGGTGGCGGGCGTCTTGCGGCGTTCCACAATGCCGGATTTTTTCGGCATTTCGCGGTACATCAGCGTCAGCGCCGTCACCAGCAGGACAATCGCGCCCAGAAAAATGAAGATGATTTTCCAGCCGTGCGCGCTGGCTGCGTGGGGAGTTTCCTGTTGGTCGTCTTCGTCGATCGGGCTGTTGACAGACATCGTTTTCCCCTCCGGCAGTTTGTGGACGTCATTTTCTCAGCGCCATGACGAATGCCGGCAAGCTTTCTTGATTGATTTTTCACTCCGCCCGAATTTCAGAGGCAGAGCGCGCGGTGCAGCTCGGTCACCAGCTGCGTCATGAGGCTGCGCGGCACCGTGAGCGCGGCGATGTTTTGCGGTGCGCCGATTTCGAGCAGCGGCGGCTCCATGCGGAACATGTCGTGCTCCAGACGCGCAATCAGGCCGAAGGCCCGCTGCGGGCGGACGTTTACCAGGCTGATGTAGGCGTAGTTGTGGCGCACCGCGGCCACGTCGATGTGTTTGCTGTGCTGCAGGCGCGCCTTGCCGCTGGCGACCACGGTCAGCGCGTCGTGGCGCTGCGTGACGGCAATCACGTCCGTGCCGTCCGGAAAGAGCGTACGCGCGTCGCTGTTGTCAAAAATCGGCTGTTCGCCCGGTCGGCGATTGACCTGTACCAGCGTGACGGGTTCGGTGCATCCGACGATCGGCGCGTGGTCGCGCGCTTCATCCGGTCCGACGGTGGTGAAGTCGCCGTCCGGCCGGAAAGCCGAGCGGAATAGAATAGGAATGCCGGCGCGTTCGGCCGGACTGATCATGCGCGGGTGCAGCAGTTTGACGCCGTTGAGCGCCGCGCTGCTCGCCTGCCGGTAGCTCAGGCGCGGGATGCCGCGCGTCGTCGCCACCAGTTTGGGATCGCCGCTGCGCACGCCTTCCACGTCCGTCCAGATCGTGACGTCGCGCGCCCGCAATAGCTCGGCGAGCAGACTGGCGGTAAAGTTTGAACTCTCCATGCCCATCGTCGTGATGTTGCCTTCGCGCGAACGCCCGACAAATCCCTGGGTAATCACGATGTTGAACTTGCCGAACATGGGCGTCAGTTTTTCTTTGACCCTCTGGCGGCTTTCCTCGCGCAGCGCGCGGGCGGCCAGGTGCGTCTCGTCCGTCGCAATGATGTCGCATGCATCGGCAAAACCGATGTTGAAGCCGGCTTCATCCAGGTAGTGTTTGACGATGCGGACTGCGAAGTACTCGCCGAAGCTGAGGATTGCGTCAAGCGTGCGGTCCGTCAGCTCCATGGTGATCGCCACGCCCCGCAGCATATCGCGCAGGCGCCGGGCGTAGTCCTCCAGCAGCATGCCGATGGCCTCACCGGTGCGTTTGTCCCGCAGCAAGGTCTGGGTGAACTTCAGCTGTTTGGAGACAATCTTATCCGCCAGCCTCAGCGCAGCTTCTTCGTTGCCGAGTTCGGCGCGGCGTGCGGCGCGCTGCAGATCACTGGTGGCGGTTCCGAGCGCCGACACGACCAGCAGGAGCGGGCCTTTGCTCTGTCCCAGCACCTGGCGCATCGCTTCAAAGCCCGTTTCGTTTTTCAGTACGGCGCCGCCGAATTTCATGACGCGCATTGTCCGACTCCTTTAGCTGCCCTTTTTGTTTGTCGCTGTGCCGCAAGCAGGAAGACGGGCAGCTATGTTTCCGGCTGACCGGAACCACTGAAATAAAAAAAGAGCAATGCCGGACGGCACTGCTCTCAAATTTGTTGACCGATATGCTCGCGGAGTTTACTCGGCGGCTTCGGCCGCGGTCTGTTTAGGCCTGAACATGATTGCCAGCGGAACGATGACGCAGTAACCGATGACGAGCACAACGGGCGCTACGCCGATTGCGAGGGGCGAATTCCAGATGCCGTCGTGCATCACTTCTTCGGTCATGCCGGTGGACATGAAGCCAAAACCAATGATAATGACCAGCAGGGCTGCGCCGAAAATCATCAGGTTGCTGCGGTCAAAGGGAATAGCTACCGTTGAGCTTTTTTTCGGGCCGGCCTGACGCCGGGGGGCGGGGCGACGCTGTTGTTGTTTGCGCTGACGCGCCGCGGGGACATTTTTTGCCATAACTCTCAACCAGATGTAAGGTTCGTATTGTGCACACATGTGCGCAACAGCATACAAATATAGCCCAAATAGGTTCACCGGATCAACAGCTTATTTTTCACGACGGTGAATCCGGCGTCCAAACAACAAACCGCCCGGTGTTGAACCGGACGGTTTGTTCATAGTCAAGGCATGTTCTGTTGTCGGAACTGTCGGCCTGTCATATAGATGGACGGGGCAGCCGTCATTCACGCCATTTGATCGTGCAGCCGATCGCCTTGGTGAATTCGGGGTCGGGTGTGCCGTTGTTTTCGATAGCGCCGATGGCCATGGCGACGTATTTGTCTTTAACGTCCGCGGCCGTTTTGGGGCTGTCGTCAATTGCACCGATGTACGCCACCTTCAGTTTGCTGTCTTCCGAGCGTTGCAGCAGGAAAACGTGCGGGGTGCGGGTGGCGCCGAAGTCCTTGGCTACCTGCTGTGTAGCGTCGAACAGATAAGGAAAAGGAAAACCCTTGTCTTTGGCGCGCGCCACCATGTTGTCGAAGGAATCTTCGGGGACTTTTTCCGGGTCGTTGGAATTGATAGCGACGACGGGGTAACCCATATCGGCAAATTGATTGTGCAGTTCGATCATGCGGTCTTCGTATTTGACCACATAGGGGCAGTGGTTGCACGAAAAGATCACGATAAATCCTTTGGCTTCATCCATGTCGGCCAGGGACATCATTGAACCATCGACATTTTTGAGGGTGAAATCCTCAGCAACGTCGCCGACTTTATAGCCGGCTTGCATGACAACGACGAAGCTCAGGAATACGAGCGCGCCGGTGGTCAACAATCGCATCATTGTTGTTCTCCAGTGTAAGTTTGAACAAGGGCTGAAAGTTCTTCGTAGGTAAAACTCTTCTCGTGGAAGGCCCGCAAACGGGTGCTGCCGTTGATGAACAGCGTTGCAGGGATGGCGCCGGACCAACGTGAATCCACCTGATCTATCCATTCACCGCCGCGGCCGGGGTCGAGAAGCATCACATCCGATTGCAATTTGCGTTTCTCGACGAAGGGCTGAACGCGTTGTTGCAGTTCGTCCGCGAAGTCCAGGCTGACCAGGATGACTTTGACCTTTCGACCGGCATATTCTTTGCCGATTTTCTCAAAGTGCGGCAGTTCCTTGACGCAGGGACTGCACCAGGTGGCCCAGAAGTTGACGATGTACAGCGTGTCATTCTGCGGCTGCAGCATCGGCATGAATGTTTTGAGATCGACGAGTTCAACTTTTTCACCGGCTCGGGACTCGGCACTGAAGAGCGCAAGCGAGACAAACAAGAGGCAAAAACAGAGCGATATATTTGGCTTTTTCATAGGCGATATGTGACGATTAAAGCGGCCGGTGCATTATGCCGTTTGTTGAACAAAATACGCTCCGGGAAGTCAGCAGGGCACCGCGCCCAATAGACCGGAAAACTGCGGAATGTTGCAAGAAACTTTCTTATATTGGCTGGTCTGTACTTGGCATGCTTCCAGAGGGCATTCTTTTGATTGACCCCTGTTGATTACAGGGCGGAGCGTTGGACGGATGCGATTCGGCAGTTGGTGCGACCAGTGCGAAGGACGGTAAATTCGGCGTTTGTATCACGGAAACACGGGATGTAATTAATGGAGATATTCGAGCTTATCGAATCGACTGAACACGAGCAACTTGTGTTTTGTTCCGATAAGACTGTGGGCTTGAAGGCGATCATCGGCATCCACGACACGACGTTGGGACCTGCTCTGGGCGGTACGCGGATGTGGACCTATGCCAGCGACCTGGACGCCGTGCGCGACGTGCTGCGACTGTCAAAGGGAATGACCTATAAAGCGGCAGTTGCCGGGCTCAATCTGGGCGGCGGTAAAGCTGTGTTGATTGGAGATCCGCACAAAGAAAAATCCGAAGCGATGTTCCGGACCTACGGCCGCTTCGTCGAGGGAATGGGCGGGCGCTACATCACGGCGGAAGACGTCGGCACAACCGTGCGCGACATGGACTGGATCCGCCAGGAAACGCGCTTTGTCACCGGTATCAACGGCCAGGGCGGCAGCGGCGATCCTTCCCCCGTTACGGCCTACGGCACCTACCACGGCATGAAAGCCTGTGCAAAATTTCGCTACGGCAGTGACTCACTGGCCGGTAAAACCGTCATGATCCAGGGCGCGGGCAATGTGGCGTCCTTTCTGGCCGAGTACCTGACGAAGGAAAACGCCAAAGTTCTGCTGACGGACATCTACGAAGACAAAGCCCACAAACTCTGTGAGCGTCTGGGCGCACAGTACGTGAACCCCGAAGATGTCTACTCGATTGAGTGCGACATTTTCAGCCCCGCCGCGCTGGGTGGAATCCTCAATGACGAGACCATTCCGCAGCTCAAGTGTTCGATCGTCGCCGGCGGCGCCAACAATCAGCTTGCACGCGAAGGCGAGCATGCACGTCAACTGGCCGACCGCGACATTCTGTGGGCGCCGGATTACGTTATCAACGCCGGCGGTCTGATGAACGTGGCGTCGGAACTGCGCGGTTACGACCGCGAAGGCGTTCTGCGGCAGGCCGAAGGCATCTACGATATCATGCTGAACATTCTCAACCGTGCACAGCGTGACAACGTCCTGACAATCGAAGCTTCCAATGAGATTGCCGAGGAGCGCATCCGCAAGGTGGCGCGCATCGGCAAGTACCACGTTGGAGGTCCGCGCAACTAGCGCCGGGAACAATGCGGCTGCGGCCGGCAGTGTTCCACCGAAGTATCGTGCCGCGGAGGCGCAAGCCCCCGCGGCATTCCTGTTCCGCCGGTCTCGTCGGCCATTGAGTTGATTGCGCCGGCTGTGTACTGATTCGGTATCCTACGACTTCTATGAGCAATCGAAATAACCTTGAAGGCAAAGAGCGCGTCAAAGGCACGCGCCGACTGGTGCGCGAAAAAGCCATGCAGATTCTGGCCGCCATGCACGTATCCGGCGTAGACTGGCTTGAAAACTTTGACCGCATTTTTCCCTTTGAATTCCGCGACGAAGAGATTGAACAATCCTCCGAGCGGCTGCTGACCCGCGACGAAATCGCACTTCTCGAAGCGGATTGCAATATCGACTGGGACGACGAGCTCGTGCAGTTTGGTCACGAGCTGATCCGCGCCACGCTGCTGCACAAGGATTTTTCCGAGGAAATGATCCGCCGCTTTTCCCAGAACTGGGAACTGGACCGCATCGCGCATATCGACCGCATCGTGATGCAG
The DNA here is from genome assembly GCA_030430495.1 of bacterium. GTDB lineage: Bacteria > Bacteroidota > Ignavibacteria > Kapaibacteriales > UBA7675 > JAUIKM01. Next base: position 17,376 of record JAUIKM010000045.1, on the reverse strand, counting down.
ATTGCCATCGCCGAAATGCTGTCCTTCCAGGACATTCCGCCCAAAGTGACGATCAACGAAGCCATCGAAATCGTCAAACGCTATTCAACCGACAAAAGCGGCGTTTTTGTGAATGGAATTCTCGATTCAATCCTGGATTCGCTCAAGAGCGAAGGCCGCCTGAAGAAAAGCGGCCGCGGGTTGCTGGACGAGTCGCTCAACACGCGCCGCGTGGATGCCGACGGTTCGTCCGCTTTTGCCGCGCCTGACTGAGTTCGGGCCATGCATTCCGGGGTCTGTTCGGGAATTGTTCGGTCGTACCGCTGTGACAATGCGGGGCGTCCGCTTGACCTTTACGCTGCGTTCTCGTACTTTCCACGTTTTCCTTCGACGAAATTACAGTCCCCGGGTGCAGGTATGCGAACAACCCTACGATTTTCGACTCTGATTGCGGCGCTACTCTGTCTGGCGACTACCGTCCAGGCTCAGACCATACTGATTGAACGCGCCGACCGGCCGCCCTCCACCGGCAAGAACCACTTCCTGACAGCTACACAGCCGTTCAGCCTGAACGTGCGCGTGGAAGGTTTGAACAACATCAAAGGCGTCTTTTTTGAAATGCAGTGGACCAACGCCGGCGCGATCCGTTTTGACGGCTGGTCCGCCGACGGTGCGTATGCCGAGTCTGAATTGACGGTGCCGCCGGTGCGCACCAATCAGGCCAACGGCACCGGCAGCATCTCCGTTGCGGCGCAGCTTGCCAATCCCGTCGGCCGTCCCGGCCTCAACGACCACACCGTCATTCGACTGAACTTTATCGGCGCAGCCAACGCGGTGCACAACTCGCGGGTGCGTTTCAGCTTTACCAAACCGGAAGCCGTGGTCGGCAATATCGATCGATCGATTGAGCGGCTGGTGGGCATCAGCAATTCTTACGACGTGCACGGATTCATCGACGTCTGGCCCGGCGACGCCAACAACGACCGCGTCGTCGACCACTCGGACTGGTCGGTTATCAGCCAGTTTTTTGACGACGGCGACCCGGCCGGCCGCATCCGCGGTTTTGCGCGTGACCCGGCATCGACAATCTGGGCCGCGCAGCGTGCGCTCTCCTGGGACAGCGTGCGCGTGACCTATGCCGACGCCGACGGCAGCGGCCGCGTCGACAACACGGACTTCCTGGTGGTGATGGCCAATTTTGACCGCATCCACGTGGGCGCCGTGAAGAAAAATGACGACGAGATCAACGGCGGCAGGGGTACGAAAAATTTCGGCAGCGACAAACTCAACGCGACCTACAGCATCCCCGTGACGGTGGAAAGCGATGAGATCGGGCTGGGCCTGGCGGGGCGCATCTCATGGGCGCATCTGCCGGCGGACGTCGAAGTGGTCGGAATCACCAACGGCGAGGTTTTTCTGCAGCCGGGCGGCCAGTTTGTTGACGAGATCAACAACGATACGCGCAGCGTGAGCCTGGCGATCGGTCATTTTTACCCGCATACCGGCGTGCGCCTCAACGGCACGGTGGTGTATTTGCAGGTTGAAAGCGCAAGGCCGCTGGAACAAAATCTCAGCATCAAACTCGACGACGCGCGCGGCATTACGCGCAATCGCGGCATTTTTTCACTGGAAGGCACGGTCAGCTCAGCCGACGAGACCGAGGCGATTCAGCCCCTGCTGACCTTGAGCCCGAACCCGGCCGACAATATTGTTCGCATTGCAGCGCAAACGCCGGAAACCATCGAGTCGATAGAAGTCTTCAACCTGCGCGGCGAACAAAAAACGGCTGTTGCAGAAGTCAGGGAACAATCCGTCCTGCTGCATACCTCCGGGCTGGTCCCGGGTGCGTACATCGTGCGCGTGCATACCAGGGACGGCGCGACCAATCTGAACCTGCGCGTGCTGCGCTGAGCGCTCAATCAACACAGAAATTCGCCGCGAACGAACTCAGGGTCGTGCCTTTCCGCCCGGAACAGCGTCTACATGCAACACGTGGCCATCATACCCGCCGCCGGAGTCGGCAAGCGCTTCGGCGGTCCACAACCGAAACAATACACCACTGTCGCGGGCATTCCGGTTCTGGTCCACACCATCCGCGTTTTCCAGCGTTGCGGCCTGATAGACGGCATTGTGGTGGCCGTTTCCGAGGAATATCGGGAAACGCTTGAGGCCCTTGTCGAAGATTATGCTCTTAACAAAGTCCGTGATATATTAATCGGCGGTTCTGAACGGCAGGACTCGGTTGCGGCCGCACTGCAAAGCCCGACAGCCCGAACGGCCGATATTGTGTTGGTTCACGATGCTGTCCGGCCCTGCGTGAGCGACGAGCTGGTTCTGCGCGTGATCAGTGCGGCGCAGCATTTTGACGCCGCCGTGCCCGGCATAACTCCGAGCGACACGATCAAGGAAATCGATGCGGACGGGTTTGTTCTGCGCACGCCGCCGCGCTCGGGTCTGCGAGCCGTCCAGACGCCTCAGGGTTTCAAGCGATCCCTGCTGCAATCGGCGCTGGCGCATGTTCGCAGCCGCGGCATACGCGTTACGGACGACGCCTCCGCCGTAGAGGCGTTCGGCCATCGCGTCGTGCTGATAGACGGCGAAGCCGACAACATCAAACTGACGACCCGTTCCGATCACGAGCGAATAACGCAATACCTTGCCGCCGCCGCGTCCCGGCGACCGGCGCATTGAAGACCGAATTACGGAGCTATGGCAGAAACACTGGACAAGCGCAACTTCATCTTTGCCGATTCGACCGTGACGCCGGTCGGCACGATGTACTGCATCGGTAAAAATTACGCGCTGCACGCCGCCGAAATGGGTGATGACAAACCGCGGGCGGAGCCGCTGGTTTTCCTGAAACCGCCGGCGGCCTACCTGCCGCACGGCAGCGTGCTGACCCTGCCGTTTGACCAGGGCGACGTCCACCACGAAGTGGAAATGGTCGTGGTAATCGGGCGCGACGCCGAGAACGTCAGCGCCGAGTCCGCCGCGCGTTTTATTGCCGGTTATGCGGTCGGTATCGACATCACGCTGCGCGATGTCCAGCGCGAAGCCAAGAACAACGGCTGGCCCTGGGCGCGCGCCAAGGCTTTTGCCGGTTCAGCGCCGATTTCCCAGATCGTGCCCGCCTATGCACTGGACGGCGGCCGCGGTGATTTTGACCTTGAGCTATTTGTGAACGGATATCTGCGACAAAGCGGCAACACACGCGACATGACGCACAGCGTCAACGAACTGATCGCCTGGCTCTCCGGCATCTTTACGCTGCGCCGCGGCGACTGCATTTTTACCGGCACGCCGCACGGCGTCGGGTCTATCTCCCCCGGCGACAAGCTGGAAGCGCGGCTCGGCTCCGTGGCGCACCTGGCTATCGAGGTGGAAGCGACCGCGCCCTGATTTGCCGCCGTCGCTTGTCGGCTCAGGCCCTTGCCGACTCCACCCTGCCGTACACTGCACGGCTTCGCTCCCGGCGACAAACAAAAATGGCCTGGAAAAGGCGACCAAAGGAACGCGTCGCGACTCCAGTTAGTGAAAGTCGTATTCTGTGAGTATTGCCCGTGAAAATCCGCACTGCACTGATTGCCCTGATTCTGGCCGCGGCGGCCTGTGCCACGCCCTCGGCCGATCAGTATAAGGGCGCGATAGAAGTCGTAGGTACGATGCATCTGATGCAGCTCGAAGGCGGGTGCTGGGTGCTGCAGGCCGGCGAGGAGCTGGACGACGTGCAGGTTTATCTGCTGGACGGCGAATTGCTGCCGGAGCTGATGACGGAAGGGGCGACGGTCACGCTGATTATCCGACCGAATCCCAAGGCGGCCAGCGTCTGTCAGGTGGGCACTGTCGCGGAAGTGCTTGAAATTATCGACTTCGACGAACCACAGGATTAACCATGATTGCCGACGAGTGCGGACCGAAGCGCGGATGGCGCCGCCGCCCAATTGCGATTTTCAGCCTGACCGGGCTGATGCTGGCCGGCCTGCTGATGCAGTCCTGCATCACCCGCACGGAAAGCGATCTGTATACAATTACCGTGCGCGACACCACCGAAAACGACCTGGTGCGCAACCAGCCCGGCGATCGCGATAACGGCGTCATTTATCCATCCTCCCGCACCGTCGAGATTACGCGCAATACCATCCAGTACGACAGCATTGAGAACCGCTTTTATCCCGACTTCATCCGCGTCGGCCTTTTTGAGAGCGCCGGCCTGCTGCTGACCGGCGCGGGCGACCGCGGCATCGGCTCCGGGATTCTGGGCGTGTATGGTCTGTTCGACGCCGACTTTGCTGAAAACTCACTCGATCCACTCGACACGACCTCGCGCAATAACGCGACCTTCGGCGGCGGTCTGTACCGCTTTTTGATTTATGAAGGACGCCTGCGCTGGTTCCGCGATTCGCCCGACTGGACGATCGGAACCTCGGCCTACGAAATGATTCTGCCGGAGTCGAGCGATCGCAAGACAATGGCCAGCATTCTGCCGCTGTACATTCGCAAGCGTTTTTACCTGCGCGAAGAAATTCCCTACGTGGCGGTCACGCCGACTTTCGGCATGGGCTGGTATCCCTCGCATTACGTCAACCTGGGCGGCACCTTTGACGTCGGCTCGATGGGCGGGCTCAATCTGCGCGCCTACCTGGGTTACGTCGTCGGACTCAACGCCACGTACTCGCCGTTCATCACGGATGACAACAGCCCGGGCGGCGCGGCGACGGGCGAGTCGGTCAATTTCCCCTATTTCGGTTTCGGCGTGTCGGTGATCGACTTTCTCAACCGCGTGCCGGAGACCTACACGGAGTGGAAGGATCACGAGCACTCGGCCTGGCGCATCGGCCTGCTGCGCGCGTCACTTTTGTTCGGCGGCGAGGACGTGTCGGTCTTTGCCGACGGCAGCGATCCGGATCAGGACGTCAACCTTCCGATCACCGGCGTGATTCTGAGCGTGGCCAACACGTCGATCGCCCTTCCCTGGGCGGACTACCGCGTCTACGCGGGCACGTCGCTGTTCAACATTGTGGCGCTTGGCAAAAATGCGGGCGGCGTGGGCGTGCTGCCGCTGCGCGCCGGTTTTTTCCAGACGCTGATTCCGGACGAACTCTCGCTTGAGCCCTTTGCCGAGTACAACTACTTTCCCTCGAGTTTTTTCCACCTTGGCGCGAACCTGAACCTCTACGTCATGGAGCGCTTTAACGTCGGCCTGACGGCGGGTTACGTCAATGGCAGCACGGGCATCGACACTGAGCTGGCCGAATTTGTGCGCAACAACATCGGCAGCTTCGACGACTTTTCCGGCTTCTACGCCGGTTTTACGCTGGGCATCCAGGATCGCATCTTTTTTCCACAGGAATTGCGCTACAACCGCGAGTGAAAGTTCAAAGGCGTCATAGCGATTCATCCGGCGTTCGCAGACATTCCCGACTGCGTCGGATCGCTGTACACCTGTTTCCGCTCCTGCTGCTGTCGGGCTGTTATTCCGAGGGTTTTGTGCTGAACGAGCTGACGCCGTTTGCGGTTTACGGGCGCAAGCTGACGCCGATCGGCACGGTGGAAACCGAGCAGGGCGCGACGGTGCTGCTGCAGGATTCGGCTCTGGCGGCGGTGCGCATGTGGCGCGACACACAGATTGAAGTCGAGTTCTACGCCAACCTGCAATTTGGCGATTACACGGATATTCACATCCGCGCCGTGCCGATCGAATTCGACCTGACGCCTTCCGTGCGACTGCGCTACGGCGTGGACGGCACGGAGCTGACGTACAAAGGGCAGGTGCTGGCGCAGCGGGCGGATATCCGGGCGGAGCACGGCCGCGCGGCGCGATTCCGCGTTCTCAACGACGCGCGGCGCCTGCGCATCATGATTGACTGTGAGTTGCTCTACGATGCGCACATGACCAACCCGGCCACTGAATTTCTTGTGTTTGAGACTCCTCCGGGCGGCGCGGCTGCGTTCTCCAACTTCACCTGGACGGATGCACTGCCACGAATCAGCACGGTCAATCGTCCAACCGTCATTGTCGAATGACCTGACAGATTTGCAACAGCCTATCCCCGGTAGCAGATGATCAGCATCGAAAATCTCCGCAAGAGCTTCGGCCCCAAAAAAGTACTCAACGGCGTCAACCTGAACATCCCCACGGGTGAGACGATCTGCATTATCGGCGCATCGGGCAGCGGCAAAAGCGTGCTGCTCAAACACATCGTCGGCCTGCTCGACGCGGACGAAGGCCACGTGACGATCGACGGCAATGACGTCGGCACTATGAGCCAGGAGGAGTGGTTTGAGCTGCGCCGCGGTTTCGGCTACGTGTTTCAGTCGGCTGCCCTCTTCGACTCGATGACGGTTTATGAAAACATCATTCTGAGTCTGTACGAGCACGGCGAAACGCGCGAGGACGTACTGGATGCGGAGGCGCGCCGTGTCCTTGGCGCCGTCAGCCTGCTGCCCGATCCAAATGAGGTGAGTGCGGAGGAATTTGATCGCGAGTGGAACATCCTCAAAAACAAAAAACCCTCTGATTTATCGGGCGGGATGCGCAAGCGCGTCGGCGTGGCGCGCGCCCTTGTCGGCGAGCCGTCCTACGTGTTCTACGACGAGCCGACGACCGGTCTGGACCCCGTCACTTCCGAGCAAATCGACCAGTTGATTTTGGCACTCACGCGCAAACTCAAGGCCACATCGATAGTTATCACACACGACATGTTTTCGGTTTACCGCATCGCCAAAACGGTGGCGATGTTGTACAACGGCGTGGTGCATTTCCTGGGCACACCGGACGAGATGCGCGCCAGCACTGACCCTGTGGTGCGGGACTTCATCGAGCGTTTCAACTGAGCAGATCTCTGATTGCTTCGCCCCGCGCGCGTGGCTTGCTTTATGAATTTTTTGTTTGTCATGGGGTGAGGGGTATGGAGCGTTTGATCGAGTGTTAAGTTTTTCTGCCGGCTGTTTAAAACCGTAGGCGCGAGTTTCCGTTCGCTCAGAGATCAGGTGTTGATTGTTCGCTCAGAGATCAGGCGCCGTTTGGTTGCGCAGTTCGGTCCCGCCTTTTGTTCACGCAGTGAGATGGCGGCGTTTGGCTGCGCCGCCCGTTAGAACCGCTCGGTCGTGTTCGAATCCATGCTCGGCCGACAATTCGGTGAATTGTCGGTTGCGAGCAAAGAAGCCCCGGTTATACTGTTAAATGGCCCGGTTCAGCCAGTGATGACGGTGTTTAATAAACGCGATGACTGCCGGTCTGTTTGAGTGTGTGAACGGGCTGTGTTAAGTCGTGAGCGGGTGGTTTTTGGTGTTAAACGGGAGGCTCGGAAATTTTGGGCGCATTTTTGGGTGAATCAAGGGGCCCGCCTGCCCCATCGCCCGCCCCGCCGCCACCGCGAGTCTCCACCACGTCCGGACGCACTCCTCCCACCCTGCAACCAGTGCAGATTTTTCCAGGGCAAACGTCAGTCCGGCATAACACGGCGCGTTGCATGCGGCGCTCCGTGATATGCGCCAGTCTACGTCGAAACCACAAATTATCCATGTCTAAAAAACTGAACGTAGCCCGGAACGTGGTTGAACGGTCACTCAATGCAGTTAAACGGGAACAGTCGACGAACCGCGATGACGCTCCGCCGACTGCTCCCGCCGCCAATCGCAAACTGATTTGTATTGGACGTGGCTACAGACACTAAGGCTGTCCGGACCGACCGCCAAAACGAAGTCCGCACCGCCTCGGCTCGCTTAGCGCACGATCAACGTGCGGCTGACGGTTCTTGAATCGCGATTGCCTCTGACTTCCAGTTCGACAATGTAGGTGCCCGCGGGGAATCGTGCCCCCGTCGCTTCGCGCAGGTCGATGTTCAGGGCATGTGTGCCGCCGGGCAGTTCGCCTGAATCGATGCTTAAACGCCGCACTCCCCGCAGGTCCGTGATGTGTATGCTCACTTCGGCTTTTTCGTGCAAGGTGAACTCTGCGACGCTGCCCGTCCTTGCCGGGTTGGGCGATAGAGTCAGGCCGTTGTTTGCGGACGGCGGTCCTTCTCCGATGCCGGATTTGGGCATTGTGATGTTAATCGTCACCGTGGCTGTTGAACTGCCGCCGTGGCCGTCTTCAATCGTGTAGGTGAATTGGTCCGCGCCGCTGCTTGCCCCTGCCTTGTAATCAATCGTCGTGCCGCCGCCCGTGATGGCCGTTGTGCCCAGCGTTCCGTCCGTCGCGGATGCGATGCTGAGCACATGTGCGTCGGGATCGGTATCGTTGTTTAACACGTTTATCGTTACAGTGCTGTTGATGTCTGCGCTGCCACCCGTGTCGTTTTCCGCCTGCGCTGCGCGGTTGCGATACACAACCGCCACGGCGTTGTCGTCTGTTCCGGCTGTGTAGGCGTGTGCGCCGTCAGATGTTAAAGCCGTCATAGCTGCGCCGGCCAGACCGTTGAAGCCGCTCTGACCATCCTTCGCCTGGTCGGCTGTCTGCAAAGTCCCGCTGCCGTGGTTGCGCTTGAACACGGTCAGCGAGTTGTCCTGCTCCGCGGCAGCCCACAGCAGCGCGCCGCTGCCATCAACAACCAGCCCGTCGATGCCCGCCAGTCCCGTAATGCCGCCCTGACCGTTTTTATAACACTCAACATAGGTCAATCGACCATCCAGCGGATTGCGCTCAAAAACGGCAATGGCATTCTCGCCCGTTCCCGCCGCGTAAACGTGCAGCCCGTCAGGACTGACATACACATCTGTCACAGTTCCCAGTCCATCGACGCCGCCGACATTGTCGCGCAGGCGTTCGACATATGTCAGGTCGCCTTCATCGTGCACAAAAACGGCAATGGCGTCGTCGCCCGCACCGGCTACGTACAGGTGCCTGCCGTCGGGACTGAACGCAGCGCCCAGCGCTTGTTTAAGTCCGTCGACGCCTTCAACTCCATCGCGTTTAACAGAGTAATAGTCCATGCGATCCGCCACGGCGTTGTAGCGGAACAGCGCCAATGAGTGGTCGGCATAGCCGGTAGCGACAATTGTACGTCCGTCGGGACTGATAGCTATGCGGCGCGGTCGTTTAAGTCCGCCGATGATCTGTCCGTCGTCCGTTTCTCCGCGCTTTTTGCGCTCGGCAAATTCCAGGCCGCCGCTGTTAATATCGCGATTAAACACGGCGACGGCATTGTCACCGTATCCGGCTGCGTAGAGGCGCATTCCGTCGGCGCTGATTTTAACATCGCTCACGTATTTGAGCCCGCTGACGCCGCCGCGGCCGTTGCGTACGCGCGTCTGAAAACTTAACATTCCCGTTGAGAGGTTGCGGCTGAAAACCGCAATCGAATGGTCGTAGAATCCCGCGGCATACACAAATCGGCCGTCCGGACTCACGGCCGCAGCTTTTGCGCCGCGCAGCCCGCGTACTCCGCCGCTGCGGTCCCGCTCGTGCTCGACAAATTCCAGATTGACGTTGTCATCGGCTGCGTTCTGTACAAACACCTGCACAAGTCCGGCCGTCGTGCAGCCGCTCTCGTCCTGTATGATGTAGTGGAAGCTGTCGCTGCCGCCAAATCCCGCCGTCGGCGCGTAAACAATGCTGTTGGCGCTGACCTCCGCGCTGCCGTGCTGCGGCGTTCCTACGGAGAGAATCAGCGGATTTGTGGCGGTATCGTTGGCCGTTGCCGCCAGTGTAGTGCTGTTTGTTCCCGAAACCACCGCAAAGTCCATCGACGCCTGGACCAACTTGCCGGTCTGCTGAATTGTCGTGGCGCTGGTGCAGCCGGTTAATACTGTTCGTGTTACGCTCAGCGACGCTACAGTCGTCTCGTGCTCCCAGATGACCCGAATTGCGCCGCTGCCCTGTCCCGCCACAATCGTGCCGCCTTCCGCCGCCCAGACGTAGGATGCACTCGTATCGGCCGGTCGTGTTTTGTATGTTAACACCGCATCGACGCAGGCGCAGGCCGCACCCGTAATCTGCATTGGAGCGCCCGGTGCAACGTTGACCAGGATCGTCGTCGACCGTTCGTTGTCGCCGTCGCTGACCGTCACCGTAACCACACTCTGGCCGACTGTTTCGCAGTCCGGTCCCAGCCTCATTTGCATCGTGGCCGCCGTGGCGCTGAACACAATGTTTTCCACCGGCAGCAGCGTCGGATTGGACGAGGTGGCGCTCACATCAAGCGCGGCATACGGCGTGTCGATATCCTGCAATCCGATTGACAGCCCCGTCACACTGTTTTTTCCCATGTTTATCACTGGGTTCGAAGCCGCAATCGTCGGCGGATCGTTTACGGGCGCAACCTCCAGTGAAAGCGTTGTCGTCGACTGCAACTCGCCGTCGGAAACCGCGAAGTCCAGCTCAATGCTTCCAAAAGCGTTTGCGACCGGCACGATGCGGAAAGTAGTTGTCGCGCCCGTGGCTCCCAGTTGTGTGATCGAAGCGATGGTCGTCAGGTCCGCCGTCGGCGCCGTCAGCGTCAACGCCGCAAAGCCCGGCCAGACGTCGCCGATGGAAACGATGACTTCGGTTGCGTTGTCTTCGTCGATCTGCAGCGGATTCCTGTCCAGGCTGATCGCCGGGCTGTCGTTAAGTACCGAGATGGTCGTGCTCGTCGTGCCGCTCTGGTTGCCGACCGTCAGCGTCAGCGTGCCGCGCGTGGCAAAGTAGCCCGCGGGAACTTCCAGACCGATCTGCGCCCGTGTGGCTGTCACCGGCGTCAGCGTCAGCGTGCCTGCGGGATTGCCGAGTTGGTCCAGCGTGGTAATCTGCGCCGTCGTTTGTTCAAAGTCCTTGCCGCGCACTTCTATTGCGACAACTGCCGCGCCGGCCGGCGCCGCCGCGGGCGAAACCCACCTGATCATCGGGGCCTGCGGCTGGTTGATCCAGATGCGCTGCGCCTTGCTCAGGTTGGCGAACATGATGTCCAGATCGCCGTCGCGGTCCAGATCGCCAACTGCAACGCCGCCGCTGGCAGCGCTGGCTCCCGCTCCTCCGCTTGTTCTGTAGGTGAAATTGCCCGCGCCGTCATTGAGGTAAAAGGAGTTGCTGCCTTTGCGATTGGCAAAAACCACGTCCAGATCCCCGTCGCCGTCAAAATCGCCCAGTTCGGCGGCGCGCCAATGCGGGTTGAAGCCGGCAAAGTTGCTCTCGGCGAACGTGCCGTCGCCGTTGTTGCGCCACAGCTTGCTGCTCTGATTGTAGTTGGAGATGATTGCATCCAGGTCGCCGTCGCCGTCCAGATCGCCGATGGCGACGTCCTGACTGCGATCCGTGCCAAAGGTCGTAATCGTAAACCGTCCGTCGCCGTTGTTGTACCAGATTTCCTGCGGCGCCCAGCTGTCATTCGCGATGATCGCGTCGAGGTCGCCGTCGCCGTCCAGATCGCCCAGATCAATGCCGCGGCTGTTGCTGCTGTCCTCCGGTCCGTCGCGGAATAACTCAAACGTGGCGTCGCCGTTGTTGTACCAGATTTCCTGATCGCGGTTGAAATTGGTGATGATTGCATCGAGGTCGCCGTCGTTATCCAGGTCGCCCAACGCGATGTCGTTGCTCAGCACATTCGTCACGCCAAAAGTGCTGCTGGTAAATGTCGCATCGCCGTTGTTTAACCAGATTTCCTTGGCCGTAACGTCGCCGATGACAATCGCGTCGAGATCGCCGTCGTTGTCCAGATCGCCCAACGCAACGTTGGTGCTTTTACTGAAACCGCCGAAGGTCGAGCTGCTGAACGTGGCGTCGCCGTTGTTTAACAGGATGTATTGCGCCTGGTTGTAGTTGGCTATAACCGCGTCGAGGTCGCCGTCGCTGTCCAGATCGCCGAAAGCAAGGCCCAGGCTTGCACCGCCGCCGTAGTCGCTGCCCGCAAACTCCGCCGCGCCGCCGTCGACGCCCGCGCGGAATGCCAGCAGCACCGGTGCGGTCGTGGTTGTGCCGCCAAGGCTCGTTGCGCCCGTCACCATGACGCTGATCAGTTCGCCCGCCATGAATTTCCGGTCCGGATTAAAACTGGTGAACTGAGCGCCTGTTATTGTACCGCGCGTGCTCAGATAACCGGTCTGTGAACCGTGAATGTACACGTTGCCGACCGTTATTCCGGCCGTCGTCATGACGCGTGTAAATTCGATGTTAATATCGGCATTGCGCGGTGCGGCATGCGAGTTTGTTGCCGGCGACATGGCGGCGATTCTGGGTGCAAAAGGATTAAACGGCGGGAACTCGCGGTTTTTCCAGACTTCCTGCGGCGAGAAATAATTGCTGATAACAGCGTCGATATCTCCGTCGCCGTCGAGGTCGCCCATTGCAACGCCGATGCTGGAGTTTGACTCCGGACCAAACTTGCTGGTGCCGAACGTTCCGTCGCCGTTGTTAATCCAGATCTGCTGTTGGCCTGTGAGGTTGGAGATGATTGCGTCGAGGTCGCCGTCGTGATCGATATCGCCCATGGCGACGTCGTTGCCCCATATCGACGGACCGAAGCGACTGGTCGCAAACGTGGCGTCGCCGTTGTTTATCCAGATTTCGCTCTGCGGCCGCCCGGCGATGATTGCATCCATGTCGCCGTCGTTGTCGAGGTCGCCCATTTCAACGCCGTAACTGAATCCGCTCGAGTGTCCGGCGTAGGAGGAGACAAACGTCCCGTCGCCCTTGTTTAACCACACCTCCTGCGGGGCGTGGTAGTTTGCGACGATGACGTCCAGATCGCCGTCATTGTCCAGGTCTCCGAAGTCGACGCCGTAGCTGCTGTTGGACTCGCCGTACAGTTGTCGTTTGAATGTCGCATCGCCGTTGTTTAACCAGATTCTCTGTTGGTTGCTGAAATTGGCGATTACGGCGTCGAGGTCGCCGTCGCCGTCCAGATCGCCCAGTGCGACGTCCTGGCTCCAGCCCGTTCCAATCGATGTGCTGACAAACGTGGCGTCGCCGTTGTTGAGCCAGACTTCATTGGCCTGCGAGCTGTTGGCGAACACCGCATCGAGGTCGCCGTCGTTGTCGAGGTCGCCCAGAGCAACGGCTTCGGTCCTGCCGGCCGTCCAGCCGAAAGTCGAAGATGTGAACGTTCCGTTGCCGTTGTTGAGCCACACTTCGTTGGGAGCCTCGCGGGTGGCGAATATCGCGTCGAGATCGCCGTCGCCGTCCAGGTCGCCCAGCGCGCCGTCCTCGGTGATCGTCGATCCAAAAGCCGAACTCTTGAACACGCCGTTGCCGCGCGAGACGCCCACGCGAAACTGGAATACCTGCGCCCGTGTAAGCGGCACACCGCCCAGGCTGGCGGCGCCCGTCACGCTGACGGTGATCAGCTCGCCCACGCGCAGGTTGTCGTCGGGGTTAAACGTCCGAACCGGATTGCCGCTGAATGTGCCGCGCGTGCTCAGGTAGGCCGACTGCGCACCGTGAATTGCGATGTTCGTCGCGCTCAGGGTGGTGACCGACATCTGGGTAGAGAACGAAACCTGAATATTGGCCGCACTGGCCGCGACGTGTGAATTGGTCGCCGGCGTCAGTTCCAGGACTTTGGGCGTCTGGGCGTTCAGCGCCGCAGCGCTCAGTGCTGCCGCGACACATGCCGCGCGCAACACGGGGGCAAAGGGCGTTCGCAGCGCACGCGCCAGATTTTGCAGACGCCGCAGCAGTTTGCGGCGCCGCCCTGCCGTGGTCGTCGCGTCGTCGTTTTGCCGCAGGGCCGTCGCCAGGCGACGCAGTGTTTTGCGGTACTGTCGCCGCAATCCGGCATAAGGTGTTTTTGGGGTGTACATACCGACCTCCATCCGCAGGGGGAGTTTATTCAGGCGCCCGACGACGCTTCTGGTTTGCTGTTGAGTTGGATTGTGCCGCTCGCAGCGGGTCCTGAGCCGGTTGCAGCACCGGTCATGTATCTCCGCACGCCGCAAGGGCTGTTTTAGTCAGAAAAATGGCGACAGCCGGTTCGGCACAACGGGATGATCACACCCGCGGAGACGCAGCCGGACTGCCGCACAGTCGATGCCAATCTAGCTGCAACACGGTGCAACATTGCTACTACAGTTTGACACAACTGCGACAGCCGTCCGCTGCGGATTGCTGTCGACTTCCGCATCGGGCGTCTGGCGGACGTGCACGGCGGATGATGTGAATTCGGACTGAAAACACGTTCGGATTTGTCAACTCCGAACTCGGATAGAGGCGCTGTTTTGGTGACACGCATGCAATGCAGACGGAGCGGCGTTCACGTACGACGCGCGAAGACCGATCGGCGATTCGGCAACTTGATCGATCGCTGACAAACAAGGGGAAAAAGCAAGCCGGAACGCAGGGAGGGCGAAGCGGGCTGTTTAAGTCAGGCAGTGAAAAGAGCGGGTTAATTATCCGGATACAATATGGCCAGGATGGAAGCGTTGAAATCCGCATCCGAAGGAATGGACAGCTTTTTGCGGATGCGGTAGCGATAAGCCTGCACCGAGCGCGGTGAAATGTTAAGCAGGCGGCCGAGATCTTTTGTTGTGTTGTTAAGTCGCATCAGGGCGCAAATCTTGCGTTCCGTGGCGGTGAGCGTCGGGTAGGCGCGCGCCAGGCGCGAGAGAAACTCTTCGTCCTGTTGTTTAACGTCTTCGCCGAAGTTGGCCCACTCCTCCGCGTCCGCAAGCAGGGTCATGCTCTGCGCAATCTGTGCGGCGCGCAGGCGGTAAGCCTGTTCGCTTTCACCATCGTCGGGTGTGATCTCGGCGGCGAATTGTTTAAGTGCGTCCTTGAGGTGCGTCAGGTTGGCGTCGCGGGACTCCAGCAGGCGTTTGGCGGCGGCATGGTCCGATTGCAGCCGGTTGAGCTGAGTGTTTAAGTCCTGAGTTTGCTGTTGGAGGCGGCGGTTGATGTCTCGTTCGCGCCACAGCTGCAGCTGCGCAACCAGAGAAGGCGCCAGAAACGTCCGTCGCAGGCGCTCCTCCTGCATGCGGTGTTCGGCGGCCTCAGTTAACAGACCTGCATCGTCGCAGCAGGCTGCCAGCAAACAGTGCACGCGCATGCGCACATCGTGTGATCCTTGTTCGCGCGCCAGACGCAAGGCCTTTTCCAGGTGCGGCCGGGCGGTCGGCATGTCGCCGTTCTGCATTAACAGGCGGCCAATCTGCAGGCGAATGCTGCACTCGTGATAGGGATAGTCCAGTTCAACAAAACGGTCCAGCAGTAAGGCAAAGTCGCGCCGTGCATCCTCGCTGCGGCCCACAGCCTCCAGCAGATGCGCTCTGGCGTGCACCTGCATCAGAATACTCATGGCGCGCTGGTTGCCGTCAAAGCCGTCCAGGCGGGCGTTAACTTCCTGCAGATACCACGAACTGTCGAAGGCGGTGTATCCGTGCTGAACCAGGAGTACAATGCAGGCGCGGTGATAACTCTGCTCCAGCACGCGCGGTTTGCCGGCGGCCTCCAGCAGATCGCGTGAATGGTTGAAGTACTCTGTGGCCGCGTCCGTCAGCCCTGCCCTGTTAAACAAACTGCCGATGCGCGCGGTGCACCAGGCCGGCATGCTGTTGTCCTTGCCGCGCAGGTAGATGTCCTGGGCGCGCTGCAAATTGTTAATGCCGGCCAGATAGTCGGCGCAGTAAATGTTAACTCCGGCCAACGTGACGAGATACAGGGCCTGCAGCAGCTCGAAATGTGCTTCCCCCGCCTCGTTAACGGCTTCGTCCAGCAATGTGGCGGCCTCGCTCAGGCGGCCCAGGTACAAGCTCAGTATGGCGTAGTCGTAAATCTGGGTGACGCGATTCCAGCCGTCGAGGACGCGGCGGCGGCGTTCCAGTGCGACGGCCTCCGCGAAGCGCTCCAGCGCCTGACGCGGTCGGCCGCTTTGATCAAACGTGCGTGCCGATTCGCTCAGCAGAACCTCTTCGGCGTAGTCGTCGCCAAGCGCCCGCGCTATGCGCAGTCCGGCTTCAGCGGCATCCAGCGAACGATCCACCTGATTGAGGCGACGGTACATATCGGCGCGGCCTGCGTGGATAATCGGAGCGCGGTCGTAGTATTTGATGCTCTCGCCGAGTTCCAGCGCGCGTTCCAGTTCACGCAGGGCGTCCGTCAGCCGGTTCTCGTTGCGGCAGAGCATGCAGCCGATTTCGTGGCATCGCACGAGTTCTCGAATATCGTCGAGCTCGTCAAAGATCCGGCGGGCTTCATCGACGGCCGCGCGGACGGCGTCGGGCTGTTTGGCGGGCAGGAGGGCATAGGCCAGGGCGCGCAGGACGTGGGCCAGGTTGCGCTTGTACTCGGCGGTTTCGGTATTGCGTTCGGCGGCGCGCAGCAGGAGGTTGCGTGCGCGTTCAGCGGCGTCGCGGCCAATGGCGAGGGCTTCTTCGTTGTTGTCGCGCGCGAGCGCTTCGACCAATTCGGCTTCGGCGCGAATCTTGCGCAGGCCGCGGCTGTACTCGACTTTGCGCCGCAATTTCTGTAGTTCGTCGTGTTGCACGATCTCAGCTTGTTCCAATTTCCACCAGACATACGACTCGTCTGTTCCGGCGCGCGGCCGGAGCTGAGGCGCAATATACATAAAGGCTGATTGAGCTGTGGTTTGCGGTCGCGCTGCTTGAGGCGCTTCGCCTTCTCACGATGTTCGCCGGCTTGCTTTTTGCTTTTGTTTGTCCCGCGGTGTGGAGCGTCCGGTTTTCGGGTCAGTGAGAAGATGTTGGGTCGCGCGTTGCGTGAGAAATCGGCGTCGCAGCGTGGCAATGCGTACGTCGTTGCATTGTCGATTCGATTGCGCTGTGTTTTTGCGGTTGGTCGGTTGATCGGTTGGTCGCGCGTTGCGTGAGAAATCGGCGTCGCAGCGTGGCAATGCGTACGTCGTTGCATTGTCGATTCGATTGCGCTGTGTTTTTGCGGTTGATCGGTTGGTCGCGCATGGCGTGAGAAATCGGCGTCGCAGCGTGGCAATGCGATCTTCGATATAATGCCGTGAGGGTTGCGCTGGATTTATCCGGTAGATCGGGCGTTTTTAAAGCCAGAACGGTTGGTCGCGCGTTGCGTGAGACGTCGTAGTTGTTGCGGGATACGTCGGCAGTCGCAGCACGGCCATTTTAGTGGCGTTGGATTTTGCGGTTGATCGGTGTTTTTACAGCCTGAGCGGGCGGTCGCGCGTTGCGTGAGGAATTGTATTCGTTGCGGGAGGAATCGTATTCGTTGCGTGAGGAATTGTATTCGTTGCGGGATACGTCGGCAGTCGGAGCACGGCCATTTTAGTGGCGTTGGATTTTGCGGTTGATCAGGCGTTTTTTTTGTCTGAACGGGCGGTTTTTGGTGTTAAACGGGCAGGTTGGAAAATTTTGGGCGCAGTTTGGGGTGATCAAGGGGCCCGCCTGCCCCATCGCCCGCCCCGCCGCCGGTATGTTAAAAAGCAAGGAATTTATCCCGACCGGTGTTTTAGAGACGTGCATCCTCATGCGACGCCGTGTAAGACGTCACGCCGGTTACAA
>JAUIKM010000005.1 GCA_030430495.1 bacterium | reverse complement strand
TCAACCAGTGACCTCCACGACGCCCGCAACCGGTCTGCGCGCGCCGAATGCACATTACGCAGACTGCCGACACTTTCAATGGCTGAAAAACTGAGCGGCCACAGGGCGTGGTTGAACGGTCGATTCTTCGCTGCAAGCGGTCGCCGAATGTCATCGGCGGTCTGCAGCTGTTGAAAAACTTCGGCATTCTGCCTGCATGACAAACAAAATGGCCTTTGCAAGCTCTGGAAGCGGATGTGAGAAAGTGCATCGCCAGATCTGGAGCAGACAGCTAATGAAGCCCGCCGGAACTACACACAAACGCGCAAAAGGTCCGACAGGCTCCAGGCTGAGGTTTGCTGAGGAAGGATCAGGGGCGGAGATCCTCAACTCCGGTGGCGGAGAGCTGCGCCATTTTCATGACGCCGTCGCCCATGCAGGCGCGCAATTGTTTAACCCATTCGACCGCTTCCTGTTTGGAGTCGACGCTGATAATCGTGAAGCCGGGAATCATGTCCTTGCCCTCAATAAACGGTCCGTCGGAGACGGAATACTCGCCCTTGTCAAGCGTGACATGCGTGGTCCGGCGCGGCAACTGCCCGGTGGCAACGATCTTGCCGGAAGCAAACGATTCTTCCATGAACTTGCCCATGCGGGCCATGCCTTCCGGCGTTGGCGGATTCATTTTGTCGTTTTCGCCGATTGTGAAGTACACAAAAAACTGCATAGTACGATTCCCTGTTGTGTCCTGGGGAGCCGGACGGCTTCCCGATTCCATGTATTTATACAGTAGTCGAACGGGATCAGTCTGCGGGGACATTGCCCCGCAATTTTTTGTGAATTTCCCGCAGGCGACGCTGCAAGTAGCGGCGCTCGGCGTCCTGTTCAACCAGTTCAATGGCCTTTGAGCAGGCGGCTGCGGCTTCCGGAAAGCGACCGAGCTTAAACAGAAAATCGGCTTTGGCGGCAAACAGCAGATGGTAGGAATGCAGCTCGCCGGAATTCAACAATGTTTCCAGCAGTTCCAGGCCGGCGGCAGGACCGTTCAACATGGACACGGCAATGGCGCGATTCAGTTCAACAACAGGAGACTTGTTTAACTGCAAAAGCATGTCGTAATAATCGACGATCAAATCCCACTGCGTGCTCGCGACAGAGTCCGCCTGTGCGTGCACGGAAGCAATCGCTGCCTGCAAGGTGTATGGACCGATGCGACCGAACATTATCGCGCGTTGAATCAAGTCAACGCCTTCCCTGATCAGGTTCCGATCCCAGAGTGAACGATCCTGATCTTCGAGCGCAACTATTTCGCCATTAACATCCGTGCGCGACGCACGACGGGCTTCCTGCAGCAATAGCAGGGCGAGCAGTCCGAGACTTTCGGGAGCTTGTGTCAATTCCGTCAATGTTCGCGCAAGGAAGATCGCCTCATCTGTTAAGTCGCGTCGAATGCGATCCGCTCCCGCGGCGGCGGCGTAGCCTTCGTTAAATATCAGATACACGACGTGCAGGACCGTGTTGAGTCGCGCACCGATCTCCGCTGCCGACGGCACCTCATAGGGAATGTTTTTCTGCCTGAACAGTGCTTTGGCTCTGGCAATCCGCTTTTTGATTGTCTCCGGTCCAATCAGGTAGGCGCGCGCAATCTCGTCGGTCCGCATTCCGCAGACGTCGCGCAGCGCCAGGGCGATCCGCGCATCGGCGGGCAGCAGCGGATGACAGCAGAAAAAAATCAGGCGCAGTCGATCGTCGACGGCGATGCTGTCGTCCCACTCCGGTTGTCGCGCTGCGTGTAAATCTGTCGCGTCGACGTGATCCCGCAACAGCTCGCGCCTGCGCGAGTCGCGCCGCATGGAGTCGATTATGCGAAAGCGGCCGGCGGAGACAAGCCATGCGGCGGGATTATGCGGCAGGCCTTCGCGCGGCCAGGTTTCGAGGGCGGCAGCGAATGCTTCCTGCAGCGCTTCTTCGGCCAGGTCGTGATCGCCCAGCAGGCGCAGGAGCGTGGCCAGAACGCGCCCGGAGAGGGACTTGTAGATATTGGCTATTTCAGAATGGATATCCACGGCCCGGCTCCCATGAACATGGAAAGAGCGGGAAGATACGGTTTTCGGCAACGATGACAGATTTGAGAAATTTGGGATGAGAAATCGAATTGCGGTTTCGTGCGGCGAACGAGTTTCGAGTTTGAAGTTGTGCGGAGAAGAATGTTCTCCTGCGTGATCAGGACCCACCCCGGCACACACCACCTCCAAAACGATACCCACCAATATAGCTTCCCTTACCCGCTTTGACGCGGGCTCGTTCAGCATGCCATGAACCAGTGATCTCCCAACGACGCCCGCGACCGGTCCGCGCGCGCCGAAATGCAGATTGCACAGCCTGTCAACAATTTCCATGGCTAAAAAACTGAGCGGGTTCAGAACGTGGGTAAGCGGTCCCAGAATCGTGGTGAGCGGGCATCTGGAGTAGAATTCCTGCCAACACGCAGATGCGTTGCCTGAAGCATTCGGCGACCAAAACAAGATAATTTCAAGTTCGATGCTCTCCGGCTTATCAGTGTAAGTATGTGCCTAAGCCAGGTTAAGCTTCTTTGCATGTAGATTCCCGCTTTTTGAATGCGAAAATCAACATCGCGGAGCGGAAATTACATGACACTGCAGCTAGCTATCGACGCCTTTCTCTTTCACTGCAAATACGAAAAGAACCTGAGCGAGAAGACACTCAAGGCCTATGCTATCGACCTGAACCAATTTCGCGAGTTCTGTATCAGTCAAAATTCACCAGATGACATCAGAGCAATCGACAAGACAGTACTAAGGGAATTGGTTCGAACTCAACTCGAGAAGCACAAAGCAAAGACCGTCAAGCGCAAAATCGCCTGCCTGAAGGCATTATTTAACTTTCTCGAGTTTGAAGATGTAGTGGCGCTTAACCCCTTCCATAAAATGCGACTGAAGATTAAGGAGCCGCAGAACCTGCCCAAGACCTTACCGCTGCAGCAAATTGAGAAACTCTTGAATCACCTGCATCGGTCCAAGGAAACAGCGCGAGAGATCAGTAGTCTCGGATATCCGCGCCTGCTGCGCGATACGGCAGTCCTGGAATTATTATTCGCAAGCGGCATGCGCGTGTCGGAGCTGTCGCACCTGGAGTCGGCCAACATTGATCCGGCGCTGGGACGACTGAAAATACGCGGCAAGGGCAATCGCGAGCGCATTATTCCGATATGCGAAGGCATCACGCGCAATGTTCTGATCGAGTATCAAACGCTTCGCCGCAGACATCATCGTGACTGTCCCTATTTTTTTGTTAACAGCCGGGGAGTTCGCCTGAGCGAACAATCGATCCGCAACACCCTCCGGAGATGTTGTAAGGAGGTGAAAATCGGCAACAACGTGACGCCGCATGTAATGCGCCACTCAATTGCAACAATTCTGCTGGAAAACGGCGTCGACACGCGCTATATCCAGTTTTTCCTGGGCCACAGTTCGATTTCAACTACGCAGATTTACGTCAAAGTCAATGAAGAGGCGCATGGAAGAGTAATCAGGGAGTTTCATCCGCGGAAAGAGGAGGTGCCGATGGTTGATAACTAGGAATTATCTGTACGCGCCATGCTCATCAATTATTTCAAGTACGTTTTACTTTGGTCGCTGCTAAGCATCATCGCGTGCGGAATAGGTTACGCTGCCGTTTACATCTTTCAGTCTCCTGAAGTTGCCGTACAGTTCGTGCATTCCTGGTTGTTCAAGTTTAACGGCTTGGTTGTAGGCGGTTTCAGTTATGGTCTGCTGGCATTTGTGGTCAGGCACGGCAACTCCGTTTTCAGCATGTTCACGAACATCGTTGAAATCTCCTCTGACAGCCGGTACAATATCGGTTATGTGTTCAAACACATCTCATCACTCAAAACCACGGCATATAGGAGCATCCCATTGGCGTTGATCGGCGCATTGACTTTGTGGGGATGTGGTTTTCCCTACGACGGACTTGCGCACGTGTATCTTGCCGTCTGCACCATGAGCATTCACTTTGTGGGATCGGCAATATTTGTGAACTATATCTTGCTGAGTCGCATGTTCTTACAGTTGGAACAGAACATCGACTATCTAAGTATAAAAACCGACATTAGTCCGCTGCACCTGGATACGTTTAACACGTACTTTGTTATTTCGTCGATTGGCGGGTTGCTGGCTCTGTACTTCTCATTCAGGGGAACGCTGACAGCGGACTTCACTTTTGACTCTTTTCTTTCACGGGAGTTTTTGTTTTATCCACTAATTGTCTTCTTACCGCTCGTGTTCTTTTATAGTTTTTATCCTCGCTATGTGCTGCAGAAGGTCAGAGACAAAGATATATCACTGAAGCTGGAGTCATTCAAGACCAAGCTACAGAAGGCACATGATCAGAATGCTACAGATCGTGAAGTACTTGAGAACGAGAAACTCTACCTTGAACTCAAGGAAAAGCTGTTTGCCGATCGAACGCGGTTCCCGGTATTCGGGCTGAAGGACGCACCATCTTTGCTGCTTTCGATTGTGATTGTTGTGCAGTTCCTGTGGAATCAGGATCCAGTCGTCAAGAATTTTCTGGATTCCGTATCAAAATTGTTTCAATAGTCCGGTCAGTACAGGTTTAAGCAAAAGGAAATTCCTGCGATAAAGTGCAAATTTGAGACTTTTGAGAATTGGCAGATCGCGCACTCTGAGCTGCGAAAAAATCATGTCGTGCACTATTTGCCCGTCCAGCTCATTCATCCATTCGATCAATAGCCGAAAATCGTCAGAGTTCCAGTGCAGGATATCCTTAAACAAACTCAACTGAAAGCTGCGATTGAAACCGTTCAAATGAGCAAGCAGGCAAGGCTTTAAGTCATGCGATTGAAGTTTGTTGCAGTCGAGCTGATGCTGTATCCTTGCGGCAACGCCCACATAATTCTCAAGGATTCTCGTAAGCGCCGTCGCCGATGCGGCCGGGTTTACCTGGGCGGACAATCCGTAAAAAAATATCCGATCCAATGCCGTTTTCTGCAGTCTGCCGACAGGAACAACTCCGCCTACAAAATGACTGGATTCCACATTCCTGCCTTTCTCTGATCCGGCCGGGATCACCTTTAAAACATCTTTGTATCTGGTGTCTCTGGTGATGAACTTAAAGTCCCGCTGTATGTTGGACTTCTCCGTTAGTGAACTCAAGGGTTTAATGACTGTCACATAAGCTCGGTCCCGATTAAGAGGAAAGACCTCCAGAAAAGACGGCTCACGCTGCAACATCACATTATGCAGGCCAACCGGGTTGAGAACCTTGCTCATTTCCATTAACATTCCATGCAGAATGTAGTACCCGTAAATCTTGACAATGCCCTTCGCGTGAACAATTGGTGATGAATACCCCATGCAATCTATTGACAGTCTGGCAAGATAGTCGGCCTGCGATGTTTTAATGCAAATGCGATTTGTAGTGTATTTCAAACTAAAGAACGAATCGTCCAGAGAAATGACACCGCCATTGTTTTTGACGACATCAGACAGTACCTTAACCGTTTTTTCAGTGTTCCAGACTGCATACTCTCCCTTCAGAGAAAATTCCGAATCATCAAATGCAATGAACTCCATGTTCTCGTGAAAACCATCAATACACTGCCTGAGATGAGGTGCAAATTTCAGGCTTGAAGATGGCGTCAACCAATACGAGCTGGTTGGTATCTCGACTCGTTGTTCAATCACCAACACACTATTGTTTTTACTCAACTCACTTGCGAGCAACAGTCCTGAAATACCGGCGCCGAGAATTACAACGTCAAAGCTCTTTTGCACGATAATTCCTAGTTATCAACTGTTCCGTTCGTCGGGTTGGCGTTCGATGGTTGCCGGTGAGTGCGTCGTTGATCGTATGTCAGCGCAAGCCGACGCAAGCGATGATCTGCCCGGCTGTGGGATTCCAACCTCCGCTTGACGCCAGAAACCGGGGAGACCGGCCACGCACTTAACGCAGGCCGATGCGCGTTTAGTCCGGTGCATTACAGCCTTCCTCAACAAACAGAAAGTCTATCAATTTTTCTGCTTTATACAGCCATCAATGAATCGCGATAATACAAAAATCACGAGACCCGGACCAGAAATATCTTCGGCGCAACTGACGCGCCGCAATCGTTAAACCGACAATCAGCGGCCCGCCCGGTTGTAATCCATTCATGCGTATCCCTGGCCCGGACTGATTTCTCCCCATCCGTTGCAACAGATGGTGCATACAGGGCATGAGTTGATACCGCGAAATATTGACAGCGCCATTTGTACAGTACTGATCCGCAGGGCATACACAGATTCCGAATAATCTGTGATTACAGCAGATGTTTTATAAGCATTGCGCCCAACTTCCGTTGAACTTTGCACGAGGCCGAAGACCCGCCACCTGCAGTACGCTGACAAACAAGAGAAAAAAACAAGCCACATGAAATGGGGCGAAGAGCTCTGGACAGCAAGCCACATGAAATGGGGCGAAGAGCTCAGCCACTACAAGCCCAAGTGCATATAAATCAGGCCATTACAGTGATTCTACCGCCCTTGTCGTGCAATTGTCGTAGGCGGCGGACCGGTGTGCAAGCCTACTTTCGCAGCATGCAATCCCGACGGCGCGGCCCGCGGTTCAGGAATGCCGGCACGTGTCCACTGAGCCGGGCCGGCTGTCGGGTTTTGCATCAAGTACCGAACCAGAACAACATCTACTAATCATTGAGGCCATGGCGTGACTACACGAAAGACTCCGCTCTACAGCCTGATGCTCCTTTTGCTTGGCCTGTGCATAAGCACCACGACAAGCAGCGCAGCAAACAGAACGGTCGACAGCCACCTGGACAACGGACAACCCGGCACCCTGCGCTATGAAATCGGCCAGTCCCAGAACGGCGACGTCATCACCATCACAACAACTTCGACCGTCGTGCTCGCGGGAACGGGCATTGCAATTACGACCAACCTGACCATCCGGGCGCAAACAAATTCGCATGCGGCGATCGACGGCGATGACAATTCGAGGATATTTCTCGTGACGCACGCGACGGTGACGCTCTGCGGACTGACGTTGCAACACGGCCTGGCGCTAGGATCACCGGGCGGCGGCGCACTGATCGTAAACTACGGGAATATCAGGGCTGAAAACTGCACCTTCGCCAACAACTATGCGCCCTCCGAAGGCGGGGCGATTTACATCAGACAAGGCAACATCAGTCTGTACGGCTGCGACTTCAACGGCAATGACGTCTATGACTACGGCGGCGGAATCTATGCGGAGAATGTGAATCTATTCGCGACGAGCTGTACGTTCAGGCACAACGGCAACACTGACTACCCTGAAGGCGGCGGCATGTTTGTTGAAGGCGGCTCGGTAGAACTCAGGCACAGTCGATTCTTCGATAACGGCTCGCACAGCTATGGCGCCGGCGGATACATTAAAGACGCACCGGTAACGTTAGCTTCCTGCACCTTCTGGGACAACAGCGGCTATAGCGGAGGAGTGGGGCTGTATATTCAGGCGCGGACCACGCACACTATCGTTACAATGATCGACTGCGTTTCGACTTCACAGAATACGGCAATTAACAACACTGTCTTCACCTTCGGCAGCAGCTCGGTAGGATTGATGGACGTCACAATTGACGGCTGCGAAGTATACAACACAGTCGGCGTAAACGTTTCCGGAGCGATTGAGTTCGACATGGGCGGACAGGAAGGCTGTTCGCTGATGCTGCGCAACAGCACATTCGCCAACAACTCGGTGAGGTATTATGCCGGAGCCGTCAAAATCAGAGGCAAGGCCAGCGCGATTGACATTGAAAACTGTGAATTCCGCGACAACTCCGCCGGACAATCGAGCGGGGCAATCGAGATTGCGGATTTTAATGCGGGCGGCAGTGTCTCGCTGGTCGACTGCAATTTTATCAACAACCGGCTGGCCGGCAATGCAATCTCGGGCTGGGGCGGCGCCGTTTTTGTTAACGGCTCGCCTTTGAATCTTCGGATGACAGGCTGCACGCTGGAAGACAACTGGTCAACCAAGACCGGCGGAGCCATGCGAATATCCGGTTGCCACAGCGCGCTGATTGAAAATTGCACGTTTGAGGGGCACACGACCGGCACGGTCGGCGGCGGAGCTGTTTACATAGGCGTAGCCGCACAGGCCGTGACGTTCGCGTCCTGCACCTTTGCCGACAACCGCGCCACGGCCACCCACGGCGGCGTTTTCTTCAGCGAGTCCACCTGGCCCGTAACGATCACCTCGTGCACCGTCACCAACAGCTCGGCCGCGGGCAACGGCGGGGCGATCTACTTAAACAGCGGCGCACTCAACATTTTCGCGACAAGCATTTACGGCAGTACGGCCGCGGCCTTCGGCGGGGCGATCTACTTAAACAGCGGCAACCTAAGCTTCAACAACTCGTCCATCTGCGGCGGCCACGCCCTGACGGGTGGCGCGATCTTTTTCAACACGGCCATTCGGGCGACGTTTACCGACAGCGAGATAGTGACCAACGGCAGCGTGGACCGCGGCGGCGCATTCGCTTTTACAAACGACGCAGCTCACAACGTCACCTGCAACAGCGTGCTGTTCGAGGACAACGCCTGCAGCGCCGAAGGCGCGGGCATCTATCTGCAGAACGGCACGATGCTGGTCACATCCTGCACTTTTGTTAACAATCGCGCGGCCAGCGGCATATCCGGCGGCGGCATTTTTCAGTACAACGGCACGCTGGACGTGTACAACACAACCTTCGCGAACAATCGATCGAACTTCGAGGGCGGCGGCATTAAAAAAGTCAACGGCACGCTGACGGTTAACAACTGCGAATTCGACGGCAACATCGCACGCGGCGGCAGCGGCGGCGGGCTCATGCACACCGGCGGCCCGACGCTCATCACGAACACGAGTTTTATCGACAACACAAGCGCACTAAACGGCGGCGGTATTGCCGCGACGGCTTCCCTGCTCGACGTGTTTAACTGCACCTTTTCCGGCAATGAAGCCGACAGTCTCGGCGGCGGCATGTACAGCAGCTCGCCGGGAGTCGACATCGCATCATGTACCTTCACGGGCAATATCGCCGACGCGAACAACAGCGGCGGCGGCGACGGCGGTGGTCTGTGGGCGGCGACGGATGTGTTTACCTCCAACCTCATTGCCGGCAACACAGACCGCGGCGGCGAATGCCCGGACATCGGCGCAATTGTCAGCTCGCAGGGCTACAACCTGATCGGCACCGTCGGCCAGTACAACTTTGTCAACAACACAACGGGCGACCGCTACGGCGACCCGAACGGCGTTGTAACGCCGAACGCGGGCGCGCTGGAATCGGCGACCATCATCGACGCACAGCTGGAAGCGCCGGCGTACAACGGCGGCTTCGGGCGCACGCACGCCCTCGGGGTTAACAGCCCGGCATTCGGCGGCTCCACGACGGCGGGCATCTCGCTCCTGGACCAGCGCGGCGTTGAACGTTTCGAGGTTCCGGACATCGGCGCTTTTGAGCTGTACGTACTGTTAAGCGTCACCGGCCCCAGTGCGGTATGCCTCGGTTCGGCATTCGACGTGCACGTGCTTACCCCCGTCCCCGGCGCCAGTTATTCCTGGTCGGCGTTTAACGGGGAAATTGTCAGCGGCGGGAACACAACCTGCGCCAGCGCAAAAGTTAACAGCCTGGCGGGCGGCAACTTAACACTCACGGAAACTCTGCCGCTCGGCGAAGTTCGCACAACAAGTTTCACGGTTAGCTCAGTGCTCTTCGCGGCACAGGATCACGCGTCGGTCATCTATGGCAATTCAGTGGAAATTGACGTGCTGGCCAACGACGCCGGCGCAAACCTGACCTTGCTTTCGGTTGATCCTCCTTTGCACGGCAGCGCGGTCACTACAAACAACGGAAAGGTGCGCTACACGGCCCCTTACTTTTTCACCGGATGTGTCCGGTTAAACTACACGGTGACAAACAAGATTGATTGCCAGGCTACGGGAGCGATCATTGTGGCTGTTCAAACCGGAATTGTCGAAAACTCTCAGCTGGAATTTATCGAGCAGGAAAAGAACCGCGTCAACGGCGTGCGCGGGCTGAATAATGTATCCGACGTTGTTGTCAGCCCCGACGGCAAACACGCCTATGCAGCCGGTTGGCTGGACAATTCGATTGCGATGTTTAAGCGCGACACAATCAGCGGCGAACTGGATTACATTGGACGGATGCGCCATGGACGCAATGGCGTGACTCGTATGCGCTACCCGGCGGCGCTGGACTTCAGCCCCGACGGCGAACATTTGTACGTCGTCGCCAACCGCGATAATTCGATCGTGGTGTTCGACCGCAATTCAACAACGGGAAAACTCAGCTTTGTTGAATATCACCGACACAACCAGAACGGCGTCCAGGGCATGAAACGTCCGCGCGCCGTAGCTGTCAGCCCGCTGGGCGACAATGTTTATGTGGCCTCCTACAACGGCGATGCGGTGTCTGTTTTTGCGCGCGACGCGGCGACGGGACGCCTGCAGTATATGGAGCGCCACAAGAACAATATCGACGGCGTACGCGGCCTGAACGGAGCGATAGACGTCACGGTAAGTCTCGACGGCGCCTGCGTTTATGCCGCGGGTTATGCCGACAATGCCATCGCACATTTTGAACGCGACCTGACAAACGGCCGTTTAACTTTTCGCGATTGGTACAGGGACGGCGTCGACGGAATCAATGGCCTGGCGGGCGCGTCGTCGATTGTGGTTACGTCTGACGCCAAATATGCCTACGTCGCCGGCAAAGTCGACAATGCCATAGCGATGTTCAGTCGCTCGACCAGCACGGGCACGCTGAGTTTTATCGACCGCCTTCGCGACGGCGCTCCGGGCATCAAGGGGCTGGCCCGCGTCAGCGACCTGGCGCTCAGCAAGGACGGCGCCTATCTTTACAGCGTGGCCGAGACCGACCACGACCTGACGCAGTTTAAACGCGACCTTAACACGGGCGAACTCACAAAAGCCGGCAGAAGAAGCGACGGCGAGGGCGGCGTGGACGGACTTAAACAGGCCGCGGCGGTTGCGGTGTCGGGCGACGGCAAACACGTCTATGCGGCCGGAAAGGGCGACGACGCGGTATCCGTATTCGACTGGATTATACTTCCGGGCGGCGAGTCCCGCTCAATCACGCGTTTCAGCACCCAGTCGACGGTCAGCACCCTGTTTATTTTCACCTACGAAACCCACGTGCCGGAAACGATTCCGGGATACACCCAGGGCACATACGGATCGGTCACCCTGGCGTCCAATACAACGATCGGACCAAACATCCGATTGTCATCCTTTGAGTACACTGTTAACATCAACGACTTCCCGGATTCGTTTACATATATGCTGGAAAACCCGAACGGCTCGACTACGTACACGGTCACTATTATTGAAGAACTGGCCAGGAGCGCATCGTGGTCAGGCGACGGCAAAGCGCCGCGGGGCGAGAGCGCGGAGCAGGACGGCCTGCATGTCAACATCAGCCCCAACCCGGCGCAGGACCTGACGGACATTGGCTTTGTGTTAAACGAGGCGGCGAATGTCGAGATTTCAATTTTCGACATGAGCGGAGTCAATATCGCCAGGATCACACTTCCACATCTCACGGCCGGCGAGCAGCACATTCTGTGGCAAATCGGCGCGGACGGAGACCTGCCACCCCAGGGCAGCTATATTGTCCGAATCAACGCGCGCAATAAGGCTGGACGGGTTCTGAGCGGCAGCAGCATATTAAAGCTGATTCGTTAGCAGGAAGCAAAACTCCACACGTAACAAAGGACAGCCCGCAGAGCGACTATGTTCTGCGGGCTCTGTTGTTTTATGACGAACCTGAGACTTCCGGTTTGCGGATTGGATTGTCAACTTTTGGCCTGGCGCTGAGCGCTTCGCTGTCGTTTCTCTCCAGCTTGCTTTTTTCTTTTTGTTAATCATCGGGTTTGAAGATCTACATCAAAGAGTCGTCAAGACGATATTCGCTGTCGCGACAGCAGCTGTTAATGTTTCAAGTAAAAACAACGGCGAGAATGGATTTGTACAAGGTCTTGCATCCGCAGCCAGGAGCGAAGGTGGCAAATTGCCTGTTTAGAGATCGCACAGCGAATCGGCGTCAGCTGCACAACGGTTGAGGACTCACAGTCACCAGGACTGTGTTGCAAGGAGTGTAAATCAGCACGAAGTCAGCACGAAGTCAGCACGAAGTCAGCACGAAGTCAGCGCAAAGTTAAGACGCCTTACCGGGTTCAAACGTGTACCGGCTGCATTCACGTGCAACAGTACAGGAAGGCGGCGCAGTGAGCGGCAAAGAGTACCGGCCTCGTCTTCGCGTTTTCTCGGGACGGCCATGGACGGTTGAGAATCACACTCCAGCAGCGCCGGGTGACACAATCCGTTAAAGATCAACAGCCGGCCGCAGAAGTGTAAAAACGGCGCGTTTGAACGAGTATATTGCTCGGACGGATTCCCGAGACTTTTTTGGTGAGAGGCACAAAAGGTGAATTGCGCCGGTGCTATCAACGGTCGGTTTCATGGGCTGAGCGGGCGGTGTTGGGTGTTAAACGGGCAGGTTGAAAATTTTGGGCGCAGCTTTGGGTGATTCAGGGGCCCGCCTGCCCCATCGCCCGCCCCGCCACCACCGCGAGTTTCCACCACGTCCAGACGCACTCCTCCCACCCTGCAACCAGTGCAGATTTTTGTAGGGCAAACGTCAGTCCGGCATGCCACGGCGCGTTGCATGCGGCGCTCCGTGGCATGTGCCAGTCTACGTCTAAACCGCAACTTATCCACGCCTGAAAAACTGAACGTAGCAAACAACGTGGTTGAACGGGCGACTTCCAGCTCCAAACGGGCACAGATACTTGCGCATGCACACTTGAGATTGCTTCAGCTGTCCCGTAGATTTCCAGCCGGTCGGATTCTATCCCGATGACAAACAGGAAAAAAAAGCAAGCCACATGTAATGGGGCGAAGCGCTCAGACAGTGCCGATGCTCAAGCAGGAAGGTCGCGCTCACAGCATAAAGAACAGGCGAGCTCCAGCCGCACGGTGGAGGCGGAGAGGAAATTGTGTATTTTGACGCCGAAACGGAATGCGACCATGCAACGACTAGAACGCCTGGAAAAACTGCGTCACAAAGTATCCTACGCCAGCGGCCGCCGGAAAATTGCTGCGCTTGCCGAACTGGTATACACGCTGGCACCCTATGACAGCCGCGAGGCACAGGCGCTGGCCGACGAAACCAAACAACACGCCCGCGAACTGTTAAACAAAACCGACACCGGCAGTGCAAAAATTCGCGAATACAAACTCTTGCTGGCGCAGGCGCTGGCCGCCTATGCCGAAAGCCGCAAGTTAACGGGAGTCCCGACAGGTGAACCAGCCGAGCTGCTCGAAGCGGTTCACCTGTTTGAAGAGTGCAATGCCCCGCGCGAACTGTGCCTTGCGTTGGAAGAACTTGGGCAACACCATCGTCAGTTTGGTCGACTGACGGAGTCGATGCAGGCCATTGAACGCGCGCACCATCTTTCCGAGTTGCTTAAACAACAGCCAACCAGACTCAGGCTGCTGTGTGCACGGGCCACCATCAATATTCGCCAGGGAAATACGGACGACGCACAGCAATACCAGGATGAAGCGCTTGACCTGTTAAGCGAATGCAAGAGTGATGCCGAGTTGGCATATGCTCACATGGCGCTGGCGGAACCGCACTATGTGGCCCGCAACTACAAAGAGGCGATTAAACACTACCGCATCTCACAGCAACACGCCGCGGCGATAGACGACAGGCGTACACAGGCCGTGGTCTGCTGGCAGATGGGTTTTTCACATTTGTTTCTGGGTGAACTCGACGAACAGATCGAGGTCCTGCTGGCCGGCCTGGAACAGTCCAGGCTTGGCGGTTTTGCGTGGGTTGAAGCGGGATACTGCGTTGAACTCGGATCGCGCTCCTTGTACTATGGCGACTTCAACAACCTGACGGAATTCCTGCAGCGCGCAGAGTCCATCTACCTGCAGCTGGGCGACATGCATTCACTTGCGGTGGTGTACGGCGACCTCGGAATTACCTGCCTGGAATTCAATGAAATAGAAAAAGGACACGAAGCTCTGCGCAAGAGCGTTCACATAATGTTGAAACTCGAACCGCTGCCCAAAAACATCGTCACTCTCACCAATATGTTAACAGCCGAGTGTTGGACCGAAGATGACTACCGCCGGCTGCACGAATATCTGGTGCGCGCCCTGGAGTTTAAACATAAATTCACACGTACCGGATATCACGCCCAAACGTGCCTTTCGATTGCCATCGTGTGCAAACAACTGCGGATGTACAAAGAAGCAATTGAAGCGGCCGAAACAGCGCTGGAAGTAGCCCGCAACCTCCAGCTGCGTTACCTCATCGTCAATGCACTTCACATGAAGGCCGAGCTCCTCCACGACGAAGGCCGGCACAGCGAAGCGCTTGGGCTGATGAATGAAGCCGAGCAGATTTGCATAAGCTTTAAACTTGAAGGGCATCTGAAGACACACTATGAGCTGCTGATGGAGATACACAAAGCCATGGGCGCATACAAGTCGGCGTTGGACTGCGCCGCCGAACTTAAACAACTGACCGAGGCGCGCTATTCGCGGCGCAACAACGACATTGTAGCGCGCAAAATCAACCAGCGCGAGTTTGAACGACTTCGCCGCGAGCGCGACACAGCGCAGAGCGCGCTTGATACGAGCCTTAAAGCTCACAAAAACGCTGAACTGCAACTGCAAAGTGCAAACACAAAACTGGAACGCCTGCAACTCCTCATCCCGAGCTGGGCGTCACGGCTGCGAGGCATGCACTCACTGGCGCCTCCCGATTTGTTAAACAGCGTCAAATCGATTTCAATCGAGATTGACGACGTCATGGCAGCGGTCGACAGCAACAACACTGCGGCAGACATCGACCAGGTGGAACACGACTTCCTGCACAGCTTGTCTGAGCGCTTCCCCGCCCTGTCTGAAACGGAGCGCAAAGTCTGCGCACTGATCAGACGCGGCACGGTGAGCAAAGACATCTGCCGCATCATGAACGTGTCTCCGCGCACAGTGGAAACGTACCGCTATCGCATCCGCCGCAAGCTGGAACTGGAAGGCGGAAGTGATCTGGCGAAGATGTTGAGTGAGCTGTGAGGCGAGTAGTTGAGGTCCACGTGCGTCACTTCATCAATGCCATGCCGGCAATCAGCTTGCTGAAGACAGACACCGGGCGTCAGGCGCAACGCAGGTAAACGCTCGTGTGTAGCTGCTGAACGGATGCCGTATCAATCGCTTCCCGCATCCGCCGCCTTGATTTTTGTCCGACTTTGCGGATATTTGCGGCGCTGAGAACTCGCTCTGCTCATCTTCTCTCCGGACATAATATGACTGCCGACACATATATCATTCAGGGCGGCGCGCCGGGCCGCGAACGCCTCCGCCTGCTTTCCCGCGTCATGCGGCCTACGACTGCCGAACTGTTCGATCGGATTGGCCTGCAGCCCGACTGGGCCTGCCTCGACGCCGGTTGCGGCGGCGGCGATGTCAGCTGCGATCTCGCCCGCAAACTGGGTGAGGCCGCCCGCGTGGTAGGCATGGATGTCGACGCGGAAAAACTGGCCCTGGCGCGGAGTGAGGCGCAGCAGGCCGGCCTGTCCAATGTCGAGTTTCAGCTGCACGATTTTTGCACCAGTGGCGGCCCGGCCGACTTCGATTTTCTCTACGCGCGTTTTGTTCTCTCACATCTGCCGGATCCCCTTGCGGCGCTGCGACAGATGCGCAAATTCCTCAAACCCGGAGCGACGTTCGCCGCCGAGGACACCGACTTCCGCGCCCACTTTTGTCATCCGCCGCATCCCGCACACGAAACCTACGTTCGCCTGTTCAGCGCCACGGCACGACGGCGCGGCGCAAATCCCGACATCGGCGCCGAGTTGCCCGGACTTCTGCGCGAAGCGGGATTTTCAGATATTCGCGTCAGGATTGTCCAGCCCTGCGGTTATACGGGCGAGGTTAAACTGCTTTCGCCGCTCACGCTCGAAAATATTGCAGCTTCAGTTGTCGAGGCCGGTCTGGCCGACGAAGAGGAAGTCAACAGAACACTTGCGCAGCTCTACGAAGTGGCGCGTGACGAAACCACGTTCATGAGCATTCCCCGTGTCGTCCAGGTGTGGGCGCGCAACTAGTGTTTAACAAGGCGTCCCGTTCCTTCCCGGGTGCTGTTCCCCTCGGCACACACGTTCTGTAGCGTGAGCTTAATCTCAGACTGCCTTAAACTAACTGCTTCAACAAGGCAAACCGCAGTTTCGAAAAACTTCACTCACGCCATTTCGGCCCAAGGCTCAGAATCTCCTGATACACCGGGCATTCGGGCACGTGCGCACCCGGCAGATAGCCGGTACTCATCAGGAACTCATTGGTGATCTCACCGCCGGTGAACTTGAATGTCTTCTTGAAAAGTTTAACCCACCCGGCCTTGTCAAGCGGATGCTGCGCATCCAGCCAGTTGCGGAACGATCCATGCTCGCGCTGCAGATCCAGAATCACCCCGGCATTGTGAATGGCGGCGGCAATTTTGAGTTTGTTGCGAATAATACCGGCATCGCTTAACAAACGCCTGACATCCTCCTCGCCATAGCCGGCCACTCGTTCGAGGTTGAAATTGTCGTATGCGCGGAAAAAGTTGTCCTTTTTGTTCAGGATCGTCGTCCAGGAGAGCCCGGCCTGATTGATCTCCAGCACGAGCCGCCCGAACAGTTCGTCGTCGCTCTGCAACGGAAAACCGTACTCGCGATCGTGGTATTCAATGTGTGGGTTCGGCGCGCTCATCGCCGCCACCGCTGCGCAATAGGATTGTGGTTTTTCCATGGTCAGGCATTCAACTCCGTTCATTCCAATCGGGTCCGCTTCGCTTCGCGACCGTCTTGACATTAAACAACATTAAACAATCGCAACGAATTTAATACCCGCTCACCAACAGGCGTTTTGCGGCTGAAAACCCGCACTTTTGATACTTGTTGTACGCTTCGGCCGCTCGGGTACGTATCTGCTCGGCGCTTTCGTTCCGCACCCATCCCTCCAGTGCAGCTGCCAGCGTATATGCCTCCGGCGCCATCAGGCCGCTGGTCCAGATCAGCGGACGCGCACCGCCCGTTTGCAGTGCTTCCGTGAAGTATGTGCGGCTGATGCAGGCAAGGATAATTGCATCGCGATCGTTACCCGCTTTTGCAACCGGATATTCCGCGATATTAAAATCCATCAAACCATTGTGCCCGATGTACACCGACATCCTGACGTTTTTTGCACTTACACCGGCGCGCAACTCCTGCGGCAATGCCTTGATGAGCGACTCGTCAGGTTTTCCCGCGGCCTCGTCGAGAAAATCCAGGTGCGTCTGTTTAATCTCACTGCCGCGATACGCATCGGCAACCAGGCAGACGTTAAACCGGCGATGTTTAAACACACAGCGCTCCAGCACGTTTGTTTGCGGGTTCGGCACGGAGAAGAGCAGCTCCCACTGTGCGTCCTTCCCGAACCACGTTTTAACGCCGTACATCGCGCCCCAATACAGATTGTTAAACGGATCGTCGCCATTTCCCAGCGCGGCGCTTACCGGCACAATTCCCTGCGACTCATTATCGCACAGCGCCACAAAAACGTGAACGATGCGCAGTTCCTGTTCCTTCGCTTCAGCCCGCGTCAGGAGCAACACAAGCAGCACCGCAACTACCATTGCCGACCTGATTATACTTCCCCCTGTTAACATCATCTCACTGTTCTCCTGTTGTCTTTGCGGTTTTTCACGCCGGGACTTGACTACTGAGCGCTTCGCTGTCGTTTCTCTCCAGCTTGCTTTTTTCTTTTTGTTCGTCCCGCAGTTGAGAACCCGGAGGCACTGTGTCGGTCTTCAGACTCGATGTCACACACCTGGAATGCAGGTCAGCCCGTGCACATCCGTTGTCGCACTCAGTACCGTTTGTAGCCTGAAAGTAGCCGTTCAGTGCAAAATCCCGAACATGCCTTTTTTCGGCACGAGAAAAAAATGAGCTGTGAGCCCTAAGGGCCCACAGCTCAAAATTCTTGCGTGCCAATTCTCGTGACTTTGAGTCCCGACAGCAAAATTGCGTAGTTCTACGTAGTCGGTCCGTCGCGTCGCGACTTATTTATACGCCACCACCGCACTCGTCGGCCCCGCCAACGGGATCAGATCAAAACGCGAGAAGCCGGCTGCGCTGCACCAACCGCGGAAGTCGGCCCCGGTGTAGTCAAAACCGTCGCCCAGCTCAATCAGCATGTTCAGCGACATCAGCAATCCAAAGACATTTTCGCGACGCGCGTCGTCGATCACGTTTTCAATCGCGATGAACGCACCGCCCTCGGGAAGTGCGTCGTAGGCCTTTTTGATCAGAATCTGCTTGCGCTCCAGGTTCCAGTCGTGCAGAATGTTGCCCATCAGCACCACATCGGCGGCCGGGAGTTCGTCGGCAAAGAAGTCGCCGCTCAAAACATTGATCCGATCGCTCAGGCCCGCGCCGTCGACATTCTTCTGCGCGTGCGGCGCCACCGGCGGCAAATCAAAAGAGTTAAATGTCAGGTGCGGCTGATGCTGCGCCACGATAACGGAGCAGGCGGCCAACGCGCCGCCGATGTCGCTCACTGTTTTGTAACCGGAGAAATCGAACTTGGCGGCCAGGGCGTGGAAATTGCCGGCCTGCACGCCGGACATCGCCTCCAGAAACTGCACGAGCTTCTGCTCGTCGGCGTACAGCTCTTCAAATATCTGCTTGCCATGTGTTTTCAACTCGTTCTGCGGCTCGCCGGTGCGCAGTGCCTCGCCAAGGTTGTTCCAGAAACCGAACAGACGTGCATTTAACATTTTCGGCATGCCGCCGATATACATCGGGCTGTCGGTGTGCAGAAATGCCGCCGTCTGTGGCGTGTTTTTGTAACGCCCGCCTTCACCGTCGCCGTCGCGCTCAAGAAATTTCAGCGCGACAAGCGTATCAAAAAAGTCGTAGGTCCGCGAGGGATGAACCCCCAACACTTCCCCCAACTCAGCCGCGGTCATGGAACCGTCGCCCAACTTTGTAAAGAGATCGAATTCCACTGCTGTTAACAATACTTTCGACGGCCAGAAGGCGGTAGCCGTCTGCAGAATATGACTCGGGTCGAGATGTGCGCTCATAGCTTTCCTGTTTGAAGAATGAATGTGCGGAAGAGTCGAATAACAACCACAAAACTAGCAAACTTTCGCACGTGCGGTACAGGAAACTGCCGCAGCAGCATCGTACAACTTCACACACTTCCGATCTGACATTTGTTTAACAGTCAATTACCCTGCGCTCCACAATCTCGTTCGGCACAGCTCCGCCCCGGACTCGCGCAGTCCTCTTCCGGCGCAGCCTCCCGGCGCCCTGCGCAAGCTCATCGACGACACCAGGTGCAACTCCCGCGTTCGTTCCGCCGCCCTGAAGCCCCGCCACGCCCTGCACAATGACTAACAAGAGGGCTGTTGCGGTGCTTTCCGTCAGGAAAGAGCACCCTTTTTTCCCGCGCGGGACGCACTGAGCGCGCGCGCGACGCGGGCGTCACAAAGACAAAAAATATTTTTCGACCGATTTCAATATCGGCTTCCAGGCCGCGAATGAGCCCGGTTAAGGTGTACACAATATTGTGCAGGCAACGCCTGATTAACACACACATTGTGCGGCCCGGGCGCTAAAAGTGCGCACGGAATGCGTTCCGACGGCGTAACAAATCCAGGCTGATGTGCGCAGCGGGAGTGCGGGCCGCCGTAACTAAAGTTCAGCACGGTGTATTATCCCGACAACGTGCTCAACCGGCTGCATATGAGAAAGAAGGTATGAAAATGACGATGACAAACTCGCACAAAATGAGCGCCGTGTTTATCGGCGGTCTGCTGCTGACTGCTCTTGTAATCTTTCTGATTTCCTACGGCCGCGCCGCCGGCCCGGCACAACCCGATCTGCGCAACGGCGACATCATTTTTCAGTCGCTCAACTCTTCCGCCGGCGAAGCCATTCGCCTGGCCACCAACTCCCGCTACAGTCACTGCGGCATGTTGTTTAACCAGAACAACACCTGGTACGTGTACGAAGCGATAGGCCCTGTTAAACTGACGCCGCTGCAGGAATGGGTTAACCGCGGCATTGATCGGGAGTTTGAGATCAAACGATTGCGCGACGCCGACAAGCTGTTAACAAAGGCGACGCTCGACAAGATGCTGAGCGTCGGCAAACAACTCAACGGCAAAGAATACGACCCGCAATTCGGCTGGAGCGACGCACGCATCTATTGCTCCGAACTCGTCTGGAAAATTTACCAGCGCGGGGCGGGCGTTATGCTCGGCAACCTGCAACCGCTGCGCGACTACAACCTGGACCACCACATGGTGCGCGAGGCAATGCAACTGCGCTATGGCGACAGCCCGCCCTGGGAGGAACTGATGATTGCACCGCAGACAATTTACGAATGCGCCGAACTGGTAACCGTGGCCAAAAGCTGATCTCCGTGCGCCGCCGGGCTCCACACCCACACGTTAACTTGATCGCTTTGAGGGCTCTTTCACAATCGCCCTCAGGCTCTTCCGACTTTTTTGTTCATCACCGTGCCGCGGGCTGCGATGTTTTGAGTTTGTCGGTGTTTAACAGACTTCCGGTGCGGAACTGTTTTCCCGAGGCCGACTTCACATCCGGCGGCTGACAACCCCGGGGCGAAGAAACTTTAAACCCGGCGGCTCGTCGCCGGCAACCCGCTGACAAACAAGAGTAAAAAGCAAGCCACATGCAATGGGGCGAAGCGCTCAAGTCAGGCCTCAAACGGACCGATCCAGCTGAAAACGGAGAGGGTGCGGCCGGCGCCGCGATGATTTAACCAATGTTCCAATTTTGACGTCTTTGCCCCATTCGCAACGATTGCATTGGTACGCGGTGGAATGACTTTCCCCCGAAACCGCAGTAAAATCGCGGAATCGGAGGCGGAAGTCAACTTGTACGCAGATCGCGCGCGGCATTTGGCGGAAAAAAGCGATATTGGCGCATACACGTGACACTATGCGGAGATATTCAGCATGCAACAACGCCTGTGGATCGAACGCACTTTTGAGCACGGCATCCCCGCCGCTCATCTTCCCGAAATCATTGAACGTCTGCGCGGAACGCCCGCACGAATTGAAGACCGGCTGCGCGGCATCCCCGCCGAACTGTTGACAGATGCGGCACGGGGCGGCTGGTCCATCCAGACGCACGTCGGCCACCTGATCGATCTGGAGCCGCTGTGGTTCCAGCGATATGAAGAGCTTGTTAACAATGTTAAAACGCTCACGGCGGCGGACATGAGCAACAAACGCACGAACGAAGCGGAGCACGACAAACGCAGGCTCCAGGATGTCCTGACCGAGTTTCGTTTTTCCCGCATGCGCTTTGTCGCTGCGCTGGAAAACCTTGCCGATGGCGACCTGGAAAAGACATCGCACCACCCGCGCTTAAACACAGCTATGCGTTTAAGCGACCTTGCATTTTTCGCTGCGGAGCACGACGACCACCACCTGGCGACCATCACACACATTCTCAGATCGCTCGACAGCGCTTAAACAACGTGGCAGGGGCAGGTGTACGGCCGCCCGCCATTCGGGCCATTGTTCGGCGGGAATGCGACGAGGCAACTTAAACATGCAAAGGCGTTGCCGGCATACAATTCACGACGCGGTACTGATCGCTTTGAGCACTCACCTGCGTTCGGCTCAGGCTCTGCTGACTTTTTTGTTTGTCGGCGTGTTTGACGCTTGAAGTTACGGGACCGTTTGAGCTCCGGGGACATCGAGCGCGAGGCGGGTTTGAGGCTTGAAGACTTGTGGGTTTCAAGCGCAGGTATTGCGGCACGTGAGACTCAGCTTCTCTCCCGCTCGCCTGGTTCGGACAGCCAGGTGATTGCGTTTCAGGTGGAATAGCCATCGACAAATCGGATGCGCATCTACATTACCGGCTGCGGGACGGGCCTCCCCGCAGGCAGTTCGTTCCGTCGATTCGAACGCCGGCCCGATTTGTTTGTGAGTGCTCAGCAGTTTTCCTCGGTCGACCGAGCAGCAAGAGTCCTGTGCGCGCCGATTTGTTCCTGTCGTAGGATCTGCCTCCGGCGCTGCCGAAATGCGGTCAAATCTTGCCAAACCAATCAACGAAGACAGGTCCGGGAATCCGCTTGGAGCTAAAAATCGCCCGCTTAACCACGTTCTGGGGTACGCCTGGTTTTTTCGCGATGGAAATCCATGTCGAACTGCATATGTTGTCTGTTGAAACTGTGGCCGGGACATGCGCATGGCCTGAAGAATTGAGGAGAGAATCTGTGACAACCCGCTCAGCGGAGCGGGGGGGGAAGGGGTGCGTTGGTGAAAATTTTGGCAGGCTGGAAGGTGGGGGTGGGGGACCCGTTTCGGGTCCAAAATCCGTTCAGAATCTTCAGTCTTCCTGTATTTCTGTGGACTACCTGATCAACGACAAAGTACAATTCGATCGTCGAGGAGAAACTCCCCCGCCGCTTCAACTGAATCCGCATGAACACTGACTTGAGCGCCGCCGGCCGAAGGGCGCGATGCATTCACTCTTTCATCGCACACATGCGGCTCCTCGCACTTGCCACGTAAATCCGGACGCCGTGCCCAGGATGTGCTCGTAACAAATTTGAAGCTTGCAGATTGTTCCCGGTAAAGCAGCCAACAATAAACCTTTTCGGTGGCTTGTGGGCGCAGAAGAATGCAGGGGCCGTCATGTCAATTCGATGTGCGGGACCGGTGAAAGTGTTACTCTTACGTTGCTACAGGAGCTCTTCGGCACATGGCGTCCGAAGGGCTCCTGGTTTTTTACACAAAAAGAAACGGCCGCTGTGTTTAACAACACGGCGGCCGTTCAGTCAGAGTTCATTTAACCGACAGACCAGGGATTATCTGCAAACACAGCAGCAGGAGAACGTCAGCGTCGTTTTGACAACACAGGCGTTGTCGTCCGGCGAAACCGGAACGTAGTCGATCTGATAGCCGCGAATGCCGAGGCCGCCTTTGCAGTCCAACACCGAGCATTTTTCGTCGGCTTCCGTGTACATGAGTTTCATCGTGTCGTAGGTCGCGTTCCAGCGATCGTCAACATCACAGCAGCGATACTCCTGGCTGGTGCCCTTCGTTTCGATGTCCGTGTTGTTGTCGCAGAGTTTCTCGTCGTATTTGCAGTCGTCAACGCGCGGGTTATCAACCACACAGCAGCCGCAGGTAAAGTAGATCGTACCAATGGCAACACATTTGCCGTCGGAGACCTCTTTGAAGTTAACACACACGCGGGCGATGGCGGAAAGTTCATAACCATTGGCTTCACATTTTTCCTGCACGTAGTAGTGCAGCGCTTTGGTTACAGTGGCGGCCGCGTTAAAACGCGCGTCCTGATCACAGCACTCAAAGGTTTTGGACTCGATTTCATGCGAGTTAAGCACGACATCGTCCGGGCAAAGAATCTCTTTCATCGGAGCGGCGTTAACGGTCTGGATGATCGACGCAAACATGACCAGCATGAATGCACTAGCAAAAAAGCGTTTCATTGTTTCCTCACGGAATAGGGGTTAACAGACAAGATTAAACTGTATGGTATTCTGCCTCCACCGGCACAAGGCCTGCAACAGGCAGGGTGTGGTTCGTTCTGAATAAGGGGAGCGCCGGACATCACGGCAAACGACGGTTCGCCGCTCACGGCAAACCGTCTGAATGCAGTTTTGGTGGATTATTCACAAACGCAGCAGCAGGAGTAGAAGATCGTCGATTTAACGGCGCAAATTCCA
The DNA here is from genome assembly GCA_030430495.1 of bacterium. Classification (GTDB taxonomy): domain Bacteria; phylum Bacteroidota; class Ignavibacteria; order Kapaibacteriales; family UBA7675; genus JAUIKM01. Next base: position 190,807 of record JAUIKM010000005.1, on the reverse strand, counting down.
TCGCTGTCGTCAAGCACGCCATAGTCGATCTGGAAACCGCGCACGCCCGTGCCGCCGATGCAGCGCAGAACCGAGCACTTGTCGTCAATTTCCGTGAACGCTTTTTTCATCGTGTCGTACGTAGCGTTCCAACGCGCATCCGCGTCGCAGCACTCATAGCGCGCACCAACCGTGAACTTCTCAACCGTAATATCGTTGCTACAGGCTTTTTCGTCGTATTTGCACTCATCCACATTGGGACTGCGCACAATACAACAACCACAGGTGAAATACACCGTGGCAACGGCAATGCATTTTTCATCGTTGAGGTGTTTGTAGTTAACACAAACACGCGCGATGGCGGAAAGGTCAAAACCGGCTTCGGCGCATTTTTCCGAGACGATGGAATGCGCTTCCTTCACTGCGGATGCCGCCGCCTTAAAGCGCGCATCGGCATTGCAGCATTCAAAGGTTTCGGATTCGACTTCGATAACGTCCAGAGCTACGTCATCTTCACAAACGATGGGGCTCAACGGTGCGGCAAACGTCATGGCAGGGAACATCGCGGCGGAAAACGCGAATACAAACAGATACAACAAATTCCGTCTCATGCAATTACCTCTTGGGATATGAGTAAGTGTAACGTCGGGCGGAACTCAGCCGCCCGCCTGGAGTGAAATTAGGTGGAGCCGCGTGCAGAGAAGCGGCATCTATCTAAAAACTACAAATTGGCACTTAAACAAAAACGGCTCGACCCGAAACCGGGCCGAACCGCTTTGTACTTCTGATTATTCACAGATACAACAACAGGAGTAGAAGATCTTGGCCTGCACACCGCAGGTGCCGTCGGAGCTGTCTACAATGCCGTAGTCAATCTGGTAACCGCGCACGCCGAGACCGCCCACGCAGTCAAGCAGAGCGCAGTAATCACGAACTTCGATATATGCTTTTTCCATCGCATCGTGCGTTGCATCTTTGCGACGGTCGCTGTTGCAGCAAGGGTATTCGGCGCGAATTGTCTTACTGTCAACCGCATAGCGGTTGTCGCACGCCTTGTCGTCGTACGAGCACTCGGGCACGTCGACCACACCGTATACACAGCAGAAACAGCCGTACCACGCCGTGGCCACCGCGCGGCAACGACCATCCGTCAGATGTTCAAAGTCAACGCATATGCGCGCAATCGCCGATTGGTCCGCACCTTCGTCAGCACACATGGCCGCTATTTCATCCTGCACCGCCATCACCACTTCATCAGCGGCGTTGAAACGCGCCAGAGCGTCGCAGCAGTCAAACGCCGCGGAGCGTGCAGTAACGGTTTGAGTCTCATAGTTGTCGGGACAAACTGTGTGTGCGTGCACCGAAACCGATGCAAAAGTCAAACACAAAACGGCGAGCACCGCATAGGAAAAATAACGTTGCATTATATGCCTCGCATTGTTAATAGTCAGTAAGCGAAAGTGACATCTATTCTACAGCAGAAGCTGAGGACAGGACAGATTATGTAGCATCTGGATTGGTTTAATTCTCAACAGGCCGTACGCCGCCCGGGGAACCCCAAGGATTCCGCTTGGCTGAATGGCAGTGCTTACTATGTGTTTGACAGAATGTTAATTCCGTCGGAGAATCAGACAGGTTCGCGCAACACCGGATAATGGCAGTGGTCTCGGTGTTTTGCATACCGTGGTTTTGTACGTCGCCAATTTACACAGCTTCATCAAACCTGCAAAAATATTTCGGCTGTTGATAGATTTCTTTTTTCACGCCCTTCAATTTTGAAACGCCATGCATTTCCCTCGACTAAGAAAAACCCTTAGAGGAAATTAGGACTTTCCCCTATTGACTTCTTTGACCTGGCCGGAGTACCTTGGCCGTTTACATTGCCGCAACATTAAAGTGACTCTGCAGACCGCCAGTCGAGCGCTCTGCGTTGTGCAACCTCACAGTTTAAACAACCAATCAAACTACCATCAGCCGGAGTTATCATGCCGACGATCATCCGAGTTTTATACGTGGTTTTGCTGAGTATGGCCTGCAACGCCACTTTGTTCAGCGCCGACAGAAACACAACAAACAGCGACGGTTCATTTTTCCGCCACGCGGTGCAGACGAATCAAAGTCCGGTGTTCATTCGCGTGGTCCAAACTCCCGGCCCGCGCATCTTCTCAGTCGCCGGACGCCACCAATTTGAAATTCCCGGCGGGGCGGACGTCACAGTTAACAATCCCGAAACGCGCGACGGCGAATCGTTCTGCGAAGTCGGCATCCTCCACGAAGACAACGAAGGTTGTTTTCCCTCCTGCGACGCGTGCCACTTTTTCTTTGTCGTTGCTTTTAACATTGAACCCGGCAGCGGCAGCAGCAAAACGAATGACGAATTTTACGATTACTGGCACGGCGAAAACGGCGATGCTACCATCACCTGGACGGAAAGCGGCGCAGGCAGCGGATCGGGCTGGGGCGGCATCAACAACACACCCAATCCGGCCGACTCTCTCCCAACAACGTTTTCTGAGATGCGGTTCACGGTCAGTGAATACCTGCTCTGCGGCACGTCCAAAACAATAGAGTTTACGGCCAGTTCAAGCGTTCCCGGCACCGCGCCCGTTTCCGTCACATTGACGCTCGACTGCGATACCTGCGAAGAGTGGGAGCCGAATTAAACATCCTGCTCGGCCGGTTCGATTTTCTTTAACATTTTCAACAGGCCCTGATAGGATACCCCCAGGCGACGGGCCGTTTTGGACTTGTTGCCTCCGGCTTCCTGCAGGGCTTTGCGCAACAGGGCTTCCTTGGCGAACTCGAGCTCACGCATATTGCCTTCGACAAAGTCAAAACGCATCCAGCTTTTGAGCGGTACACTATCGCTCTGGTCCTGATCCGCGCCCAGCCAGCGTTCAATGTCTGTCACCGTGGCACTGTCACCGAACAGATACCACTTGTTAACAAAGTTCACCAGCTGACGCACGTTGCCGCGCCAGGGCAACGACTTGAGCCGCTCGTTAATATCCGCCGGCATCGGCGGGAATGGAATGTTGTAGCGTGGCTGCAGACGCTCCACAAAGTGGTTCAACAGAAGGTCAAAATCCTGCATGCGCTCGCGCAGGGGCTGCAGCGTGAGCTCGACCGTGGCGAGGCGGTGATAGAGATCCTCGCGAAATTGCTTCTGCTCAATTGCTTCCGGAATGTCGCGGTTGCAGGCGCTTAACACCTGCACGTCGACTTTTATCAGTTCGCTGCCGCCCAGCCGGCGGATGGTCTGCGTTTCCAGACTGCGCAGCAGTTTGGCCTGCAAATCAAAAGGCAGTTCGGTCACTTCGTCCAGAAACAGAATACCGCCGTCGGCTGCTTCAAACAGGCCGGCGCGCGCCTGGTTGGCGCCGGTAAACGCGCCCTTTTCGTAGCCGAACAACTCCGACTCAATCAGCGACGCCGACAGCGCGGCACAGTTAACGGGAATGAACGGTCCGCTGCTGCGCACGCCGGTGCGGTGAATGTATTGCGCAAAGACCTCCTTTCCGGTTCCACTCTCACCGTTGATCATTGCATTAACGGCAAACTGCGCCACTTTGTCCGCCTGCCTGACATTCTTTAACATTGCCGGCGAGGTTCCCACAATGCCGCTCTGCGGAGCGTTGCCGTCGGCCTGCCTCACCTGGTCGCGCAGCACGGCGTTTTCACGCTCCAGGCGTTGATGCAGACGTTTGTTTTCGCGCTCCAATGCCAGCGTGTCAAGCTGTCGCTGCACGGCTGCGCGCAGCTCGTGATTGCGATAGGGCTTTTTGAGGAATTCGTTGACGCCCAACTGCAGCGCGCGGATGACCGACTCTTCGTCCGCGTAGCCGGTTATCACAATGTATTTCATCTCCCGGCCGCGGCGGATACATTCTTCAACCAGACTGATGCCATTCATCCCGGGCAGCTTGACGTCCGTAATCAGCAAATCAAATTCCCGCTGCTCCAGTTTGTTAAGGGCCTGCTGCGCCGTACCCGTCGGGGTGAGTTTCCAGTCGTCGCCGTCAAATGTGATCAGGATGTTCTCCATCGCAAATTCGTCGTCTTCCACCACCAGAATGTTAACCGGAACGGCTTCCGTGTTTTTCATGGAGTTGTCGATATTCATTCCGTACCTCCCGCCGCTGCCTGTTCGTCCGCTATTGGAATATGAATTTCCACGTGCGCCCCGCCATTGAGATTCCCGTACTGCAGAACGCCTCCGGCGCTCGACACGATATTCTGCACAATAAACAAACCCAACCCCGTCCCCTTGCCTTCTCCCTTGCTCGTCACAAAGGGATCCAGAGCGCTTGTGAGAATGTTGTTCGCAAAACCAGGACCGTTGTCGCGAATATCGATACGCCCGTATTGCCGGTCACAAGAGATTGAAACCTCGACGAGCGGTTGTTTAACACCGGCGTCCAGCAGCGCATCACGTGCATTGAACATCAGATTTGTCAGAATCTGACTGCACTCGGTATAGTCCAGTCCGATCGTGCAGTCGCCGTCGCGATGCGCCCTGACGTCAATGCCCAGATGTTCAAAGTGTTTGCCGTACAGCTCAAACCAGTCTTCGAGCACAACGCCCAACCGGCAAACGTTTTTCTCGGCGGACGGACGCACGCTCAGCAAAAATTTGCCGACGACACTTTTACAGCGGATGCCCGCTTTGAGTATCAGGTTTGTATTGCGTTCGCGCGCCTCCGCATCGATTTCTTCGGCCTTCAACCGTTCGGCGCTGTTAATAATGGCGCCGAGCGGACTGTTGATCTCATGAGCAATCATCCCGGCGATCGAACCGAGGTTTGCCAGCTTTTCACGCCGCACGAGCAGCGCCGTCGTCTGCCGCAGCTCTTCCTCGCGTTGTTTAAGCGCCGCGACTTTTTCCTGCAGCGAGCGACGCGATTCCTGCAACTCCTCCAGCGTCCGGCGGCGGGCATAAGCGCCGCCGATACTCCCGGCCAGGGACTGCAGAATTTCAGATTCGCCGGAAGCCCAGGATTTGACAGAGTCTCCGAAGCCGATGATCAGCAGGCCCGTAAACGAGTCGTTCATACCGAAAGGCAGCAACATCAATGACAAACAAGAAAGGCATTCGGATTGGTCAGGATCAGCAAAGACAATGTCGGTCTCCACAGGCGCGCCCTTTGCAAGCGTTGCGCGATGCGTCTCAATCAGCTGCAGCAACTCCGGCGGAATTCCGGCCGGCCGCGCCGCCGTCGAGCTGTCCTTGCCCGACCAAATGTAGTCAATCTGAGCGGACACCGGCGTATTAACATAGTCCACCCCGCCAAACACACAAATGGAGCCGGCTTCGATGGTTTCGCCCAGAATGCTGAGCGTCCGTTGAATAGCCGAATCAAAATCGGAGGACTGCAGCAGTGCATCCGTGGCGCGCGCCGCGCCGCTCAAAAGTCGATCGCGCTGTTTGATCGACTGTTCAACAGCCTTGCGTTCCGTAATATCGCGCACATAGGCCGTAAAAAAGACCCGGCCGTCAACAGTAAAGGGATTGATGGCAAGTTCAACAGGAAACACCTCGCCGTCGTGGCGCATGGCTTCAATTTCAATACGGCGGCCGAGTACCGGTCCTTCACCGGTGGCAAAATAGCGCGCAAGGCCTTCCGCGTGCAAGGTGCGGTATTTGGGCGGGATAATGATGTGAGACATGCTGCGGCCGATGACTTCAGAGCGCTGCCGGCCAAAAATCGATTCCGCCGCCGGGTTAAATTCAACGATATTGCCTTCCGCATTAATTGTGACCACCGCGTCGAGCGATGAGCGCAGGGCGGCCGCAAACTGCGCCTGACTGCTGTGCAGCCTGTGCTCCAGCGAATTGCGATGATAACTGAGCTCCAACGACAAACGCAGCTGATGCGGTTCGGGCGGCTTGACGATATAGCCGTAAGCCTTGGCTTCTACGACGATGCGATACAGACGTTCGTCGTCGATGGCGCTGACAAAGATCACCGGCAGATTAAACTGCTCGTACAACTGCAGGGCCGCCTCCGGCCCCTGCAATTCCGACGACTTGAATGTCACGTCCATCAGGACGATGTCCGGCCTGTCCAGGCCACACAGTTCCACGGCCTCCGTGGTGGTTGACGCCAGCGCAATAACGTCGTGGTTCAGCTTTTCCACGAGGCGACGCAGCAAACGCGCCGAAGCCGGTTCGTCATCAGCAATCAATACGCGATATCTCATTTCCCCTCCGCGTCGATCCGCGACCGGTATAAACAGCGTTTACAGCCTATGAACTCTGTGTACATGCACTCGGCAGACCGCATGACTACACGCCTTGCCGCTGAAAATACACATTCGGGGCATCAGATACCACCAAAAACTGTAAACGATGTTGATAATTCACCGAAATGAGCACAGGTTGTAGACCCGCGACGGCAGTCTCCATAACTAATTGATTTTCCTGTAGTTAGGCGATCGCCGCCACGTGCCGGCATTATTGGCACGCCCTTTGTACAGTCCTGGATGTCGACGCGATCGAAACTCTAATCAACCGGAAGCGCCGACAAATCAGACCAGGTGGAGCGGACCATGAAGCTGAAGATACTGTTGATCGACGACGACGCCTGTGTGCGAATGTGGGCGGAACGCAGTTTAACAAACGCCGGTCACGTCGCACTCTCCGCGCCGAACGCCAAAGAGGGATTTAACATGGCCGTGTCGGAAAAGCCCGACCTTATTCTGCTCGACCTGCACATGCCCGGACGTGACGGACTCCAATTGCTGCGCACGTTAAAACAGGGCCGCTACACGCAGCACATTCCGGTAGTGATGTTTACTGCCGACGACTACGTGAGTTCGATGGAAGAAGCGCTGGAACTGGGCGCGGAAGGATACATTCCCAAGTTCGAGAATTACTCCGCCCTCGTTCAGTCCATACGACGAATCTTTGTCCGCGGGCCGCTGGACGATCTTATGATTGGCTCCTACGGCCGAACCGGCATGTACCATTGAAAACTTTGTTAACAACACAGACACATTATTACACGATGCATAGCATCTGATTTCTATCTCATTTATTCACATGGAGTATGTACTATGAAACGCATCATTCTTACCCTCGCTGCCTTTGCATTCGCAAGTGGAATCGCTTTTGCTCAGGATAACGCTTCTGAAGACGTCCAATGTACGACGGTTGTGATTAAGTCCCTGCGCATTGAGAAAAATCAGGACCTCGACTTCGGAACGGTCGCTCAGGGCATCGGCCAGGTCAAGATCGAAACGGAAGACAGCCGCGCGGTTAAACTGACGATTACGGGTCAGGAATTCTACGACGTCATCGTCAGCTACACCTCCCCGGCCAATCTTGAAACGATCGACGGCAATCAACTGCCCTTCTCCGAAGACGTTAAAAACAACGCGGCAGACAATGCACAAGCTGCATCGGCCATGGCAAGCGGCAGCGCGGTGGCATTGAACAGCGACGGCAATCATTTCCTTTATCTGGGTGGAACAATCGACGTAGCGGCCGATCAGGCTCCGGGATTCTACACGGGAACGGTTTCCTTCAACGTGGAATACGACCTGTGATACCCGGCGGCAAAAAGGGGGGAGCCTTCACTCCCCCTTTTTCATTTTTACCCACTGAATTTAACACTCATTCCATTTTTACCAGGAGATGCCATGTCAAGCCGCTACCGTCTGATCCCCGCTCTGATCTCTTGTTTTGTCATTGCTGCCGTCAGCCTGCAGGCCCAGTTGATCGTTGCACCGACCTCGGTATTTATCGAGAAAAACCAGCCGATTGCGACCGTCATTCTTGTTAACCAGACTTCCGACGTACGCGAAGTCGACCTGCAGATGCGCTTTGCCTATCCAGATCTGGACAGCAGCGGCACGATGTTTATCAACTACGAGCCGCGCGAAGAAAAAGGCGTTTATTCACTTATTAAATGGACAAAAGTGTTTCCACGGCGCATGACCCTGGCGCCGGGCGAACGGCAGAATGTGCGCATAATGGTTCGTCCGCCCGCCGGCCTGCCCGACGGCGCGTTCTGGGGACGTTTAATGGTTGTCTCGCGCACGAACGTTGAATTGCAGACGGAAGGTACGCAGCAGGTAGGCGCACAACTGGATTTTTCAATTGCACAGGTTGTGCCCGTTCTGTTCAAACACGACGCGCCGACGCCGCAACTTTCACTCGGCGACCACAAGGTGGATTTTGAGGACGACAAAGTCATTCTCAGCCACGCCATCAGCTGTGAACTACACCCTCCGTTTTACGGCAGCGCCACCTGCACCCTGAAAAATTCGTCCGGCGAAGTTGTGCGCAGCATTACCGCTCCCGCCGCCGTCTTTTTTGACAATGTTAAACAGTTTGCATTTGAGCGCGATCAATTGCTGCCCGGGCTTTATACCGTCGACTTTGAGTTGTCGCCGCAGCGCGAAGGCCTGGAAGATCGTTTTGTCATTGCCATGGACCCGCTGTCCACTTCCTGGACGTTTCAACTGAACTCCGGCATCGACCGCAACTGACCAAACGGACGCATTAACATTTGTGCGGAGAAGTCATGTTACGCCGTCAGAGAACACACTTTTGTTTAATCCGCGCCTGTTTGACGGCTGTTCTGATTGCACCGATGACTTTTTGTTTGCCAACGGGTTTGAATGCGGCATACGAAGAGATGGCCGTTGAGCTGTCGTACAAACGGCTTGTGCGCACCTACGTGGATGCGCTGTTCAGCGACGATATGGAATTGCTGCTGCCGCTCGGCGAAGTCTGCAACGCGCTCGGCGCACGTTTTGCCTACCGGGCGGAGGACAGCACGGCAACGATCGACCGGCAGTGGGCCGGGAGCGACTTGAGTTTTCACGCCGATGGCACAGTCATTGCCGGCAGCGACACCACGCGTTTACGTGAGGCTCTGACGCTCGCCGGAGCGGTTGAACTGCACGCGGACAGTCAAACGCTTGAATTGCTGCTGGACATTACCATTAACTTCAACTTCAACGAATTGCGCGCTTCGATCATCTCCCAACACAATTTTCCGATTGACGACGGTGCCGCCAGACGCAAACGGCGGCGTGGTCTCGAGCAAAAAAACGAGGACGCGTTGCCCCCCGGCGCGCGTTTTCTGCGTTCCGTCAGTTGGTTCAACGCCGGTTTTGTGAACTACAGAGTCGGGCTCGGGCAGGACCGGAATTTCAGCACGGGTGAACAGAACTCCAGTATGACGCTGAGCCTGCAAACCCTGGGCGAGCTGTTCGCCGGCGACTACAGTTTTGATGTAAACGCCCTTAAACGCAACGGTGGTGAACAAAATATCAACCTCAACGGACGCTGGCGTCTGTACGTCGGCGAAGCCGCGCTGCAACAAATTCGCGTGGGCTCTTTTGCTGTTGACGACCAGACGGTTTACGGCATCGACCTTTCGACGCGGCGCCTCATGCCCGAGGCCGAGTTCGATGAAACGACGTTGGAAGCGGAATGCCCGGACGGCTGGGAATGTGAATTGTACTTAAACAACCGCTACATCGGCATGCAGCGCGGCGACACGAGCGGTCTGGTCGACTTCACGCTGCCGCTGCTGTACGGCGCGCAGCGCTACGAACTGCATCGCTACAACCGCTACGGCGATCGCGACACGATCTTCGGCACTTCACTCGTTCCGCGCGACTTCCTGCGCGCACGCACCTTCGACTGGTCGTTGACGGCGGGCATCGGCGAGGACGGTTCGCTCCCGGCGCAGGCCGATTTCTCCTACGGCCTCTCCGCGCTGGCCACGACGGATGTAACATCCATACTCGGCAGCGACGGCACGCTGCGCTACGAAGCCGGCCTCCGTTATCGGATGTCCGAAGCCGGCACGGCGGAAATTCGCCACGAACTCTTCAGGCGTTCAACCCTTTTGTTTCAGACGCAGGCCGGACGTGCCTTGCGCTTCGGCGGCGATCTTGAGTGGCGACACGACGCCGGCGGCGACGCCCGCGCGGAGCTGCTGCAGGCAGGTGTCAAGGCCGCCGGCACACTGCCGCTCTTCGGTCGGCGGCTCGGCTGGGAAATCGACGCAGAGATGAAAATGGACGGCGGCGCACGCCTGTCCAGCGATTCGGAAATTGCCGCGCGGTATGCAGTCGAAGGTATCAGGCTGCGCGGGTCGCTGCGTCGACAACAGGCCGCCGAGGGCGGCACGAGCGGCGCGCGTTATCAGTCACGCCTGAACGCGCGTTTAACACCCGGCGCAATTCTACCCATGCCGGACTGGCTTAAACAGCAGGCCTTCGGCGCCGAACTGCGCTACAATCACACGCAGCAAAGTTTTGAGCTGTTGAACTTCGGGCTGGAGCGCTCCTGGCACCTGCGGGGATTCAGGCTTGCCGCCGAATTCAGATACGATCTCGTCAACAACGCGCCGCGCTTCGGTGTTTCGCTTGGTTATGACCTGACGCCGCTGACGACGCGAGCGGAATACGACATTTCACAGAGAGGCGACAGCCGCCGCGTGGAAGTCAGCGGCGGACTTGCCATGGAAAACATGGCACAGGATTTTCACCCATCACACCAGCAATTCAGGGAAGGTGCGGCCGTCGCGGTGCGTTTTTTCAGCGATCTGAACAACAACGGCCGGCGCGACGAAGGCGAGGAAATCGCGACGGAGCCGGAAGTGCGTTTTGATCGCTCCGTTCGTGTGGAACGCGACGAAAGCGGCGTCATACGGATTCTGGATCTGCTGCCTTACACCGAATACCGCGTCAGCGTCAACCCGGAGTCTTTGCTCAATCCGCTGCTCGCGCCGGCGTTCCGGACCTTCAGCATTGTCACGGATCCCAACCGCGTCAAACGCGTCGACATTCCGATGGTCCCGGCGGCCATTGTTGAAGGCGCCGCGTCATTCGGCGACGGCCGCCCCGCGGCCGGTCTGCGTTACACCGTTGCACAAAAAGACGGCGTGCCCGTCCGCGGCGGCAAGGTTTACCGCGACGGACTCGTCTACGAATCCGGTTTTGGACCTGGTGTCTATGTACTTCAATTTGACACTGAACAACTGCAACGCCTGAGTTTACCGCCGGTCCGGAAGACCTTCAGCGTTGGGAACGACGGCGGAGTCGTTGAACTGGGAGACATGAAACTTGTGCAGTGACTCCCAGCCGCATGCCACAGAGCCGATTGTTGTAACTCAGGTGCAGAGCCGGCGGGGAACATCGGACGCCGCCGCCGAATGCACCACACACAGTCCGTCCGGAAATGTTAACCAGTAAACAACGCTCCTAAAACGACAACTGCCCCTGCAACTCAAGCAGATGCGCGCTGCGGCCGTCGGGCAAGGCGCTCGAATAAACCAGCGTGATGCGCTCGCGCTGAAACGGCAAACCGCGCCGCGCACTTGGACTGAAGCTCAATCCGGCCGCCAGGAAAGTAATATCGCCGCCGCCGTTGTCGGGCGCATACTGTTCAACGCGCGCCAACAGTTCCATACCGGTCATAAGGCGGAGCGCGCCGAGCGCGGCAAAACCCAGCGTGTTCTGCGCCGCGACGAGCACTCCGTCTTCCCCTGCGATCTCCTCGTAGGCAACGCCGATCACATCCAGTTTAAGTCGCACGGCCTGACTACCAGGCGCAGCGCCGTAATATGCGTGTCCGGACCAGGCGACATAACTGCGGCCGACGTCCTGCACCGCCGTATTTGGATTGCCGGCCGAGTTAAACGAGGCGTATCCGCCGACCTGCAATCCTTCCACGCCCGCATCGCGCAGCCGCAGCGAGGTGCTGACGGCCATGTCCGTGCGCGCTGCGCCGCCCGTGGCCGAAAGCGTCGAAACGCTGCGGCTGAAGTTGCCGCGCTGCGGCAGAAAGGCGCCGTCCCCCGTGTGAACAAACAGGGAGGCGTCCAGATTGCCGCTCGTCAACGTTGCGTCGAGTCCGAAGTCGCGCGCGGCCGCACCGATGGTGCCGCGCGCCCACATGTCGGCGATGGCGGCGCGCTCCAGCAAGTCGATGCGCGTCATCGGCGTCGGAATGTACGCCTGCGGCTGCGCTCCCGGCAGATAACCAAAACGGAGCGTCAGACCGTCGGTCGGTTTAACATATCCGAACAGACTGATTGTCGTCAGGCCCGCCCCGGCCAGGTCCACGTCGTAAAACAGACCGTAGCTGTCGTTAAAATTGGCGTTTAAACTGAAACGCGCGCGGCGCACGCCGAAACCGAGGCGTTCGCTCGTGGAGTCATCGATTTCGTCCATGCCGAAGGAGGCGCGCGGCTGCAGAGTCGCGGACCAGGTCAGATCGACTTCATCGAGCAGGGACTCCCCGCCGGATTGCGGCGGCGATACCGCTAACGCGGTGGTTAACATAAAAAGGCTGTTAAGAGCTGCGAAGCAAGCGATATGCAGGAGAGATTTCATCAGGCGCCTTTCTATTTTGTAAACAAATCGCTTTGAATTCATGCTCAGAATGTTAAATCGTGCGCCGGCCGGAAGCGATGCACACTGCGATCAATAAAAACGGGAGAAACGCTTGCGCTCCTCCCGTTTGTTTAATCAGATGTTTACATCGCGTCCAACGCGAGCATCGATGGATGCTGCGTCAGTGATCGTGGAAATGAACTTCACCCGTGTCCAGATCGTACACGCCGCCGACGACTTTGAACGAACCGTTTTCCAGCGCTGTGCGGATGATCTCGGATTTCTTGAGCTGTTCGACCACCATCTGCACATTGGCGTCGATTGTTTCGGCCACGCGGTCGCCCGTGGTTCCGCGCGTTTTGTCGACGGCCGGTTTAATGGCTTCCGCCAGCGATTGAATTGCGCCCGGCAGCGGGGACTGTTCGTCCACGGCAGTGATGCTCGCCTTTACCGCGCCGCAGCTTTCGTGCCCCAGGACCACCAGCAGCGGGCTTTTAAGCACACCCACACCGAATTCGATGCTCCCGAGCGCCGCATTGTCCACCACGTGACCGGCCGTGCGGATGACGAGCATGTCGCCCAGGCCGCGATCAAAGACAATTTCCGGCGGAACGCGCGAGTCGACACATGACAGGACGACGGCAAACGGCGCCTGGCCGCTCGACAGCGATTCGCGTGTTGTTGCATCCTGGTGTGGATAGGTCGGCTCACCCGCCGCATAACGATTGTTGCCTTCCTGCAACATTTTAAGCGCTACTGCGGGTGAAACCTGGTCTTTTGCGTCAACCTGGCAGAATGCTCCCTGGAGGATAAGCGCCGCCGCGGCGGCCAGGATGTACCTTTTCATGTCCGGTGTCCTTTCGGATAAAAACTGTGTGTCTCCGGCGTGCAGCGCCTGAATTCAATATTGAGCGATGCACATTCCGGTTGATGATATTGAAGATGGGGTTTGTCGGTTCCGGCGCTCGCCGTGCCGCGGCTACTTTCAAAGCCATAGGTCAGCACGCCGGACGAGCCAATAACGAATGAAACGAATATATTCAATAAATCTGGTGAGATTCCAGCGATTCGGCGTAAAACGTCCGGCAATCGGTGCGAAATGCCTTCGGGTAAGAGTGATCCGTCAAACAACAGACACGGGAATGCTGCGGCGGCCATGCGAGGGCCGCCGGCAGCGCCGTTTACGTGCGGGAAGATGAAGCGCCGTTGTACCGGCGAGGCGCCTGAAGCGCCGACTGATCCAGGATCTTAAAAGACCCATTGCCCCTGCAACTCAATCAGGTCGGCACGGCTGCCGTCCGGCAGAGCGCTGGTGTAGACGAGTGTGAATCGTTCACGACGAAAGGCAAGTCCGCGGCGCGCGCTGAGACTGAACACCAGTCCCGCGCCAAAAAAGGTCACATCTCCGCTGCCGTCGTCGGGCGAATAGTTCTCCATGCGCGCCGCCAGTTCCAGGCCGTCGATAATGCGGACAGCGCCGAGAATCGAGACGCCGAGCGTGTTCTGCGCGGCAATGACCTGTCCCGTCGTGCCGGTGACTTCTTCGTATTGCACGCCGATCAGATCCAGTTTGAGGCGCACGGCCTGGCTGCCCGGTTTGGCGCCGTAATAGGCATGTCCTTCGTAGGAAACATAGCTGCGGCCGACGTCCTGCACCACCGTATTTGGATTGCCGGAGCTGTTGTACGAGGCAAAACCGCCAAGCTCAAGGCCGTCGACAAAAGCATTGCGCCACAACACATTTGAACTGATGGCCGCCGCGGTGCGATCCACGCCGCGCGTGGCAGAATGGGAAGAAACCGACTGGCGAAAATTGCCGCGCAGGCGGTTGAAGTTGCCGTCGCCGCCGTGCAAAAAGAGCGACGCACAGACGTCGCCTTCAACCCAGGTAGCGTCCACGCCGAAGTCGCGTCCGTTGCTGCCGATGGTGTTGCGGCCCCACAGTTCCGCAATCGCCGCGCGCTCCATCAGGTCCAGTTCCCGGTGCGAGGTAAGCGAATAGGCCATCGGCTGAGCGCCTGGGATATAACCCGCCCGGAAACTCCACTCGCCGGATGCTTTGTAGTAGCCGTACAGGGTGGCCACGCTGAGGCTGCCGCTGCTGAGATCGACGTCGAAAAAGGTTCCAAACTGGTCGCTGAAGTCGGCGTTCAGACGCAAACGCGCGCGCCGCACGCCGAAACCAAAGCGCTCCATCCGGCTGCCGGAATCCGTTTCGTCAATCCCGAAACCGACGCGCGGCTGGAAGGTCGCGGACCAGGTCAGATCAACGGCATCGGTGAAGGATTCGCTGCTGTCCGACGGCACGGGTACGGCAGACGCGGGGACAAACAAAAAGAGGCTGTTCAGTACGGCGAACAGTGCCAAACCACAAACTTTAGACATTGCTGGAGCTCCCGGTAGTCAAATATTCCGGCGCAATTTAATAATTAGTTAAAAAATCCTTAACATTATTTCCGCCACAAAATACCCTCCCCACGGCCGGTGACGCCGCAGAGTCGATCAGATCAAACGGAATGAGTCTGTCTCAGCGCGACCAGTAAGTGAATGTCGGCTTGTAACAGGTGGCGTCCAGATCGTGCAGTTTGTCGGCCACAAAAGCGTGCGCGTCGGCAATGGCATCGTTGTACACGCTTGGAGCAATTTCATCCATAAAAAAATCCAGCAGCAGCTTTGCCTTCAGATCGCCGATTTCGGCATCCATGTTCTCGCTGAAAAACTCGCGGATGGAGCTGATGCACCGCTTCTCGAATTCCTGCCGGTCGGCGTGTGTCAGTTTCATAGTCGTCGTCGGCCTCCGGGCCCGGGATACGTGTTTGAGGATGCGGGCAGGCCCGGGTGGGAGCCGTCCGCAGGGAAAAGATGAATCCCGAATATACACAAATGCGACGGCGACGCGGGGCGCGGCGGGACGGCAGATTGCCTGAGCGCTTCCGCTTGCTTGCAGCAGCCATTTTTGTTTGTCATCGGGTTGGCGGGCTGCGGCGACGATGCCGACTTTTGAGATTCGAGCTACAAACCGGCGTCCCGACCGGCACGGTTTTCAGCGGCGGCGCGGCGCGGTGATTTCCGCCAGGAAGGCCGGGTAGTTTTCAGTGCTCAGCGGCGCGAGGCTGTCGACAAACTCAAAGACTTCGCGTTTGTCGTAGCGGCAATAAGCGTCGGCGCCCAGTCGCGTCATCTTGCGCGGCAACACAAAGCCGTACTCGTCCAGCCGTTGTGCGTCCACCTCGTGGTGTTGCGCCAGGCGCGCGCGCATGTCCGTCAGCCCCGCGTGCACGTAGTTGTCCGGCATCTGGTCAAATGGTCCGTCGTACCAGGTGTTGTCCGCCACGTTGAGCCGGTTGACGCCGATCAGGATTTTGCGGCGATTCAGACTGTCGATGTAAAACACAAACTCACTCCGTTCCCCCACGCTGACCCTGGACGAAAGCGCCGTAAACTGCTCCGGCACAAAGTGATCCTCGTTCAGCACCCAGAACAGACGCTGCAAAGTACTGTTAAACAAGAGGTCAAAACGCAGGCCGGATTCGTCGAAGCTGGGGCCGACAAACTGTTCGTCCGCGCGCAGCAGATAGTGATCGCCCGGCTGCAGCGGCGCGCGGTACAGCTCAAAGTGAACCGTTTTCTGTTCGAATTCTATCTCGACGTTAAAGTCGTCGATGCGCCGGACTGTCACGCCCTCCGCCGCGCCGAAGTCGCGATACAGCGGCGTGCGCCTCGGGTCGGCAAAGCGGTCGCGCGCTTCCGGCTTGCGCGTAAAACTGAAACCCACCAGTCCGCTGTCGATTTTCTGCACGCCCAGCCACAGCGCGCCGGCCACGCTGTGGCCGCGGCCGCTGAAGCGAAAGTAGTAGTAGTTTTCGGAGGGATACACAACTGCGTGTTCGGGCAGACTGTTAAACACGTGGCGCAGCACGTCCTCACTGCTCACCAGGTTCATATTGGTGTACAGCCCGTTGATGTAGGCTTCATTGCTGTACACGCCGGAGCCGGCGCGAAGATCAGGTTCGTCGCGCCCCAGGGTCCAGGCCAGCAGCAACGTCACCGCCGCGCCGGCCAGCACCAGCAATCCCCGTTCGAGTATTCTGCCCGCCATGCCGATTCCGTTTGATCCGACTTATTTTTTGCGCAGGACGTTTTTGTAGTAGTCGCGCGGCACGTAGTAAATCTGCGCCGTCAGCTGCTCGAGCAGCGCGGAGTGGTCTTTCACCGCAGCGGCGAGGCTGTCGATTTTGTTGAACTCGCGCGTGTCCCAGTAGACGCGGTAAGGCGCAACCGGCACGCGTGCATCTTCGCGGTTTAACATGCGGCCAAATTTGTCGACGTTGCCTTTGTGCATCGGGTAGTGCGCCTCGATATAGGAGGTCATGTTAACTGCGCCGGTGTTGACGTAGTTGTCCGCCAGCTGGTCAAAAGGTCCGTCGTACCAGTTGTTGTGCAGCACGTTTTCCCCGTTCACGCCGATCAGCACCTTGCGGTTGTAGGCCGAGTCGGCAAACCAGAAGAACTCCGTCCGGTCGCCGATGAACACCGTATTGCTGTGGCGCGTGAACTCCTCCGGCACGTAGGCGTCTTCGTTTAAGATCCAGTACATTTTCCCGATGGTTTTGTTAAACAGCAGATGAAACTGCAGTCCCGACTCGTCAAACGTCGAGCACACGTATTCTTCGTCGGGCGTCAGCGCGGCCTTCTGCGGCGGATTGTGGCCCGTTTCAAACAGGTGGAATGTCACCGTCCGCTCTTCATACGTCACGTTGTATGTGAAGTCGTCAACCTTGACGACTTCCACCCCGTCGTCCGCGCCAAAATCGCGTGCACCGCCCTTGACGCTGAAGTACTTCTGCCTGTCGCGCGACTCCGGTTTGATCGAATAACCGAGGCTGATTTTACCCTCGTCGCGCTTGCCGACCTTGAGCGAGAGCGACCCGCCGAGCGTCTGCCCCTGCGCGCTGAAACGAAAGTAAAAGTAGTTTTCCGACGGAAAAATCGTCACCTCGTCGTCCAGGTTGCGGAAGATATACGCAAACACCTCATCTTCATCAAAGATGTCCATACTGGTGTAGAGGCCGTTAATAAACGAGTGGTTTGTGATCAGGCCGGCGTTGAGCTCGGGGCCCGGCTTGCTCTCCGATTTAATCGTCACAAAAACGGCGGCGGCGGCGATCAGTGCAGCCGCGCCGGCAAATGGCCAGATTGAAGTTTTTCCCGCCATGATGTTCTCCTGTACCGGCCGACGCCGGTCGATTCTCCGCGTGGAGCGGTTGTACATTCCAGTGAAAGTGAACAGCAGATGGTTAACAACCGCCGGGAACCGCATGCAGTGTTCCCGGCAGTTTTGTGCATTAGCGGTCGTACAGAAACAGCTTGTCAGGCTCCTGGTCGGGGCTTATTTGTTAATCTCTTCCAGGAATCCCTTGGGCAGAAGTTCCGGGTTAACCGGTTCGCCGCCCCAGACGTAACTCGTCGGCGTCACTTCCGTGTCGTCGATCGGGTTGCCGTCGGCATCCGTCGCAATCGTCGGATCCGTTATGTGGATGGCGTCCATCGGCACGTAGGAGCTGGGATATTCGCCGCTCGGGTCGTGGCACCAGACGGAGCCTTCCATCGGGTCGTAGTAGTACGAAGGAAGTTCGCCGCCGGGGATGTGCCACATGTCGTGCATCGACGTGGGCGCCGGACCGATGAATTCATGGAAAGGCTCGCCGCCGTCGGGACATCCCGCCGGGTCGGTCGAGTAGTAGGACGCCCACGGGCCATCCGCGATGTGCCACCACTTTTCGTTCGAACCTTCTTCCATGTAGCACGTTTCACGACCGTCGTGGCACATGTAGGTGTAGAGCGAGTATTCGGGAATGATTTCGTGGAATCGTTCTTCATTCTGAATTTCGTCGCTCGCACCTTTATGCGTACGGCCGCCAACCGGACCATCCAGTTTGCCTTCGATCCAACGCAGTTCACCGACGTCTTCGCCCAGCAGGCGCGGGCCGAGAACCACATAGGAAGTCGAATTGTCTTTGGTGTTACCCGGATCGCTTAACAGATTTCCGGGATCATTGGACTCGTCACTACAACCGGTAAAACCGACCAGAGCAACAACCATCATGGGAAGCAAAAACTTCTTCATGGCATGTTCCTTCCAGGGCCCGTTCCGCCGTGGGCTCTCGTATACACAGAGCAAAACAGAATTGAAGCAGAATGGTATGAAGTGTGCACCCCGCAACGTCCGCGCATGCAGTTAACATGTTGTGCGGCAACGCGAGTCGTTGACTGTCCGCAGTTAAACACACAGTCACGACACTGTCCCCGCTCGCGATCACTTCGCAAACGACGCAGGTATCCAGCCGGTGATAACGGTCCGGCAAGAGATGGATTAATCACATAGAGGCAGGAAGAGTGCGGGCGCAGCTATGGTTGAAGGGCAGTGTTTCCGCGGGCTATGCGGACAGGTCAGAGCGCGTCCGTCTCAGATGAAGCGCAACGTAGTAGAGTTGTTATCGTCTGTCTCCTCCGAACTCAAACACATACCGATGTGAACGAGAACTCATCGACAAAAGGTCCTGGTCTTTGAGTTAGTAGAATATAGTTTGTAGCAGTCCGAACTGGCAGCGATGATATTAGACAAAAAACACACACAATGCAAAACATTTTTTTTGCCAGGCCATTTTTTGTTACGAATTCTTCTGCAGCCGTTCCAGCCGCCCAATTGAGGGTCCCGCTCGCTCCGCAGCGCGTCAATCGCCGTTCATGGCCTGTTTTCTGCAAAATCCCTTTTGTTTGCCCCGGCGGCCGCGCCGCCTTGCGGTCTGAAACGGCCGGAAAGACAGCCACAGATAAGTAATACGTTATCACGGTATCAGCCCGCACAGCCAGGCAATCAAACAAAATGCGGGCGGGCCGTTGTGCGTCTGCCACGGGCAAATCAGCTTTCGCGATCAGCAGTTGTTAAACACATGCACGCCGTCGAATCAATCATTGAAGCCATGCCGCAAAAACAGCGCGCCGTGGCCCGGACACTACATCAACTCTGTGCCGTTGAACTGGCCCTGCGCCCCGAAGTGCGTTACCGCCTGCCGTTTTATTACCGCAACAGCTGGATCTGTTTTATCAGTCCCCTGAAGAACGGCGCTGTTGAACTGGGATTTACACGCGGCAGTGAGTTAACACATTCGGCTGAACACTTACAGAGCAAAGGCCGCAAACAGGTCTACAGCATTGAGTACACAAGGCCGGATGACATCGAGCTTGAAACGCTGCTGCCGATTCTGCACGAAGCCATCGTGCTGGATGAGACGACGCCCTACTCGGTGCGGCGCAAATCCTGACGCGGCGGCTTGAGGCTGTGTTGAGTGACGGCGACACAGAGGCTGTTAACCGTACTTGAAGACTTGAGGCTTGTGTCTCGATGACAAACAAGAGAGATTAAACCCCGTTTCCATCGACTTGACGCCTTGCGCCGGGATTAAACAAAAACACTCCCCGGACAGGGCACGTCCGGGGAGTGCGAGGCGGAGTCGAGGTTCATCAAGCACGAATGAACATCGAAAGTCACTTTCCGTTATTATGCATCTATTGGATCACGACCAGTTCATTGGCCACCATGTTGTCGTAGCGGTCGAATATGCGCAGCAGGTAGACGCCGGGCGTCAGGCTCGAAACATCCAGATCGCCGCCGCCGATGTGCACATCGGCCAGTCTGTTGCCGCTTGTATCCATGACAACGACGCGCGACGCAATTCCTTCGGCCTGAATCGTCACGTATTCATCGGCCGGGTTGGGGAATACGCGCACTTCAGCTTTCTTAACATCCATTTCATTCGTTCGGTTAAAATCCGCACCGGCGTCTTTTAACATTCTGTCGTCATCGTGTTGATTGGTTACGCCATCGATATCTGCATCGGTTTTCGCGGCTTGCCGGCCGACGGCGAGATCCCAGTTGATCGCCACGGCATGACGCTTGTTTACTTTATATTCAGGATGGCTTGTGGAAGCCTGGGCTTTCGATTCGGTCGACTCATCGTTCGCCTGCAGCGTCAGGCTGCTGCCTGCTTGCATCAGAAGCAGAGCAAGGAAGATCGCTGTTGTTGGTCGCCGCATGGTAGTAGTCCTTTCCGTTTAACACGCGCACTTCGAGATAACTCGGTTGGCACGCGTTGCAGATATGCCGGTTCAACTTTCGACCTTTGAAACAGGAATGCGCTTTGCCTGCAAATGTTACTCTGGTCACAATTTTGTGTATGGGTGTTTCCGGGCGGACATCCGGTGTATTGCTGGACCGGTCACGGGAGGCAACCAGATTTCAATCGGGCGGAGGCAAATTGATCGGCAGGATGTTGGCAGGCGGACGTGCAGCACTACGTAGAATTACGTATGAGCTGTGTGCCCTCAGGGCTCACAGCTCGGTTATTCCGAAAACACAAACGTTCAGGGCAGGCATCTCCGCATTTCCAGCTGTGACGTCAGGTTTTTGTGGACTGTGCGTCCACACTCAGGAGGAAGCGCGCGTGCGGCAATAACATCGACTGCGACCACAAAAGTACACCGGGAGCCACACGGCGATTCAGGGAACACAAAAACTGATTGCGGCGAACTGCGGCAGGAAAACCGCACGCACCTGAATCGAAGACAAACAAAAGGGGATTTAAAAAAAACCGACGGCGACCGGCAGGAAGCCGGTGTTGCAACAATGACGCGCACAGTTCCGCAACCGACTGATACAGCGAAAATCGTTTGTTTAACATCTGCGCCCTTAAAAGGCACAGGCCGTGAATAATTTGACAACTTTCCACCACAGACAGAACCGTCCACCAGACAAGCAACAAGGCGGCCTGAAAAGATTTAATGAAAAACCGTGCAATAATTAAGCGGCATTGTCGTATACTGCGACTGTGCTTACCATTTGCGTTTCCCGCAGTCGGGTGTTGATCCGTGCAACGCCGCCCGGGACCACTGCAAAGCGGAACATTGTTGCTTAACAACACCGCCGTCTTAAACAGCGTTTTAAACTATACGTAAACGCCGAAGTCGAAACGCAAGAACGACCGCGGCCACCCCGGGCCCGGACTTAACATTTCAGGTTGCAACGCAGCGCAAGCCGGTGCAAAGTCGGCATGTCGGAATCAAGGTCCCGACACTGCGGAGGACTGCGCTGCCGCCGGAACCGGCACAACGACACATGTGGAACCAAGGAACAATGACTAAATCGCAGCAATTATTCGAACGCAGGCGCAAAGCCGTTGCCAACGGCGTCGGCGTCTTTAACACCGCGACGGTACGCGAGGCGTACGGCGCGACAATCATCGATGAAGACGGCCGTGAACTGATCGATTTTGCAGGCGGGATCGGCGTTGTCAATGCGGGACACTGCCCGCCGGAAGTGGTGGCGGCGGTGCGCGAACAGGCCGGCAAGTACCTGCATACCAGCTTTAATGTCGTGACGTACGAACCATACGTGGCGCTGTGCGAACAACTGGCGGAAATCCTGCCGCACGGCGAGAGCAGTAAGGCGATGCTCGTCAGTACGGGCGCTGAAGCGGTAGAAAATGCCATCAAGATCGCGCGGCAGGCGACCAAACGCCAGGCCGTGCTGTGTTATACCGGCGCGTACCACGGGCGCACGATGATGGCGATGACCTTGACGAGCAAAGTGGGCTACAAACTGCACTGCGGCCCATTTGCGCCGGAAGTCTACCGGCTGCCCTTCCCCAATTACTATCGCTACGGCGGCGGGCGCAGCTACGCGGAGTACGTGGAATTTGAACTGAAGCGGCTGCGCGAGAGCGCTTACAACGTGGTTGATCCGGACAGCCTGGCCGCGATCATCCTGGAACCGGTGCAGGGCGAGGGCGGATTTTACCCCGTGCCGCCGGAATACCTGGAGGGCTTGCGACGCTTTTGCGACGAACACGGCATCATCCTGATTATGGACGAGGTCCAGAGCGGCTTCGGCCGTACGGGGCAGTGGGCCGCCTGGCAGAACTACGGTGTAACGCCGGACATAAGCACCTACGCAAAATCGCTGGGCTCGGGACTGCCGATCGCCGCGGTGGTGGGCCGCGCGGAAGTGATGGACGCCGCCGCGCCGGGAACCATCGGCGGAACCTACATCGGCAGCCCGCTGTGCTGCGCCGCGGCGCTGGCGACGATCGACCTGATCAAAAAGCACGATCTGAATGCGCGCGCGAACCGAATTGGCGAGCAGATAACACGCCGTCTGAAATCAATGCAGGCCAACTACCCGGCTATCGGCGACGTGCGCGGGCTGGGCGCCATGATCGGTTTTGAACTCGTGCGCGACGGCGACCCGCGCCGCGCCGATGCGGAGCTGTGCGCGAAGATAATCAGGGGATGCGCCGAGCGCGGCCTGATTCTGCTGAGCGCGGGCACATTCAAAAACGTGATTCGAATTCTGACGCCTCTTGTGATCAGCGACGAACTGCTGACGCGAGGGCTTGACATCATCGAAGAGGAGCTTGCAAAAGCACTATGACGAACATTAAGCCCTTTGCTATCGCCGGCATCCAGATGCGCACATCGGCCACGCACTCCAATGTAGAGATGATGAATCTCAAGCTGGACATAACGATGAATCTCTACCCCTGGGTGGACATGGTCGTGTTCAGCGAACTGTGCGGCTACGGCCCGCTAACCTATTACGCCCAGGACGTGCCGGGACCGTTTGAGGCCGCCATGCAGGCAATGGCCAAAAAACACCGCATCTGGCTCCTGCCCGGCTCGGTGTTCGAGAAAAAAGACAATATCATCTACAACACGGCCTCCGTCATCAATCCGGCCGGCGAAGTGGTGACGCGCTATCGCAAGATGTTCCCGTTCTATCCCTATGAAGTCGGCGTGACGCCCGGCTCGGAATTCTGCGTCTTCGACATCCCGAATGTCGGCCGCTTCGGCGTGACGATCTGCTACGACATGTGGTTCCCGGAGACGATCCGGACGCTGACGGTGATGGGTGCGGAGGTGATCCTGCACCCGACGATGACGGGCACGATCGATCGCGACATCGAACTCTCGATTGCGCGAGCCATGGCGACCGTCAACCAGTGTTTTTTCTTTGACGTCAATGGGCTGGACGCCGGCGGCAGCGGGCGCTCCGTCGTCTGCGGACCGGACGGTCGCGTCTTGCACCAGGCGGGCGCGACGGAGGAGATCTTCCCGATCGAAATCGACATTGAACGTGTTAAACGCAGCCGCGAACTGGGCGTACTGCGCCTGGGCCAGCCGCTCAAGAGCTTCCGCGATCACATCGGCGACTTTACGATTTACAGCAAGGACGCGGATCACTCCTACCTTGAATCGCTGGGGCCGCTGATTAAACCGCAACGGACCGATGAGCTGCGCGAACTCCGCAAAAAGGAAGAAAACATCTCGCACTTGCCGAACACCGTCAAGTGATGCGGCGCTGGGACCAGCAGCCGGATTCGTTTGTTTAATCAATGGGAGATTCTATGGGTAGCAGCTCGAAGAAATCGGCAGCAACACCAAACAAGAAGAACACAACACACTATCTGAACTGGTTTGAAATTCCAGTCCTGCACCTGGACCGCGCCACGGCATTCTACCAGCATGTGTTTAACATCGCCATGAGCAAAGTGGAAAGCAAGGACTACAGGATGGCGCTGTTTCCGCCGCGGTCCGGGGTCAACGGAGCGCTGGTGGCCGGCCCGGGCTGCGTTCCGAGCGAAACGGGCCCGCTCATCTACTTCGACGCAGGCATCGACATCCAGACTACGCTCGACCGCGTGGCGAACGGCGGAGGCCGCGTCGTCATGCCCTCCACACGAATCGACCAGGAGTCCGGCAGCTTTGCCATTTTCATCGACACCGAGGGCAATCGCCTGGCGCTGCACACCAGCCGCGGCAACACACACAACACGGAGTCCCCTTCATGACCAGCGCTCCCTACTACAGCATCGGCCAGCTCCGCCTCGACCTGTGGACGGAATTCAAGAACCTGTGCGTTGAAATGACGCGCGCCGGGATCGAAGCAGCGCGACTTAAACAACTGCGCAAACAAGGCGCTGAACACATCAAACGCCTCGGGACCGTCGAACGATACTTTGCCTTTCCCGGCCTGCAGCGCGTCGACAAGCTTAAACGTTTGCTGGAACGCAGGGAATACGCCCTCCTTGAACACGAAGCCGCTTCGCTCAATCGAATGCTCGTCAGCGAGGCCTACCGCGCCGCGCCGCAGCTGATGGAAGACGACGACGACGAGACGGCGAAGGATGTGCCGCAAGAACGCCAGGTCGACAAACGCAAAAACTACTTTGAAGTCCTCTTTGTCGAAGACCTCAGTCCGATGGATGAAGCGGCGCTGCGCGCGCGCGTGCGCGAACTGCGCTCGCCCGGCGACCAGTTCGTGTACGACATCACGGTACAACACACCTTTCAGGACGCGCTGATAGCGCTCCTGTTTAACCACAACATTCAGGCCGTTGTCGTGCGTTATGCTCCGCGCTACCGCGCCGGCGCACTGCCGCCGCTGATAGAACCCTACCTGCGCCATTTGCTGAAAATCGATGCGGCCGACCTGCCGCAGAGCGACCTGGGGCCCCTGCTCGGCCGCCTGGTGGCGCGCTTTCGGCCGCAGCTCGACGCCTACTACGTGACGGATACGGCGCTGAGCGACCTGAAGGAGTCGACGCTGCAACTCTTCCGGCGCATTTACTACCGGCGCGAGGACATGCAGGAGTTGCACCTGAGCATTATTCGCGGCATTCGCGATCGCTACAACACGCCCTTTTTCAGCGCTCTGTGTGAATACAGCCAGAAGCCGACGGGCGTCTTCCACGCCATGCCGATTTCACGCGGCAACAGCGTCTTCAAGTCGCGCTGGATTAGCGACTTCGGCGAATTCTACGGCCGCAACATGTTCCTGGCCGAGACATCCTCAACCACCGGCGGCCTGGACTCGCTGCTGCAGCCGACCGGCACACTCAAGGCGGCCCAGGAAATGGCGGCAAAAGCCTACGGCGCGCGCCAGACCTTTTTTGTGACGAACGGCACATCGACGGCAAACAAAATCGTCGTTCAGTCGCTGGCCGAACCGGGCGATGTCGTGTTGATCGATCGCGACTGCCACAAATCGCACCACTACGGCCTGGTGCTTTCGGGTGCCTTTCCCGTGTACCTCGACTCATATCCAATCGAAAAATACTCGATGTATGGCGCGGTGACGCTGGACAGCATCATCGAAAAAATGGAAGAGCTGCGCGCCGGGGGACGCCTGGACAAAGTTAAAATGCTGCTGCTGACAAACTGCACGTTCGACGGCCTTGTTTACAACGTCGAGCGATTTATGGAGCGCGTCCTGGCGATCAAACCCGACATTGTCTTCCTCTGGGACGAAGCCTGGTTTGCCTTCGCCGGATTCACGTATACCTACAAACAGCGTACCGGTATGGCCTGCGCGCACAAGTTGTGGCACAAGTATCGCTCGGACGAATACCGCAAAACCTACGCCGACCACATTGCACAACTGCCCGCGGACGCAACGCCGCTATTGCCCGATCCCGACAAAGTGCGCATCCGCGTCTACGCCACACAAAGCACGCACAAAACCCTCAGCAGTTTCCGCCAGGGGTCGATGATTCACATCTGGGACGAAGATTTCCGGCGCAAAGCCGAAACCACCTTCCTGGAAGCCTATATGACGCACACCTCAACCTCGCCCAACTACCAGATGCTCGCGTCGCTCGACGCCGGACGCCGCCAGGTACAGTTCGAAGGGTATGAACTGGTGGAAAAAAGCATCGAGCTGGCAATGGTCCTGCGCGCCAAGATTAACGACAATCCGCGCCTGAAGCGCTACTTCGACGTGCTGACCGTACGCGATTTCATCCCCAATGAGTTCCGCGAAAGCGGTCTGCACGAATACTACGACAGCCAAAACGGCTGGACGCGGATGGAAAACGCCTGGGCGCACGATGAATTTGTGCTCGACCCAACCAAGATAACCTTGTTTATCGGGCGTACCGGCGTCGACGGCGATACATTCAAAAACGAATACCTGATGGACCGCTTTAACATTCAGATTAACAAAACCTCGCGCAATACGGTCCTGCTGATGACAAACATCGGTACGACGCGCAGCAGCGTGGCCTACCTGACGAATGCCCTGCTGCAGATAGCGGACGAGCTGGACGAGCGGCGCCGCTCCTTAAACACGCGCGAACTGCAGATCGCCGACGAACGCATTCACTCGCTGACGCAGGAGGCGCCTCCGCTACCCGACTTCAGCAGTTTCCACTCCTCGTTTCAGGCTGTTCCAGGCGTTCCCGGCGGCAACCTGCGCCTGGCATATTTTCTGGCCTATCACGAAGAGAACTGCGAATACGTGCCGCTGAAAGACTGCCTGGACATTTTAAACACGGGACGCGCGCTCGTCGCCTCGTCCTTTGTCATCCCCTATCCGCCCGGTTTCCCCGTGCTCGTTCCGGGTCAGCTTGTAAGCGAGGCAATCGTCCGCTTCATGCTCGCACTGGACGTCAGCGAAATTCACGGCTACCGCGCCGACCTCGGCCTGCGCATCTTCCGCGATTCCGTGTTAAACAGGCAGCAAACGGCCACCGCAATGGGCGCGCTGCGGCGTTTTGCACACGACGGCGGCGCCGCAACCAACGAATGATCAGAATACTTTAAACAGAAATACACACAGGAGGACATCATCCATGGATAAGGCAGCCAAGGACAGCAAGGTTTTGAACGGCGTTTCCGATATTCGTCGCTATTTCTACAAAAACGAAGTGCCCATCTATTTCATCAGCGCGACCAATTTCAACCTGCTCGGTGCGGACGAATGGATTCGCGGCTTTCGTTTTATTTGCCACATCGAGTGTTTTGACGGGCTGCATCCCAACGTATTCTCGCCCAAACAGGAAATACCTCACGATGAATTCGAAAGCATCGAGGATATCAACAACTACCTGTTGCAGCATCCGGAAGTGCAGGACTTCATCCGCCGGCGCAGCAAAGACGGCGAAGCCGGCAAGGCCATGTTCCTGATGTTCGACGAAACCTCGGAGAAACTGGCGCAGAAACTGGGCCTCGAAATCATGTTCCCCAGCGCCAGAATGCGCAATGACATGGACAACAAGGTTAACACCAACCGCATTGCCGAAAAAGCCGACGTCCCCTGCGTCCCCAATGTGTTAACCGCGGTCGAAGACTACAAACACCTGCTCCGTGTTGCCGCCGACCTCGGCGACGACCTCGTCATTCAGACGCCTTTCGGCGATTCGGGGCACACGACCTTTTTCATCAGCAACGAAGAAGAGTTTAACAAACACGCCGAGGAAATCAGCGCCGAAGACGAAGTCAAAGTCATGAAACGCATCAACTGCCGCGGCGCGGCCATCGAGGCCTGCGTGACGCGCCACGGCACGATCGTCGCTCCGCTGATGACCGAACTCGTCGGCTTCGAAGAGTTAACGCCCTACAAGGGCGGCTGGTGCGGCAACGAAATTTACGCCGACGCCTTCACGCCGGAATTGCGCGCCAAAGCACACGAATACACACAGCTCTTCGGCAACCAACTGCGCGAGGAAGGCTATCGCGGCTACTTTGAACTCGACTTTTTAATCGACCAGGACAACGGCAGTATTTACCTGGGCGAGTTAAACCCGCGCGTCACCGGCGCCAGCTCGATCACCAATCACGCAGTCTTTGCCCTGGCCGACGCCCCGCTGTACCTGTTTCACATCCTCGAATGGATGGATGTCGACTACGACCTGGACGTCGACGAGATCAACGAGCGTTGGAGCAATCAGGAAAATATCGACGGCTGGAGCCAGTTGGTTATTAAACACACGGAAGACACGATCGAGCACGTCAACACCGCGCCGCGTTCCGGCATCTGGCATCTGTACGACAACGGGCATATTCAGTTCGACCGCATGGACACGCACCGCCGCGCCGTCGACGCGGAGAACGAAGCCTTTTTCCTGCGCATCGCCAAAGCGGGCGACTATATTTACGAGGGCGCGGATCTCGGCATTCTGGTGGCGCGCGGCCGCATGATGACGGACGACTTTCAGTTGACGGATCGCGCCAAACGCTGGATCAAGGCCTTCCGCGGTCAATATGTCTCGGAACTGTTCGAAGACAAACGCGAGAAACCCGTGTTTACAGGCAGCCTGACGAAATAAGCCATTCACACTGTGCGCGGGCCGTTGCCGTCGCTGAACTCCGGCCGGCTGCATGATTTTTTTGTTTGGCTTGTCGTTAAACGTAAAGCTTCCGAACTTTTGGGTTCGGAGGCTTTTGTTTGAAGATGCAATTCGGGTCGACGTCCCGGCGGCGCACGCACAGCAACACACGGGACTCAGCGCGTTTAAAGCAGCCGGCGACCGGCACTTCGCCTTTTCCAGCGCCGTCCCGACATTTGCGCGACCGCTCCTCCATTCCTGTGAAGGGATTTTCCTCCTGAAAAATCGGCCGCACAGAATCGCAGTGTTCCGTGCGCCTGTATTAACAACTACATCTCGTACCAACAGGCCAAAACGCATGGTGCACCATGAGTTCTGAACCTGTGAGTGGTGAACAGCGGGCACATCCCATGGCCGACTCCGGATCAGGCAGCAAGAGGCACAATCGCCTGTTAATTATGCTGAGGACGCAGCCCGACCCGGCGTTAGATTCAGGTGTAGCTGAATTTCCAGCATGCCTCTCCGCTGCAATCGGCCGGACCGTACAAAGCCGTTGCGGCGAAACAGTTGGCCGGGAAGTCGACCTTCACGCCTCCCAGTTTTTCCGGGCCGACGCCAGATAGACGCCCGCGCCCGACATGGCAATGCCTGCATGGGCTTTGTTCGGTGGAATGGCGTCATCCATCTTGATTGTCAATGCGCCTTCGGTTCCGCCGAAACTCGTGTCGGTAAAGTGGAACTCTTCGTTCGCGTACGTAAAACCGGTTTGATCGTTTTCGTCGAGATCGGCCTTTTTCATTCCGCCGGCTTCATAGTAATAGTCATCGCGCAGCACCTCCGTTTCAGTCCAGATAAAACTGTAGTCCACGGTCCAGGTGAACTTGATGTGTGTATCGGGCGCGGCCGTCCTGACAAACCAGGCCAGGCTTTGTGCTTCCGGCGGCATGCCCTTGCTCTGTTTTTGATAACAGACAAACGTATTGTTGCCGCTCGAGTTATTAATGAATTTGATCGAGTAGGACTGACCTATATTTGAGTCTTTACAACTCATCGATTTCTCCGTGGTTAACTCAATAAAACAATCCGCCGCCCAAAAATCTGGTCGGCCGGCGGGTGATTAAACAACTCCTCCGCCATGGTCCGTTCGCAGAGAACACGATCCGCTATGGCCAGTGATCTGACCCCCGGTGAGATCGCGCAGTGAGAACGCATGCCGGACGGAGTTAAACTCAGTCTCGGGTACTGCCACAGGACGCCGGTGGAGGAGCGATCGTCAAAGTGCCGGAAATGTCAAACGGGATTCAAGCGACGCAATGTCGATGCCCGGATGACGGCGCTCCTCAGGAGTTGGAGTAGGAAACCGTCCAGAGGTTGTCCGGTCCGAGCGTAGCGGTTGCAAGGAACTGATTCGGCGGGAACACAATTTGTTTCACTGCGGCCGTCTCGGTGATGTTCATCACTTCACCCCTCTGCATCGAATCCATGAAGGTGATGTAGTAGTTGGGCGTCGGCGTGAAAGTCACGTCGATGTTCGGTTCGGCCTGCACCACAAAAGTACCCGCGCCGGACATGCCGATACCCACGGAAGATGTATGTGTGGGAATCGTGTCGTCCTGTACAATCTTCAGTGCACCCGGATTCGGGCCCTTGCCCTGGTTCTCAAAGTAAAAGTCATCCGTGTGCGTGTAGCCGATTTGATTGTTGAGTTTCAAATCCGCCGGCTTCGTCTGCCCGGCATCGAAGACCACGCCGGGCAGCAGTTCGCCGGTTTCGGACCAGACAAAACTGTAGTCGATTTCCCACTCGAACGTCACGTTGCTGTCCGGTGCGGCGGACTTGGCGAACCAGGCGAGCTGTTTGTAGTTCTTCGGCAAGCCCGTCGGCTGATCCTGAAAACAGACAAATGTCCAGTTGTTAATCGAATTGTTGACAAAGCGCAGTTTGTACGGTTGACCCGCGGGAGTAACATTAACAGACATAATAAAACCTCAGTAAATAGATGTGAATATAAAATTTGCCCGAATGGGCGTCAGATTCGATGAGCATTGGCGGATCACTTGTCCCGGCGGGACAGGCGGGCACGACACTGATCTCTTCAGCGTTTCCCGCTGCAAGCCGGTCCGCCGGAATGACACTGACCGGCAGGGTAAACGTGTCATTCAAAGCCTTTAACATGGCGTATTCGGCATGTGAATTGTCGCTGTTAACCGCAACCACCGAGTACAACTGCGATGGTCTGATATGCAGGCCGGTCGGGACCGGCATAATTCGGAGAGTTATTATTCAGCGCAACACCCCACCTTTGATCAACCGGGAGACTTAAACTCTGTTGAACATTAAACAGTCGGCTTTCAACGGTCCGCGGTTCCGATTGATCGGAATTCGGAGCCCACGAAGAACTCTTGTTGTAATTCAGCATAGTTGGCGCTCCCACAATTGTTAAAGGATGTATTAAATCGACAACCGCAATGTAGGCTCGGGCACAGGAGCACACCAGACAGATTCCCGGCAGATCTGAGGTTTTCAGCGCGCAGACAAATGGACAGGCTCAAGGTTCGTATTCACGCCAAGTCGTTCCATCACAACAGTTTACCGGAGGAATCAAACAGCACGGTTTTCGGGTTTCCAGGAATTGCACACAAATCACAGAATTGCTGTATTCAAATAACTCACCCAAACTGCCCCCCGGACGGCCTTGCAGCAAAAAAGAGCGGTTAACCGCGGGCAGTGTTGTTTCTCATTCACTCCCGACCAGGTGGTTTGGACTCCTGACATCCAGCGACTATCCGCACAGCCTCGTCAACAATTTGTCACAAACAGAGAAACGCTATATGATGCTGCGGCTGAAGCAGTTCAGGTGCGACGAAACGGCAAACATCTGCATGTGTTCACAGCGCTGGAATCGATGGGACACTACGGGGAAGTGCAGACTTCAACAAAAGCTGCGCGGCCGGTATGACAAGGCGCTACGCCGCGTCAGCCGCACGCGCGCACGCATCGGCGGCAAAGAACTTTTGCCACACGAACCGGCGCTGCCGGACCTCGAAGGCAAGTTGTCAACACATTCTTCCGACCCCGACATCGCCGCATCGACAGACCGCGTTGCCGAACGGCGCCTGCTGGTATTGCAACTGATCGAGAATATTTACTGCTACAAGGACTTCAACAAAACCCCGGAGCGGCGGCACAACATCATCACCGGTCGTTTGAACATGATTGGGCAGGACTTGCACATGCCGGCGCGCATGAAATGCCGCTGGTGCATTTTAAACTCGGCAACATCGACATAGCGGATTCGCTGCTGCGTTCGGCCGGACGCCATCCGGCATCATCATCGGACAGTGCGCACCACGAAGTCGGCGTAATTCGGCACTTAACCAGAATTACCGTCTGTCCGGAGGCGGAACAGCGGCTCAAGCCTGGAGACCCGCACGAGGAACCGGGCGCAATTGCGCAGCAGGGTACAATCGGACAGCTTTTGGATCTGTACGAAATCACATCCTGGGTTGAAGCGAGGGCAAGGAATTGAGATTCAAGTCCGTTCTGCCGGAAAAGATCGCGGCGTCGCGGCGTGCGGCGGTGAGGACGGTTGAGGACATGGAGCTCGGCGGTGTTTTGCGGCATATTTCCGCCTGGGGGCTTCCAACGGCATTCAAGCCAGATAACTGAACATTGCTCGCCGACACTTTTTGACTTGTTCGCCCACTGATTCAGGATCTGCGTTGGACCTGTATTTCAAGACCTGCGCGGTTGCTCCGCGGTCATACGCCTGAGTCAATTCCCGCGGTGCAAGGACGCCGGAATTCAAACGGAATCGACACTGCACGGCTTTCGTCTCCCAGCCGCCAGGCGGGCCAAACAAAAGCAGTCAAAGAGACCAGCCGGAAGTGAGAGCGCAGCGAACACAAGGGCGCAGGCGGTCTGCAATCAAGGTCAAAAGCGGTGAAACGCCGCAAGCACATTCGCGATCAGAACGTGGATGCCATAGCTTGACAATTAATCCGTAGATTGGCGGAAATTTTACATGTACCCGCGGCGACGCCCGGGCCGATGACAAACATGGATGGAACAGGAGGAAAAGCCCCCTTGAAGATTCTCGTACTTTCACGCAAACCCAGCCTGTATTCTACGCGAAGGCTCGTGGAGGCCGGTGAGGAACGCGGCCATACGATGCACGTTATCAACCACTTGCACTGCAACCTGGTCATTGAACAAAAAACACCGACGGTACACCATCAGAATCGGAGTCTGTCCGATATCGATGCGATCATCCCGCGCATCGGCGCTTCGGTGACGTTTTACGGCGCGGCCGTCGTGCGGCAGTTTGAAATGATGCGCGTGTTCACTGCCATTGAATCGCAGGCGCTGCTGCGCTCGCGCGATAAACTGCGCAGCCTGCAAATCCTCTCGCGCGCCGGCCTCGGAATGCCCAAAACCGTGTTTACAAACTACGGTAAAAACGTCGATGAAATTCTCGATAGTGTCGGCGGTGCGCCGGTTGTAATTAAACTGCTGGAAGGCACCCAGGGGCTCGGCGTCGTGCTGGCGGAAAACCGCAAAGCCGCAAAATCCGTCATCGAGGCTTTTCACGGTTTAAAAGCGCGCATTATCGTGCAGGAGTTTATTAAAGAGGCCGGCGGCGCCGACGTACGCGCTTTTGTCGTCGGCAATAAAGTTGTCGGCGCCATGAAACGCCAGGCGGCGGAGGGCGAATTCCGCTCCAACCTGCACCGCGGCGGAAGTTCGATGGTTGTTAAACTGTCTCGAGCGGAAAACGCGGCGGCATTAAAAGCGGCCAAAGCCATGGGCCTCGGCGTGGCCGGCGTCGACATGCTGCAATCCTCGCGCGGGCCGCTGATCCTGGAAGTCAACTCCTCGCCCGGACTGGAAGGAATTGAAAAGGCGACGAACAATGACATTGCCGGCACGATCATTCAATACCTCGAAAAAGAGTCGACCAAAAAAGGCATCCAGAAAGACCGAATAAATGCCTGAACGCAAGAGCGCAGTACGCCTGCCCGAGTTCGAAATCTGCGGAACGTCGGTTCCGGGCGGCAAACAAGTTCAGATTGACGTCAACATTGCCCGCCTGCCGTCGCGCACGCCCATTTCCATGCCGGTATTTGTCAACCGCGGCAGGGAAGCCGGGCCGACGCTGCTGCTGCTGGCGGGCATGCACGGCGACGAGATCAACGGCATCGAGACGCTGCGGCGCATGCTTAAACACAAGCTGTGCATGCCGCGGCGCGGCGCGGTTGTCTGCATCCCGATCGTCAACATCTACGGATTCATTAACTTTTCACGTGAAGTTCCCGACGGCAAGGATGTTAACAGGTCGTTTCCGGGATCGATTCGCGGCTCGCTGGCCGGGCGCATCGCACATCACGTTATCAGCGACATTGTGCCGCACGTGGACTGCGGCATCGACTTCCACACGGGCGGCGCGGCGCGCACAAACTATCCGCAGATCCGCTGCGTGATGGACAATGAGGAAAACAGAGCGCTGGCACATGCCTTTGCGCCGCCCTTTATCGTCAATGCGCCGCTGCGCCCGCGTTCACTGCGCCAGACGGCCGCAAAAATGGACAAACCGATTATCGTCTTTGAAGGCGGCGAATCGATGCGCCTGGATGAATTCGCGATTGTGTCCGCCATTAAAGGCACGCAGCGCGTCATGGCGCATCTGGACATGATTGATGAAGCCGCGCCGGCGGAACACGAGATGCGCAGCATCAGTCACTCCAGTTGGCTCCGCGCCAGGTACGCCGGTCTGTTTCACTCATATGTTAACTCCGGCGACGCGGTGGCGGCGCGCCAGATAATCGGCACAATCACAGATCCCTACGGCGACTTTGAGGTTAAACTGAGGGCGCCGTACGACGGCTTTGTTATCGGCCTGGCCAACAACCCGGTGGTTCACCAGGGCGATGCTTTGATGCACATCGGCTCCACCGAGCCGCCGATCAGTAAAACCACAAAGATTGACATGCGCGATTAAACACTTCTGGCAGTTCTCCCGGCACACGCGGCAGTCAGGTTCCGCCCCGCAACACAACGGCGCGCATTTGAGCCGGCCCGGAGCTTTACTCCGCGCGGCGTTTACTGTGACGCGCCGTCGCCGGGAGGATTCAGGTTCGCCGCGCGCATGGCTTTGTACGAGAGGTTAATTTTGGACACGTCGACCAGGAAACCGCGGCGCAGCAGACGTTTGCCCAACAGCACCGGATAGGTCATTTTCTCGCGGTCGGACAGTGTAAACTCCGTTGTAAACGACTTGCCGAACAGCACAACCACGCTGGTAATTACATAGCGATATTCGGTCTGACCGAAAGAACTTTTGATTTTGCGTTCCTGGAAATTGGCCGTGGAATACTCGCGCCCGTTGTATTCGGCGTGCGAGGGATCAAGCAACGTAAAGATAATCCGCGCTACGCCGTTAACTTCGCGGACGCGCACGTGCCGGCAGTGGATGGCGGAGGTGGCGGCGCCGGTGTCGATTTTACAGGGCAGTCCGAACAGCTCCAGTTCGGGCAGGTCGACGCGGTCGCGATGCCCGATAATAAAGGTCTCTCTTATCTTTTTGCGCTTCACGTTTTTTTCCTCTGTGGATCGCTGTTAACCTGCCGGACGTCGGACATTGCGATCAATTTAGCGATTCCGGCGGAAATGATCGCGAAATGAGCTGATGTAGAGTTTACAGGCGCTCGTATCTCCACCCCGTTGAATTACACCCGCTCCCGCCTGCCGCAGCCCACCCCGCATCGCCCGGCTTGCACCATTGTCAGGTCCGCCGCCCGGCGAGCAACGTTGCGGCGCTCAACGCGGCCCGCGACACATCCCGGCATCGCTCAGATGCCGCCTGAAAAACCGATAATCTGACGAAACACTTCATCCAGCTCGGCGGACTCAACGGCATTGTTTCGCAGCGAGACATCCAGGTGTTCCAGCCGGCTCAGTTCGCTGTTGATAAATTGACTTATCGATTCAATGTGCGGCCCGGCGCTCAGTTCGTCGCCGGAGCGCTTGCGCGTCAGCAGCGCGTCGATGTCGCGTCGCAACCCGGAAGCGGGCGCAATGGAATCCTCCAGCAGACGCTGAAATTCCATCGGCACGGGACCGCGCTGATTTTGTGCATCGGCTTCGATCCACTTCACGGCCAGCAGCGGCCGCAGTACGTAGAAGTATTTTTTGTACGACACCGTTTCGCCGCGCAAATAATCCTTGTGGTTGCCGCGCGCCATATGCAAATAGTGGTACATGGACGCCCGCGGCGAATAACTTTTGTCAATTAACGCCCGCAGCATGTCGGCTTTCCCGTCGCGGTCGCGATAAACAATCGGACTTTGCAGCCATTCGAGCAGCGGCGGATTGGATTTGCGCAGCAGTTTAAGCGCCTTGCGAATATCCCAACCGTTAATATCCAGCTCGTCAACAATCGGCTTCTCGATCACGTCGCGGCGATGTTCAACATCGATGGAAACATACCATTCGCGCGGATGTGCATACAAAAAACGCAGGTCGTAGTCGCTGTTGCGCGACTCAAAACCCCAGGCGCGGCTGCCGGATTCGCAGGCAAAGAATATGTTAACATCACATTCTGCTTCTATCTGCCGCAGGCGACGCTCCACTTCTGCGCGAATTTCCGGCTTAACACGATCATTCATCACTTAAACACTCCGGACTTGCTTCGGGATTGATGTCTCGGGACTTTGCATTCGGCTTCCTGCCGGTCGCCGACAGCTTTTCTCAAGGCCATTTTTGTTCGTTGGCGAGTGGCGGGTTTGACGCCGACCGATGTATCATCAGCCTGTAAAACAACGGCTGTGATTCCCTGGGGCGCACAGCTCCTACGTAGTTGCACGTAGTGTACCTAATGGCACCAACGCTTACGGCTCGGAAGCGGACGTCCACTGTAGATCCCGGAACAAAATATTTTTGGCGCGCAAGATATTTGAGCTGCGAGCCCTGAGGGCTCACAGCTACTACGTAGTTTTACGTAGTCGGCTGCTTTACGCCGCATCTGTTACTCCATGTCTCCTACACGTCGGCGACAGCATAACAGCGCACCGGGAAGGTACCGAAACGCCGCACTTTGACCGGAGCGGCGTGGAAGCGAAACGCAGCGCCGGCGGGAACGGCGCCAAGATTGGTCATGTGTTCAACGATCGGAATATCGGACGCGAGCAGCACGCTGTGGACGGGACGCGTGCGGCCGGACACATCGTCAATGTTGTAACTGTCGATGCCGACGATTGCCGCACCGGCGTCGCGCAGGAAAACGGCGGCATCCTCGGTGAGATGCGGGTGCGACTCAAAGTACTGGTCCGCGCCCCAATGCCGCGACCAGTCGGTGCGCACGAGCACGGCGCGACCTTTGAGGTCACAGGATTCAAACACGTGTTTGTTCAGGCTTGTGCCGGCGCGCGTGGCGTCGACGACAATACCGGGAAGATCAACGAGCGATTCGAGCGGCAGTTCGGCGAGGTCTTTGCCGTCGGCATAACGATGGAAGGGCGAGTCGACGTAGGTGCCGCTGTTGGCCACCATTTCTATCTTGCCGATGTGGAATTCGGTGCCGGCTTCGTAGATATCGCGCGACGCTTGACGGCTCAGGAAGTCGCAGATAATGGGCGCGGGCAGGCCTTTATAGGTCAGCGTTCCGTGACCTATTTCGTGACTGAGATCGATGAGGCTTGACATTGTCGACGCACTTTCAGTTTGCATTAAACACGGGGACTCAGATGTTTTACACTGGCTTCACACGGGCGGCTGAAGGGTTTGGGACTTCACTCGTGTGTTGCGTCGCTTCTGACTCGATGACAAGCATAATCATCATAAAGCAAGCCGCGCGGCCGCAGGGCCGAAAAGAGCGGCGCTGCAATCAAGCTGCGTCGGTCAACAACACAGCAGGGGTTAAACACGGCGGAGCACTATTTGATGTTAAGTTCGAGCAGGACCAGGCTGTCGATCCGGAATTGAGGTTCGGCGTAGAGCAACAGGGGCGCGCCGACATCGAGATTAAACACATGCGTGTAACCACGAGACCTGGCCACTTTGTCGATGGCCGTCTGCACCTTGTTTAACAGCGGCGACATGAGTTCGCCTTCGCGTTCGGACAGCGCTTCATTGGCTTTGTCCTGGAATTCCGTAATGGAGCGCTCCATCTTCTGGAGTTCGGCGCGTTTGGATTCGCGAATGACGTCGTTTAACATGGCCGACTGCTTTTGAAAATTTTCCGACTTCAGCTGGAATTCGCCGACCATACTCTGGAGTTCGTCTGTGAATTCCTGGCGCAGCGTATCCATCGTCGTATTAACATCCGACAGTTCGGGCAAGCGAGACACGAGATTGCGGACGCTGGCGTAACCGACGGCAGCCTGTCCGGCACGCTCATTGGGCATGACAGCCATGAGCGTCAGGCCACCGAGCAAAAGGCCAAAAAAGATGAAAAGAGCGTTGCGTAACATGCGACTATCCTGCAAAGGTTTAAGTCATGGATTATCCCGCCACGGAGCGGCGAGCGGAACAAATGTACGAAGGAAAAGGGGAGGGACGAATATTTCCCGCACATATCGTACACCAGCCATTCGACGGCGCGGCGGCGTGAAGAGTTACAAGGCGGCGAACGCTGTCCATGCGTTTTTGCGCGCAGATGCCGCGGCAGCCGCAGCAGCCGCAGCAGAGCGACGACACAGCAGCTTCCGGTTCCGCCCTGCGCACACGGATTGTGCGCTACAAAATCAGGGGCGAATATTTTCCCTGGAGGCTTGGAATTGAATGCACAGGGTCGTATCATTGCACGTCGGGTTTGTGCACCTCCCCCGACAAACATTGTCATTTTATTATCGATCTCACAACTTAAACACACGGAATCATCCGCCTGCTACGCGCCGGCGGGGTGAATGTCCTTTGTCCACTGGATTTCACCGCGTAACAACCATCATTAATTCACTGATGCTCCATCGCAGGAAGTTTAAACACTGCGACGGAACAGGACATCTCCATGCTGTTTAATTCTGAGGAACAACAATGAATCCCTTCGATCAGGTCATCAATTGGCGCAGTGAGGAAATTCACACCGTCATGTCCGGTCCGGACGGTTTTAACCGCAGTCTCAACAATCTCTACGGCGGCGTAACAATGCCGCAGAACCCGGGCCTGGGCGAGAACAACTGGTCCAGCCCGCACCAGGACAGCTACTGCTCGGAATCGGTCGGCCTGCACGGCCCGACCTACAAAAAGCTGAAACTTATTAAACAGTACAATCCCTACGGCTTCACGCCGACGATGGTGTGCAATGCAAACAATCAGATGATCGGCATCTCTTTTGCGCCTGCGGAGGGCCAGTACCGGCTGGTGATCTTCGACGAGGACTGCAACATCCTTTCGGCGACCAAAACATCAAAACTCGTGCCCAACTCGTTCGGCGGCGGTTATTTCTACTTAAACCAGGACAACAACACCGTCGTGATCGCCAACAACTGCATCAGTTGTTATCCGACCGCAGATGTGGCGCAGCGCGAGGAAATCTACAGCATCGATCCGCTGTGGTCCAGTGAGGACATTATTACGCTCGTGACAGGCTCGCCGGACAACAATTCGCTGTATTCGGCGCTGCCGGTCTGGAACGACAACACCAATCTGTACTGGTGTTTAATCGCCGGCCAGTACGATTTCACGCCGCCGGGATCGCTGGTGTCGAACGCCTGGATTGCGGTGGTGGAAATCACGCCGGACGCCTCGCAGCCGGGCGGCTGCCGCACGGTCCTGCGCGATGCGATGGAACTCG
This sequence comes from bacterium, assembly GCA_030430495.1. Lineage (GTDB taxonomy): Bacteria > Bacteroidota > Ignavibacteria > Kapaibacteriales > UBA7675 > JAUIKM01. Next base: position 151,516 of record JAUIKM010000005.1, on the reverse strand, counting down.
AGAATCAATGGAACAACAACACTTTTGCCGTCGACCAGGACGGCGCGTATTTCGTGACCAACGCACTGGACGAGGAAGGCCGCTGCAACCGCGGTTTCCTGCACGCCGCAGCTTATGACGCCGCAAGCGGCAAAGTCAGCTCACGCTACGCCGCGCCCTATGAAAACAGCGGACTGCTCAAACCGGGCCAGACAAATATCGGCTCCGGCACCACGCCGACATTAACGGACACGGAGGACGGCCGGAAGCTGGTGGCGATCACGGACAACGCCTACCCGCAGGTGCACGTCTCGGTCTACGATCGCGACACCGGAGAACCGGTAGCCAACGTGCCGGTCTTCGCCAAAATGCGCGGCTGCGACGAGGCTTCGCTGATCGGCGTCAACAATCGTTTTGTCGCGGAAAACAACTTCGGGCACACGGTCGATTACCCGCGCTCGCAATACGTTTCGAACGAACCCGGCATGGCGCTTGTGGAGATTGGCGACGATGTCAAAAAGGATCCGGTGATCTGGGAAAACAACAACACCTGCTACTTTGCCATGAACATGCTGGCGCGCGAGAGCGGCCTGATCTTTGCGCACACGGGCGACTGGTTTGACGACCATTCGTCGGACAAAGGCGGCATGTACAGCATCTGCGCGATGGACTCGTGGGACGGGCGCATCATCTGGCGCATCACGCTGGGGCGCGGCCTGCAGTACTGCCACGAATACGGCGGCATCTACTTCAACCGCAAGGGCGACAGCGTTTACATGGGAACAAACCGCTATCTGGTTTGCATCAAGGACAGTCGCGAATAAGAAATGAAGGCACAGACCGCAGGTTGACCGGCGTGAAGCCGGGCGGCCTGCGGTTTCTGCTTTAGCGGGCGTGATGACTCCACGCGGGATTATCACTTTTTGACCTGGTGGTTTAACACTTGCTCGGCGACAGATGCCATCCGGCACGGTGATTAACAAGAGTTTTATGGAGCCTGAGGACGGAGTGCAGCGACGGACTCAAAGCGATCTGGAGGGATGTTTAAGTCGAAGAACACAAATTAAGTTTAAGCAGCATGCTTTGGCAAAACGTTTCGGCTGCAACGGGAGGAACGGCCGGGCGATAGTACCGACGACGTTGAAGTTTGGAATGTCGGTTGTGGTCGGCGTGATGATCGCGAAAACGCGCGGCTCCACTATTGCAATTGTTGTTGGCGTTGAGGGTAACTTTCGGCAAAACAATCACGCAGCGGATCAATTTCGCTCTTGTGTATGTGGAGAGAATCTGTGATATTGGTTGTTTAAATTTGGGCATAGTTTGGCCCTTAAAAAGGGCCCCCACCCCCGCCGTCACCTGCCAATTTTCCACTTTTTCCACACTCCCGGACACACTCGCCCGACCCCAATTTTTTACGCGGTTTTCATCGGCAATTCACTCCCGGGGTCTCGCATTCCTTCCAACGGAACTCCCCTGCTGCGGCGCGGCCGAAACCTCCGGACGGCTTCGACACATGCAACATGCCGCAGCCGCAAGGACTGTACAAGCGGAAAAACGCGAACGGGCCAGTTTGGCGCCTGAACGTAGCGCGCGGCGTGGGTAAACGGACGTGACCTCGTTTTTCCGTGGCCGGGCGTCCTGCGGTTTCAGCGGGAGTCACCGTAGAAGTCCGCGAGCCTCGCCCACACGCCGACCGGATCGTTGGCGAGGTCGAAGATCGCCTGGCGCAGGGTGTCGACTTCGCCGCAACCTCTCCCCTTCTCCCGCGTAGCCTCCGGAGCGCTCAAGCCGCGCAACGTTTGTTCCGGAGTTCAAACACATGTCCCGTTTTCTGACTCTTTGCCTGGGGCTGCTGGCCGTGCAGCTCACTGCCTGTAGTTACATCTTCTCCGACTCGCCCGATTACTACACGGCGTCCACGCCGCTGGTGGACGCCGCGCGTCGGCAGATAGGCGTGACGACCAAGTACGATCCGGCCTACGTGAAACTCGAGTATCCCGGCGGCGACGTCGACAGTACAACCGGCGTCTGCACCGACGTCGTGATCCGCGCGTTCCGCCGGCTGGGTGTGGACCTGCAGAAGGAAGTTCACCTCGACATGTCGGCACATTTCGAGAAATATCCGCAGAAATGGGGGCTGAAAGGACCGGACCCAAACATAGATCACCGGCGGGTGCCGAACCTCATGAAATGGATGGAACGCAAGGGGTTTAAACAGAAGGTCACGCGCGTGGCGGCCAATTACCAGACCGGCGATATTGTCTGCTGGCAGATCAGCGATAAAATGACGCACATCGGGATTGTCAGCAATGGGCGGACGGAAGAAGACGTGCCGCTGATTATTCACAACGCCGGCTGGGGCACGGTGGAGAGCGACTTCCTGTTTGGATTCAAAATCATCGGACACTACCGCCCGAAATTTCCCGCCCGGCCCGCCGCCGACTCACAGGGTTGAGATTCGATTGGCGCGGCACACAATTTGACCGTAGTTTTGCAACGGCGCCCCGCCTGGACCGAGCGGGGCGCACATTTGTTGTGTGAAATCGAATTGTTTAAGCGCCATGCAATATCCATTTGTCAATCTTGTGCTGGAAGGCGGCGGCGTCTGGGGCATCGCCTACGTCAGCGTGCTGGAAGAACTGGAGGCCAGGAGTATTCTGCCACAGATCCGGCGCGTGTCCGGCACCTCGGCCGGATCGATCATCGCTCTGCTGCTGGCGCTGGGCAACTCGGCCGAGGAGATCCGCAGCAAAATGGAGAACCTCGATTTTGCCGGTTTTCAGGACGACGGCGGCGTGATGCAGCTCGCCTCGCGCTACGGCTACTATCGCGGCGACTTTGCGGAGAATTTCCTGCGTGAGGCAGTGGAAGAACGACTGGGCGACGCCGACGCCACGTTTGCGGACTTAAACAAAGGGGGCGGGCTGGATCTGCACGTGCACGCCACCAACCTGAGCACACAGCGCGTCAGGGAATTCAGTTTTGCCAAAACGCCGGATACCAGCCTGGCCTTGGCCGTGCGCGCCTCAATGTCGATCCCGCTGTTGTTCGATGCTGTGAAGATCGACGGCCAGATTCTGGTGGACGGCGGCGTGGTGCTGAACTACCCGATTTTCGGGCTCGGCAAACTCGAAGAAACGCTCGGCCTGGCATTCGGAGGCGCGGATACCGGCGACGAAAACAGCGACAACACATTCGGCTATGACACGCCGCTGGAATACGTGCAACGCCTCTTCGGCGCGCTGATCGGCGGCCAGTCGGCCAAATGGCTTTTAAACGAGACTGTGCAAAACCACACAATTCTGATCAACACCGGCGCGATCAGCCTGACCAATTTCAACCTCTCCCAGGACGACAAAAACTTTCTGCTGAAACAGGGGCGGCTGGCGGCGCGGCATTTTTTCCGGCAGTTCAACAGCTCCGCCGACTGAACAAGGCAAATTTTTCGCGTGTCGGTTTCCATACTCAGCGACTGAAACGGTCAACCTGAAACGCGACAAAACGGGACTGTCTCGGGGCCTTCCGGCTTCTCACACGCCGACAAACAAGATGGATTTAAAAGGGCGCTCCACGGAGCGCACGCCATCAAGAAAAAGGTCGATTTGCGGCGGCGGGCGTGAGTGACGTAAATTGCGGTGGACGCCGGGTATTTTGCCGGGTAAAAGTGAACAACATACAGCGGGCCTTATGCAGATTCTCCTGTTTGTTTTGGTCGTGGGTGCGGCGCAGGGCGTGTTCCTGAGCGTGCTGCTGCTCGGGCGCAAAGTTAACACTATGGCGAACCGGGTGCTGGCGACGTCGATGATCGGGATGGCGATTTTCCTGCTGGAAGCGGTATATTACGGGTCGGAGTGGTTTCGCGAGACGACAGCTTTTATCGGGGTTTCCGAGCCGCTTATTTTTGTCTTTGGGCCGATCCTGTATTTATATGCACTCATTGTCATGCGCGGCGGGCAGGAATTCAAGCGGGTCTACCTGCTGCATTTTATACCGGCGCTGATTGTGCTGTTGTACGATTCACAGGTCTACTTTGCCTCGCAAGCGTTTAAACTCGAGTTTATTGAACAGATGATGGCGGGCAACTTTCCGCCGGACCAGCGCATTATCGGCTACGCCAAACACATCCACGGCTGTGTTTACGCCGTGTTAACAGCCAGGCTGCTGTACCGCCACGCGCGCGACATTCGCGATACATATTCGTCCATCGACCGCATTAACCTGCGCTGGCTGCGCCACCTGACCATCGGCCTGGTTCTGATCTGGGCTTTTGCCCTGTTTAACTTTGTGTTGTACGAGATGGGCATCGCGCTGACGAACACGCCGATCAGCCTGACGCCTTTTGCCGTGGCCGTGTTTATCTATGCCATCGGTTACCTGGGGCTGCGCCAACCGGAGATTTTCCACGCCGACGTCCCGGCGGTTTCGGCGGACGTTAAAACGACAATTCCCGCCGACAACACAGCCGCAATGCCGTCAAATTCCGAGCCCGCGCAGTTAAACGCCGCGCCGCAGGAAACGCCGACAACGGCGGCCTATCGCAAGTCGGGACTGGACGAGGCGCGCGCGCAGAGTCTCCAGCAACAGCTCGAGAATTACATGCGCAGTGAAGAACCCTGGCGCAACGCCAACCTGACGCTGAGTGAACTGGCACAGGCGCTGGACGTCACGGCGCACAACCTGACCGAGGTCATCAACACGCGCTTCGGCAAAAACTTCTACGACTTTGTTAATGCCTACCGCGTGGCGGAAGTGCGCCGACTGCTGCGGGATCCGGCCGCACAGCACCTGACAATTCTGGCGCTCGCATATGACGCCGGTTTTAACGCCAAATCGACCTTTAACACCATCTTCAAAAAACACGTCGGCAAGACGCCCTCGCAGGTGCGGCGCGAGGCCTCAGTTGAGGTTGTAGGCGGCGCCGAGCGTTAAGTACATCGGCGGGATCAACATGCCTTCGCCCTCGCCGGTGCGCAGGCCGCCGCGCAGTTCCAGGTCCACCGGATCGAATGAATACGAAGCCGCCAGGCCGAAGCGCCACACGCCGCCGGCGCCGCCGTACCAGCCGTCTTTTGCATCGGCATAAATGTAATCGCGATACCAGTCGTTGTGCGACACATGCGTGAACATCGATTTAGTGAATCCGAATTCGGCGGCGACGCTCCAGTCCGGTTTGTACATGCCGGCCTGCGCGCCCAGGTCCATGCCGAAACTGATGCCGTCGTAGGTGTCGTTTTCCGTTGTAACGGCACTTAAACCAATGATGCCCTGTACGCGCCAGTCCTGCTCGCCGAGCAGGGGCGCAATGCTCCACCAGCGCAGGCGCAGATCGTTCAGGTCGGCTTTGCCGGCCGGCAGCGTCAGGTCGTAACCGACGCGCAGAGTCCGGTTAAAACAGTCGACATCGTGCGAATATCCGAGCGTCATCTGCACGGCCGGATCCAGGCCGAGACTGAGAAATACACGGCCGCCGCCCAATTCACTCTGCTGCGGGTTGTACACCTGCGCCTCGGCGACAAACAAAAGGCTCATGCAGAAAAAGGCAATGACAATTGCCGTCCGGGTTAAAACAGACATGGTAATATTCCTTGTATTCCGTTTGTGTTAAATGCGTTTAAGTCGTCAGCGCAGGCTTTCAAAATAGTCGCGTGCAATGGCGACCGACTGCGCGGCCGCGTGCCAGACCATGTCGTGACCGTAACCATCGATGATGCGCAGATCGCTTGCGGGGAATTTCTGCATCTGGCGTTGTTGAAATTCCTTGCCGATCACCTCGGTTAAACTGCCGGCCACAAAGCGGACTTTGGTGTTAAACGCAGACAGGTTGGACGTGAAATCGTACACGGCTTTGCCGTCCTCAATTCCGTCCTCAACCAGGTAAGTGGAAACGGCGGCGCCCTGACGCCAGTAGGGCATCGGGTCGACATCCATTCGGCGGTGAAAATGCGGCTGGGCGCTGCGAGCGCCGAGGGTGCGCTCAAAATCCATACGCGCGTGTTCGTCGGGCGTAAAAAACTGCTGGCTCCAGGCCCAATCGTTCAGCCACTCGCTGAAAAAATCCAGATCGATAATGTCGTCCCTGACCTCTTCGTAGAAATCGGCGTTGAGCGGTCCCGGCTCAAACAGTACGGCGCCTGCGACGCGCTGCGGGAAGGAGTTGATCATCAGCGTGGCGTACATGCCGCCCCAGGAGTGCCCCAGCAGATACACCGGCCTGTCGGGCGAAAACCGTTCGGCCAGCAGCCGGATGTCCTCGCGATAGTTGTCGAGCGTCAGCGCGTCCTTGTCATGGCGCTGCGAAAGTCCCGCACCGCGCTGATCCCACATCACGACGTAAAAAGAATCCGTGAGCGAATAACCGTCGTAGCGATCAAGCAGGCGCATCAGCCCGCGGTAGTCGGACCCGGGCCCGCCGTGCAGGATAATCAGGACGGGATTGGCCGCATCGCCGAATGTCTCCAGGTGGAATCGCGAACCGTTCATTTCAATCGCGGGCAGCGCCGCATCTTCCATCACCGTTTTGGGCACCAGATTGCCGGCCTCGGCCGGATCGAGAATGCCGTCGTCACACGCCGTCATCATATTGACAGCCAGCATGACAAGCGCCATGGCTGCGTATTTGTTGATTTTACTCACCAACCGACCTCTTGAATTTTCTTGTTAACCAATGAGTGTCGCGCCTGAAGCCGCACCGTCTGTAGCCGTGCGCCGGGCGACAGGTTTAATGTCGGTGGCAAGATATGGAGCCGCACAGCCCCAAGCGCCCAAACCCGATGGTCGGGACGTCCGAATGCTGTTTGACAGGTTCAGACCGGCGGGACTGAACGTTTTTGGTCGAAATTTGGCAATTTCGGGCGCTTTTTGGCGGAGGTACAAATGGGCGGGCGAGGGAATCCGGCGGAAATCTATCCCTGAGCCGGGCGCGCCGGCGGCGTTTCCGCCTCGGTGTTTGCTCGTTTATTTGACGCTGTGGTGCGTTCAGCGGCTGGGGACGCCCGCCGGGCGGCTGGTTTGGAGCACGAGGATTTTTGGCACGCAAACAAATAGAGCTGTGAGCCCTAAGGGCTCACAGCTCATACGTAGGTCTAAGTGTTTTCTGTCGGAGTGTCAGCACACCGACACTCTCCGACACCGCCGCACGTCATGGCACGGCCGTGTTTGACTGCCTCATTTGGCCGAATCACGCAGGGCCTGGACGCGGTCTTCCAACGAAGAACCCGGATACCGATCGATCGGCATGTTGACCATCCAGCCTGGATATTCCGGCCCCAACGCGCTGACGGCGTCCAGGCGCTGCAGCTCGTCGGCTGACAACTCGATCTCGACCGATTTGAGGTTGTCTTCCAACTGGTCCATGCGTCGCGCGCCGATAATTGTCGTCGTGACGCCGGGCTGCATGCGCACCCAGGCCAGTGCAATCTGGGCGATGCTGACCGAATGCACTTCCGCGATTTCAGCCATAACTTCGATGATGTCGTAACTGCGCTCTTTGTCCACCGGCGGGAAGTCAAAATCCGTGCGGCGCGCGCCGTCCACCTGGTCGTTGTCGCGACGGAACTTGCCCGTCAGGAAGCCGCCGGCGAGCGGACTCCAGACCATGATGCCGAGTCCCAGCTCTTTGCAGGCCGGAATGACTTCGCGCTCCAGGCTGCGGCCCGCCAGCGAGTAGTAGGCCTGCACGGATTGTATCGGCTCCAGACCACTCAGGCGCGCGTGCTGCGCCCAGTAGGCGATCTGCCATGCTGCGAGATTGGAGACGCCGATGTAGCGGACCTTGCCGCTGCGCACCAGATCGTTCAGCGTGCGCAAGGTGTCTTCCGGCGGCGTGAATGGATCAAATCCGTGAATCTGATAGAGGTCGATGTAGTCCGTGCGCAGATTGCGCAGGCTGTTTTCCACCTGATTCATGATGTGCACGCGGTTCAGGCCGGCGCTGTTGCTGTTGTTGCCTATGCGTCCTTTCACCTTGGTGGCGATCAGGACTTCGTGGCGTTTGCCTTCCAGCGCCGCGCCGAGAATCCGTTCGGACTCGCCCGCGGAGTAAATATCGGCCGTGTCAAAACAGTTGATGCCGCCGTCGATGGCGCGCGCCACGAGGCGATTGGCTTCTTCCTGTTGGGTGGCGCCGAGCATCTGCCAGATGCTCGAACCGCCGAATGTCATGGTTCCAAAAGTCAGTTCGGAGATCAGAAGTCCGGTGTTGCCGAATTGGTTCAGCTTCATTTCAGCTCCTTAAGTGAATAAATATTCAATATAAAGGCAAAAAAATATCAGGCTTTGATGCTGTCCCAGGTCATCTGGAAGACCTGCTCGATGATTTCGTCATTGAGCGTCAGACGTCCCTCGTGCACGAGTTGGGCCGTTTCGTAGATCGGCCCGGAGATGGCGGCGTGCAGGAGCGCGTTGTCGACGTCGCGCACGAGCTGTTCGCGTTTGCCGCGGTCCAGCAGAGCGTTGATCGGCTGGAACAGGCGGAGTCCCTCGGCGCGCACTTCCTCGCTGATGTAGGTCGAGCGATAGAACTGCGCCATGAAAGTCCCCTCCAGATGGCGCTGCACGTTGAATTGCAGCATGTTCAGCCACACGCGACGGAAGACAATCCGGTAGGGTTGATCCGCCGGCATGTCGCGCACAAACTCGGCGACGGCGCCGGATTTGATGCGAACGTAGAGCTTGCTGAGCAGTTCGTGTTTGTTCTCAAAGTAGGTGTACAGGGTTCCCGTCGCCACGCCCGCGTCGCGGGCAATTCTGGCCATGGTGGCCCCTGCAATTCCAACTTCGTCGATCTGACGCAGCGTCGCCTCGTAAATCGCTTCTACTTTGGCGTCGTCCTTGGGCCTCATGCGCAACAAATATAATTGAATATTTATTCACTGCAAATGATAATCTGCACGCGAAGATACATCGCCGACGCGAAGTCTCCGCATTTCCAGCCCGCCGACGAGCAAAATTGTCAGGAGGCGACCAGCGCAGGTGAGGCGCGATCGGGCGAAGAATATGCGTGCAAATCGCGCGGACGATGTATATTCGGGGCGGGCAGCTATACGCAACAATGTCAGCGGAGCCGGGAATGACTGTGATTGCCGTGATGGGAGCTTCGAGCCAGCCTGGACGCAGGATTGTCGAGGAATTGCTGCAAAGCGCGCGCGAGGACGTCAGGGTTGTTGCGGCCGCGCGAACTCCGCACAAGATAGAATCGCCGGCGGCGGCGGGAGCGGAGAGGAAATGTCTGAAACCATGATCGGGTTTCCGACATCGATTTATCATGCCGCCGACAACGATGAATTCAGCCGGACAACGGACGACATTCCGCAATTGAAGGGGCGGCCCCCGAGCAAGCAGCTGCGCGGCTGCGCCGTCGCCGGCGGGAGCACATCACTTAAACACAATTGAATGGCATGCGCCGCGCACGACAGCTTCAGGCGTGTTAAACAGGCGCGTGGATTTTGCACAGCTCTACAAACGACAGCGCGGCGCAGACCGGGCCGCGGTAAAAGACGAGACGTATGATCGGCATCAAGTTTATCGCCAGGCAACTGCGCGAACCGAGCGGGCTGTTCGGCCGGAAGGTGATGGCCCGCATGCTTAACAAAAGCAATGCACGGATCAACAAACTCGCGGTGGACTTCCTGGCGCCGCAGGCCGAAGATCAGGTGCTGGATATCGGCTTCGGAGGCGGAACGGGTCTGCAAGACCTGCTGCGGTGCGTTAACAAGGGCATTGTGCACGGAGCGGAAATTTCCGTCGCCATGCTTCGACGCGCGCGCGCGCAGTTTGCTGCGGAGTTAAACAGCGGACGACTTAAACTGCACGAGGCGCATGTGGAAGCGCTTCCCTTTGGGCCGGGAGTTTTGAACGGCATCTGCAGCGTCAACACCATTTATTTCTGGCCTTCGGCGCAGAACGGCATGCGCGAGATCAGCCGCATACTTGCGCCGGGCGGCGCGGTGGTCATCGGCATGCGCTCGGCGGACGCAATGCGCGACAACCCGGTAACACAATACGGCTTCAGTTTTTACACGGCGGAAGAAGTCGGCGACCTGATGCATCAATGCGGGCTGATCGACATCGACATTTTGCATCTCGACAAAGATGCGCGCTTTGACAGTCTGCTCGTGCGCGGCGTGCAAGCATCCTGAGCGCGATTAAACAAGGCACCGCCAGACATGACCCATGGCAGCACAGGAAGTATTAACAAAGCTCACAAAAAAGCGCAGACACGGACGAATCTCGCCTGTGTCTGCGCCTGTACTTTGACGCGGTGGGAATAAACACCGCGAAGTTTGCCGCCGACTATTGTTTTAGCGTTTTCAACACAAGCAGTTCGCCTTGTATTTCCACCGTAACGTAGTAGACGCCGGCGGGGCGATCGCCAATGTCGATGCGTTGCATGAGCCGACCACCGCCGGAAGCCAGCAGTTGCTGCTCCATCAGCGTGCGACCCAGCGCATCGGCGACGATCAGACGGACCGGGCCGCCCGTGAACAACTCGCCCTGCAGCATGAACTCACCCGAATGCGGATTGGGATCGATGCGGAACCATCCATGCCTGTTATCAGCTTCAGCCACAGAGGTCGAAACTGTAAAGGTATAGGGCTCGGACATTTCCGACAGGCAGTCGCCGCGGCGGATGCGCAGAGTGTAAACGGCGGGTTGATTCGGCACGGTAACGATCTGACCTTCCAGGTCGCTCTTTTCACCGTTGACGAACCATTCGTATTCGTCGGCCTCGACGGACGAACCGATCAGGACATCGGTCAGGCGCTCGATTTCGGGCCGTGCGACGTCGATGACCGAGATGAGATCTGCTTTTTCCATGCGGTCCTCGCCTTCGCCGTTGACGACCGTCAGTGCGACGGTGTAGGCGTTTTCGGCTTCAAACACAACGCGGGGGTTTTCCGACTCAGCGGAGAAACCATCGACAAAGTGCCAGGTATCGGGCGTGATGCTCCAGGTGAAGGTTTCGACGGGGTTGATCGAGCGGTTGAGCAGAGCGACTTCCTGCCCGACGCAGACGTCGTAGTCGTCGGCTTCGAACTCGGCGACGGGCTCAGCGGCTTTGAACACGATGGAAACGTCGTCGATTGCGATGTCGCTAAAATTGTTGGAACCGGCGATGCCGCGGAAACGCAGGCGCACATTCTCTTCCCGCAGTCCGCTCAGGTCGACGGACTCTTCAATCCACTCGGTGCCGTAATTGCCGGTTTTGGGCGGGATCACGTCCTGCACCAGGTTGCCGCCTACGAGGGCGTCGATGTGCAGTGAGCCCATTCCAGTCGGCACCTGACCGTTCATGTGGAAAGCAAAGCGCAGTTCCGGCAGCGTTCCGCGCGACAGGTCCAGGCAGGGCGATTCGACAATGGCGGTGCGTTCCGTGCAACCGTTGGACTGAATCGCCAGGTAACGCCCCGAGGCGTCGCCACGCGTGTGATCGTTGTCGGGACCGATACCCGGACGGCCGGGCTCTGAGGGACCGCTCAGCACGCTCCACTGGTTGTCGTCGCCGTCCTCGCCGAAGGGCAGATTGCGCCAGCCTTGATCCAGTTCACACACAACGTTGCAGCCCTGTTCACACTCGAACCAGTGGTCAAAGTCGTACATCAGGGGCGGCGTCGCCAGCCCCTCGGTGTCAATATTCACGGTCTGTTCCATGCTGTTGTCGCCATTGGAATCGTGCACGCGCAGCACGACGCGGTACTCGCCGGCGCGGCTGAAGAGCAGGCGCGCATGACGACGGTTGGTGCCGCCCTCGGGCAGCGGCAGGATCGTAACGCCGTCCATCGGTTCGACGCTCAGCTCGTGCTCGGCGTCATAAGGCACGCCGTGATCGCGGAAGAGGACTTCCTGGGCGCAGCCAGGTTTGTCGAGAAAGTGCAGGTTAAATGCGGCGTGCGGCGTGACGGCATCTTCCTCCACCAGGGGCATCTCCCAGATGCCGCGGCCGTAGCTGGCGGCGCGGATGCGACGGGTCTCATAGTCGATCACAAAATCGCGCACGAGCATTGAAGGCATGCCTTTGCTGAGCGGCAGCCACTCGTCAAGTGTGGCGTCCGTGTACCAGACGCCCAATTCGGTGCCGATGTAGACCGAGCCCAGCTCCGAGTCGCGCTGGACGATGATGGCTTCCACCGGCGCCTGCGGCAGGTTCATGTGCCACGGCTGCCAGTCGTCTCCGCCATTGCCGGAGCGGAACACTTTGGGACCGTCGGAGTAGGACCCGCGCACGGCCCAGATCACGTCCGGGTCGTTGGGATCCGCGCCGATGCGCAGCAGGACGCCGCTGCCGGTCAGGCCGACGTCGATGCGCCGCCAGGTCTCCCAGTAGTCGTCCGTACGAAAAATGCGCCCGGAGTTGGTGAGCACGTACTGCACGGCCGGATCGGCATCGCAGATTTCCAGATCGGCCATCGTCACATTGCCGTGCAGGAAGGGCGTCAGGGCCTCCCACTTTGTGCCGCGCTGCGAGAGGCGCATGATCTTGCGAAATCCAAAGTAGACCGAGTCGGGGTGTTTGGGATCGATGACGTAGGGCGTAATCCACGCGCCGTTGCCCGTCAACGAGTCCGGGCTTACGCGCCCGAAGGAGCGGCCGCGGTCGGTCGACATATTGATGCCGCCATTTTGCCATGAAGTGAACACGATCGAGTCGTTGGTCGGGTGAACAGCCGGCTGCATGCCGTCCCCGCCCGTTTTGTGGTTCCATTTCTGGATGTCGCTCTCAAATCCCATTGTCCCGTTGTCCTGCGCGCCGACATAGATCATGTCGTAGTCGCTGGTGGACGCGGCAATGCGATAGAATTGCGAGATCACAAGACCGCGGTTGAGCGAGGTCCAGGTCTGGCCGCCGTTGGGCGAGCGATAGACGCCGCCGTCGCAGCCGGCGTAGAGATATCCATCGTGGGGACTTTCAACCAGATAGTGCTGATCCGCGTGAATATTGCCCATGCCGCCCCAGCTGAATCCACCGTCGGGCGATTGCTGGATGCGCACATCGCCGACCCACAGCACTTCCGGGTTGGTCTGCGATACGCCCAGCGGGAATCCCCACACACCGGTGCCGTAAGATGTGCCGCGCTGTTCCCAGTTTTCACCCGAATCAGTCGATCGATACACCGTCGCCTGCGAAAAACCGTTCGAGGCCACCGCGGCGTAGACCATGTCGGGATCCGCGGCGGTCACGGCTACGGCAGCCTGCGGGAGGTAACGCTGCGCGGTAAACTGACCAAACTGCTCCCACGTGTCGCCCGCATCGCGGGAAACAAACATGCCGGCGGTATTGTTGTTGACGCGGCCGACGGCATAGACCGTCCGCGGCTGCCCCGGTTTGAGTTCCATGTCCCAGATTTCCGCCGCCTGCATACGCTGGAACGAGTCGCCGCCGTTGGTAGATCGAAAGATGCCGCGGTTGGTGCCGACGAAAACGCGATCGCTGTTGAGCGGGTCGACCAGAACGCGAAAAATCATCTGGTATTGGCCGCTGGCGGCCTGTTCTTCCGACGTCCAGCTCAGACCGGTCAGGTCCCAGGTTTCGCCGCCGTCGACCGATTTAAACAGACCCAGGCTGTGGATCGAACGGAAACCCCAGGCATGTGTGCTGCGGTCGCCGCTGGAAGCGTAGACCACGTTCGGATTGTTGGGATCAAATGCAATGTCGCTGAAATTCAGGGTGGGCAGGTCGTCGGTCATCGGTTTCCAGGATTCACCCTGGTCCATGGATTTCCACACGCCGCCGGTGGGCGACGCAACCCATATCTGGTTGGGATCGGTGGGATGCAGACTCACGACGTTGACGCGTCCGATGCCGGCCCAGGTAAAGCCGCGTTCAATCGGCAGGGTCACTTTGGGGCCGATGCTGGTCCAGGTTCCGGGCACGGCCGCCAGCTGATCGCCGCCGTAGAGCCGCCGTTCTTCGTTGCGCAGGTGCACCCAGGCTTCGAATCGTTTGGCGGTCACATCGGGGAAACTGCCGTCGCTGTTGATGCGCCCGCGCCAGAAATACTCCCAGCGCTTGAACTGTTTCCAGCCGCTGTGTTTCGGACCTGGTTTGTCGCCCCAGCGCTCGTTGAAGCGCTGCAGCACGTCGTAGTAATTCTGTTCGGGGAGGATGTTGCCTTCGGCGTCGCGCGCAAAATACTCGTACACCGGGTCGCCGCCATAGACGTGAGCGGCGGAGGAAAAGACAAGGCAGCAAATCAGTAGAAAGAACTTTTGCATGGGAAATCTGTGGAGTTGATAAAATACCGACCCACCCCGACCTGCCAAAAAACAAGGTCGGCGCCGGTTGCATATTGAAAATTTAGCACGCACCCGCATTCTGTACAATCCCCACAATTCGTACAAAACACGGAAAATACGGCAGTTATTAGCTTTCAGCTCAGGTGCGAACACGACAGCTGCGACGGCGTTACGATCGCTTGTTCCGTTTGTCAAAACTTTCGCTCCCGCAACTCCGGACTCCGCTTTCAACCGACGTGCGGCTCGCACTCGTTCCACGCAGGAATTTCCGACCGACTTGAAGACTGAGCGCTTCGCCTCCCTGCGGGGCGGCTTGCTTTTTCCTCTTGTTTGTTTCTGTTGCCTAAGCAACAAGTTTTCACGTTCGGCGGCGGGACGAAGGGTCGTGAGGCACATAACGCCCGGACAATCCGGCCGCAGAGCATTCCGCCGCGAATCGTCGGGCAGCCGCAGGTCCGCCGGGCGATCACAAAACCGCCGATACATGTGGCCCGACCGAAAAGTCTGACAACAAACTCCCAAAACAATCACCTGTGGAATTGGAACGTGCACGCGGGGCTCCGGCCTGTGGCCCCGACAATTCGGGCACACCAAAATGTTAAACATCGATTGCAGCTAAAAGCGGCGGCGGCACGCCGAGCGCTCCACTTCTTTCGACTCAGGCAACATGCACATGTACGACGCGGCGCACAAGTTTAAATACGCCAACGGGCGGTATTCGCTGTTAAACGCTGCGAACTTTGTAGTTGAACGGTCGGCAACTGTGGCCAAGACCAATTAAACGTCAGCGCAGGAGCAGGGAAAATGAATAGTCGGCAAACGGATCAAAGCCACAGAACGCTGACGCAGCAACGAAAAAACTGTCAACGCTGCGATCGGCTTCACAGCAAAGGCACGTCAATAGAATCTGAGACAAAACAAACGCCAGGACAAACAGGATGTGCCAAGTGGATGGCGAACGAGACGTGAACTCAGCTTTAAACAAAAGAACAGACTTCAAACTCAAGAACAGACTTCGAACTCAAGAACAGATTTCAAACTCAAAAGTGCGGTTTTCGGACCATTAACAAGGGGACCCATCCCCGCCGCCTTTCCACATTTTCAGACTTTTGTCCACCATCTCGCCACGCTGCTTTTTGTTAACAACGTCACGGTGCAATTCTTTCCGGGGTACGCATCCCGTCTCGTGCGGGACTCCCTGGTGCGGCACGGCCGAACGCTCCGGTTGCTTCGACTCCGGCAACATGCACATGCCCTGCGCGCCACACAAGTTTAAATACGCCAACGGGCGGTATTCGCTGTTAAACGCTGCGAACTTTGTAGTTAATCGCACAACAAGGCGCCGGGCGCCATGCGACCGCCGCACGGCGAATCCGGAACCGAGCGCCGATCAATACCGACTTAAAACAGCATCGCCGCACGACGTGACACGGAATCAGCGACTTCCGGCCCGACATGCGGCGACGAACAAAAAGGTCATTAAAAGCAAGCCGCCCCGCAGGGAGGCGAAGCGATGGATTTAACCGGCCGGAGGCGTAAAAACCTCAATCGGGTGATCGACGGGTTCGAGCGTCATCAGGTAGTCGTAGATGGCGCCGAGGTCGTCCTCCGTCATCCGTGCGTAGACAAGCCAGGGCATGACCGTCTGTTTTTCGCCCGCTTTGACGGCCGGCAGGCGGTAGGTGCTGTCGGCGTAGATTTTGAAGCGACGCACGAACATCTCCTTCGTCCAGCCGCCCAGACCGTTGGACTGATGCGGCGTCAGGTTGGGAGCGCGCACCACGCCAAACCCCGGCATCGGGAATTCGCGGCCGCCGGCATAACGCATCTCCTCCACGGGCTGACCGCTCTCAAAAGGCGTGTGACAGTCCGCACAGCCGGACGCCGTCGCCATGTATTCGCCATAGGCTTTGGCCTCGCTGCGGGCGGGGCGTTTGCTGTACTGCGGCTCCTGCGGCATCAGATTCATGATGATATTCATCGGGAACACGGGCTGCGAGGTCGGCACATCGTTTTCGACTGCGGGCAGCGTGCGCAGGTAGGCCACCACGGCCTCGATATCCGCGCGGTCGAGTTTGCCGAAGGAATGGTAAGGCATGAGCGGAAAAAGCGGACGGCCGTCTTTGGACAGGCCCATGGCGATGGCGCGCACGATTTCGCCGTCGGTCCAGTCGCCCAGGTGCGCGCTGGTCAGGTTCGGCGAGTAGAATTTACCGGGCAGGCCCATGTCTTCGTTGAATTCTTCGCCGCCGGCGCCCAGGGTCGACGGTTTGACCGGTCCGGCATACATGGACCAGTCGCGTTGCGAGTGGCAGTCCATGCAGCCCATGACGCTGGTGGCCAGGTATTCGCCGCGCTCCAGTTGTGCCGGCGTGGCTTTGATCGAAATGTCTTCGGCGTCGGGCAAGGACGAGACGCGGTACTCGGTAAATCCAATAAAACCGAGGACGGCCAGCACGACCAGGGCGACCAGGACACCCACAACTTTGAGCAACGTTTTCATTGAACACCTGCAATTTGTTGGGACGAAGAGATGTGAAAATGCACATTCGGAGAGAAGCGACCGACAGCAGTGCGGGACACGGACCCGGGATGAATTTCAACGCTGTACGGCGCCTTTAATTTGCGATATCACACCGAGGGACGCAAACGCCGCACAATTTTCCATTGCGGGCAGGGCTGTGAGCGCGCAGCCAGACTGGTTTTAAGGGTTTTCCTTAGAACATTTTCAGGATTTTTCCGATTGTGATTTGCCTTGTTTGATGTTATGTTCTTGCGAATGGATGAATAAACGCGCCCGGCATCGCACTCACGCCCTGTGGCGTTAACCAGTGGTTAACACTTCTGTGCACGCAGATTTCCTTCCCGCATCGCAGCCCTGCCGGCACTGCACTCTTCAGCGTGGCATCCTTACGATCAACGGTTCTACAAAACGGTTCAGATCACAATTGAATCGACTGGAGCCACGGTCCGCCCTCTTCTGCGCGCGGACGGCGCGTAATGTTGTTTAAGGCCGGAGCGGCTGAAAGGTCTCTCACCCTTCCCCTCCCAATTGTTAACGGCGCATACCCTGTGCCGGCGGCAGGACCTTGCCTCCGGATGATTTTTGTCCTCATCCATATCTACGGAGTTATATTATGTTACAACGAAGGCGACAGCTTATCTGCCTGCTGGCCTGCTTATGTTTAAGCTTGCAGGGAATCACATTACAGGCACAGAATTACGACCTCGACGTGGAGGAAATCCTGACGCCCGCCGACCTGTCCATCGTTCAGGCGGGTTTTCCTGTTAACATTACAGTGGAAATTACCAACCAGGGGCCGGACGTCTGCCCGTTCAGCATCATCGAAGTCGTTGTTAAAAATGGCCTGGGCGATCCCGTTTTCGGGCCCGAGTCGCATCTGCTGGGCAGCATCGCGCCCTTCCAGACCATCGTGCTCGACGCCGGCGACTGGACGCCGAACGAATTGGGCAACATGACGGTCAGCGCGCTTAACACGATGCCCGACCTCAACCCGCTCAACGACGAAACAACATCCTCCGTGACGGTGGATGAGACCATCATCAGCCAGGCGCAGGCCATCACGGACGTGACCGACTACATGTCGATGAACAGCCCCTACTTCGCCGAACAGGTGGCCTTCCTGTATAAAAAGGACGAAATGGACGTGGTGCAGCCCGTCGGCACGACCATCGGCGATTACGAGGAAACATTCGGATGGACCACGGACGCCAAGACCTATGTTTTCTGGACGGACAACGAACCGGGCGACGAATGGATGCACGCTTCGACCTTTGTGATGTACAACGCGTGGACGGGCGCAATCACAACGCAGGACGCCGAATCGTGGCCTGTGATCGACGGCGCGGAATACCTGAACTTTACCGTGGACGGCAACACCTCGACGGAACTGATCTACGGCACATACATCGAGCACGCCGACGACCCGGTCACCTATGCGGCTGTGGCGCAGCCGGCAACGACGGTCTGGGCGTTGATAGTAACCGGTAAAAACTGCAACGGCTCCGGCGAGCGCACATCGCGCGGCAAGGACCTTGAGCGCGTCAAAAACTACTTAAACAACAACCCGCGCGGACCGCAGATACCCGATGCGAACATCAAAGTCGAATCCGGCACGAACCTGGGCGGCGCGTCCGAGCAGGACGTCTGCAATGCGCTGGGCACGCTGGAAGACTGCGACAAACTGTATTTCTTCTACCTGGGACACGGCTCCAAAGACGGCGAAGCGGTCCTGGCCGGCGGTAACATGTCCTGGGAAAAACTGGCCTGTAAACTGATCGAGAACGGGGCGGACGAAGTCTGCATTTGCATCGAAGCCTGTTATTCCGGCACGGCCATTCCGGCCATGCAAGGCAAACGCGTCAACGGGCAGCAGTTAAAAGGTGAGATTGTCACCTCTTCCAGTTCAACCAAAAAAACCAAGCGGATCGATCCCTGCGGCACGCCGTTCTACAAGGGACTTGAATCCTGTTCCGCCGACCTGAACGCGGACCGCGACGGCGACGGTAAAATCAGCGTGCGCGAGGCGACCATCTGGGCCTCCGAACAGGATGTGTGCGTCGGCGGGCGCGATCCGCAGTGGGGATCGATCGACGACACAGAAATCACGACTTTCTACCGCAAACTCAGACCGCGCAACCTCGCCAGGAAGGACGGAATCAGGTTCACCTATTGCATTACCTGTTACAAGAAGGAAAAGACGGTCCCCAAGGAAGGCGGCGGAACCAAAGTTGTGAAAGAAGACATCTGGGATACCAGGTTTTACGCCCTGTCAAAAGGCAAGAACAGAACTCCGTCCAAAACGGTCTCCGTGTCCTGCAACGGCGAACAGGTCGGTACTTTCAGCGGCACGGCAACAGCCAACAAAAAGGTCTGCTTTGCAACCGTCGCCGGCAAATGCAACAAAAAAGTCAAAGCCAAATACGTCGACGACGGCACTGTTAAACAAGGCGACGACCGCGTTCAGCTGTCGTTTGAAGACGGTTTCAGGTTCGCCGAATACCGCACGCGCACCTACGATCCGGGCGAACACATCTTTCACTCGTTTGAAATCGAAGCCGCCACCGGGAATATCATTACAGCGACCTCAAACCAACTACCGGGCTGGGGAATCCAGCTCTCGCATTCAACCATGTCGGCTGCGGGGATTCTCAATCCTGTTGAATTGTTTGTCACCGGCGACGTGCCGACGACGGCGACCTACGGCGGCCGCATTTTCGGCGAGATTCGCGATACAACCGAAGACGATACGTCCGACGTCTACATCGACGCCTTTGTGCGCCGCACGCAGTACCACGACCTCGACGACGGCGAACAGGCTCTGTTTAACGAGCTGGAACTGTACGGCGGCATCAACGCGTACACGGGCCTGGTTAACATTACGGAGTCAACGATTCACCTGCGGGTCTCGACAAACTGCACAATCGGAACCAACGGAACGCTCTCCGCTACCAACGCCAGCATCGACGCCTCGCTTGGCACCAACGCCCGCATGATTGTCAACGGGACTTTAAACTGGGACGCCTCCTCGCTGGTCAGACCGCTCGACGGCATGGAACTCAACAGTCCATCCGGCTACCTGGCCGGCGGCGGCATACACGACAGTCAGGGCGACGGGCTCAGGCTGACGGGCAACTTTGCCGGCTTCACCTTTGACGGTGTGGAAATCAGCGGCGCGCAGCAGGACGGAATTGTTGCCGACGGCGCGACCAATCTGGTGGTTGAAGGCGCGGACATTGTCAACTCGACGGGCAATGACGTAACGCTGGTTAACACCTCAATCGTCAGCATGCTCAACTCCTACTACAACTCGTCCAAGGAATCGGTGGAAGTCGGCTCCACTCTCCTGCGCAACTGGACGACCTCTTTTATTGTCCTCAATCAGGACGGTGAACCGCTGACGAATGCCAGCGTCGACGTCATCGACGCCTACGGCACAACGGTGGCGATGTTAACAGTTGATGCAGACGGCAACACACCCAACATCGACTTAACGGAATACGGGCGCATCGGCAACACATTCTACAACTTTACGCCGCACAGCATCGAAGTAACGTACAACACAACATCACATGTTCAGGCTTACTCGGCGCAGGATTTGCATACCGAGACAATTGTGCTTACCACGCCGGTCGTCATCACGGACGCGCCGGACGTTCGGCGGAGCGCGGCCTTCAGTCCGGATGTGGAAGTATTCCCCAACCCGGCCGGGGCGCGCGTCAACCTGCGCATTGCACTTCCGCAGGCCGGCGCGGGCCAGTACATCATCTTTGATGCAAGCGGCCGCATTATCGACACGCAGCCGATAGCGCATCTGCCGGCGGGCGAGCAAACAATCCTGTTAAACACAAGCCGCTGGAGCAGCGGATCTTACTACTGCCTGCTGCAAATTGGTGAGACGGAGGCTCTCGCGCGCATCAATGTTCTGCGCTGATCTGTACAAACCGACCGACGTCTCACTCTACCAGCTCCGGCGTTATAGCGACGCCGGAGCATTCTTTGATCACTGCCGCCGACCAAAGCGTTTTTGCAACCAAATCGGAGCACCGATTTATGACTTCACTCTACCAATTGTTAACAAACATCTGCCTGGCAGGCTGTTTAACTCTGCTTTCAACTGCAAGCCTTGCGGCTCAGGACTTCGACATCGAAGTCGACGAGATAACTTCGCCGCATGACGGCGCGGTCATCAACGCCGGGTTTTCAACCGACATCACGCTGACACTGCACAACAACGGGCCGGACATCTGCCCGTTTTCAATTCTGGAACTCAGCATCACCAACGGCGACGGCGAAACCGTGTTCGGGCCGCAGGCACACCTCGTCGGCAGCCTGGGGCCAGGCGAATCCGTGGACGTGAGCATCGGCTCGTGGACGCCGAATCAAACAGGCGAGATGACGATCGACGCAATGAACACAACGCCGGACCTCGTACCCGACAACGATGCGGTCTCGTCGACCGTGATCGTCGATGAAACAATCATCCCGCAGGACGAAGCCATCGCCGAAGTGCTGGATTATCTGGCCGCTACAAACCCCTACTACAAAGGGCTCGTGGCTTTCCTGTTTAACAAGGACGAAAAAAACGTCGTGCAACCGGTCGGCACAACATTCTCCGACTACGGCAGCACGTTTACGAACCAACTGAGTGCCAAAAGCTACTTTTTCTGGACGGACAACACGCCGGAAAACGAGTGGACGCACCCATCATCTTTCCTCTGGTACAACGCCTGGACCGGTGAAATCTCAGAACAGGAGTCCGAGTACTGGCCCTTTATCGACGGGTCGGAATACACGGGGTTCATGACCGCGGGCAACTCGTCCAGCGAGCGGATCTACGGGACCTATGCAACCCACGCGCCCGACAACGTCACCTACGCCGCGCAGACGCAGCCGGGCACGACCACATGGGCCTTGATTGTCACCGGCGACAACCTGACGGGCAACGGCGAGCGCAAGGCGCGTGAGAACGACATCAAGCGCATCAAAAACTACTTAAACAACAACCCGCGCGGCCCGCGCATCCCCGACGCCAACATCAAGGTTGAATCCGGCACGAACACCGGCGGCGCAACCAAACAGGAAGTCTGCGACGCCCTGGACGCCTTTGAAGGCTGCGACAAACTGTATTTCTTCTACGGCGGTCACGGTTCCAAAGACGGCAATGCCGTTCTGGAGGGCGACGACATGAGCTGGGAAGAACTGGCCTGCAAACTGCTCGACAACGGCGCCAAAGAAGTCTGCGTCATCATCGAGGCCTGCCACTCGGGCACGGCCATCCCGGCCCTGCGCGACAAACGCAGCCCCAACGGCGAACAGCTAAAAGGTGAATTTGTCGTTTCATCCAGCGCCGCACTCGAAACCAAACGCGACGACAACTGCGGCACACCTTTTTACAAGGGCCTCGAAAAATGTTCAAACGACATCAGTGCGGATCGCGACGGCAACGGCAAAATCACGCCGCGTGAAGCCTTTATCTGGGCCGCCGAAACCGACCCCTGCGTCGGCGACCGCGACCCGCAATGGGGCACGATCGACGACGACGAAGTCATCACCTTTTACCGCAAACTGAAACCGAAAAACAAAGCCAAAAAAGACGGCATTCACTTTTACCTCTGCACGACCTGTTTTATTCGCGAGACCTACAGCACAACGGACTCGGACGGTGACGGCGAGGGCGAGGGCGAACAGACGGTTGAGAAAGAGACCTTCTGGGAAACGCGCGTTTACGCCCTGTCCAAAGGCCGCAACCGCACGCCCAAAAAGGCGATTGTCGTCTACTGCGGCAAAGATTCAATCGCGACGTTTAACAAACCGCTGACCGGCAACAAACCGCTCTGTTTCGCCACGCTCGACAAACCCTGCAAAAAAGGACTGCGGCTGCGCTACGTGCAGAATTCAATTGTCAAAGGCGGCTCGGACCGCATCCAGCTCGACTTTGAAGACGGCATCACAACCGTGGAATACCGCACGCGCACCTACGATCCGGGCGAACACATTTTTCACTCCTTCCCCATCGAAGCCGCCACGGGCAATACCATCGTGAGCAGCGTGGACGCCGTCCCTGGCTGGGGACTCGCCGTCGCACCGGTTACTATGGCAGCCGCGGGCGTGATTAACCCGGTCGAAATGTTTTTAACAGGCGACGTGCCGACGACGGCAGTCTACGGCGCGGGTATTTTTGCCGAAGTGCGCGACACAACCGAGGACGACACGAGTCACATCTACCTGGACGCGCTGCTGCGACGCACGCAGAACAACGATCTGGACGACGGTAAAATCGCCTCGTACAACGAACTTGACCTCTACGGCGGCATTAACGCTTACCTCGGTCTTGTGGACATCACCGAGTCGTCCATCCACATCAAAACAGCGACGACCTGCACCATCGGCGCATCCGGATCGCTGACCACATACAACACGAGCATCGACTCGGAAATCGGCATCAACTACAGCTTTGTTGTTAACGGGGCCATCAACTGGCAGGCTTCATCGCTGGTACGGCCGCTGGACGGCATGGAACTCAACGGCGCGAGCGGCCTGATCGACGGCGGCGGCATCCACGACTCCAAAGGCGACGGCCTGCGTTTAAACGGCAATTTCGCCCTGATGGACTTCAACAGCGTGGAAATCACCAACACGGCGCAGGACGGCCTGGTGGCCGATGCGGCGTTTAACCTGGTGGTGGAAGGCGCGGACATCGACAATTCGGGCGGCAACGACGTGGTGCTGGTCAACTCCTCGATTGTCACCATGCTCGACTCCTACTACGACGCGGCCAAAGAAACCGCAGACGTCAACTCCATTCTGGTGCGCAACTGGACGACCTCGTTCATCGTGCTGAATCAGGACGGCGAGCCTTTAACAAATGCCAACGTCACGATTCAGGATGCCTTCGGTTCCACGGTGGCCGTGTTAACAGTGGACGTCGACGGCAATACGTCCAACGTGGAGTTAACGGAATACGGACGCATCGGCAACACATTCTACAACTTCACGCCGCACAACCTGACCGTGACATTCGGCACGACGGCGCATGTGGAAGCGTACACCGCCGACGACTACGGCCCGCATCAGATCGTTCTTACAACGCCTTTGATAACCGATGCCCCGGAACGCGAACGCCCGACTTCGCTCAGTCCCGAGATTGAAGTCTTTCCGAATCCGGCCGGCGACCGCGTGCATCTGAGTTTTGAACTCGAGAACGCGGCCGAAGGTCAGTACATGGTCGTCGACGCCCATGGCCGCATCATCGATGCACAGCGTCTGACGCGCCTGCAGGCAGGCCCCAACACACTCGTATTCGACAGCAGCCGCTGGAGCAGCGGCACCTACTACTGCATCGTGCACGCCGGAGCGAGCGAAGCTATCGCGCGCATCCGCATCGTGCGTTAAACAAAGCCGCGGTACTATCAACCGGCCGGATTCACGTCCGGCCGGTTGATCTTTACACTCCACATTCTCAGGCGCGTTTACAACACTCAGCTCTACTGTTCAGCAGAATCCCCTGCTCTTTCAACCACAATCGGAACGGACGATATGAAAACTGCTCTACCTGTTTTAACATTTGTTGTTGCGCTGCTGGCCTGTGGCCACACGATGCACGCACAGGACTACGACCTGGCGGTCGAGTCAATCGTCGCGCCGCCGGACGGCGCTTTCCTCCTGGCCGGATTCAGCACCGACCTTACGGTGGAAGTCATTAACAACGGACCGGGCGCCTGCCCGTTCAGCATTGTTGAAGTAACAATTGAAGACGGCGGCGGCCAGACCGTGCACGGCCCGGAGTCACTCCTGGTCGGCAGCCTGGCGCCGGGCGAATCCGTCGTGCTGCAGGGTGCGCCGTGGACGCCCACCCAGACCGGCAACTACACCGTCACGGCTGTTAACCGCATTCCCGACCTCGAGCCGCTTAACGACGAGGCGACGGCGGAGGTCACGGTTGATGAAGTGCTGATCGCTCCCGAGTCGGCTATTGCCGACGTGATCAGTTATCTGGAGAACAACAGTCCGTACTTTGACGATCTTGTGGCATTTATGTACAACAAAGACGCCGGTGCGGAACTGCCCATCGGCACGGTCATCGGTGATTACGAGGCGAGTTTTGAACAGACGCTCGACGCCAAATCCTACTTCTTCTGGTCCGACAACGAACAGGGCAACGAATGGATGCACGCGGCGACGTTTATTTTCTACAACGCCTGGACCGGCGAGATTCAGACGCAGGAAGCCGAGTCCTGGCCGGTGATCGACGGCGCTGAATACACCGGCTTCACGGAGGAAGGCAATGCTTCAACAGAACTGATCCACGGCACATATGCAAGCTACGCCGACGACGTCGTCACCTATTCCGCCGTTGCACAGCCGGCCACGACGGAATGGGCGCTGATTATTACCGGCCGCAATATCAACGGCAGCGGCGAACGCAAGTCGCGCCGCAAGGACGTCGACCGCGTTAAAAACTACTTAAACAACAATCCCTACGGCCCCAAACTGCCGGACGCAAATATCAAGGTCGAGTCCGGCACGAACTTCAGCGGCGCAACAAAACAGGAACTGTGCGACGCGCTCGGCAACCTGACCGGCTGCGACAAACTCTACTTCTTCTACTGCGGTCACGGTTCGAGCAGCGGCAAAGCCGCGCTGCGCGGCGGCGACATGCCCTGGAAGGACCTGGCCTGCAAGTTGATCGAAAACGGCGCAAAAGAAGTATGCGTGTGTATTGAAGCCTGTTTCTCGGGCACCGCGATTCCCTCGCTGCGCGACAAACGCGGCCCCAACGGCGAGCAGTTAAAAGGCGAATATGTCGTTTCTTCGGTTGCCGGGAAAAAGACCAAACGCAAGGACCCTTGCGGCACGCAGTTTTACAAGGGGCTTGAAACCTGTTCGCAGGATCCAAACGCGGATCGCGATGAAGACAACAAAATATCCGTGCGCGAAGCGATTATCTGGGCGTCCGAAATCGACCCGGACGTCGGCGGACGCAATCCGCAGTACGGCACGATCGACGATGATGAAGTATTCACTTTTGTCCGCAAGGCAAAACCGGGAAACAGCCGGGAATCCGAGGAAGGCGTGGACTTCTTCTACTGCAACACCTGTTTTATCAGGCAGAAATACATCCCACAAGGTGGAGGCAAAAAACCAAAAGTTAAAAAGAGTCGCGTCTGGGAAGCGCGCCTGTACGCAAACTCCAAAGGCAAGAGTCGAACCACAAAAAAAACAATTGACATCTACTGCGGCAAAGAAAAGGTCGGCACACTCCCTCCGACCGAAGTAACCGGCAACAAAAAAATCTGCTTTGCCACGCTGGACAAACCCTGCCGCCACAAACCGAGCTTTAAACCGGCCAAAAAAGTCGCGCCCAAGGGAGCGTCCGACCGAGTTCAGGTGCAGTTCGAAGACAACTTTACACACGCCGAATACCGCACGCGCACCTACGATCCGGGCGAACACATTTTTCACGCTTTTCCGATTGAAGCCGCCACCGGCAATACTATCCGGAGCACCATCAATCAGGTCTCGGGCTGGGGACTGGCTCTCTCCCACACGACCATGGCCGCCGCGGGATATATTAACCCGGTCGAATTGTTCGTCACCGGAGACGTGCCGACCACGGCGGTCTACGGCACGCGCATCTTTGCCGAGATACGCGACACCACGGAGAACGACACCTCCGAAGTTTATGTTAACGCGCTCGTGCGGCGCACACAGAACAACGACCTGGACGACGGTGAAATCGCCTCGTACAACGAACTTAACCTCTACGGCGCCATCAATGTTTACACCGGACTTGTCAACATGACGGAATCGACGGTTCACATGCGGACGTCGGCAAACTGCACGATCCACTCCACCGGCACGCTGCGCATGTTTAACTCGAGTATCAGTTGTGAACTCGGCACCACGTGGACGCTCAACGTCGAAGGCGCGCTGGAATGGGACGCATCCATGATCGTGCGGCCCGACGGCGGGCTGCTGCTCGACAGTCCGTCGGGACATATCAACGGAGGCGGCATTCACGACAGTCATGGGGACGGTTTAACTCTGACCGGGGACTTTGCCAATTTTGTTTTCGACGGCGTGGAGATCAGTCATGCAACCAACAACGGACTGGTGGCAAACGGCGCCTTCAACTGCGTGGTAGGCGGCGCCGATATTACCAATTCCACCGGCAATGACGTGGTGTTAATTAACGGTGCGATTGTCAGCATGCTCGACTCCTACTACGACGCCGCCAAGGAGACGGCCGATGTCAATTCCATTCTGCTGCGAAACTGGACCACCTCATTCATAGTGCTTAACCAGGACGGCGAGGCTTTGACGAATGCCAATGTTGCCGTTCTGGACGCCTATGGAACCGTGGTGACAAACCTGCTGGTGGATGCCGAGGGCAATACGCCCAATGTGGAGTTAACGGAATACGGCCGCATCGGCAACACCTTCTACAACTTCACGCCGCACAGCCTGCAGATCACCTGGAACACAACAAACTACGTGCAGGCGTACACGGCCGACGACCTCAACACCGAAACGATTGTGATGACGACGCCGATTGTAACGGATGCGCCGCAGCCCGGCCCGTCGCCGCGCATCCGGCCCGATGTCGAAGTATTTCCGAATCCGGCCGGCGACCGCGTCAACCTGACCTTTGAACTTACGCAGGCGGGCGAAGGACAATGCACGGTTTTTGATGCGCATGGCCGCATCGTGGAAAGCCGACGCATGCCCGCCATGCCCGCCGGCATTAACACCATGCAGATAAATACCAGCCGCTGGAGCAGCGGCGGATACTACTGCATTCTGCAGGTCGGAAGCACGGAAGCGCTCACGCGAATCAGAGTATTGCGCTGACACCGAAGCCCGTACAACGGACCGGCCGGAGACCCTGTTTTCAGTCGGTCCGTTTACGGCTCCGTGACAAACAAGAAAATCATGCCATTGCCTGTGCCAAATCGACGACAATGGAAGCACGCTGCCATGAACCATACCATCAAACTTATTTCACGGAACCTGTTGTATGAGAAATTTGCGTCAAATCCTGGTCTGCGCCGCTGTGGCGTTCAGCTTTTGCCTGAGCGCGGAGGCGCAGGATTACGATATTATGGTCGAGGAAATCACCTCACCCAAACACGAGAGTGAACACCCGCTCGGTTACCCGATTGATCTGGAAGCCGTGTTAACAAACCTGGGACCTTCCGATGCGCCTTTTGCCATTGTTGAATTCCGCGTGGAAACGGAAGACGGTGAAGTTGTGCACGGCCCTGAAAACATCTTTGTCGACAACCTTGGAGCGGGCGATTCCTTTGTTGCCCAGAGTTATTCGCCATGGACGCCCCTGCAAACCGGTTACTTCCGCGTTGTCGTGACAAGCACAATGACGGATCTGAATCCGCTCAACGATCAGTTGACCAACGATGTGTTTACCTACGAGGTCCTGATCACGCAGGACCAGGCAATCACGACCGTGTTAAACAACGTCATTCCGCAGAGCCAGTACGCCGATCAGCTGGTGGCTTTTCTATACAACAGCCAGGCGGTTAATTCCTGGCTGCCCGTCGGCGCTTCGGTAGCGGACTACGCCGAGACCTTCAACAACACGCTGACGGCCAAAACCTACTTTTTCTGGTTTGACAACGTACAGGATGCCGACTGGATGCACCCGGCCACGTATGTGTACGTCAACGCCTGGACCGGCGCGTACACCGTCACGGAGGCTGAAAGCTGGCCCGTCGTCAACGGTACGGAGATTCTGACGTTCACGCAGCAGGGCAATGCCAGTCCGGACCGCGTCTACGGCACTTACGTCAGCCACCCCTCGGAAATTGTCAACTACACCGGCATCGATCAACCGGCCAATACCACCTGGTGTTTAATATTCAGCGGTAAAAACATCAATGGCGGCGGCGAACGACGCGCACGTGAAAACGACGTCAACCGCATCCGCAATTATGTTAACAACAACCCGCGCGGACCGCAGATCGACAACGACAACATCACGGTTCTGACCGGCACCAACTTCAGCGGCGCAACCGAGCAGGAAGTCTGCGACGCCCTGGACGCTATGGAGGACTGCGACAAACTCTACATCTACTACGCCGGCCACGGCAGCAAAAAAGGCGAAGCCTGCCTGCGCGGAGGCAAGATGAGCTGGGAAAAGCTGGCGTGTAAACTCATCGACAACGGCGCGAAAGAGGTCTGTGCCAACATCGAAGCCTGTTACTCCGGTACGGCCTGCGAGGCGCTGATGGAAAAAACGCAGGAAGGCGAAGGCGGCGAACAGGAAGGACTCAGCGGCGAAGTGACCTACTCTTCCTCCTCGGACAAAGTCACCAAACGGATCGACGGCTGCGGCACGCCCTACTACAAAGGGCTCGAAAGCTGCACGGCCGATCTGCAGGGCGACGCCAACGGCGACGGCAAGGTCAGCAACAAAGAGGCCATGCTGTGGGCCGCCGCCAACGACCCGCTCGTCGCCAATCAGATGCCCGGCTGCACGAACCTCGACGACGGCAGCACAACCACGGTTACCGGCAAACGCAGCAAAAAAAGCAGCAGCAGCAAAACCGGCAAGTCGATTAAATACACCGTCTGCTCAACCTGTTACATCACCGAGACGCCGCCCCAGCAGACCGAGGAAGACGCGGGCGACAACAACGGCGACGGTGGAAGCACTGGCGAAACAATGCGCGACACGAGCTGGATAACGCGCGTCTACGCCTACGCAACCAATCCACGCAAAACCGGCGACAAAGTCGACCTCTGCTGCGACGGCGTCGTAATCGGCACATTCGACGGCAAACTGCCGAAGAAAACCAAGGTCTGCATCGCAACGGCCAATGCGCGCTGCAAAAAGTTTAAAATCAAGAAATCGTCCAACACGATCAAACCGGTGACCAAAGACCGCACCACCTCGTTGCTGAACCAGGACGACGCCGTTGTATATCAGGCCACGCACTCCTATTTCCCCGGTCAGAATCTCTACTGGGCGACCCACATAGAAGAGGAACCCAACCACACGATCAACGCGAGCGTCGACCCCGTTGCCGGCTGGAACCTGGGCGTCAACCCGACGACCCTGACAACTTCGGTGCTGGTTAACCCCGAGACGGTTGTTCTGACGGGCACTGTGCCGACGACGGCGACTGTAGGCACGGCGATTATCGCAACGATGACCGACCAGGACGACGGCAGTTTAACCTATCAACTGGTGGACGCCCTGATCCACACCACGATCAACTCCAATATCGTCGACGGCGGCAACCTGTCGTTTAACGAAGTCGATCTCTACGGCGGCATTTACGCGAGCAACGGCCTGATCGACATCACCGACGCGAGCATCCACTACCTGCAGGACAACGTCGACTTTGACGTGGCGGCGAACGGGACCCTGAAGTTCAGCAATTCGATCATCGAACCGGCGGGCGGCGTCGACTACTGGACCAATATCGCCGGTACGCTGGAATGGCGCGGCAGCGGCCTGATCGGTCCCGTTAACGGTCTGTACCTCAACGGCGCCGACGGCTTCATCGAAGGCGGCGGCATCCACGACAGCCAGGGCGACGGCGTCACACTCACCGGCAACCTGTCTGGTTTAACATTCGACGGACTCGAGATCAGCAACTCCGGCGGCGACGGCATGGTAATTGACGGATCGTTTAACATTACGGTTGAAGGCGCGGATATCACCGGCTCGACGGGCGACGACCTCGTGCTGCAGAACTCCGCCTTTGTATTCATGAAAAACAGCTTCTACGATCAGTCCAAAGAAGTGCTGGACGCCGGTTCCATTCTCGTGCGTTCATGGTCGACGGCGTTCTACATCGAGAACCAGGACGGCGAGCCGCTGACGAATGCCTCGGTGACCGTCCTTGACGCCAACGCCGCTCCCGTCACGACACTGACCGTCGACGCCGAAGGATTCACCAGTACGCTGGACCTGTACGAATACGCGCGCGCCGGCGGCTCAACGGCTTTCTACACGCCGCACATTATCGGAGTAACCTACAACGGTTCAACGACGATTTCGCTGTACACGGCCGACAGTCCCAATGTACACGAAATTGTTATCGCGACGCCGCTGATTACGGACGTCGGCGACAGACCGGCGCAGCAGCGGGCGAGCGGTCCGGAGTTAACAGTCACGCCTGTCCCGGCGTTTAACAACGTGGCGGTGGGCTTCACGCTGGAACGCACCGGCCCCGCGGTCCTGCGCATTCTGGACCTGAGCGGGCGCGAAGTTGCGCGTCCCTTCAGCGGACGTTTAAGCGCCGGCGAACACAAACTGGCCTGGGACGCTGCGGAGACTCCTGTCGGCGCGTACTTTGCGGTACTGGAAATAAACGGCGCCGCTTCGGTCGCCCGCATCGTCCTTCAACGTTAATCTCGGCCTGATCGCCACGCCGCTCGACAGCGGCGCCTCCACTCCTCACTGCGATCCGGCCCGACTACAGACCGGGATTTCCCCACGCGGGGAATTCCCGGCTTCTGCGTGCGGAGAGCGACTCCGCAATGCAACTCACCTTTTCACATCATTCGGAGACAGCAATCATGCGCACACTCTGCACCAGCATCTTTTGTTTAATCATTGCCGCACTTGGCTTCCAGCGCAGCGCCGCTCATGATTTCGACATTTCCGTGGAGGAGGTTCTCTCCCCTGGAAATCTGTCCGAAGTTCAGGCGGGATACGAAGTGGCGCTTGAAGCGCTGATACTTAACAACGGTCCATCCGACGCCGCGTTTGTGATTGTCGATATTCACGTTGAGGACTCCGACGGCAATATCGTTCACGGCCCGGAGACACTGTTGATCGGCGCACTGGCCGAGGGCGAAAGCGCGGACATATCCGCCACGCCCTGGACCCCGAATCAGCTCGGCGAACACACCGTCGTGGTGACCAGCACGCTCAGCGACCTGGACCCCGGCAACAATCAGTTGACGTCCACGGTGGAAGTATATGAAGTTCTCATTAACAAAGAGTCGGCGATCGAAACAGTTACCGACGATCTGATTACGCCCAACCCGATCGCCGCGACGCTCGTGGCCTTCCTGCACAACTACGGTGAGACGACCACCTGGCTGCCCGTCGGCACGGTGGTTACCGATCACGAAGGCACTGTAAACCGAACGCTGGACGCAAAAACCTATTTCTTCTGGTTCGACAACGAACAAGAAGCGGATTGGTATCATCCGACAAGTTTTATTTTGTTTAATGCCTGGAACGGCCAGTACGAAGTCATCGAGGCCGAATCCTGGCCGCTGATCGACGGAGCCGAAATCCCGTCCTTTTTCGAGGCGGACAACAGTACGGTGGACCAGTTTTACGGCACGTATTCAACAGGCCACGACGAGACCGTCAACTATACGCCGGTCGACCAGCCCGTCAATACAACCTGGGCGATGATCGTCACCGGCGAGCCCGGCAGCAAAAACAAAGCCGGCGAGAAAAAAGCGCGCAAAAACGATGTCAACCGCATCAAAAACTACTTAAACAACAACCCGCGCGGACCGCAGATAGCCGATAAAAACATCAAAGTTCTCACCGGCGGCGACGATATGGAAGGCGCGACCAAACAGGAAATATGCGACTCGCTCGACGCACTCAAAGACTGTGACAAACTCTACTTTTTCTACGGCGGCCACGGCTCCCGCGGCGGCAGCGCCATTCTTAAGGGTTCGGACATGAAGTGGAAGGAGCTGGCGTGTAAACTCATCGAAAACGGCGCCAAAGAAGTCTGCGTGTGCATCGAGGCCTGTTACTCGGGTTCGGCCGAAAAGCCGATGCAGGAAAAAAGCATCCCCGGACCGGGCGGCACGGAACAAACGCTCAACGGCGAACTGGTTTACTCCAGCTCCAAAGGCCGCACCACACTGCGCATCAACAAATGCGGTACGCCCTTTTACAAAGGTCTGGAAGCCTGCAGCCAGTCCGACAGCGCAGACGTCAACAAAGACAAAAAGATATCAGTCAAAGAAGCCATCCTGTGGGCCGCCAATCGCGACTCCCTCGTGTCGGTTAAACAACCCGGCTGGACGGATCTGGACAACGAAAGCCGCGTGACGGTGACGCGTAAAAAGCGCAGCGGCAATATGCGGTTAAAAAACACCGGCGACAACATCACCTACTACCTCTGCCGCACCTGTTACTTAACCTACGAGGAAGTGCCCAAACAGGGCGGCGGAACGACCACCAAAAAGACGCCGTCCTGGTTCACGCGCGTTTATGCAACGTCCAACAATCCACGAAAAAAAGGAACCACGGTGGACATCATTTGCGACGGCACCAAGATCGGCGAGTTCGACGGCGAACTGCAACGCCACGAAGTTAAATGCATCGGCGCCGGGCCGGCCAACTGGAAAAAATTCCACTTAAAAAAGACCGTTCCAGGCATTAAACAAGGCGGCAGCGACCGGACCACCGCCCTCTACCCCGACGAATCGGTTTTCACCCTGTACACGACCACTTATCTGCCGGGCGAGTTCCTGTATTACAGCAATCCGGTCGACGAAGAGCCGAACCACACGATCGACATTTCGGTCAATCCGGCGCCCGGCTGGAACCTGGGTGTTAACCCGACGACGCTGACAACATCGGTGCTTATCAATCCCGAGTACTACAGCCTGAGCGGTACAGTGCCGACGACGGCCACCACGGGCACGTCGATCTACAGCGAGGCGATCGACGCCGACGACGGCAGCGGCACCTACTACTTCGTGGATGCGCTCATTCAGTCGACGATTAACAGCAACATCGTCGACGGCGACGACATTGTGTTTAACGAAATCGATCTGTACGGCAGCATACTTTCCACGACCGGCGTCATCGACATCACGGACGGCTCGATCCACCTGATGCAGAGCGGCGCGGTCGACGTCGCGGGCGGCGGCACGCTGAACTTCAGCAACGGCATTATCGAACCGTATCTGGGCGTCACCTACGACGCGGCCGCCGCAGGTACGCTGAACTGGATGGCAAGCGCGCTGATACGCCCCAACGACGGGCTGGAGCTCAACGGCGCGGCGGGATTTGTCAAAGGCGGCGGCATTCACGACAGCCAGGGCGACGGGTTGAAGTTAAGCGGCAATATGGCGGGAATGACAATCGACGGCATTCACGTCACCGGCGCGGCCGACGACGGCATTTTTGTGGACGGCACCTACTTCTACACGATCAAGGGCGCGGACATCGAGAATTCGGGCGACGACGACATCGAGCTGAGCAACGGCGCTTTTATTCTGATGTTAAACTCCGAGTACGACAGCAACAAGGAAAACGTGCCCGCGGGTTCGCTGCTGGGCCGCCTCTGGACTACGTCCTTTAACATCATCAATCAGGACGGCGAGCCGCTCACAAATGCGACGGTCAATGTTTACGACGCCACGGCCACGATGGTCGCCGCGCTGACGGCGGACGCCGAGGGCTACACAAATTCGGTCGATCTGGTCGAGTACGGCAATATCGGCGGAACAACCGCCTGGTACACTCCGCACTACGTCGAGGTGATTTACAACAACTCCACGACGCTGACGGTGCACACGGCGGACAGCCCGGACCTCGTCGAGATTCTGTTCCCGACGCCGCTGATCACCGATGTCAAAGAGCCGCAGCCGTCGCAGCGTCCCGCCGGACCGCCATTAAACATTTCGCCCAATCCGGCCGACAAGGTTGCGGCGATAGCTTTCAGGTCCGACGCCGCATTCAACGGCAGCCTGCGCGTGGTTGATGTGCGCGGCCGCGAAACGGCGCATGTGTTTAAAGGCAGGATTCCGGCGGGCGATCAGTTGTTCCGCTGGAACTGCGGCGCGGCGGCGGCGGGGACGTACTTTGTGCTGCTCGAATCGGATCACTTTGCTTCCGTAGCCCGCATCGTCATTCAACGTTAAAGCCCGGAACCGAAATCACGGCGGCGCGGGCGCATTCCGGCGCGCGCCGCGCCGTGCCTTTTCACTGCCGACCGGACCAGTGTTAAACATCTTGAAGGATTTCGACATCATGCAACATTTCTCACGCTTTTTTTCATGCCTTGCGGCGCTGCTGCTGTTAAACTCGGCGCTTGTCGCTCAGGACTTCGACATCGCCGTGGAGGAGATCATTTCACCGCCGAACTTTGCCGAAGTACCGGCGGGCTTTCCGGTTGAACTCTCAGCGTTTTTGCACAACAACGGCCCGGGCGATGCGGCTTTTGTCATCATTGAATTTTACGTTGAAAACCTGGACGGCGAAATTGTTCACGGCCCGGAAAGTGTCCTGATCGGCGCATTGGCCCAGGGCGAAAGCGCGGAGGTGTCCGCCACGCCGTGGACGCCCAATGCCGTCGGCGAACACAACGTAGTCGTAACCAGCACGCTGACGGATCTGGACATGACAAACAACCAGGCCGCCTCGACGGCGATGGTATATGAAACGATTATTGCGAAGGACATCGCAATCGGGACCGTCACCAACGAGCTGATCACTCCGAGTCCGATCGCCGCGACTCTGGTGGCTTTTCTGCACAACAACGGCATGGTCAACAGTTGGCTGCCCGTCGGCACGCAGTTGACCGATCACGAGGGAACTATCGACCGAACACTGGACGCAAAAACCTATTTCTTCTGGTTCGACAACGAACAAGAAGCGGATTGGTATCATTCGACCAGCTTCATTTTGTTTAATGCCTGGACAGGTGCGTACGAAGTACTCGACGCCGACTCCTGGCCGCTGATCAACGGGCTGGAAATACCGTCATTTGTTGAAGAAGACAATACAAGCAGCGACCAGATCTACGGCAGCTACGACAAGGGGCACGACGAGACGGTCACCTACACGGCGCAGGACAACCCCGTGACGACTACCTGGGCGCTGATTGTAACTGGTAAACCCGGAAGCGAGAACAAAGCGGGAGAGAAAAAAGCGCGCAAGAACGACGTCAACCGCATCAAAAACTACTTAAACAACAACCCACGTGGCCCGCAGATTGCCGACGGCAATATCAAAACACTGACCGGCGGCGACGGCATGAACGGCGCAACCAAACAGGAAGTCTGCGACATGCTCGAATCGCTGAAGGACTGCGACAAACTCTACTTCTTCTACGGCGGTCACGGCTCCCGCGGCGGCAGCGCCATATTAAAAGGCGGCAGCATGAAGTGGAAGGACCTGGCCTGCAAATTGATTGAAAACGGCGCCAAGGAAGTATGCGTCTGCATTGAAGCCTGTTACTCGGGCACGGCCGAAAGCGCGATGCAGGACAAGTCCATTCCGGGCGACGGCGGCACGACCGAGACGCTGGACGGCGAGTTAACATATTCGTCTTCGTCCGGCCGCACGACCTATCGCAAGAACGGCTGCGGCACATATTTCTACAAAGGACTGGAGTCGTGCAGCCAGAACGACAGTGCGGACGCCAACAAGGACCAGAAGATCACTGTTAAAGAAGCGATCCTGTGGGCGGCCAACCGCGACTCACTCGTCAGCGAACGCTACCCCGGCTGGACCGACCTGGACAACGGCGCACGCACGACGGTGACCGGCAAGTTCACATTTAAACGCACGAAAAAAACGACCGGAAAAAAGATCCAGTACAAGATCTGCCCGACCTGTTATCTGAACGAAACGCCGGTGGAAACGGAAGGCGGCGGCGTTGAAATCCAGAAGACAACCACCTGGTACACGCGCATTTACGCCTGGTCCCGCATTGCGCGCGATCCCGGCACCAAGGTGGACATTATGTGCGACGGCGTTAAAATCGGCACCTTTGACGGCAAAGTCGGCAAAAAAACACTCAAGTGCATCGCCGCAGCGCCGGGCGGCTGCAGGAAGTTTAATCTGGTTGAGTCCACCAGCTCGGCCAAACCGCGCGGCAGCGACCGCACGACGTCCAGCGGCGGCGACGAGGAGGTGATTCACATGTACTCCACGGCCTACCTGCCCGGACAGAACCTGTTTTACAGCATCCCGGTTGACGAAGAGCCCAACCACCAGATAGACGCAAGCGTCGTGCCGGTGCCGGGCTGGGATCTGGAGGTAAATCCTACGACGCTGACCACCTCCCTGCTCGTCAACCCCGAATACGTCAACCTCTCCGGCACGGTGCCGACAACGGCAACGCAGGGAACGATTATTACTGCAACCATGTGCGACGCCGTCGACGGCAGCACGACACTGCAGATCGTTAACGCACTGGTGCACACGACCATCAACAGCAACATGGTCGACGGCGCTGAGCTGGTGTTTAACCAGGCGCACCTTTTCGGCAGTATTCTCTCGACCAACGGCACTGTTCTAATCACCAACTCCAACGTGCACCTGTTTCAATCCGGCGCAATAGACATCGGACCGGGCGGCGCACTTGTTTACGGCAATGCCGTTGTCGATCCCGAATACGGCGTGACGTACACGGCCAATATCGAAGGGTCCGTTAACTGGCACGGCGGCGCACTGGTGGGGCCGAGCGACGGCCTGCACCTGAACGGCGCATCCGGCATTGTCGACGGCGGCGGCGTGCACGACAGCGGCGGCGACGGCCTGGTGTTAAACGGCACGCTCTCCGGCCTGACGATTGACGGTTTTCACATCACGGATTGCGGCGACGACGGCATTTACGCCGACGGCGTGTACAACTTTACCGTTGAAGGCGCAGACATCGACAATTCCGGCGGTGACGACATTGAGCTGACCAACAACGCCTTCCTGATCATGTTAAACTCGAACTATGACAGCAACAAGGAGAACGTACCGGCCGGCTCGATTCTCGGGCGCACCTGGTCAACGGTGTTCAGCATCAAAAACCAGGACGAAGAGGCGCTGACAAATGCAACCGTCAATGTCTATGACGCCACGCTGACGCTGGTTTCCTCCATGGCGGCCGACGCCGACGGATTCACGGATAACGTCGACCTGGTTGAATACGGCAACATCGGCGGCACAACGACCTATTTTACGCCGCACTACGTTGAAGTGATTTACAACAACTCCACGACGCTGACGCTGTACACGGCGGACGAGCAGGATGTCCACGGCATCGTCATTGCCACACCGCTGATAACGGACGCGGGCGACGAGCTGCAGCGCCCGATCGGACCGCAGCTGGAGGTGACGCCCAACCCGGCCGCCCACGACGTGACGATCAGCTTAAACAACCCCGAGCTTGTTGAAGCAACGGTGCAGATAGTCGACCTGCGCGGCCGCCGCGTCGCAACGTTATTTAATGGTTACCTGACGACGGGCCGGCAGCGCTTTCGTTGGGACGCCTCCGGCCTTCCCGCCGGGGCGTACTTTGTCCTGCTGCAAAGCTCGCACTATTCCTCAGTTGCACGAATAGCAATACAACGCTGAATTGCGCCGGGAAGGGCCGGCGCGGACAGAACGCAACACTGAGAGATCTCATTCAGCTGATCATTCGACAAAGCGGGTTGCATCGACGGGCGCAACCCGCTTTGGGACTGCACACTGCCGACCTGACTTCTTTTTAACAAATCAAAGGATTATCACATCATGAACTGTTTCAAACGCACTATCTACGGACTGGCGGCGGCGATACTCATGAGCTCGAGCGCCGCAGCTCAGAACTACGACCTCAGCGTGGACGACGTTATCTCCCCACCGGATCTGGCAGCGCTGGACGCCGGTTTCGACGTTCCGCTGGAAGCCATGATAACAAACAACGGCCCGGGCGACGCACCGTTTGTCATTGTTGAATTTGTCGTGGAAGACATGAACGGCATGGTCGTTTACGGCCCCGAGAACATCATGCTCGGCGCGCTGCCGATGGGACAGAGCGCCGTGGCCGCCGCCGGCCCCTGGACGCCCAACCAGACCGGCCAGCACACGGTGATTGTCACCAGCACGCTGGCGGATCTGGATCCGTTTAACAACCAGGATTTTTCAACGGTGTTTGTCAACGAGACGATCATTTCGACGGGCGACGCCATCGCGACCATCACGAATGATCTCATCAACCCAAGCCCGATAGCGTCCACGCTGGTGGCTTTTCTGCACAACTACAGTGAGCCGACGACCTGGCTGCCGGTGGGCACGCAGGTGACGGACAACGAGGGAATCATTGACCGCACGCTCGACGCCAAGACCTACTTCTTCTGGTTCGACAACGAACCAATAGCCGAGTGGAATCACTCGACCAGTTTTATTCTGTTTAACGTCTGGACGGGCGCGTACGAAGTGCTCGACGCGGACTCCTGGCCGCTGATCGACGGACTGGAAATCCCCTCCCTGCTGGACGCCCACAATACCAGCGCCGATCAGATCTACGGTACGTATGAGGCCGCACACTACGATGTTGTCACCTATTCACCCGAGGACAATCCCGTCACAACAACCTGGGCGCTGATTGTAACCGGCAAACCTGAAGAAGGCGACAACAGCGGTGAAAAAGTAGCGCGCGCCAACGACGTCAACCGCATCAAGAACTACTTAAACAACAATCCACGCGGCCCGCAAATTGCCGATGAAAACATTAAAACACTGACCGGCGGCGCGGGCATGGACGGCGCCACCGAACAGGAAGTCTGCGACATGCTGGAATCGCTGCAGGACTGCGACAAACTCTACTTTTTCTACGGCGGTCACGGCGACAAAGGCGGCAGCGCGTACCTGCAGGGCGGTCAGATGAAGTGGAAAACACTGGCGTGCAAACTCATTGAAAACGGCGCAGAGGAAGTCTGTATCTGCATCGAAGCCTGTTACGCGGGAACCTCGGAAAGCGCCATGCAGGACAAGTCCGTGCCCGGAGACGGCGGCACATCCGAGACGCTGAGCGGCGAGCTGGTTTATTCATCCTCTTCCGGCCGGACGACGTATCGCCGGGACAGCTGCGGCACCTACTTTTACAAGGGGCTGGAAGCCTGCAGCCAGAATGATTCCGCCGATGTTAACGGCGATTCAAAAATATCAATCAAGGAAGCAATAATGTGGGCCGCCAATCGCGACACCGCGGTCGGCAATCGCCATCCGGGCTGGACCGATCTGGACAACGGCGCGCGCACGACGGCTACGAGCAAATCATCGTACAAGCGCAAGAAAAATACGACAGGCAGACACGTTCACTATACGATCTGCCGCACCTGTTATGTGAATGAAACGCCGGTGCCTAAACCGGGCGGCGGCACCAAGATCGAGAAATCGTCAACCTGGTACACACGCGTCTATGCGGAGGAGAGAAATGACCGACCTGTCGGCACTTCTGTGGACGTTATGTGCGACGACGTTAAAATAGGCAGTTTTGACGGTTCGCTGCAGCGGGACGTTAAAAAGTGCATAGCCGGCGGGCCGGGCAAGTGCCGCAAGTTCCGGTTAGTTGAGTCGACCAACTCCGCCAAACCGCGCGGCAGCGACCGCACCGCTAGCGTCAATAATGAAGACGAGGTGTTATACTTCAACACAACCGCCTACCTGCCCGGCCAGAATCTGTTTTACGCCATTCCGATCGAGGAAGAGCCCAACCACACGCTGAACGCCACCGTCGTGCCCATCACCGGCTGGCAGCTGGAAGTTAACCCGACGACTTTAACAACCTCGACGCTCATCAACCCGGAGACTGTCAACCTCTCCGGCACGGTGCCGACGACTGCCACGCAGGGAACGCTGATTACGGCGATGGTTGTCGACTCCTACGACAACAGTACAACGCTCCAGATCGTTAACGCTCTGGTGCACACGACCATCAACACCAACATCGTCGACGGCGATGAGCTGGTGTTTAACCAGGCGCATCTCTTCGGCAGCATTCTCTCGACCAACGGCACGATTGAAATCACCAACTCAAACGTGCATCTGTACACATCCGGCTCGCTCGACATCGATCCCGGCGGCACGTTCATCTTTGGCAATTCGATCATCGACCCGGAGTATAACGTCACCTGGACCGCCGACGTTGAAGGCACAGTGGACTGGATGGCGATTGCATTGGTGGGGCCGGACGACGGTCTGCATTTAACCGGCGCTTCAGGAGTCATCGACGGCGGCGCCGTGCACGAGAGCGGCGGCGACGGCCTTGTGTTAAGCGGCTCGCTCTCCGGCCTGACGATCGACGGCTTTCACATTACGGATTCCGGCGATGACGGCATTCTGGCCGACGGCGTGTCCAACTTTACCGTTGAGGGCGCCGATATAAGCGGCTCCGCCGGCGACGACGTCGAGCTGAGCAACAACGCCTACCTCTACATGTTAAATTCCCTCTACGACAGCAACAAGGAAAACGTACCGGCCGGATCGACGCTGGAACGCACCTGGTCCACGACATTTAACGTTAAGAACCAGGATGACGAAGCACTGACCAACGCGACCGTTAATGTCTATGACGCGACCATGACACTGGTGTCGTCGACCACGGCCAATGCGGAGGGTTTCACCGACAACGTCAATCTGGTCGAATACGTTAACAGCGGCGGCACATCCACTTATTTCACGCCGCACTATGTCGAGGTTATCTACAACAACTCCACGACCTTGACGCAGTATACGGCGGACGAACAGGCGATGCACAGTCTTGTGATCGCCACACCGCTCATTACCGATGCGGGCGACCGGATTCAGCAAC
This sequence comes from bacterium, assembly GCA_030430495.1. GTDB lineage: Bacteria > Bacteroidota > Ignavibacteria > Kapaibacteriales > UBA7675 > JAUIKM01. Next base: position 110,248 of record JAUIKM010000005.1, on the reverse strand, counting down.
CTGTCGGCCCGCAGCTGGAGGTGACGCCCAATCCGGCGGTCAACGACGTGAACATCAGCTTAAACAATCCCGAGCTGGTCGACGCGACGCTGCGCGTGGTGGACCTGCGCGGGCAACAGGTGGCCGTACTGTTTAAAGGTTATCTTATGGAGGGCCGCCAGAGCTTTCGTTGGGACGCCTCCGGCCTTCCTGTCGGCGCATACTTTGTCTTACTGGAAAGCTCGCACTATTCCTCCGTTGCGCGCATTGTAATTTCCCGTTAATCCGGAATTTCCTGCCCTGCGCCGCCCGGCCGCGTATCGGGGACGTTTCGACTTAGGAACGTCCCCGTTGCTTTTTAAACAGCCTTCAAAATCCTCCCTTGTTAACCACCGGGAGATCAACGGCACGGCGCGGTGTTCTCAACTTTTTCACTTCAAGTCTTCAAGCGCAGAGATTCCATTCCGTCGCAAACAACAGCGGCCGGGCTCCCACGGGAACCCGGCCGCTTTACGTCGGGGATTTCAATCCTGTTTAACGCACAATCACGACGGTGTTGACGATGCTTTCGGTCGGCGATTTAATGGTGTAGTAGTACTGCCCCGGTTCAAGTTCCGCGCTGTTCAGGCGCAAGACGTGTTCGCCTGCGCTGCGGTCGCCTTCGTAGAGTTGCAGCACCTCCCGACCGCGTACGTCGTGGAGCACTATTTCGATATGGGCGGCTTTGCTCAGCTCATACTCGATTTCGGCGCTGTGGCTTGAAGGATTGGGGCGAATGCGCGTCGACATAGTGTTGCCGCGCACAATCGAGGTATTCATATCCTTGACGCCCACAACCAGGCCGGAACTCGTCACCGAAATGATTTGAATCGAACAGGTCGTGACGCTGCCGCAGGCATCGACGCATTCTATCTCGACGTCGTACACGCCGGTGGAATCCGAAGCTCCGGAAATTTCACCCGTGTAGGAATCGAGATAGAATGTCCAGGGCAGGTTGTAACCTACCTCGCCAAACCAGTAGGGCGGCGTGCCGCCCGTCACCGTCGGCGTAATGCTGGCCCAGGTGCCGACAACCACAACCGTCGGCGATGAATATGAACAGGTTGGCGGCCCTTTGATGTTGATTGTGATCGTCGTTTCCGCCGTGTAATTGTCGAAGTCGGTTACGCGTACGATAATGTCAATCGGCCCGTTCGTCGGATTGTCCAGATTGCCGTTAATGTTCCCCGTGGTTGCGTCGAGCGTCCAGCCCGTCGGCAGCGGGTCCGAGCCCGGCGCCAGCGCGATGGTAAACGGATACCGGCCGCCGGTGCGCACGGCGTTGAACGTCACGTTCACCATGGAGCTGTCCGGGCAGTACTCGGCGCTGGTGACGTTGTAGTGCAGATAGGGCACCGAAATCGGTTTAATATCGACGGCATCGATATCGTCGCTGCTTAACAATCCCAGCACGGAGTGCGAGGCAAACAGGGAAAAGCTGCCGTCGAAATCCGAGTAAAACACATCCGCCGCCGAGTAGCCGTTGTTTGTCAGCGTCGGCGATCCGGGGGCAAGCGAGAAGAGCACTTCGTCGAGATTGGCGTCGCGTGCGCCGTTGGCCTGCGCCGGACAGAGCTGCGTGGGAGTTACATCCGAGAGCGATATGGCGTCGATCACGTCGGCCTGCTGCAGGCCCATGTCCTGCGGCGTGGCAAAGAGCACCAGGTTGGACGGATCCAGCGTGTTAAACGAGAGGTCGACGGTATAGATGTTGGCATTTGAATTTGTAAACGAGGGACCGTCGAACGTTGCGTAGATGCGCATCGCCGAGGTCGTGGTGTACATGTAGTAGCTGTTGCTGCGCCGGTTCAGATCAAGTCCGGTGACGTTGTCCGTAATCTGGTTGACATTCATCGGCGCGAGGCCGAGCTGCACGTTGTCGACAGCCGTGACGTTTGTCAGCGCAGGCGGGTGGATGCCGCCGTGACCGCGATAACTGCCGAAGGAGTTAACCTTTGACGAGTAGACGTCCGCCGCGGCTTCCGTCACCTGCACAAGCACGCCGGTGGAATTCTGATACACGGCCGTACAGGTGGCGCCGGTCGAGTTGCGTCCAACCGAGAAATAGAGTGCGCCGGGCAGGGACGTACAATTATTCGGCGGCAGGTGCGGCCGCAAGGTTCCATCTTCGCCGTAGGAAAAACTTAACATGTTATCCCCGGCTGCAAAACCTATGTCGGGTACGACGTCCATCACGTTCGACATATCCGGCCCCTGCCCGACGTTCTGACCGGACGAAAGGTAAACGGCCAGCGGATGCTGCGCCGTTCCGTGATTAAAGTTGACATCATTGGGCGACACGCCGGTGGCCAGCGTGCTCAGGCCGGCCGAGGTGGCGTCCACGCAGAAGTGAATCGGACACTTCCACGGATCGGGTTTGGGCGTATGCGGAAACACCGTCGTTGAATCCGGCGAACCGTGGCCGGCACTGGTCAGGTAACAGATGAGCCTGCCGGTTGAATCGTAGAGCGGTACCGGCGGAAAATTGGGATCGTGAATATAGGTGGACGAGGGCAGGCCGAAGTCCGGCGGAAACTGCGTAATCTTTGACCGCAGCAGCATCACGTCTTTGTTGTACAGTTTGTGTTTAAAAAACGGCAGATCGATTTCGACCTGACAGTAAACGTTAAAGTAGCTGTTGGCCGTAAAATCTTTTGTCACGTCCACCGGGTTGCCGGCGTAATCGGACGAGACTTCACCGGTTGAATAGCGAAAAAATCTCTCCTGATCAGTACCGGCAACTGCGTCGTAGTAGGGCTGGCCGGCTTTGATCGTCACACCGCCGCCCTGTAAAACAAAGGACAGAATTTCCGTGTGAACTTCGCGGCGCGTCGAAGGCGTTTCCAGCCAGCCGGTCGGTCTGAAGCAGGCGTCGGGGACGTTTTCCAGCATATCGGCATACGGAGCCGCACCGGCGCCGCATACGGGCGCGCCATCGTCGTCGGCGTCGCCTTCCGTAAACGGATCGGAACGACCGATAATGGTATGCGGATCGTAGAGATTAACTTCTACTTCCTGTCCGTTGGGGAACAGAACTTTCATCACGGCGCCGGTCGGCGTATCGTCGGGGCAGTCGGTATTTGAGTCGGGGAATTCTCCGGCCCGGACCAGGGCGGGAGCAATAAACAGGGCAATGGCAAGAAGCGATAATACTTTGCTCATGACAAGGCACTCGGTATAATTCTGTGAATATGTATTGAATTGTGGTTGTTAAACGGGCATGCGCGGGCCGCGCAGCAAACGGGCGGTCGTGTGCGTGGACAAGGTGTTAAACGGCAGTTTAAGTGCAATTCAGTTTTTGCGAGAGCAGTGCGGCTGAGCAGTGGCGGAACATCAGTTAACATGACCAGACCGGCAAGTATTTAACTCGTGCAGCGGTTCGGTGCAGATTCAGTCGGCAAAGCTGTCGATCGTATGGCGTACTATGGGCAGTTGGGCAATAAATCGAATGCGTTTCGGCAGTGGCTTAATCTAGTCGCCGAGAACACGCATTCCAAATAAAAAGGCGGTCCAACGAGCGCTGAGCCGCTTGACATTTCAAACTCGTAGTGCGCAGCCGGTACTAACAAGAGAATTCAGAAAGGTGTTGAAGTCGGTTGAACAGCCCTAGCGAAGCACGACAAATTTGCGGCTGACGCTCTGTCTGCCGTCGCTGAGCCGCACAAAATACTGGCCCTGCTGCAACGCGCGCAGGTCGAGCAGCACGGAGTTGCCGCCGGAATCACTCACTTCCTGGCGGCGAATGAGGGCGCCCTGGTTGTCGAGGATCGCCAGAATCAGGTTGCGCCGCCCGCTGTAGCGCCATGCCAGCGTCGTATTGATATCCGCCGGATTGGGCGAAAGATCCACAATCTGCAAGGTCGAAGCGCCGGTCAGGATCAGTTCGCGGGGCGTGAGGCCGTCATTGCATTCATCTTCAATCGACAAACTGCCGTCAATCTGCACAATGTCCAGCGCCGCAGGACCAGACGCCGGCACGCGTCGAAACCTGATCGGCTGGGTGGTTGGCGTGCCGTGTAGAACGCGCGCAGGGTAAAAATTCAGAGTGTCCGTCGCGCCGTCGATTTCAACGGTCAGGTCCAGCGTGTCGGTCAGGGCGTTAAGCTCGCCGTAGTCCGGCACGGCACTGTCGTAAAATGCACCCTGAATGTCGGCCAGCGTGCGCGGCGATTCGAGCGTCAGTTGCAGACGAATCGGCTCGTCCAACTGGAGTTCGGCGCGGTTTTCCAGGATGACGGGTATCGTGACAATTTTGCCCGGCCGCGAAACGATGTGGGGAATGCGCAGCACTATTTCGCGGCGGCCGATGGCAAGTTCAACCGTGTCGGCCGCGGCAGCCGAATAACCGCTTTCCCAGATTTTGATGAAGGGGTCGCGCCCGGCCGAGGCGATGAGGTCGCGCGAGGATGAGTAGTCGATTGTGAGCACCTGACCGCCGTGAATAAGCGTCGGGCCGATTTCAAACGAACCGTAAGGGTCCCACTGGCGGATACTGGCGTCGAGCGAGCCGGACAGAAGCCGGTCGCCGCGCGGCACAATTGCGGTGGACCAGACGGGCGCAGCATGTCCGCTGAAAATTTCCGTCGCCTCGGGAATTCCCGCGGCAAAGTTCCAGCGCCTGATGGTTCTGTCGGCTCCGGCGCTGGCCAGCCAGGTCTCCTCGTCGTTCATCGCTACCGACCAGATCAGGCGGGAGTTGGTGTCGAGCGTGCCGTCCGGGCGTTCGCTTATGATGCCGTGTGTGCCGCCGATGTAGGCCGGCGCATCGGTCGGTGCTTCGTTTTGCCAGTCGCGCACGTAGATGAGGCCGCGGTCGCCGGCGTAGATGATGTAACGACCGCTCGAAGAGAAACGCACGTCGTAGAGCCTGTCGCCGGCCGTCTCAAAGTGCTTGAGCGTCGTTCCCGCCGCAATGTCGAAGACGGCGACGCCGCCGCCATTATCGGCCGAAACCGTGAGCATGCGCTGCGGATGCGCGTCCACGGCGCGGATAAAGTTTTCGTGTTCGGGAATGTCGAGCCGAAGCGGCGGCGAGCTGTAGTCGACGGCGTGATAGAGCGCGTTGCCCTGGGTAAAAACCAGCTGGGCGTCGTCGGCCAGGAACTGCGCCTGATAACTGATCTCGGCCGGAGCCGGCGGCGCAACCGAGCCGATCAATGAGCCGTCGAGCGGATCGTAGACGTCCACCGCGCCGCTGCGCGCGGCCGCCAGCAGACGATCGCCGGATGCGTTAAATCGCAGGCAGCGGATCTCGTCGCGCGCGTGCGCAATTTCGCGCACCGCCGTCGGGTCGCCCCCGGCGCTGCGCGCGGCGCGGATCACAACTTTGTTCGTCACCGAAGCGGGCACTTGCCAGTCGAAGAACTGCCCGCGCTGATCTGTCGCGATGAGCTGCCAGGATTGCCCGTCGTCGTCGGAATACGCCAGATTGACGGGTACTCCGGGCGGCGTGACCTGCCACTTGATGCGCACGGTCTCGCCGCCATTGACGGCGACGCCTTGCGGCGGCGCGATGATCGTCACCTGGGCAAAAGCCGCGGGCATCGCGCTTGTGAACGCGAGCAGAGCGCTGAAGACAAAACGGAAAAGACTGGACTGAGAACGCAACATGCGGTCAATTTACGCGGGAGCGGAGAGGATTGCCAGCGGAAAGGGGGATTGAGGCCAAAAATACGTAGAACTACGTATGAGTTGTGAGCCCTAAGGGCACACAGCTCGAAAATCTTGCGTGCCAAAAATTCCGCTGTCGACGATTGAGTCCCAAACGGGCAGCCATTGGTGATAAACGGAAGACGCCACAGCGATCGAAGTTATCTCTCCACACGAGCATGCAAGCGCGCGGCCCACACACTTCAAACTATCACGCCGTGGCCGCCTCGGGCGTCACCGCTTCCGACTGCTTCGATCTGGCCAGAAACATTTCAGCCAGCGCGATCACTATCGCCAGCATCACAAAAATCTTCCACAACTCCGTCCCCACGCGCGCGCGGTCTATCAAAGTCGACACCTGGTTGATGTCGTCGATCACCGCCACCTGACCCTCGTCCGGCACCGTCACGCGTATCACGTCCAGCAGCTCTTCGACGGAAAGCGGGTCGATCTGCGACTCGCTCGCCGGTACGTTGACAGCCAGAGTGTGCACCACGCGCTCGTCCGCCGCCGAAACCACGTAGACGCCGGGACGGCGCAAAGCCTCAAGCGAGAGGACCGCGCCGCCGGGCAGCACAGCCGCCTGGCGGAAAAACTCCGTGCCCTCCGGGTCCACAATTTTGAAGTTGCCGCCGCCCGCGTACTTGCGCGGCAGCTGCACATTTGCGCTCTCGCCCACCAGCAGATCGCTGCCGATAGACTCGCGCGCCGAGAGGTACGCCACCGAGCGGTTGACCAGAGTCACGAAGATGCCGGTGAAGGGAAAGCTGCTCCAGCCGCCGCCCGTCGGAACCGCGCAGTACAGCGCGCGCCCGTTGCCCAGTTTGTTTTCCGCCAGAAAAGCGCCGCCGGGCATCGAGATAATGTTCTGCGCGCTGGCGATCGGCACGGCCGTGAACATGCGCGGCGATTCCACCACGCCCGCATCGCCGCCCGTCACGCCTTTGAACACGCCGGTAAACAGCGGGTGCACGCGGTCGACGTCGCTGAACTCGGCCGGCGCATCTTCGGGGAATGTTTTCATCGTCGCCGCACCGAAGCCCAGCTGCGGCAGGAAATCGCGGTTGGCGGCTTCCACGTCCATGTTCGGACCGGCCGCGACGTACAGCCCGCCGCCGGCGTCCACGTAGTTGCGCAGTCGCAGGATTTCGCCCGCGCCGGGGACCGGCGTGTTCAGCAGGAAAATGACGTCGAATTGATTCAGGTTGCCCGCCGCCAGCTCCTGCGGCGTCAGCTGCCGCACCTGCGCACGCGGCGCGGCATTGCGGTCCGGCGTCAGCGCCAGCGCGGCGAACTGCGTGTCTTCCGGCGCGCCGACCAGGGCCACGCGCGGAATGTCCGGAATCACGAATCCGAAGTAGCGCGAGTTATCGGCATCCAGCACGTCGCCTTCAACTTCCACCGTGGCGCGTACCACGCCCGTGCCGCGCGGATTGGCCGTCATCGAGACGCTGCGCACCTGGCCCGCCGGAATGTCGACGGCGTGCTGCGCCACGCGCTCGCCGTTGAACAACATGCTGACAATGACGCCTTCGACGTCGTCCGCGCCGCTGTTGCGGATGCGCGCGTCGACCTCGACGGGTTTGTCTACTTCAAAGATGCGGGTGAGGACGGCCAGGGAATCGACAGAGAGATTGCGTTCGCCCGCGGCGGAACCGATGCCGACCGGGACAACAAAGAGCGAGACGTTGTTGTCGAACAGCTGCAGCGAATCGCGCAGATCCTCGCTGACGATGTTGCGCTGCGCATCGGTGATCAGGAATATCTCGCGGTTCACGTTGGCCGATGACTCCAGAATCGAAGAAGCCAGCCGCAGGCTGGATTCGAGCCGTCCAATGGACCAGGCTATCGGAATTTTGCGGATTTCTTCTTCCATCAGCGCAAAGTCGCGCGAGAACTCAAAGAAACGCTGGTCGTCCAGGTCGGCCATGCGGACCAATGCCGCTTCGTCGCCGTCCTCCAGCGCGCCCAGTATCTCCAGCGCCGCGTCGCGCGCCTGTTTGAGGCGGACGCCGCGTTCGTCGGCGATGTCCATGCTGAAGGAGTTGTCGATGATGAAGACGGCGCTCGTCCGCGCCTGTGCGCCGAAGCCCGGCAGCGAGGTCTCAACCGTCGGACGCGCAAATGCCATGACGATGCTGACGATCAGCAGGGTGCGCAGGATCAGCAGCAGAATCTGTTTGAGGCGCACTTTGCGGATGCGCGACTTCTGCAACTCGCGCAGAAAGCGAATGCTGCTGAATTCCACCGTCTTCAGTCGGCGCAGGTTGAGCAGGTGCAGAAGCAGCGGAATGGCGGCGGCGGCCAGTCCGAGCAAAACAATGGGATTGAGGAACTGCATATATTTCCGTCGTCAACTGTCGGTCAGAGTCAAAATTCCGCGGGGCGGAGAAAACGTTCAGAGGCGCGCCGCGCCGCGGCCCGCAATTATGGACCCACGGACGAACGAAGGCCGCATGTACGATATTGCAGGCCAAAAGTTGAGCGGAAGGAGAAATGCGGCGCTTTCAGCCGACGAGCGTGTAAAAGTCGGCTTCCTGACCAAGATTGATGTTGAGCGCGCCGGCGCGCACCAGACGAACGAGCAGTTTGGCCGCGCGCGGTTCGGATATCTTGCTGATGCGCGCGAAGTCGCTGACGGTGATGTGCGGATGGCTGTCGAGAAATTCAAAGACCGTCTTCTCGTGGCGGCCGATGCTGAGCGTGACCGGCTGCGCGTCCGGGTTCTGCGCCTCCAGTACCCTGGCCAGTTCCTTGCTGGCCTGCACCGAAGCCTCGCCCTGACGCACAAAAACGGACTCGTAGAAATTTTTGTCGCGGTCCTGGCTGTCGTCGTCGGGACAGACCAGGCGGTGCGGCTTGAGCTGCGATTCGGCCACCTCTACGACGATCACGTCGTCGCGGCGGAAATTTACAATGTGAATGTCCGGTTCAAGGGCCGGGCGGATGTACCGTTGGCAGGCTTCGTTGATCACCGCCATCTCGGTCTTTTCACTCTCGACGCCGACGATCTTGCCGTCGTCATCGACGCCGACGAGCAGGAAACCGCCGCCGCTGTTGGCAAAGGCGATCAATTCGCGGGCTATTTTCTCGGGGGAGACGCACTTGCGTTTGAACTCAACGGTGTCGGACTCGCCGTCTGCTATCATCTCTTTGACCTGGTGGCGTCGCATGCCGCGCTCCTCTTCCTCAATGAAACCCCTCGTCCGCCGATGAAATTATAGTATTTCACCTTTGTGACAAAGCCATAAAACCGGGCTGTTGTCTAAAACGAAAAAAACCGGCCCTTCATGCGCTGGGCCGGTTGAATATTTAATAATGCAGCAAAATGGCTGTCGACGCCGGAGCGCGGTTTTGCGGCCCTGGCAGCCGAAATCCGCAGGCGCGATCAGAGTTTCATCAGGTTGACTTCGTCGACGTAGATGGTCTCTTTGTTGCGGAACAGCGCGAGTACGATAGCGAGTCCGATCGACGCTTCCGCCGCCGCGACGGTCATGACAAAGAAGACGAAGATCTGTCCGGTCACATCGCCCAGGTAAGCGGAAAAACCGACCAGCGTCAGGTTGACGGCGTTGAGCATCAACTCAATGCACATGAAAATGATAATCGCATTGCGCCGCGTCAGCACGCCCACCGCACCGATGGTAAACAGCACGCCGGACAGCGTCAGGTAGTATTCCAGGGGAATTGAAGTCATCATCGGATTATCCCTCAGTTAGTGACAAGGCGGCGTTTTGCAAGGATAATCGCGCCGATAATTGCGGCCAGCAGCAGCAGCGACACCGCTTCAAACGGGAACAGATAGGTCGTAAACATCGTCTGCCCGATGCTTTCCACCGTGCCGATTTCACCGGCGTTTTCCGCCATCTTCGCAAACTGCGGCGAGGGTTCGGACAGGAAAACAATCGCCAGCTGCAGCGCAAAGGCCAGGCCCAGCGCCATCGGCAGTATGCGCCTTTGGTTGACGCGCTCGGCCAGTTTCTCTTCGTCGCCCATATTGAGCAGCATAATCACAAACAGCACCAGCACCATGATGGCGCCGGCGTAAACAATCACCTGCAGCGCGGCCAGAAGCTGCGCCTGGAGCGTCAGATACAAACCTGACAGGCACACAAAATGCACCACCAGAAACATTGCGGCGCTGACCGGATTGCGACGCGTAATCGTCAGAATCGCGGTTGCAACTGCTCCGGCCGCCAGAAGAAAAAAGGCAATCGCGGTATAATCCATGTCATCTGCTCGTTCGGTTGCGGGAGTACGCCAACGCGCATAGAAAGTGCAAAACTACAAGAATTCGGGGATTCGCTTCAAATCTTTTTCGCGCGGACGTGGTGCGGCCCGGATTGCAGCGCCCTCCTTCGCCTTGCGGCTCCTTCCGGCTCGCTTTCTGAATTTTTGTTCGTCGTCGCGCGCTCAGCCGGAAGTCGCTGCGTCCGTCGCCGGGCCTGTAGTGTTCGGGCGCGCGGCGGCCCTCAGTTCGTCGAGAAGCGCTCGTCCAGCTCGCTCAGCTGCCGGCGCAGTTCCTGAAATTCGCGCAGCAGCTCCAGATCGGAGCCGCCGCCGCCTTTCGACAGTTGCGCCTGCACGGCGCGCAGGCGCTCGCGGCAGGCGCTGCGCAACAGCTGGCTCAGCGCGTCGTCCAGCATCTTGGTCAGGCTGGGCGCTTCGTAGTACACGCCGAATCGGGACCAGTTGGGGCTTTCCTCCGCATTGTCCACCGCCAGGCCGCTCAGGATCGAGCGGTCCTCGTCGCTGATGCTCTCGTCGCTCAGCGCGCTGTTGAGCGGGTCGGCGCTGTTCTCCGCCTTGGTGAGCAGGATCGCAAAGGTGCGCTTGCCGGTTTCCGACGTGAATTCGACCGAGCGCTCTTCCATCTGTGTGACGATGTACTCAAAGGAACGCGGCTCAGCCAGGGCGCAGCGCAGCAGCAATTCTTCTTCCTGGCTCAGCCCGGCGTCGTTCCCCTTCGCCGCTGTTTGCTGCGGCGCGGCGCGCTCGGAACGTTTGGCTTCGCGCGCAACGATCGGACCCGATGACTCGGCGCGGCGCACCTGTTGCAGGGTCGATTCCTTGTTTACTTCGCGCAGCTCGGCGTAGAGCGTCTCCTCGCGGATGCGCATCGTTTCGGCCAGGCGTTTCAGGTGCAGTTCGCGTTTCAGGTGGTCCGGAATCAGCGCCACGGTGGAAACGATGGAACGCAGGGCCTGCGCCGCGCTGTCCGGCGCGTCCATCTCCCCGCGCCGCTTCAACAGCTCGGCCTTAAACTGTATGGCGTCCACCGCCGCCGCCAGGCGCTGCTCGAATGCTTTTGTGCCCTGTTTCAGCACCAGGCTGTCGGGATCCTCGCCCTCGGGCAGGGTGACGATCTGCACGTCCATGTCCTCGCGCAGCGCCGTGTCGATGCCGCGCAGCGCGGCATTCGCGCCGGCGGCGTCCGCGTCGAACACCAGGAACATGCGTTTGCAGTAGCGCTTCAGCCGCGCCACCTGCTGCGGCGTCAACGAGGTGCCGCTGGCCGCCACGACATTGCGCACGCCCGCCTGGTAGAGGCCGATGACGTCGGCATAGCCCTCCACCAGCAGCACCGCCTCTTTGCGGCGGATCTCATCGCGCGCCTGGAACAGACCGTAGAGCGCCGTGCTTTTGTCGTAAATCAGCGACTGCGGCGAGTTGACGTACTTGGCCGGATTGTCGTCGCCCGGCAGAATGCGTGCGCCCGCGCCGATCACGCGGCCGGAAACGTTCCAGATCGGAAAAGTGACGCGATTGCGGAAGAAGTCGAAGTGCCCGCCGGATTCGCGTGCGCGCACCAGGCCCGCCGCCTCCAGCTGCTCGATTTCAAATCCCAGACGGTCCATTTCGCGCAGCGTCGCGTCCCAGGAATCGGGCGCAAAACCCAGCATAAAAATCTTGATCGTGTCTTCGCTGAAACCGCGCTTGCGCAGATAAGCCAACGCGGGTTTGCCCGCCTCGGTGAACAGCAGGCGGTGCCAGTACGCCGCCGCTTCGGCCATCGCCTTGCCCGCCGCCGTCTGGCGGTCGATGCGCTCGCGTTCCTGCGGCGTGGTATCTTCCTCCGGCAGCGGCACGTTGGCTCTGTGCGCCAGCTGTTTGACCGCTTCGGGAAAATTCAGGCGGTGGTAGTCCTGCAGAAAGGTGAAGACATTGCCGCCCTTGCCGCAACCGAAACACTTGTAAATGCCGCGCTCGGGATTGACGTTGAACGACGGCGTCTTTTCGTTGTGAAAGGGGCACAGACCCACGTAGTTGCTGCCGCGGCGGCGCAGGGACACCACCTCCCCCACCACCTCGACGATGTCGGACTGGTGTCGAATCTGATCGATCAGATGTTCGGGGTAGCGCATTGACCTTCCTGATGCGGCGACAAACAACAGAGAAAAAAGTAAGCGGCGAACGAAGGAGCCGCGCAGCGCTCAAGACCGGCGCATGCGCGCAGCGCCCAGCCGGAAGCCCGTTCAGAGCCCCAAAGCCCTCGCTCAGGCAAGAAATTCGTACATCGCCACGCGCAGGTCGAACTCCGTGCCCGCCGCAAACGACGGATCGCCCGCCATCGACAGGGGGTCGACGATCTTGACCGTCGCCCAGCAGCCGCCGCCGTATTTGACGATTTCCGCGCGGTAGAGTTCGCGGCCCTCGTGCGCCACCGTGTACGTGCCGCCCTTGTCCGGGCGCGCCTCTTTCGGCAGTTTTTCGTGATTCATGCGTGCCATGATGTTCCCGCTGTATATCGTGCAGAATCGGCGGATCGAGCCGCCGGCGTCCCCCGGGAGACGCACATCCGGGAGGCGACAGTGTTCGAATATGGCCAAAAAAAAGCAATCCCTCTGCGCCGCGGCACGGAGGGATTGCAATTGTCGGATGCGCGAACGGCAGACCGCCCGCCGCTGCGCTTAACGCGAGTAGTATTCGATCACCAGCGGCACTTCGCAGATGATGGGCACTTCTTCGCTCGGCGGCAGGTACATGAACTTGGCGCTCAGGTCGGCCTTCGAAAGGTCGATGTAGGCCGGAGGCGCGCTCGTGCGGATCGCTTCCTGGAAACACTCCAGTTTGCGGCTTTTTTCCTTGATCGAAATCGTGTCGTTCGGCTTGAGCTGGTAGGACGGGATGTCCACGCGTTTGCCGTTGACTTCCACGTGGCGGTGCGTCACGTACTGACGCGCGGCGTAAATGGAACGGGCCAGGCCGGAGCGGTACACGACCGAATCCAGGCGCGATTCCAGCAGCTGAACCAGGATTTCACCGGTGTTGCCGAGCATGCGGTTGGCTTTGGCGATGTAGCGGCGCAGCTGGCGCTCGTGGATGTTGTACTGCAGGCGCAGGCGCTGCTTTTCGAGCAGCTGTTTACCGTAGTCGCTCACTTTGGGACGGCGTTTGGCGTTGCCGTGCTGCCCCGGAGTGTAGGGCTTGCGATCCATGTACTTTTTCGCTTTCGACGTCATGGGCACGCCGATTTTACGCGATACACGAACCTTGGGGCCGTTGTAATTGGACATTGATCAATCCTGAAAGGAGTTTGAAAATGCGACGCTCTTTACGCTCCGGCACGTCCCGCTGTCGGCAACGGCAAATCGGACTAAAGAGGCAGCCGCTCTAAACTGCTGCGCCTGTGCGGCGCTCGTTTCAAATTTTCACTGTTCGGGTTCGGACGGTCGTTCCGGCTCGCTGCCGTTCGCCGGAGTCTGTTTGTCCGCGGGAGCGGGATGTTGGGGCTTTGTTAAATCCGCCTTTTTTTGTCCCGGCGTTTCCGGTCGCGCTTTTTTGGGCGGAGCCCACAGTGCGCCGGAATTGATGTCGGACATCGCTCGTCCGGCGCCGATGCGCGCCAGGTGTTTCAGCGCCATCCCCGCGCGGTCGATCATGACATCCCGCTCAACAGTCTGCTCCGCGCCGAAGGGCGCCAGCACGTAGTCGACCAGGCCGCCCGGCCCGAAGTCGCGCCCGATGCCGCAGCGCAGGCGGTAGAAATCGGCTTTGCCGAGTTCGTCGATGAGCGACGCGATACCGTTGTGTCCGCCGTCGCTGCCGCCGCGCTTCAGGTGCACCCTGCCGACGGGAAAGTTGTACTCGTCGACCACGGCTACGATCCGGTCGCTTCCGATTTTCAGGTTCGCGGCGACGGCTTTGACGGCCTCGCCGGAGAGATTCATATAGGTCAGCGGTTCGACGAGCAGCAGCTTGTGCCGTCCGACGCGCAGGCGCGCTTCCATCCAGAGCCGACCGCCCTGCCGCCACTCGTCCGCGGGAACGAGCTTTTCACAAACCATCCAGCCGATGTTGTGGCGGGTGTCCGCATAACGCGCGCCGGGGTTTCCGAGACCGACAATCAGCCAGTCGACATGATCCGCAGACGCCATCGGCAGAGGGTTCCTGAACGAGCGGGGTTACGGAAATCAGGCTTCGGCGCCGGCTGCCGCGGCATCCGTCTGAGCGCCGGCCATGGCGCGACGGGAGGTAGCAACGCGGTAGATAACAGCGCTGGGCGGTTCGATAATCTCGCCGCCGTCCCACGTCATGTCGCGGACGCGCAGATTCTCGCCGATTTTCATCGCACTGATGTCGATTTTAATGCTGGCGGGAATGTTTTCCGGCTGGCACACGATGCGCACGCTGGACATGACCGCCGTAGCGATACCGCCGCCGCGTTCACCGACGGACTGACCTTCAAAGCGCACAGGCACGCGGATGCGAACCTCTTTGCCTTCGGTCAGACCGAAGAGATCGAAGTGCACGATTTCATCGGTGATCGGATCGAACACCACGTCGCGCACGATGCAGCGCTGAACGCCTTCCTGGCCGGCGATCGACAGCTCGACGATGTGTTTGTCGCGCGTGTAGATAATCGGACGCAGATTGAGCGTCGGAACCGAAATCGCGATGCCTTCTTCGCCGTTTTTGTAGTAGACGCCCGGCGTGAGGCCGTCGCGACGGAGAGCGCGAGCAACGCTTTTGCCCGAATCGCGGCGCTCGACAGTTAAGGGAATAAGACTCATGATATTAGACCTTATATCAGCTTGCTGAAAGTTTTTATCGCGTGGAACAGCGGAAGCGGGAGCGTCAGAACGTAATATCGAACAGCGAGGAAATCGAGCGATTGTTATGCGTTCTGATGATCGCTTCTGCAAAAATTTTGGCGGACGAGAGCACTTCGATTTTATCGATCGGTTTGGTCAGCGGGACCGTGTCCGTCACCAGAATTTTGGCACAGGGGCTCTCCGTCAACTTGTCCAGGGCAGGCCCTGAAAACACCGGATGGGTACATGCCCCGTAGACTTCTTTGGCGCCGGCGTCAATCAGCGCTCTGGCGCAATTAACGAAGGTTCCGGCAGTGTCGATCAGGTCATCGACGATGATAATGTTTTTACCTTTGGCCTCGCCGATGATATTCATCACTTCGGACTTGTTGGGGTGCACGCGGCGTTTGTCCACCAGCAGGAGGTCGGCGTGCAGGCGTTTGGCGTAGGCCCGCGCCATTTTGGCGCCGCCCACGTCGGGCGCGGCAATCGCCAGGTCTTCCAGCTCGAGGTCTTTGAGCGCGCGGATCAGCACCGTCGAGGCGTAGAGGTGATCCAGCGGGATGTCAAAGAATCCCTGCAACTGCGGCGCGTGCAGGTCCATAGTAATGACGCGATCCGCGCCGGCCGTCGTCAGCAGGTTCGCCACCAGCTTGGCCGTAATCGACACGCGCGGCTGGTCTTTGCGATCCTGGCGGGCGTAGCCGAAGTAGGGAATCACGGCGGTTATGCGCTTCGCCGAAGCGCGCCTGGCGGCATCCACCAGGATCAGCAGCTCCATCAGGTTGTCCGACGGAGCAAAGGTCGACTGCACAATGAACAGGTCGACGCCGCGGATATTTTCTTCGTACTTAACCCAAAGTTCACCATCGCTGTAGTTGCGAATGTCAACTTTGCACAGCTCGACGCCCAGATGGCCTGAAATTGCATTGGCCAGTTGATGGCTGGCCCTGCCCGAGGCAATTTTAAAATCCGGCATAGAGGCTCAAAAACACGTACTGCGCCGAATGGCGCAGTAGTTTCGATTCACGACTGAAGCGCCGAACGCATCGACGCTTCCTTCTGAAGAGAGTTTGCAGGGCCGGAAGGATTTGAACCCACGAATGCCGGGACCAAAACCCGGTGCCTTACCGCTTGGCGACGGCCCTGTAAAGACGTATCATCGTCTTTTTGAGAATCGCAAATTTAGATGCTCTCCGCATTTTATGCAAACATTTTTTTGATTTGGGCGCCATTGATCCATTTCAGCACCGCGGCATCGGATAAACGATTCGCCTCCAGCGGCGCGGTCCGGCGTTTTCCAGGCCGCCACGCCGGCATCACACAGTCCCGGCATCTCTCGCTTTTCACGAGCAGCTGCCCGTTCAACGCAGATCACTTCCCGTTCAATTATTTCGACTGGACTGCAATTCTTCGACTTGCCAGTTTGCCGCTGAACAAAATTATCTCAAAAATTTTGAGTCCGCCGCCGGAATTCGGCAAGCAATTCGGGTCCTGTAGTGTCGAACTTTTGGACAATTTCGATAAAAGTGTGGAAGCTTCGCCACACATGGTCGAAAGAAGCCGACATCGCGCCAAAACAAGTCGCAATTCCGTGCAGAAAACGTGTAACTATTTTTCAAAACGTGTGTCTTACCTTCCGCCGCCGGCCACGACCGGCTCCCGGATTCTCAAACTGGAGGTTTGTATCGACACACTTGCGACGAGTTATGGCACTGCGCACTCAATGCCGAACATTTTAACTTCAGGAGAGTACCATGTTGGAAAAATTGCAGTCCAGACAAGTCGGAGGTGTCCTTCCTTTAACGAAGATTACCCCGCAGGAATCGAATCATCGCGAACTCAGCGATCCAGAAGATACGCTCGACAATAACGTTCTGAGCGATCTTGTGTCTGACGAGATTTACTACGCATTGCAGGAACACGGCCTGTTCGACGAGAAGGCAATCCGCGACTATCACATCCGCAAGTCTTTCAAAGAATTCCGCAAGACGATGAACACAACGTTTGCAATTGAAAAATTGCAGCAGTTGTACCCATATCTGCAGTTCGACACACTGCGCAAAATTGTGTACCGCGTCGGCAATCGCAAAAAAAAGTGAATGACGAGACCCATCGGAAACAACAAAACACTAAAGCGAGTCACATGCGTGGCTCGCTTTTGTTTTTTAGCCCATTGGCAAACAAAAGTGGATTTGAGCGGATTGGGAGCCAGGCGACAATCAAATCAGCCGAAGAGTTCCCGCATGACCACGTGACCCGCGCAGTGCGCTTCCACCGTGTGTGCGATCGGTTTGGCATATCCGCCGCCCATGGTCATCACCAGCGGCACACCCAGACGCTGCGCCAGCTCTCCCACCATCCGGTCGCGCCGCGCAACTCCCTCGATACTGAGCGACAGACGTCCCAGCGCGTCCTCGGCAATGACGTCGACGCCCGCCTGATAGTAGATAATGTCCGGACCAAATGCCGCTACGCGTTCCAGTTCGGGCGCCAGCGCGTCCAGATAGTCCGCGTCGCCGCAGCCGTCCGGCAGGTCCACATCGCGTGTGGACGGGTATTTGCGAAAGGGAAAGTTGCCGGCCCCGTGAATACTGAGCGTGTAAGCCTGGCCGTCGTTTTCGAGCATCGCCGCGGTGCCGTTCCCCTGATGCACGTCCAGATCGACCACGGCGGGACGGCGCGCGCGTCCCTCGCGCCGCAACACGGCAATTGCGACCGCCACATCGTTAAACACGCAATAGCCCTCGCCGTAATCGCGGAAGGCGTGATGAGTACCGCCGGAGAGCGACGCGCCAAAACCGTGGTGAACGGCGCTGCGCGAGGCCTCGATGGTCGCGCCGACGGACGCCAGCGTGCGCGTCACAAATCCGGGGCTCCAGGGCAGGCCGATGCGCCGCTGCATGCGTCGGTCCAGACTGCCGTCCAGCACGGCCCGCACGTAGGACGGGTCGTGCGCCGTCATCACCAGATCGGCTTGTGCCGGCAGCGCCTGCAGGAGGCGCGTGCGCGCCACGACGCCTCGCTCAAGCAGCGCCAGGCGCAGCAGCCGGTATTTGTCGATCGGAAACCGATGTCCTTCCGGCAACGGCAATTCAAATGTATCGGTGTAATAAATATTCATGCACAATCAACCGCCCGTATCAACGCTTCGGCGCAATCGCCCGCAGCGACGCCGTGACAAATTTGTAACCTTTCAAATTGGTGTTCGTTATGAGGCCGCGTAAATTGCAGTGTGCAATTACTCTCGCAATCCCGAGTTGTTGTTTGATTTCTCCCACATCGAAGTTCGTAATATGCCAACACTCAGACAATTTGTTTGCCGGCGCGCAGGGCGTTTTTATTCGTCTGCGCGACCGCAAAGTACACAATCCGGCTCCGGTCGGCGAATACTGGAAATCTCCGCGCTGCTTTTGTTTATCTCGCTCTGTGCGCCTCTGACGTCTGCTGCGCAGTCGACCGGCTCGGACCGCGTTTATACGATGGAGGAGTGTTTACAAATCGCCTTAAACAACAACCTGGACATCCGCAACGCGCAGGAGCAACTGCGCTCCGCGGGAGCTGAAGTCACCAGCGCCTTCGGCGAGTTTCTGCCGAGTGTTAACGTTTCAGCCGGATATTCGCGCCAGCTGTTTACAGGCGACTCGGTCACTGTTAACTTCGGCGAACTCTCGCGCCGCATTCCAACGGGCGACCCCGACAATTACAACATCAACCTGCGCGCCAACCTGACGCTTTTCGACGGCTTTAACCGCGAGAGCAACTACAACAGATCGAAGGCTTCGCTGGCCGCAACGGATCTGACAGCCGCCTACACGCGCTCCAACACCTTGTTAACAGTTCGCGAAAACTATATCGCGGTACTGCGTGCACAGCAGGTTGTTGAAATTCGACGCGAAGACGTCGACCTGGCGCAGAAGGAACTGGAGCGCATCAAGACACAGCTGGAAGTCGGCGTTGTCGCCCCCGCCACGATGTACGCCCAGGAGGCTGAAATCGGATCCAAGGAACTGGCGGTGGTACAGGCGGAAAACGAGTTTAACATCGCCAAGGCGGTTCTGCTGGCCAGCATGGGACGCGATCCGGCGAGCGGTGCGGACTTTATCGACGCCAGCCTGCCCTCTGAAATCCCGCAATCGGAAATCGATGAATTCCGCCGCCGCAACGGCACCTATCCGACGGCGCTTAAACGCGCCATCGAACAGCGGGAAGACCTGATGGCCGCGCGCAAATCGCGCGAAGCCGCCGAGTCCTCCGTTGCCTCGGCACAGAGCGGTTACTACCCGCAGGTCTCCGCCAATGCGGGCTGGACCTGGAGCAACACCGATCTGGACAACTTTTCCGACGGCAACACTTATATCGGCCTGAGCCTTAACATTCCGGTGTTTAACGGCTTCAGCGTCAATCGCAATATTCAGACCGCCGAAGTCGGCGTTCAACAGCGCCTGATCGATGTCGAGCGCATTGAACAGCAAATTGCAACTGAGTTACAGCGCGCCTACCTGCAACTGGCGTCCGCCGAGAAGGAACTGGCAATTACCGATCGCTCGCTTAAATCCGCCGAAGCCAATTTCTTCAGCGCCGATGAGCGCTTCAAGGTTGGTGCGGGAACCATACTCGATTATCAAACGGCCAACAACCGATTGATCGCAACGCGCATCGATCGCATCACGGCTGTATACAACTACCTGCTCGCTCGCTACGCCGTCGAGTTCGCCGTCGGCGATCTCGACTGACCCGACGTCTCATTTTGTTAATACTTTCAACCTGATCAACGGAAATCGGTGCTCAGGAGCCGCGCGTGTGCGGCGACCGCTCACTCCCTTCAGGATTAAACCGGAGAACTGGCATATCATGGCTCGCAAAAAAGGCAAAGGCGGAATCATTTTTCTCGTGATCATCGTTGTTGCAGCCCTCGCTGTTGCAGCCTGGTATCTCCTGATGCCCAAGGAACCGTCCGGCATCGAAGTAACCACGCAGGAGGTCTCGCGTCGCACAATCGTTCAGACTGTCTCGGTCACCGGCAAGATAGAGCCGGAACAGGAGGTCAAGATTTCACCGGAAACCAGCGGTGAGATTGTGTACCTTGGCGTGGATGAAGGCGACACGGTATCCAAAAACCAACTCCTGATCCGCATCCGTCCGGACCTGGTGCAGTCCCAGCTGGAACAGGGCAAAGCCGCCAGCGACGCCGCCAAAGCGCGTATCAACTCGGCTGCATCGGACTTTGCGCAAGCCAAACAGAGCTATGACCGCATGCTCAAGTTGTTTAACTCCGAAGTCATTTCGGCCGAAGAACTCGACCAGGCCAAAAACCGCATGGAACAGGCCGAAAGTTCGCTCGCCGTTTCGCGTGAAGAATTTCGCCGTCAGGAGGCCTCACTTGAACAAATGAAATACACGGCGCAGCGCACTGAAATTTACGCGCCCGCCGCCGGCATCGTCACGGCGCTTAACGTCGACGTGGGTGAAACCGTCGTCGGTACCGCGCAGATGGCCGGTACAGTTATGATGCGCATCGCCGACCTCGGCGTCATCAACGCCGTTGTTGCAGTGGATGAGAACGACGTTGTGCTGATCAGCATGGGCGACACGGCCGACGTAAAAATCGACGCGTTGCAGGATACGACCTTTCGCGGCATAGTACATAAAATCGGCAACACGGCCATTACTTCCGGCCTGGGCACCCAGTCCGAAGTTGTTAACTTTCAGGTGGAAATCCGCATGCTGGAGTCGCACCCCCAGTTGCGTCCCGGCATGAGTTGCTCAGCTGAAATCAGAACCGAAACGCGCAACGACGTCATCGCCGTGCCGCTGCAGTCCGTCACGCTTAAACGCCCCTCGGCAATGGGTAAACAACTGATGAGTCCGGAGGATGAAAAAGACGAGGCCGAGAAGGAAGAAAAAGCGGAAGCGGAAGTCAAGACAATAGTGTTTAAAGTCATCGAGAACACTGCCGTCGCCACCGATGTTGAAACGGGCATCAGCGACCGCGGATTCATCGAGATTCGCGGCGGCCTGCAGGACGACGACGTCATCGTCACCGGCAGTTTCCGCGCTATTACGCGCGAGCTTACCGACGGCGCAATCGTCAGAATCGACAGCGGCAAAACCAAAGGCGCTCGTCCGCCGTTCCCGAACCGCTGATAGCGGCGTCCTCGCTGCGCGGATGCAAGTGCCCGACACGGTGAAACTGCAAGTAGGTTCTACAAAACATCGAACGGCAATCATGTCCAAGACAATCATCGACATACAGAAAGTTCAACGCGCCTACCGCATGGGCGCTGAGACTGTCTACGCCCTGCGCGACGTCTCGCTGAAAATCGGCGAGAATGAATACGTGGCGATCATGGGTCCCTCGGGCAGCGGCAAGTCCACCCTGATGAACATCATCGGGTGTCTTGACACGCCCAGCCGCGGCAAGTACAACTTCAACGGCAAAGATGTCGGCCGCATGTCCGACGCCGACCTTGCCGATGTGCGCAACCGCGAAATTGGCTTTGTGTTCCAGACATTCAACCTTCTGCCGCGTTACAGCGCGCTCAAAAACGTGGAACTTCCGCTGGTGTACGCCGGATGCTCCTCGTCGGAACGCCGCGAACGCGCCGCCGAGTCGCTCACGCGCGTCGGCCTGGCCGACCGCATGGACCACAAACCGAACGAACTCTCGGGCGGACAGCGCCAGCGCGTGGCCATAGCCCGCGCCCTGGTGACCAAACCCTCGATCATCCTGGCCGATGAACCGACGGGCAACCTGGACACCAAAACGGGCGAGGAGATCATGAACCTGTTCAAGGAGTTGTGGCAGAACGGCAATACCGTCATCCTCGTCACGCACGAACCCGACATCGCCGAAAAAGCGCGCCGCATCATTCGCGTGCGCGACGGCCTGGTGGAATCCGACATAATGAATGCTCAAACGGCCCAGGCCGGCTAACCAGGCGCCCACATGAAACATTTTTTCATAGAAATATTCGAAGGTATCGGCATCGCCCTTGGCGCGCTGCGCGCCAACCTGATGCGCTCGATACTGACGACGCTGGGCGTCATCATCGGCGTCACAACCGTCGTCCTCACCGGCTGGTCGGTCGACGGGCTGGACAGCGTCTTCCGCAAGCTGATCGGCCAGCTCGGCGCGGACGTCATCTACGTCGACAAATGGGACTGGAGCGGGCGCACTGACTGGCGCGAAGCGCGCAATCGCAAGGACATCACCTTGCAGCAGGCCGAAGAGCTGATCAGCCGCCTGCACTACGCCGACGCGGCCACGCCCTTTGTGCGCGATATGGCCATGCTGGTGCGCGCCAACGACCGCGAATTGAGCAGCGTCATGATCAGCGCCACCTATGCCGCCAATGCCTCAATCGCCCTGCCCTCGCTGCGCTTCGGCCGTTTCCACTCACCCGTCGAAGACCGCTTCGGCTACAACGTTGTGACGCTCGGTTCAAGCGTCTCGGAAGAACTCTTCGGCGAGGAAAATCCGGTCGGACGCACCGTGTGGCTCAAGGGCCGCGAGTTTACCGTAATCGGCGTACTGGAATCGCGCGCCATGCTTGGCATGGACCAGATGGACAACGAACTCTACATGCCCCTGAAGACATTCATGGGTCTGTTCGGCGCCGGCAACCGATCAATTACGGTGTCGATCAAGGCAATCGACTCCGAGAGTCTCGAGGACCTGCGGCTCGAAACCATCGGGCAGATGCGCCAGATACGCAACCTGCCGCCCACCGAGCAGGACGATTTCTCAATCAACGAGATAAAAGTATTTGAGGACGCCCTGCAGTCCATCAACTCGCTGCTGTTTACGGTCGGGATTTGCGTGACGATCATTTCCTGTATCGTCGGCGCTATCGGCATCATGAACATCATGTTTGTCTCCGTGGCCGAACGCACGCGTGAGATCGGTATCCGCAAGGCTGTCGGCGCGCGGCGCAGCAGCATCCTCTTCCAGTTCCTGGTCGAGTCGTCTTCGCTCAGTGTCATCGGCGCATTCATCTCCTTCGTGATAGCCGAGATAAATGTGTTGATTGTCGTTTCGCTCGGTCAGGCG
Source organism: bacterium (assembly GCA_030430495.1). Lineage (GTDB taxonomy): Bacteria > Bacteroidota > Ignavibacteria > Kapaibacteriales > UBA7675 > JAUIKM01. Next base: position 87,493 of record JAUIKM010000005.1, on the reverse strand, counting down.
GAAGGGTCGGCCCTGGAGTTTTTTAGGGACTTTCCGTCGGCTCTGCCGCTCGACTTCCTGATATACGCCACGGTTGCGGCCATTCTGGTCGGCGTGCTGTCCGGAATCATGCCCGCGTTCCGCGGCGCATTTCTGGACCCCGTCGACGCCCTGCGCAGCGAATAAGCCCGGCGCACAATTGCCGGCGAACCCGAAACGCAGGGGTCGCCCGGAAAAAGTCATCAATTTGTCTTCCACGGCAGTATAGCGGTGCGGAGCCGCACCAAGGGACTTCCCCATGCTGATCCTCGAGTATGTCAAACAGGCGTTCGGCGCTGTCTGGGCGCAAAAACTGCGCTCCTCACTCACGCTGCTCAGTCTGGCGATAGGCGTCGGCGCTATCATATCCATTACGATGGTAACGGACGCCTTCCAGGAATCGCTCGGCACAGAAATGGCGCAGCTGGGCCAGAATACTTTTCTCATCAGCCGCTCCAAACAATCGCAGGGCCACCGCATGGGTGCGCGCCGCGCCGACTACGGACGCCGCGATATTACCTACAAACTGGCGCGTTCGTTCAAGGAACAGATATACGGCGCTTCCGGCATCAGCATCAGCGACTCGCGCAACGGTTTCCGCGTATCGCGCGGCAGCGTCAAAACCGATCCGAACGTCAGCCTGTTCGGCGCAGATGCGGACTACATCCTCTGCTCCAATCGCGAAGTGGAATTGGGACGTTTCCTGTCCAACGAGGACGTCATGTTCAACCGCCCGGTCGTGGTGGTCGGCGCGGACGTCGTAGAACGGCTCTTTCCTTATACCTCTCCGATTAACCAGAGCATCAGAATAGGCGGACGCGAATTTACGGTAGTCGGCGTGCTCAAGTCTCAGGGAGGGCTGCAGGACCGCAGCCCGGACAACGTTGTGATGATCCCGATTTCGCTCTACGTCAGCCGTTTTTCCAGCGACGACCACTCCTCCGTCAGCCTCATGGTGCGCGCAGCGGGGCTGGAAACGATGCCTTATGTCATCGATGAATCCATTGGCCGGATGCGCGTCCTGCGCAACCTGAAACCGGGAGAGGACAACGATTTCGAGATCATCACCAACGAAGCTTTAACGCAGCAGTTTTCAACGATGGTCACGGCGGCCAAATACTTCGGCACGTTTTCCGCCTTCCTGGCGCTGGCGGTGGCGGGCATCGGCATCATGAACATCATGCTGGTCAGCGTGCGCGAACGCACGCGCGAAATCGGCGTACGCAAGGCCCTCGGCGCTCGGCGGTCATCCATTTTGTGGCAATTCCTGATTGAGGCTGTGGCGCTCTGCCAGCTCGGCGCGGCTATCGGCATCGGCCTGGCGACCCTGCTCGTCGGCGCCCTGCTTGCGGCCTTCGGCTCGGGAATTGGACTGGAACCGACGCTTCCCGTCGCCGGCTCCATCATGGCCATCGTTTTTTGCACCCTGATCGGCGTCGTTTTCGGCTTTTACCCGGCGCTGCGGGCGGCGTCCATGGACCCGATCAACGCGCTTCGCTACGAATAGGCTCCGTCCGGCACATCTGTCGGGGCATTTCGCGGAATGGAGTGGAAAAAAGCTGATCCGCGGCTCACTACCAATCGCCGCGATACGTTATTAGCGCCGAACATGCTCCCCGGCACTTTTCTCCGATCGGCAGATTTCCGTATGCTCCGAGCCCGACACTTCGCAATTGCGGCAGGCCTTTTTACCCTGCTGATTCTCTTGTTTGTCCCGCAGCTTCAGGCGCAAAACGCCGGCAAAACTTATCCGCGTCCCAAATTCCACGACAAGATCGTCAGCGGTCTGGACTCCCTGTTTTCCATGCGCGTCGACGCCTCGATCCGCATCTTTTCGCAGGTTGTCGACGCCGACCCCAACGACCCGACCGGTTACTTCTTCCGCGCCAACGTCTACCTGTGGAAGTACCTGTTCAACAAGGACGAACGCGACTTCTCGACCTACATGAGCGAGAGCGAGAAGACCATCGACATCGGTGAGGACTACCTCGACATTCACGAAGACGACTCTTTTACGCGCGCACTGATCGGCGGCACCTACGGCTACCGCGCCCTGGCCAACATCACAGCTGAAAACTTCCTGACGGCCTCCTGGGACGTGCGCTCCTGCTACAAATATCTCGGCGAACTGATAGAAGAACACCCCGACGAATACGAGGCTTACCTCGGCATGGGCATCTTCCAGTTCGCCCTCGGCTCGCTGCCTTCCTCGGCGCGCACCGTGCTGAACCTCGTCGGTCTCGACGGCAACCGGGAGATCGGCCTGCGCCAGCTGCAAACGGCCGCCAACAAAGCGACCTATGTGCGCAATGATGCGCGCTTCACGCTGGCCTTGCTATACGTGTACTACAAAAACGACTACGACAAGGGCGTCGGCCTGCTGAAAGACCTCTTAAAGGAATACCCCACCAACGTTCCGGTGCTGTATTCCATGGGCAACGTCGAGGGGCAGCTGCGCAAACTGGAAGGCGCCATCTGGTACTTTGACCAGATCATTGAACTGGATAACAAGGACTTCTCCTACTTTACCGGTTACGCCAACATGCGGCGCGCCGAAGCCCAATTCCGGCTGAACAACTTTGTGGAAACGATGCGCGGCATGCAGCGCTTCCTCAAAATTGTGCCGGACAAAACCATGCGCTGCCTGGCCTACTTCCGCCTGGGCATCGCTTATGAGATGCGCGGCGACCGCAAAAATGCCGAGGAAGCCTACCGGCGCGCCTCCGAGCTGCGGCCCGTTACGCCGGAAGACCAGTACGCCAATCGCAAGGCGGCGCTTTACCTTAAAGAGCCGCTCGACAATGTGGAGAAGGAACTCATCCGGGGCGGCAACGACGTCGAAGCGCACAAATTCGACGCCGGCCGCCAAACGCTGTTGCCCATCGTAAACAACAGTGCCGCCACCACAGACCAGCGCGCCGAAGCCGCCTATTTCGTGGGCGAAGCGCTGCGCCACACACAGGACTACAACCAGGCTCTGACGTATTACAAGAAGGTGATTGAACTGCAGCCGCAGGGCGAAACCTGGCTGATTCCCTGGGCTTACTTCCGCCTTTCACAGGTCTACTGGGAACTCGGCGACAAAAAAAGCCACCGCGTCTACCTCGACAGATCCCAGGTCTACGACGACTACGATTACAAGGACTGGCTCGACTTCCAGATCGACCGCGACCTCACCCGCCTGCAGCAGTAGGGCCGGAGGCACATCTCGCGGCCGGAACCCCGCGCGCTTCATCGCTGTTTGCGCCGGTCCGGCCCGTCGTCGACTCCCCGCTCCGAATCGCACAATGAAAAGTGTGCAAACGCGAAGGCAGTTCGCCGCGACGGTATTGAAACTGTCGCGATGAATTGGGTATATTGTGTTGCAACACATGTGTTCGCTTTCGAACACCGGTCAGACGGGCAACAACAAATCCTTCCAGTCAATCATTGCACATGCCGTCACCGTAAGCGGCGGCCCTGTTTACGCATCAATTGAAAATCAATGGGACGTCCCATGTTTATCCGTTACGCTTTGAGTATTTTCTGCACCGTTTTGTTCGTGGGACTGACTCCCTCATCTGCACAGGACGGCAAGTCATCCGGGGACCAGCCGCTGGCCAACTACCGCGCTCTGCCGGATGTCAAACCCAAAAATCGCGAAGTGGCGTTCTACACGCAGCGCGCCTACCCCTTCCAGCGCATTCCGCGCACGGGAATCTTTAACGCCATCGCACAGGAAAAATCGATCGTTTCCAAACTCGGAAGCGACGAACTGCTGGCGGCGCAGCCGGAATGGAGCTGTATCGGGCCCTTCCGCGTCGGCGGTCGTATCCGCGGCATCGCGGTGCATCCGCAGAACGCCGACATCGTGTACATCGCGGCGGCGGCGGGCGGCATCTGGAAAACGGAAGACGGCGGAGAAACCTGGACGCCCATCTTTGACTTTGAAAACGTGCTGGCCTTTGGTACGCTGGCCATGGACCCGAACAATCCCGACGTTTTGTACGCCGGAACGGGTGAGATGAGCACAAATATCGATGCCTATTTCGGCAACGGCATATACAAAACCACCGACGCCGGCGCGACCTGGAAACCGATTGGACTGACAAGCGTCGGCGCATTTGCGCGGATTTTCGTCCACCCGCTCAATTCCAACCTCGTGTACGCGGCTGCCACGCGCAACGGCGGCGGCCTGTACAAGTCCACCGACGCCGGCGAAAACTGGGAGCGCGTCTTTGACCGCTCGGTCACGGACATGACCCTGAATCCGCAGAGTGAAGACTCCTTCCTGATCGGCGTGAACGACGACGGACTCTACGCCACGACGGACGGCGGCAAAACCTGGGAGGTCCGCGACTTCCTCAACGGTTTGCCGGCCAACGCCATCGGACGCTCCTCGCTCTCGCAATCGCCTTCGAACCCCGCAATTATTTACACGCTGATGGAAGTCGACACTTCGACGATCCGCGGCAACGGCAACTTTGAAGACCTGCCGCACTGCGAGATTTTCAAGTCGGTCGACGGCGGCCGCAACTGGCAGCAGGTCTATCGCGATGCGGGGCGGCGCGGCAATGACGGACAATGGGAATATCCCTTCCTGGCCGAACAGGGCTGGTACAACCAGTACATCGCGGTTCACCCGACCAACCCGGACATCGTCCTGGCCGGGGGTATCGACGTCTGGCGCACGGAGAACGGCGGAACGACCTGGCTGAACATGACGCGCGGCTACTCCGGCGGTCCGATCCGCGGCGGCGACTTTGTGCACGTGGACAACCACTTCGCCATGTTTGCGCCTTCACAGCCCGACAAAGTGTACATCGCCAATGACGGCGGTATTTTCTCCAGCGTCAACTCCGGCGAGTCGTACAAGAATCTCAACAACAACCTGGCCATCACGCAGTTCTACGGAATCGGTATTGACCAGGTGTCCACCGGCCGCACCTTCGGCGGCACACAGGACAACAACCTGCGCGGTCTGCTCAACGGTCAGAGCTGGCAATCGCTCGGCGCGGGCGACGGCGGTCGCGCCGTGGTTGACCGCATCAATCCCGACCTGATCTACAGCCAGGACCTCGCCAGCGGAGCGCTGCTGCGCATCGACCTCGGCGGCCAGTCGCGTTGGATCAACAACGGTATCGACCTGAGCTCGCGCGGTTACTGGGTCTGTCCGATCGTTTCCGACCCGTCGGAGCCGGACATTCTCTATCACGGTCGCTCGATCATTTACATCAGTTTTGACCAGGGCCTGCTCTGGGAACCGCTTTCGACCGATTTCCCGCAGCTGCGCGAGCAGGTCGACATCACGGCGATTTTCCCCTCGCGCGTGAGTTCCGACGTACTCTACTTCGGCACCGAAGTCGGCGACGTCTACGTCTCCCGCGACCTGGGTGAAAGCTGGGAACAGGTCAACAACAACGGCCTGGTCAATCGCTTTGTGACGGACATTCAGACGAGCTACGTCAACGAAGCGGTGGCGTATATCACCTTCTCGGGCTACGGCTCCGGCCACGTTTTCCGCACGGATAACTATGGTCAGTCCTGGACGGACATCAGCCAGACGCTGCCGGACGTCCCGACCAACACAATCGAAGTCGACCCGAACAACGAACAAACGCTGTACGTCGGAACGGACATCGGCGTGTACGCGACCTATGACGGCGGCCAGACCTGGTTCCCCTTCGGCCGCAACCTGCCGCGCTCGCCCGTCATCGATCTTGAAATCTACGAAGACGCCAACGTTCTGCGCGCCGGCACGCACGGCCGTTCGGTCTGGGAAGTGGCTCTGCCTACGGAAGTCGTCGATGAACACGCCATTACGTCGCCTGCCGGCGGCGAGCTCTACACGCCCTCGTCCAAACAGCGCGTTTCCTGGTTCGGATTTGAAGGCGCCGTACGCGTTGAGTTCTCGCACGACGACGGCGCAAACTGGTCGGTGCTGCACGACGCGGTCGACGGCAACTCACTTGAGTGGATCGTTCCGCCTGTGCTGACGGTGCGCGCGCGCATCCGCGTTACCAGCAACAGCAATCCCTCGCAGCAGCTGGTCACGAATACGTTCAGCATCAACCAGCTGATCACCGGTGCGGTGGTGCAGCAGGAAAGCGTCGGCCACGTGCCCTACGGCATCGCCTACGACGGCGAGGGCGGACTCTGGACGACGAGTTTTTACGGCAAACGCCTGTACAAACTCAACGCCGAAACGCTGATTATCGAGCGCTTTTTTGAAATGCCGGAAGGCGACAGCCTCTTCACCGGCATCACGATCGACAAAGAGAAAAAACATCTCTACGTCCAGCGCATGAATTCAACCAACGGCGACGGCGGCTGGATCTACCAGATGGATTACGACGGCAACCTGATCAACACCTACCTTTCGCGCGCCAAAGCGTATCCGATCGGCCTGGCGTGGATCGGCAATAACACAATTGTCATTACGGACCGCAACACGCGCGACATCTACTACTTCGATCTTGCGGAGCAGTCGATTATCGCTCAGGCGCGCAACCCGTTTGAAAAACGCTTCGGCCCGCGCGGCCTGTGTTTTGATTCGGAGAGCCGCACGCTTTACCAGGCCAACACGGACTTTACCGGCGATCAGCTGCAAGGTTCGTTCAACGTGGCGTACGAACTCGACAACCTGGGCGCAGAGATCAATCGCTTCGAACTCAACAGCCGCACGGGATCGATCAACGCCCGCGGTATTGAGTTCGACTCGCGCGACAAGTCGTTCTGGATTTCCGACTTCGGCGGCAACATCTACAAAGTCGCCGGATTTGAAGTCCCCGACATCTCCGTCGGGGTGGAAGAAGGCGTAGCGCGCGTTACGCCGGCTGCACCGGCTATCGTGCTGGCGCCGGCGCGCCCGAACCCCTTCTCCGAGTTCACCTCGCTGGACTTCCAGTTGCAGCGCCGCGCCGACGTTGAAATTAATGTCTACGACGTGTCCGGCAACCTCGTAACGCGCGTACACAGCGGCATCATGCCGGAAGGCAGCCATACGATGCAGCTGGACGGCAGCCACCTGCCGAGCGGCGTCTACAGCGTCACGTACCGCGTGGACGGCCACACGGTGGCGGCCCAGAACCTGGTGCTGATGAAGTAACAAAAACGTGCGCCCGGCGCACTCGCAAATCCTCCAATGCAGGCGGTGGCTTCGAAATGAATCCACCGCCTGTTGTATTTTATCCTCTTGCTGTCAAGATTGGCAAGTTTCGTCCGATATTCTCAATTAGCGCGGAGGAATGCTCCATGGCCATGAAAAAGCGAAAAGATCGGGCGAAGAACGGTCACTCCGGGGGGACCGACCGCTATCTGATTACATATGCAGATCTGATAACGCTGCTGCTCGGTCTGTTTGTGATACTGTATGCGACCTCGCAGGTCGATGCTTCCAAGTACCAGGAGGCGTCACAGGCTTTCAGTCAGTACTTTGCCGGCGACGGCGAGGGCAATCTGCCGGGCGACGTCGGCGTGCTGCCCGAGAGCAACGCACCCGTCGACGGAACCGAAAAAACGATCGAGCAGATCAGCTCGGAGTTTTCGGATTCGCTGAGCAGCCAGATCAACGACAGCCTGATAACCGTCGAGCGCGTGGACGACGGCGTGCTTCTGACGCTGTCGGAATCGCTCCTCTTCGCCTCGGGTCGCGCCGAGATTCAGGTCAATGCCTTGCAGGCGCTCGAATCGCTGCGCAACGTCATGACCGGCGTCAACAAGCAGATTGAAATATCGGGCCATACGGACAGCGACAGCATCAATACGTTCCGCTACGCTTCCAACTGGCATCTCTCCGTGGCGCGCGCCACGAATGTGGCCTACTTCCTGAGCCAGGCTATTCCGGATGCCTACATGACCATCAGCGGACGGGCGGACAAGGAACCCAAAGTCCCGAACAACAGCGCCGAAGCCAAAAGCCGCAACCGGCGCGTCGAGATTTTGATCAAGGAATTGCCCAACGATACGCCCTCGACGCGGCTCTACGATCCTCCCTCCGCGCGGCAGGAACGCTGAGGTAAAATATTTTTGAATTCATGGGCGATTGCCGTAGCTTTCTGCCCGGATTTCGTGGATTGACATCAGGATGAGTTTCATGCAGGAAGCAGTAGAAACCACGGCGTTCAGCGCATCGGTCTCTCCGGGCCGCGCAGAATCCGGCGAAAGCCAGGATACCCGCCGCATCGCAACACGCCAGTTTGGGGAGATCGAAGTTCATCCCCGCCACATCTTTCGCTTTGCCGACGGACTGTTCGGCTTTGAGCACCTGCACGAGTTTGTGCTCATCGGCGAAGAATCGATGCTGCCCCTGCGCTGGCTGGTCTCGCTGGACGACAGCACAATCGGCTTTCCGCTCGTCAGCCCCTTTGTCATCGACTTCGACTACCGACTTGGCAAAGAACACACGGCCGATTCGACCATCCCCCTCGTGATTGTTACGCTGAACAACGAAGTCGGCAGGATGACAGCCAATATGCGTGCGCCGGTACTGTTAAATGTCAAAGACCAGTCCGGTCGCCAGATTATTCTCTCGTCCGAACGCTTCTCCCCCGAATTCCCGATCGGGGCGCGTTCCGAGCAAGCTCAGGAGGCGCTGTAAACCATGCTCGTCCTCTCGCGAAAAATCGGTGAATCCGTCGTGATCGGTAATTCCATTCGAATTACCGTCCTGGGATTCGATCGCGGTTTCGTGAAGGTCGGCATCGAAGCGCCGCGCTCCATCCCGGTTCACAGGCAGGAGATACAGGATAAAATCGTCGAAGTGAACCGGCAGTCGGCCAATGCCGAATTGGATGAAGTTCGCGATGCATTCCGCAAGGCCGGTTTTATCGTGGAAACCTCCTCCAACGGTGCGCAGCCGGAGACAAACGGCAGGAGCAACGGCACGCTTGTTCCCAGCTCCGTTGACTGATTCGAGCGCCGGCCACTTGCCGGAAAAGGCAGATTCCGTTGCGGCGACGCTCCGATGCACGGCGCCCGCGGAAGAGTTATTGTTTAATTCACGCGCGTAGTACAATGGCGGAATACCCGATTGTCATAGTCGATGACGACGTCTGGATGCAGCGGATTCTCTCCAAGGTTCTGGAGGGTTTCGGCTTCCGCACGTATATCGCCACCAACGGCTTTGACGGCGTGGCGCTGGCCCTGGAGCACCAGCCCGTCGTGGTTTTTCTCGACATCATGATGCCTGAGCTGTCGGGGCATTTAACACTCAAAATGCTGAAGCGCCTTAAACAGACACGCAACATCCCGGTTGTGATGATTTCGGCTCTGAGCGACACCGAAAACCTGGGCCTGGCCGTTAAAACGGGCGCCGTCGGTTTTATTTCCAAACCGTTTACACGCGCCACGATATTCGACAAACTTAAACACATTCTCGGCAGCGAATACCTGAACGAAATCACCCAGCGATCACAAATGTCGGAACAGGAACTGCGCGAGGTGCAGGCGCAACAGGAAAACCAGGAAGTCAAATCCGGCGACGAGACGCAGTCCGCCTCCGACGCCGCAGCTGCGATGCGCCCACCCGACCGGGCACCCAACGATCCCTCCACCGCCGCCGGCGAAGCCTCAAAACGCTACAGCCGCGAAAGCAAACGCCAGCAGCAGATTGACGTAATCAAGGAATTGCTGCTCAAAAAAGACGAAGGCGAGAGCTGAGCACACCTCAACATTTCTCAAGAACACTTCGCCTCCGGTTTTTCACCCGGCGGCTTGTTTTTCCCTTTTGTTAACATTGCAGTGTTCAGCTGACAGTTGTGAGCACACTTGAAAGTCGTTGATTAATTCTGCACGTCTGCGACTGTGCAGTCGCTCGTCACATCAACCATACTTCTGCTCAGCCTGATTTCACACTCCTTCAACAAGGAACAAAGAAGAGTCAACTTCCGGGACCGCCCCTGACACAAACTGAAAACGAATCCACAACAGAATGTGTAAAGACCTGAAAACACACGCTTACTACATTCACAACACTCCCCTTCCCCCTCCGACGGACAGAAGGATGTGCAGATACATATCTTGCGCGCAAAATTCCAGACCACAATACCCAGCAAGTACTGCTCCACAAGGAAGAGTAACGAACCATCAATATTCAAAAACAATCAGGATGCACACCCAAACCCAATAGCAGCAAAACCCTTACCCAGCCTTACCTGAAGCGGTGACGCCATACTCTTGTTAAATTACTTCTCTGCAAACACCTTATGGAACATGCGTAACAATCACGGCCCGGCTGCAAAAATATGCGAAAATATTTTGTGCTGATTCCCAGAGTTTTTTGTAGCTTTTCCACTGTTGTACAATGCAGGCCATCTCCACAGCCCACTGGCTTGCGTCGTCAACTTGTGATCGCGTTGTGACCGGCAAGGCCTTGCCGGTCTCCCAAGTCGTTAACAAGCGCTGGCCAGCGGTTGACCACTGCCGTCAATTAATGTTCCATTTTTTTCTTTCTCAGGAGATATCAATGTTCAAGATCAAGACTCTGCAGATTTTAAGTCTGCTGGCGGTAGCCGTGCTTTTTTCAGTTGAAATGCAGGCCGCGGTAAGTGAATGTGACAGTGACCAGGCAGTGTATGAAACCGTTGTGAATGATGATTTCACTGTTAATCTGAACTCCAATGTAACAGTTGAGTGCGGAGCCATGTCCGGCACTGCGACACTTCAGACTGCCAATCTGGAGTCGATCAGTTCAGTCAATTCCTTGTTTGAAGGAAGCCTGGATCTCGGTTCGAGCAGCTACGTTGAACTTTCAAGCGATAACGGCGTTACGCTGTTCCCGGCGAACGTCAGAGTTGTCGTAAAGGGCAAAGTCAAAGTATTCGGCTGCTCCGAGGAACTGACAGCTCCGGCCGCAGCCGAGTGGGTATCGGTCGGCACGATCGATTCATGGCCGCATACGGGCGTCATGCATCTTGAACTGCTGCAAGATCAGACATTCACAAATGCAAGTGGAGACAAAATCAAACTGAAAGCCGGCTCGACCTGCCCGGTTCAGGTTTCCACTCCCTAAGCCGCAAATACAATTCATGCTCGCCAGAGCAGCCGGCGTCTCTGTTAACCGCATAGCGCCATTGCTGCCGAACAACTGTTAAACAAGTCGACTTGACCGTCGGCCGCTGGTTTACCATGCGGCCGGCGGTTTGTATTTCCACTTGCCAACCCGGCAATCGAAAACCGCTCAGAGCTCAGCGGCCTGAAACACTTAAACTTCCGGCTGCAGGACTAACAAGAAGGATTTAAAGCAAGCGCGGTCCGGCCGGGCGCAGCCGTCAGAGAATCAGCCAGGACAGAAACACGTGGTGATGCAGATTCACGCCGAATAAAAACATACAGCCCGGGGGACAAGAATCTCCCGGGCTGTGCATTTGTCAAACACCAGTGTTAAACAACGGTCATTCGAGCAGCACCTTCTGAATAAATCGATCGCTCACCGTACTGAATTCAACCACGACCGCACCGCGCGGCAGATCGCGAACGTCCAGCACCGCATCTGCAGGAACGTTAAGCGCCTCTTCTTTAATCATCTGACCGGCCAGGTTGTAGATCCGCAGCGTTCCCGGCTCGTTAAACGATCCCTTTAAGGTCAGTGTGTTGGCGACCGGGTTGGGATGAACCATCAGCACATTTTGTGTTGTCGGCTCTTTAACACTTGTGGGGAAATCCGCAGAATCGACGACAACGAACTGGTGCATCATGCTGTTGTCCTCGTGCGTGAGGATGTGACAGTGATACATAAAACCTTCCGAAGCCAGCAGCGGACTGGGGAAGAAATCGAAGCGCGCTTCAAACTCGAGCGTCGCGCCGGCGCGAATTAACTGTACATCCTTGTAACCGATCAGATCCGGCGGCAGGTCGGGGTATTCCCACTGCCCCGGGTCGTCCATGGTGCCGAGCAGGCCGTCGTAACGCGTCACCTGAAACTGCACCTTGTGAATGTGAAAAGGGTGCGCCACATCGGTTGTGTTGTGAATAATCCATTTTTCTTTGGTGTTAACAAGCACGATGTCATTGATGACGCTCATGTCCATGGGCGTGCCGTCGATTGTCCAGAGATCGCCGGAGCCTTTTTTGCCGAGTAATTCCTTGTCGCGCGTGCGGGCAACCTCGCCCTCGGCCAGTTTATACTCCGTATCCAGTTCGTCGGGGATGGTCGTCACCGGATTATCGGGAGTAATCGACTCATCAACGACAAAAGCCATCAGCGCGGAACCAAGAGTCGTACCGTAGTTGGCGTCCGACGGCACCGCCAGATTGCTCATGTAGAGGGTTGTACCGTTTTCGTAGGACGAGAAGTCGACCAGAAATTCGATGCGATCGCCTACGGCCATGAGGGAGGAGCTGACCGGGATTGCTGCGGGCAGATAACCGCCGCCGGTAGCAATCATGACCATGTCCGCAAATGTTGTGGGATTTTCCAGTTCGGTTGAAAGCCCGATGTGAAACATTTTGCGCGGCGAACCATTGAGGATGCGCAGGCGCACGACCTGACGCGGCACGCGCGCCACAGCGTTAACAACGCCATTGACCAAAGTCCACGGACCGTTCCCGGGTTTTTCGCCCGCTTTTATTGCCGTTGCAGTCGGCGGCGTGGTCGACGAATCCAGCACAAAACCTTTTTCCTGGATGTTAAGTGGAATGTCGTTGACGCCGTAGTCGTGCGGCAGTTCGGAATAGAGCGGATCGTTTTGCGGATCCTCAACGACAATCAATCCGGCCATGCCGCGAATAACCTGATCGGTAGTAAAGTCCATAAGGTGCGAGTGATACCAGATCGTTTGAACCGGGTCCACAATCGGCAGTGTGGGCGACCAGGTTGCACCGTGTTCGATCACCTGGTGCGGGCCGCCGTCCTCCTTTGCCGGAACGTTAAGTCCATGCCAGTGAACAGTTGTCCCCATATCCTCGTCGATGTTGTTGCTAATGTCGAGATTCATCTCCCCGCCTTTTTCAAAGGTCAGAGTAGGACCGTTGTAGGTCATACCCGTATTGCCGACTTCATTGTAGCAATAGGTGGACAGCATGACGTTGAGATTGATATCGGTCAGGGTCGCGTTGGGGTCGAAGTTGTGTTGCGCCGAAGTAATGTCGATGTCGAACTCCGGCCCCGGCAAGAGATAGGGTATCGGCAATGGATTGGCAAAATTCTGAGCCTGGAGCCCGGATGAGAATCCGGCTGCCAGGGCCAGGCACATGAATAACAAAGTGGTAAAACGCAATTTCATAAACACCCCGGTTAATAGTGGTTTGACATATAACAGGCCAACAAGCGACGTATCGGCAAGGATATTTCCGGCACTGGAAAGTTCACAAGCGGGAATTCGTCAAATGTCGAACATTTTCATCGAATGTATTGCTACGCAGGCGATTAACTCTGCCTTTGGAGATGGCTGTTGAACAACGCGCTGATGATTCATTTTGCGGTTATTGCCGGGGAATCTATAACAATTTGATAACATGTCCAATTAAATGCTGTATTCAACCCGTGTGAGCTGAATTGAAAGAGTCCGGCTATTGGGAATTGTGCAATTTCAGGTATGCAACCTTCGTTGCAAGGGATAGTCCAATGAATCAGGCAGATGCGGGCGGATGTAAACAAACGAACCAACAATGAACACAGCAGACGGCAGACGCTCCCAGGCCGGCAGATCGACATCCTATCACCCTGACATAGAGATTCTGCCGGGCAAGTTGTATCACATCGGCTTCGCAGCCGATCGCCCGATTGAGGAGTCTTACGGCAAACTTGTGTCGATTTTCAGTTCAACCGGACGCCAGGCGAGCAGGTCTTCATTTGCGGCGCCGTTTAACATCATGGACTTCATTGAGAAAGTTAATCGTCGAATGACGCTGAAACAATTGTTCGAGAAATACTCGATCTCCGATTACGACGTGGTATTGAACTTCATCAACCGCCCCGAGGCCGGCCACAACATCAGATTTGACCACATTAACGCCGCGCAGCGATTGTTCACTGCAGTTCACATTTGTTTTCATTTGCACGACTACTGCATTCTGCACGACGGCGGCCTTGCTCCGCTGAGCAGTGACAACCTATTCTCCATTCTGTCGAAATGGTGTTTAAGAAAAAACAAAACGGCCATTCTCGCCTATGGCAAATGTGCCAATTGCGAATTGGAGTTGCGCGGTGAGGAGCTTTCACTGTGGGGGTACAGCGACAAATATGAACAACACACGAGGCGCCCGATCAACGGGCGATGAGTGCGGGATGGCTTGAGTGGCAGATAACGGCAGTATAAAAGCGTTTAGCTTTCACCGTCAAACAATCGAAAGCATGCGATTAAACGCGCAGCAAGTTTAACAAACAGCAGACAGCTGCCAAACACAGTCCCCGCCGATTCGCAGAAACAAAAAAGGGCCGGAAGCAGAAACGCTCCCGGCCCTTTTGTTTAATCGGATGTTCGATCGATTAACGCGCTACGATCGCTTTGCGATAGAGCGTGAACTCACCCACGTCAAGGCGCATGAAGTATGCACCCGGAGCCAGGTCATAGGCGTCAAAGTCGAAGCTGTGCGTACCGCCGGCGTACATGCGACCTTCAATCGGCGTAGCGACGCGCTCGCCCAATTCATTGAAGATCGTAAGCGTTACCTGCGTCTGCACCGGAACCGTGAACTTGATGCTCGTGCTTCCGTCGATCGGGTTCGGGTAAATGTCGTTGAACAGATAACCCGCCGCCGCAGCCTGTTCCACCGAAGAAACGGGGCCCAGACCAAAGAAGGGCGAACGATCGTATTCGAGCTCCGGATCGCCGGGGAAGTAGGCGCGCAGCTGCGCGTTGTCGGTCGCAACATTGGCCGGAGTCATCCACATCGTGAAGAAGTCATTGGCCGTTACACCCTGCTCAAGCGGCGTCCACGTCTGTCCGCCATTGACACTCAGGTCGATGTCGAACAGTTGTACGTCTTTTTCGAAGCTCCAGCGGATGCGCTGTTCCGTGTTCATGTCATAGCGGTCGCCTTCGCGCGGTTCGCGGAAGGTCAGGTCGCCGGACATGACTTTGAACAGTCCCGAACGGGCAATTTCTTCATTCGTGTTTTTGTCGATCATGCGCACGACGGCTTCCTTCGTGTTGAAGCCGCCCGGCACAACCCAGGCCGTCGGGCCGTTCGAACCCTGACCGTCGACGTTGAGCGATTGCCAGTTGGCGCCGCCGTCACCGGAGAACTGGAAGGTCACCTGATCGATGCCCGTCGTGGTCCACTCAATGTTGTCGACCGAGCCGGCAACGTAGATGTCGTCGGTCGGCGCGGGGCGCGAAATGCTGCCATTGGCCGGAGCGACGCCGAAGGTGCTTTCGCTGCGATCCAGTTCTTCACCGGATTGTTCATCGACGATGCGGACAAGCGCCACGTCGGTCGTAACATCCGTCGGAATCAGCCAGTTGAGGCGCTGTTTGTTGGCTTCAACCGGGCCATTGCCGATCGTCGTCCACGTTTTACCGCCGTCAAAGGAGTACTGCACAAACACCAGATCGGCGCCTTTGTTATCCCACAGGATCGCATGCGTGCCGCCGGCGCGCCAGCGCTCACCGCCGTTGGGCGCAAGCAGCTCGACGCTGTAAGGCAGGAGCGTGCGAATCGGCTGGAATTCACCATCGCCCGTCAGGTTCTGACCATTGATGGCGAGCACCGCCGTGGCGTTCGACCAGCTGAAGTAGATCGGACGGCCGTTGTCATTGCTGTTGCGCAGACGGAAGCGCAGCGTACCGATCAGCGTTTGACGCGTCGGCACCTGAGCGCCCTGAAGCCGGGCGTAGGAGTCGTAGCGCACGTCGATCGAACGCACGTTCGGGTTCGGACGGTTGCTGCCTGCCTGCGGACCGCTGACGATCGAGGAGTAACCGATTCCCGGGTTTTCGGCCCAGGGGTTGCTGCTCACATTCTGCATGCCTTCAAATTCCAGCATGGAGCTGCTGTAGTTGACGGCAAAGGTTGCATTGCCGAGCCCGAAGGATGCGCCGCGGTTGCGGATGTACAGGTCGACTTCCACGATGTCGCCGCTTTTGTGCGGAATACCGGTCACGATGTAATTCACACCGCCGGCCAGGACGCGGTCGCTGGCGCGTTTTTCAGCTTTGAAGCGCTCAAAACGATCCTGGTCGCCGCCGAAGTTGTCAAGCGCGCGATTGGCTGCCTCGAGGATTGCCGCCGACTCCTCGGGAGCGGTCGGATCCACGTAGGTAAACGGATCGCGATCGCGGCCTTTGCGAATCATCTCCGCAATGTCGGCGCTGATGCCGTTGCCGTTGTTGTCGTCATCGCCAGTGTCGATCATCCCGCTCGGAAAGTCGACCGTCAGGATGGACGAGATCTTACCGAAGTTGCGGATCACGATGTCGCGGTCAACCGCGTTGACGACGCCGTCGCCGTTGATGTCCGAGCGCTGCGCGGTGTTCAACAGATCCTGGCTGACCTGCACGCGGTCAGCGGCATTAATCTGACCGTCGCGCTCAACATCACCACCGACCAGACCGGCCAGTGCGTTGGTCGACGGCGAGAGGCCGCTTTCACCTTCGTTAAAGATCAGACCGGTATCGGAGTAGCCGGGCAGGTTGGATGTCGTCACGTTGATCGAGTTGCCATAGGCCGTAAAACGACCCGGAATTGCGCCGGCATAGGGATCGGCGGCAGCCGTCGCCAGGACGTTGCCGTTGGTTCCGTTCCAGGACTGGAAGTCCCAACCGGATTCGATGGCGTAGGTCGCGCGGTCGTCGCCCGAGAAGATAAAGGGCGCCGCAAAGCGCGACATGATGGGCAGGTGGTTGATGTGCTCAACAACCACCCAGTAGTCGCCGTCTTCCAGTTCCGCAAACACGTAGGGAACGTTGGCGAATGTGCTGGACGTCAGGCCGCTGTTATCGCGCGTCGCCGGATCCAGACCGAGAGCGTCGTACTGGAATACCGACTCGCCGGTAGCGGCAAGCGCGCCGGGCGTGCCGGCATTGTCGTTGTAGAGCGAAATGCGCAGACCGCCGTTGCTGAAGGCCGTACCGATGTTCGTCAGATCCGCGCCCGTCACCGAAGTGTGATAACCTTCGAGGACCGCGCGAACCGTGAAGTTACTCTGCGGAACGATCGTGAAAAGCGGACCTTCGGAGCGGATTGTGCCGACGACCGTACCACCGGTCGTAATCGTTCCGGTCGTGGCCGAAAGGCGCAGGCGGGCATTCGTCAAAGCGGCGGAGAGAGCCGCGGTCGTCGAACCGTAGACTTCGTCGTCATCCGGATCCGGATCGGCCGTCGAAACATTCAGCAGACCTGCGTACTGAACGGCCGTGCCCGTGCCGTTGAAGGCATAGTTGCCCGTTCCGGGAAGGCTGAGGCTGGCCGCCTGCAACGCGTTCCAGAAAGGACTGGAAACGTGCTGGTAGGGCTGGATCACCAGACCGCCGCCGCCGCGCACCGAGTATTCGAGCGAGGGAGCAACGCTGGGAGCGTTGGTACCGACCGTAAAGCCGCTGTAGTCGAAGCCGACCCAGCGCACGCGCAGAGCCGTTTCGATGTTGCGGACCTGCTGGCGATACGATGGCTCAACCAGTTTCAGGTAAGGAGCCTGTGCGCGGTAACAACCCGTACCGGAGTACTGGCGCGCCACGATCGAAGCCGAGTTCGAAGCAATCGATTGATCAAATCCATTGGCGACAAATGAGCCGCCGGTCATCGCAAACGAGGCCACCAGATTGGCGCTCGACGCTGTCAACAGGTCTTCACCGCTGACCGACTGCACACCCTGAACAAAGAGAGTGAGAGCATTCGGCTCAACCGAGCCGGTCGCCGCATTGTCGTTGGGATCGCCGTTCCAGAAACGGACTTCGCGCATGGCGCCGAGGAAACCGCGCTGGGAAATGGTGCTGCCCGTCGAAGATACGTACGAAGGCTGGTAGCCGATGTGGAAGGGAGCCGAGTTAAGCTGCTCCATCACAATCGCCGAACCGAGCTGGTTCGTGATATTCGTGTCCACCGACTGCGGTGCGCCGTCGATGTAAAAACGAATATCGCTGGAGCTCGTGCCGTCGCCGATATTCACGTAAACGCCGACGTGCGTCCAGGCCGAGTCAACCGATACGCTGTTCGGTTTTTCGAGCGGTTCGTTTGCGTCGCTGACGGCCACGCGCTCGTCGCCGTTGGTATCCGTCAGGCGGAATTCCAGGCGGCCGCTCGGCAGCAGGTTCAGCGAGTAGTAGTGTTCCTGCGTCGTGCCGTCAACTTTCGAGAGGATCGGGAAGCCGCCTTCCGCCGCCGTCGGGAAGCGATACGGGCGGACCCATGCCTCGAAGAAGGCCGACTGACCCGAGATGCTGAACGCTTCAGCGGAGCTCGGTTTGTCGACGGAGATTACCTGGCCGGTCGTACGCTCAAAAGCGAAGTTGTTGGCAATGGTAAATGCGTCCGAAATGTCGCTGACATTCTGTTCCGAGCCGTTGCGGCCGCGGATGCGCAGCAGAGCGCTGACGGACGAAGCCGTGTTGGGAAGCGGGTTCAGGGACAAACCGGCCGAACCATCGGCGTAGGTACCGGTGTTGCGATACGGCATCCACTGAATCTCGCCTGATTCCAGGTCCACGGACTGCCCATTGGAACCGCCGAGGTTGGCGGTAGTCTGAGTGCCGGTCGTGCCGCGGATATAGGTCCAGCTCGTACCGTCGTCGAGGCTGAATTGCAGGTCGACGTCGGCCGTGGCCGATGCGGTCGTCAGCGTGCCGATGCCGTAACCGATCCAGCGCACCGAGAAGGTCGCGCCGGTCGAGTTGCTGACGCCTTCACAGCCGACGGGAGATGTCAGGTTGATATGCGGTTGGTCGGGGCGGAAACGGGCGACCGAGTTGTCGACCGCGCCGTTGCTCCAGAACTGGATGTCTTCCGTTGCGTTCTGGAAGGATGCATCGGAAGCGGCATCCTGGCGCACGCCTTCCAGCGTCCAGTAGATTTCCAGCGCGCGGTTGATGCGCGTGGCCAGACGCGTGTCCGCCGGATTCGGAATACCGGCGACGCGCGCGCGGATTTCGTCCTGCGTCAGCGCCGTACGCCAGATTTTAATGCCTTTCAAGCCGGCGTTCAGATAGTCGCTCGCATCCACCGAGACGTTCGGGTTGATACCCGCCCAGATCGGGTGGTTCGTCGCCGCCTGGTCGACGCCCATGCGGATGTCGGCCGCCTGGTCGTTCGTCAGCTGGTCGACGATCTCACCGTTGACGTAGAGCGTGATTGTGCCGTTCGCCACCGTGGCGGCCAGGTGAACCCAGTTGCCGGCGTGTGCACTGCCAAGCGGTGAGGAATCACTTGCCTGCGGCAGCGCCACCGTCGATTCAAGCACGCCGATATAACCGTTCGGGCCGCGGCCCTCGATTTCGCGTGCGCGGAAGGCCGGATAACGACCATCTTTCAGGTACAGCATCCAGGCGCCTTCTTCATCCGAAGCGTTGCCGAGCGCGCCGGCGCTCGAAGCCAGAACGCCGATTTCATCGCCGTCCGAACCGTAGCTGTTCAGGTTGATCCACGTTTCCGCGGTCAACTGGGTCGCGTTGCTGTAGTTGCCCGCACTGCGACCGTAGTTGGTCGCACCGTCCAGTTGCAGGAAGAACAGTCGTCCCATGACAAAGCTGTTGTCGCTTATGTCGAAGGGCGTAAGTTTTGAGCGTGAGTCGATGCTCGCCGGAGTGGTCTGCGTCAGCTGCGTGATGCGCAGGCGAACGTCCTCGGAACGCGCGGAGAACAGCGCATTGCTGCTCCAGACCACGCGCAGCGGCGCGTAGAAGTTGGCGGCGGTAATATCGCGCGACGTCGTCAGGCTGGCGCCCGTCATCGTCGTGATAATGCGCGAACCTGCCACCGTTGAAATTTCACCCGACACGTGCAGATCGACGTTGGCCAGAGCAACCGTCGGCCTCGTCGTTTCGGCTACACGGCCGAATTCCGTCCAGGCCGAGCCGCCGTTCAGCGAGTACTCGAGCACATATGCCGTAGCATTTGTACCGGAAGTTCCGCCCAGGTCAAGCGCGCTGCGTTCGAAGTAGACCGGATAACCGCCGTTATTGGCAAAGTTGACCGAAGCGTACACTTTGTCGCGGTCGACCACTTCGGACGGACCGTTGGGGTTCAGCAGCGTGATGCCGACGACCGTAAAGGCGTCGGGGTCGACGAAGGTCACCTGGCTCTCAACGTCGTTGCCCAGGTGGTCGAAGATCCGCAGATCGCCGACGCTGGTGTTTGTGTTCCAGGTAATGTCCGCCAGACTCGCGTCCGTCGGAGAACCGATAATTTCGAACCACAGCTTGCCGATGAAGCTGCCGCGCCCCGTGCTGGAAAGTGCCAGACCGCCCTGACCGAGCGTCGCCATGCGTACTTCCAGACCGTACTTGTTGTTCGGGCCGGAAGAGTAAGCTTGCGCGCCGAGGGAGTTGTAGCCGTTTGCGCTGTTGTAGTTCGACACAATGTCGACGACGGGATTCGCCACATCGACGTCGAAAGCGACGGAGTCGGTGCGCTGGATGGTAATTCCCGCCGTCGTCGTCGTCGGACGCAGGTAGGTTGAGTTGTAGTCAAGCGTCAGGGACGCCTCGCCCAGGCGTGTGGCGTCGCCGGGCTGTGCTTTGCCCCAGATTTCAACGCAAATGTGGTCATTTGCCCGACGCTGTTTGAGCGTAAACGTCCAATCCTGTGCCAAGGCATCCGTTGCCGCAAAGGCGACGAGGATCAGCGCCGTCAAACAGCCGATCGCCGATCGCGATAATCCGCGTACCGAGCTCGTCATACGGTCCTCCGTGAAAAGTGATTTGTTAACCCACGTCCTGTGGATGCGTAATTGAATTCCATTTTGGTACAGTGCAGGTCTGGTTCGCGTGGAGCGACATGCATGTTGATTTTCTCCCTCTCTACGTCCTCTTTGCGGTCTGCCGCCGTGCGCCACTCTCTTCAGCTGATTCCCGGAAGCGAATCCGGAGTGTAACGCGGACGGCGATCGGCCCGCACAACATGCGTCATGCCCGTACATCACCAAGAGTCGGCAAATTGTCCCGGAAACTTTAACTGAAAATTTGACTTGACAGCCCTGTTCGTCAAATTTTTTTCTCTGATACGCCGATTTCGAAACGCCGCAGCTCTGATTCAGCGCCTATCGGTGCACGAGCGCCGCCGCCTGCGCACTTGTTGGCTCAGCCCAGTCGCGCCGCCAGAATGTCGTATACCTCGCTCAGGTTGGCGGCCTGGTGATCCGGCGGCCGCGTCCCCGCGTCGTGCATGTGCACGCCGATGGTTCGCAGCCCGGCGGCGCGTCCCGCTTCAATGTCCGTGGCGCTGTCGCCGATCATCCAGCTCACAGCCGGATCGACATTCCAGCGCCGCATGGCAAGATGCAGCATATGCGGGGAAGGTTTGCGGGCGTTGTCGGGAGTGGAAGCAAGCGAGGTGCAGGAATACAGTCCGTCAAATGCGGCGGGCGGCAGCGAACGCAGATGCGCGTGCACGCGTGTCAGGTCCGCCAGACTCATCAGTCGTTTGCCGACGCCCTGCTGGTTGGTGATCACCACCGCCAGGCAGTTGCGCGAACGCACAAGCTGCAGCAGATCGCCGAATCCCGGCAGGAGCTCAAATTCCTCCGGACTTCGCACGTACCCGCCGACGATGCGCCGATTGATCACGCCGTCGCGATCAAAAAATACTGCCGGCCTGGATGACATGGTTCTCCGTGGCAAACAAGAAAATTCAAGGGAAAGAAAGTCAGGAAGGACTATGCGCGCTGTTGGGGACGTCTGCGTCCGCCGGAGCGAGAATCTCGTCGAGCTGCTCGTAGACCAGGTCCCAGGAGTGGGTCCGCGCTATCATGGTGCGGGCATTGCGCGCCAGACGCTCGCGCAGCGCGGGATCTTCAAGCAGAGCCACGCAGTGCTGCGCCAGCTCCGCGTCGCTTTCGCCGATGAGCGCGTGTTCGCCGTGCACCGCTTCAATGCCCTGAACGCCGGTCGGCGTTGTGACGACGGGACAGCCCATGCTCATGGCCTGCAACACTTTGTTCTGAATGCCCGACGCGCCGCGGTGCGGGTGCAGGAATACCGCCGAGCTGTTGACGTATTCGCGGATGTCCGGCACGTCGGCAAAAAAGGAAAAGTCGGCGGCGGCAAAGCGCTGTTCCAGTTCACCTGGGCGCGCGCCGACAATGCGGAACTGCGTGCGCGGCACGTCTCGCTGAATCAGCGGCCGGATTTTCTCGGCGATCCGCGTCACCATCATGGTGTTGGCCCAGACGTCCAGTTTGCCGAAAAAGAGCACGCCGTGGCGTTTGTCCTGCTGCGGCAGAAAGGCAAACTCGTCCAGGTCGACTCCGTTGGTGAGCAGGCGGTACTCGGCGGAGGGGTTGCCCTTGCGCATCGCCTCGATGTCCGTGTTGGTCACAAAGGTCGTGCAGTCGAAGTGGCGAACGACTTCGGGTTCATAACGGCGCAGTTTGCGCACTTCCCACCAGCGGATCAGCTGCTGCAGCATGTTGTTGCTGCTTTCGTAGGAGCGCAATTGATACAGTTCGCGGCAGTCTTCAGCCACGAGAATTTTGCGGAAGGATTTTTTGCGCAGGTATTCGGCTGTACGCATAAAAAAGGCGATGCCGACGTCGAACTTCATCTGCTGCGTCAGCTCGTCCACGCGCGCCTGGAATTCCGGCTGGGTGTAAAAGGCGATTTCCAGCGGTCGGTCCGTGTATAATGTCTCAATCGACTTGAGGCCGGCGCGCAGCGGATGGAAAGGTACGGGGTGAACGGTCACGCCCAGGCGCTCAATGGCCTGAACATTCTCGGGTGCGGCCTGGTCTCCCTTGGCAAACGTCACCAGATGCACCTCGTGATGGCGCGCCAGATGCAGCAGCATGTGATAGGATTTGATCCTGTCGCCGCCAATCAGGGGATAGGGAAACCTGGGTGTGCAAAAGAGAATTCGTGAGCCTGTCACAGAGGAGTCCTCTTCTCAAATGCGACGCGCGGGGCGGCGCCGTGGAAATGCGGGTCTTCACGAGTGGATTCTGCCGGAAGTCGGGGAGCTGTCTGGAAACGCGTGTCGCACCTTGTTCCCGTTCGCGCGCAGTTCCCGGAGTCGGCACAAAATTAATCCACCGTCGCCATACCCCAAAAAAAAACGATTTCTGCTGGTCCGCACTTACCCGGGCCCAACACCCGAATGCAGCGGCCGCTACAAAGGGGACGATTTTTTGACTGCTCCAAAATTTTTTGCCCGCCAGGGCCAATTCCCCCAATAATCCCGCGATTCCATTCGTCAACGGACATCGTTAGCACTCACCCATGGCGAGTGCTAATAGCCGGAACAGCACACACATATGCGTCACGGCATTCATTATTCAATGGAATTACCAATCCAATTCTGTTTGGAGGACAACATGAGTCTGACGCCTTTGCACGATCGCGTCATCGTCAAAGCCTCGGAGCCCGAGGAAGTGACCAAAGGCGGGATTATCCTGCCCGACACCGCAAAAGAAAAACCGCAGCAGGGTGAAATCATTGCAGTTGGTCCCGGCAAAACCGAAGACGGCAAAACGATTACGCCGCAGGTGAAAGCCGGCGACAAAGTTCTGTACGGCAAATACTCCGGCACGGAAGTCAACATCGACGGCACCGAATATCTGATCATGCGTGAAAGCGACATTCTGGCTATCGTCAACAGCTGATCGTCCGCGTTGCGGCCGCTGAACAATCATTCCCGTCGTTCACACGCGGATTGAGCTCAGCCCGCTGCGCCGGTCTGGCTCCCTTATCCTTCTTTTGTTAATTATTGAATACTCATCCATAGAATCAGAGGACTATTCACTATGGCAGGCAAACAAATCACCTTCGATTTGGAAGCCCGTACCGCGCTCAAAAAAGGCGTGGACAAGCTGGCGAATGCAGTCAAAGTTACCCTGGGCCCCAAAGGCCGCAATGTCGTAATCGACAAAAAATTCGGCACCCCGACCGTCACGAAAGACGGCGTCACGGTGGCCAAAGAGATTGAACTGGAAGATCCGATCGAGAACCTGGGCGCGCAGATTGTGAAAGAAGTTGCGTCCAAAACCAGCGACGTCGCCGGCGACGGCACGACGACCGCCACGGTTCTGGCCCAGGCCATCGTGCGCGACGGCCTCAAAAACGTGACCGCCGGCGCCAACCCCATGGACCTGAAGCGCGGCATTGACCTGGCTGTTACGCGCATCACCAAAGGCCTGCAGGAACTCAGCAAAGACGTCACCGGCAAAGAGCAGATCGCTCAGGTTGGTACGATCTCCGCCAACAATGATCCGGAAATCGGCAACCTCATCGCCCAGGCGATGGAAAAAGTCGGCAAAGACGGCGTCATCACGGTGGAAGAAGCCAAAGGCACCGAGACGGACATGGAAGTCGTCGAAGGTATGCAGTTCGACCGCGGGTACCTCTCCCCCTACTTCGTGACGGATTCCGACTCGATGGAAGCGGTGATGGACAACCCGTACATCCTGATCTACGACAAAAAAATCTCGGCCATGAAAGATCTTCTCCCGATCCTGGAGAACATCGCTCAGTCCGGCCGTCCGCTCGTGATCATCGCTGAAGACATCGAAGGCGAAGCTCTGGCTACGCTGGTTGTCAACAAACTGCGCGGCACGCTGAAAACGGCCGCCGTCAAAGCTCCGGGCTTCGGCGACCGCCGCAAAGCCATGCTGGAAGACATCGCCGTCCTGACCGGCGGTACGGTCATCAGCGAAGAAAAAGGCTACAAACTGGAAAATGCCACGCTGGCATACCTGGGCACGGCCAAAAAAGTCACGATCGACAAAGACAACACGACGATCGTCGAAGGCGCCGGTTCGGAAGACGACATCAAACGTCGCATCCAGGAAATCAAAGGTCAGATCGACGCCACGTCGAGCGACTACGACCGCGAGAAACTGCAGGAGCGCCTGGCCAAACTGAGCGGCGGCGTAGCCGTGCTGCAGATCGGCGCTGCGACCGAAGTTGAAATGAAAGAGAAAAAAGCCCGCGTTGAAGACGCGCTGCACGCCACGCGTGCCGCCGTTGAAGAAGGCATCGTGCCGGGCGGCGGCGTCGCGTACCTGCGCGTTGTCGCTTCGCTGGACGGCCTGAAAGGCGCCAACCACGATCAGGACACCGGCATCGCCATCATCCGCCGCGCGGTTGAAGAGCCGATCCGTCAGATTTCGGCCAACGCCGGTCTGGAAGGTTCCGTGGTTGTCAACACGATCAAAGAAGGCGAGGGCAACTTCGGCTTCAACGCCGCAACGGAAACCTACGGCGACCTGATCGAAGCCGGCGTTGTGGATCCGACGAAAGTGAGCCGCGTGGCGCTGCAGAACGCCGCTTCGGCCGCTACGATGCTGATCACGACGGAAGCGACGATCGTCGAGATCCCGGAAAAAGAAGCTGCGCCTGCGGGCGGCGGCCATCCGGGCGGCATGCCGGGCATGGGCATGGACTACTAAGAACCGGCCTCCGGCCCAGGGTTCTGACAATGGCAATCCCGCGTCGAAGTACTTCGGCGCGGGATTGTTGTTTTCTGGACGTAGCACCTGTGATCTGGAGACTGAGGCTTCCGGCTGAACGGCTTGAAACTTGAGGTTTGAAACAGGAATGTTACTCGAATCAAAACAGCTGTGAGACTTTAGCCCTCAATTTTCAGCTAAAAACTGACCGTTCAGCTTGAAATCCGGAACATTAAAATTTAATTCTTAAAGATTCAAATTGACCTGTGATCCACCTTCAGCGAACCTGTGGCAGCGACGGCGCGCTCCAGCACGGTTGCCCACGGACGCGCCGGCAGGGCGATGAGCCCGAGGCGTTCGCACTCGGATTTTTGCCATTGACTGAAGAGCGCACTCACTTCGGCTCTTGCACGCTGCTCGCCGCTCTGCGGCTCGCGGGTGCGGAAATTGTGAACGAGTTGATCCACATCTTCTTCGTACAGAAATACCGCTTTGAGCCGTTCTTTGTACTCCGCGGCGAGTTCCGGCAGAATGTAATCGCCGTCCAGGACGATGGGCATGCCGGTCTCGATGTGATTGTCGATCACGGCTCTGAGCGCGGGAGTGAGAGCGCGGCAGACTTTGAGGTGTAAATCCAGCACTTCGGCGGCGGGGAGCTGCGCCGATTCGGGGTGCGTCCGCCAGTAGTGAATCCAGGGTTGTTGCACCGGCCTCGTCAGCGCCTCAACGGCGTGAAACAGGTCGTCGGCCTCGACGAGCGGCACGTCGAATGTGCGCGCCAGCGGATAGCTGAGGCAGGATTTGCCGACACCGGAAGGACCGGCGATTGCGAGGACGTCCCAGTTGTTATTGACCATTGTTTGCTCCGCACCTTCAAGCGACAGAAATCGGTACTTCGGGCCGGCGGACGCCCCGAAGTGAAATTTGACAGACTCCGCGTGCGCTTTCAGTATTAATGTTCGGCCTGCAACAAGCGTGGTACGCCGCCAATCTGCCGGTTGAGGCGGATATCTCCAAATGACGCCGGCACCGCAGGACCGCATCCCGGCGGCAAAAGCGCAGGACGGCGCGGCGGCAGGCGGTACAGGTCTGCGGCTGTTCGGACTCCCAACCCGCCGACGGTCGATTTTCCCCACGCCGACTAACAAGAGGAAAAAGCAAGCCGCCAAGTGAAACGCCGGAGGCGAAGCGCTCAAGCCCACAGCGCCGGGTGAGAAGTAAAAACAGAAAAACCCGAAGAACCAGGTCCCTCGGGTTTTTGTGAAAAGTCATCCAATCGTCAAGCCTCAACGGCCGCCGTATTTGAGCAGGAATTCCTTGATGAACTCGTCGAGCTCGCCGTCCATGACGGACTGGATATCGGGCTTTTTGAGTTCGGTGCGGTGATCGTTGACCATGGTGTAGGGCTGGAACACGTAAGAACGGATCTGGCTGCCCCACTCGATTTTCATCTTCTGGCCTTCGATTTCCGCCTTGGCGGCTTCCTCTTCCTCGCGGCGGCGCTGGTACAACTGCGCCTTGAGCATGGCCATGGCGCGCTCGCGGTTCTGCAGTTGCGAACGCTCCTGCTGGCAGGCAACGACAATCCCCGACGGAAGGTGGCGCAGGCGCACGGCCGTCTCCACCTTGTTGACGTTCTGACCGCCTTTGCCGCCCGAGCGGAAGGTATCCATCTCGATATCGGCGGGATTGATCTCGATTTCGACGTCGTCCTCCACCTCCGGATAGACAAACACGGAGGCAAATGAGGTGTGCCTGCGCGCGTTGGAGTCAAAAGGCGAAATGCGGACGAGGCGATGCACGCCGTTTTCAGCCTTGAGATAACCGTAGGCAAAGGGCCCCTTGACGCTGATCGTGACGGACTTGAGCCCGGCGACCTCGCCCTCCTGCTCGTCGACGAGCGTGAGTTTGTAGTTGCGGCGTTCGGCCCAGCGCGTGTACATGCGCAGCAGCATCTGGGCCCAGTCCTGGGCTTCGGTGCCGCCGGCGCCGGCGTTGATTGTCAGGATCGCATCGCGCACGTCGTCGGCGTCGGAGAGCACATTTTTGAGTTCGAGTTCGGAGATGAGGCGCGACGCGCGTTCGATCTCGGCTTCGATTTCATCGTCCATCGAGTCGTCGCCGGCTTCGGCGGCCATTTCGACAAGCGTCTCAACGTCTTCAACGGCGGTACTGGCTTTGCCGAACTCCTGGACCCACTCTTTGCGCGTCGTGATTTCGCGCATGATTTTCTGGGCGGCTTCATTGTCGTTCCAGAAATCGGGGGCCTGGGTCTGGGCTTCCAGTTCTTTTATTTCATCTTCCTTGCGATCGATGTCAAAGATACCTCCGCAGTTTACCCAGGCGCTCGGGCATTTCTTTAAATCCGGTTTTCTGGATGTCCACGGTATCCTCCATCACAAAACGTCAACAAAAGCGCAGTATCTCTGCACGGGCCTGATCGGTTTCCGGCCGCAAGCGGCCGCCGCAGGGCGAGAAGTGCGCAAAAATACACAAAAATCGCGGCGTGCGACAGTGGAGGGGGACGGGAAACAATTATGTGCTTGAATCGTCTACGCCCGGAGCCGAAAAGACGGGTTGAGACAACCTGACTACATCATTGAAAACAATCTGCATCGCACGCAACTTCTCGCTTTTTTCCCGGTATTTGGGGCATGATTCCGGCTGGCAAATCCGGGGCAAAACGGGTTGCCGAGCGTAACGATAAACAGGCAATTTTGTTTATATTCCCGTGGTCTGAAACACAAGAAAAGATCGGTGTGGTGCGGCGAATGAAGCATGATGCTACTGTGGACGAAGGACGTTCAATCGCTGTGAGCAGAACAATATCCTAGAGGCGATTCTTATGGAAGGCAATTTCTCAAACCGAGTGCAGGACGTCATTCGCCTGAGCCGCGAAGAGGCGTTGCGTTTGGGGCACGATTATATCGGCACCGAACACCTGCTGCTGGGAATCATCAGGGAAGGTGAAGGAATCGCAGTTAAAATACTCCGAAACCTTGGCGTAGATCTGTTTAAAATCAAGAAAGCAATCGAAGACACCGTGCGCTCCAGCGGCGGCACGCTGACCATAGGCAATATTCCCTTAACCAAACAGGCCGAGAAGGTGCTGAAAATCACCTATCTCGAAGCCAAACTGTATAAATCCGATGTCATCGGAACCGAACACTTGCTGCTCTCACTGCTGCGCGACGACGACAACATCGCCGCGCAGATTCTGGCGCAGTTCTCCGTAACCTACGACGCCGTGCGCGCCGAGCTGGACAACATTATCAGCGGCAAACCGACGGCGGGCGCAGGCGGCGGCGGCAAACCCGAAAAACGTCAGAGCAGTAAAAAGGCCTCGCCCGAGCGCGTTAAAACGCCTGTGCTGGACAATTTTGGCCGCGACCTGACGAAGATGGCGACGGAAGACCAGCTCGATCCGGTGATCGGACGCGAGAAGGAAATCGAACGCGTGGCGCAGGTACTCTCGCGCCGCAAGAAAAACAACCCGGTGCTGATCGGCGAACCCGGCGTGGGTAAAACCGCGATTGCCGAGGGCCTGGCGCTGCAGATCGTCCAGAAAAAAGTGTCGCGCGTGCTGCACGACCAACGCATCGTGACGCTTGACCTGGCGGCGCTCGTAGCCGGCACCAAGTACCGCGGCCAGTTTGAAGAGCGCATGAAAGCGGTCATGAACGAACTGGAGAAAGCCAAAGACGTCATCCTGTTCATCGACGAGTTGCACACAATCGTCGGCGCGGGCGGCGCTTCCGGCTCGCTTGACGCTTCGAACATCTTCAAACCGGCGCTGGCGCGCGGCGACATTCAATGTATCGGCGCGACGACGCTGGACGAATACCGCCAGTACATCGAAAAAGACGGCGCGCTCGACAGACGCTTCCAGAAAATCATCGTCGAACCGCCTTCGACGGAAGAAGCCGAGAGCATTCTGTTTAACATCAAGGAGAAGTACGAGGAACACCACAGCGTCAAATACACGGACGAAGCGGTGCGCGCCTGCGTACGACTCTCGGATCGCTACATCACGGAGCGTTTCCTGCCCGACAAAGCCATCGACGTGATGGACGAAGCCGGCGCGCGCGTGCACCTCTCCAACATCGTGGTGCCCAAGGAAATCCTGGACCTGGAAGAACAGATCGAAATGGTGAAGGAGCAGAAAAACTCCGTCGTCAAGTCGCAGAACTTCGAAGAAGCCGCGCGCCTGCGCGACCTTGAGAAAAAGCTCCAGGCCGAACTGGAAGAAGCCAAACAGGAATGGGAAGAGAGCGCCAGCAAAATGGTGTTTACGGTCAGCGATGAAGACGTCTCCGACGTCGTCGCGATGGTAACCGGAATTCCCGTCAACAAAATTGCCGAGAGCGAAACCGCCAAACTGCTCAAGATGGCGGAAGAAGTCAAGGAAGAGGTTGTCGGTCAGGACGAGGCGATTACACAGCTCGCCAAAGCCATCCGCCGCTCGCGCGCGGGCCTGAAAGACCCGAACCGTCCGATTGGAACTTTCATGTTCCTGGGACCGACCGGCGTCGGTAAAACCGAGCTGGCCAAGGCGATGTCGCGTTATCTCTTCTACTCCGAGGATGCACTCATCCGCGTCGACATGAGCGAATACATGGAAAAATTCGCCGTGTCGCGCCTGGTCGGTGCGCCTCCGGGATACGTTGGTTACGAAGAAGGCGGTCAGCTGACGGAAAAAGTACGACGCAAGCCTTACTCGATCGTTCTGCTTGACGAGATCGAAAAAGCGCACCCGGATGTGTTTAACATCCTGCTCCAGGTCTTCGACGACGGTTTCATTACCGACAGCCTGGGTCGCCGCGTCGACTTCCGCAACACGATTATCATCATGACGTCCAACGTCGGCACGCGTGATGTTAAGGCGGGCGGCAAGATCGGTTTCAGCGACGACAACGTGCAGGACCGCTACGAGCACATGAAGTCGACGATTGAAGAGTCGATGAAACGCCTGTTTAACCCGGAGTTCATCAACCGGATCGACGACATCATCTTTTTCCGCAATCTGGAGAAAGAGCACATCTACAAGATCATCGACATCCAGGCAAAACGCCTGTTTGCACGCGTCAACGACCTTGGCATCAAGATCGACTTCGACCAGGACGCCAAGGACTTCCTGGTGGAGAAAGGCTACGACGAACGCTACGGCGCCCGTCCGCTGCGCCGCGCGCTGCAAAAGTTCGTCGAAGATCCGCTGGCGGAAGAGCTGCTGAACGGACGCCTGGTCAACGGCGACACGATTGACGTATCGATCAGCGAAGACAAAAAACAGCTGGTGTTTAATAAAACATCCGCTCCGGCCAAAACCGACGAAGATTCAACCGAAGAAACGCCGACAGAGGAAAGTCCTTCCTCTTCGGATAAATCGTCGGAAAGCTGAATCACGGTGTAAATTGAACAACAAGGCTCTGCGCTCAAACGAGCGTGGAGCCTTGTGCTATTCAGGCCCGGCAGGGCCGCGGGAATCTGCATTATGGCTTACACTCCTCCGGACAGCATCTTCGACCTTGCTCCGCGCGAACTTAAACAAGCCGTCGCGGAGATGGGCCAGCCGGCATACCGCGCACAGCAACTTTCCGAGTGGCTCTACGACAAACGCAGTCGTTCATTCGAGGAGATGAGCAACCTGCCGCGCGGCATGCGCGAAAAACTCGCGGCGCGCTTCACCTTCGACCCGCTGCGACTGGAAAAGAAGCGCGTGTCAAAAGACGGCACGGTCAAGTTCCTGTTCCGCCTTGGTGACGAGTGCGACATCGAGACGGTGTTAATTCCGAGCGAGACTTTAAACGCCGAGGGCGAGAGCAAACGCCTGACGCTCTGCGTCTCGACGCAGGTGGGCTGCCCGCTGGACTGCAAGTTCTGCGCCACGGCAACACTTAAACTACAACGCAATCTTTCGGCCGGTGAAATTGTCGGTCAGTTCATGTTGGCGCAGCGCGAGACCCACCGCCGCATCACCAACATGGTTTTCATGGGCATGGGTGAGCCGATGTTAAACTACGACAACGTCATGCGCGCCGTCGAAACACTGACAAATCCCGACAACCAGGTCATCGGCCCCAAACGCATCACACTCTCGACTTCGGGCATCGTCAAAAATATCGTGCGCATGGCCGACGAACAACGCCCGATCAAACTGGCGATTTCACTGCACGCCCTGCGCGACAAACTGCGCACGGAGTTGATGCCGATCAACAAACGCTGGAATCTGCGCGACCTGGGACGGGCAATCGAATACTACTACAACAAAACGAATATTCCCGTCACATATGAGTACATTCTGTTCGACGGACTGAACGACAGCATGGACGATGTTAAACGCCTGGCCAAACTGGCGCGACGCGTTCCGTCCAAAGTGAATGTGATCCCTTTCCATCCGATCGACTTCACAAATCCGACGGGTTTTGCCGCGGAACTGAAAGCCACAACACCGGAAAAATTCAACGCTTTTATTGCGCAGCTGCGCGCGCTGGACGTGACGGTCATGATTCGTTCGTCGAGCGGCAAGGATATCGAAGCGGCCTGCGGTCAACTGGCGCTGTCCAACACGCCGGAGATTGTCGTCTAGACAGCGAAGAATTCTCCCAACCACTTCACGCCGGATTAAACAACATGGCTCATCGCCTTTGTGTGCTTTTACTGTTAGTTCTCGCATCTCTGGGCCCCTGCGCTGCGGTCACGATGTTGGCCGACGACACCATCGAGCAGGCGACGGAGTTAAAAGGCCGGATTGTCATTATCCGCTTAAACAACGGCGACCTGTTAACAGGCGAGATCCTGAGTACGGTCGACGATGAGGAATTCGGCCCGGGCATCGTGATGGAGACGGCACTGGGCGAGGCGACGGTGTTTACGAGTCAGATTGCGGAAATCCGGCTGCGCAGCGACAATTACCGGCACACACATCGCATTTTTCTGATGCCGACGGCAAAACCCATCGGCGACAATCACTTTATCGGCGCAGCCGAGCTGGCGGCGCTCTACGGCGGATTCGGCATCGCGGATATCGCGTCGATCACCTTTGCACGTTCATTTATTCCCACGCTGGACGCGCGCGAGCAGGTCAGCCTGTTAAACGCCAAGATCACGCTCTACGAGCAGGAGCTGGAGGGAAGCGTCGACAACATGTCCCTGGCGCTGGGCGTTAACTCGGCCTGGTTAAACAGCAACAATCGTTTTCTGCATGTCTATGGTGTGGCGACCTTTGAACGCCCGCGCTCGACGATTTCACTGATGGGTTTTGCCAAAGTCGGCTCACGCGATCAGTACACAGTCAGCGCCGGCGATCGTCTCGATCCGTTCAGGATCAGTTATCAGGACGGCGCGGTGGGCGTCGGCATCGGTCTGGACACGCGTTTCACGCAGTACGACGGCCTGCATTTTATCGGCGAGCTTTGGAACAGCGACGTCGGCCGCCCGACGAACACCACGCTTGTCCTTGGCCTGCGTTTAAGCAACAGCTCCGTCGCGGCTGACTTCGGCATCGCGGTTTTCACACAGCCGGCTGCGGCGCCGTTTATGTCGTTTGTGTGGACGCCGTTTTAACACGACTTGAGCGTGACCTTTTTGGGATTGTTAACTCACCCGTTTATTTCTGACTCCTGAGCGCTTCGCCTCCTGCGGCGGCTTGCTTTTTCTTTTTGTTCATCATCGGGTTTGAAGAGCTCAATCAAAGAATGCGTCTTTGGGCGCAATTCTCATTCCTGAGAACGCGGCACATTGCTCCGTACTTCTTCGCCACGTATTTGTGCCCGGCATCCGTTTTCTACTTCACAAGTTAAACAAAACACTCATTCGGCAAGAACCTGAGACTTCAACTGCACGCGGTGTGGGGCTTTTCCCAGAATCAGGACGTCAAGTTCAGGATGCAAGCAGTCGTTGGCATTAAATGGGGCTGCAATAATTCAGTGCTGAATGCAGTTGGCGGACGTTGATTGCAATTCGATGTACACAAAATTATGCGCGCATGCGATACTGCGGGTCGGGTAGATGTCGCCGGGGTGAAAGTTGATGAGGATATTCGCTGGTTGTTGAGTTTCAAGTTCATGTCGGAAAGACGGACTCCTGTGTGAAATCAAGTTGGGCCCGCCCCCAGCCACCACCTCCGACGTCTGGTTATCCTCCACCACACAGGCCTACCTCCCGACCGGAATCAGCAGATTCCAGTCGGCTTTGCGCCTGTGTCAAGGTCAATGCGACCCGCACATCCGCGGTGTGCGAGTCAACAACACAAGTCTACAAAGCAATCTCCGGTTTTCAAGCGCTAATCGATTCATGTGCCACAGGGCGTGGTCAAGCGGGCCGGAATTCGTGTTGAACGGGATGTCAGGTGGGAAAGTTGGATTGATGTTGTCCGGAGAGTGAGTCGCGCAGGCACTTTCCGATTCCTCGGTTCGGTAGGTAGCGCCCCCGAACCATGAGCGCAGCGTACAAGCATGATGCATCATGCCGCTTCAGCGTGCGACGCGAACCACTACCGCAATTGTCTACAAGCTGATCGCGGTGATTCCCGTCCTTATCTTCCATATTTCCGACATAAGCTGAGAGACTCGCGGCTATGCATTCTACCGACCATATTGCCAGGCTGCGCAAGAAGGTGCACTATACCCATGGCCTTCGAAATCTGGCAGCCAAAGCCGAATTGGTTGAAGCCCTCACCTATCTGAAATCCGTCAAAGAAGGCACGGAACTGGCAGCTGATGCCGTTGCCCAGGCGCGTCGCCTCCTTGCCAAAGCGCAGGAAAGAGGCTCCGTCGACCGCGCGTATCGCGAAGGGCTGGCTCGCTGCCTCCACGCACAAGGCGCCAGTCTGAAACAGAACCATCAACTTCCTCAGGCGGAAAGTGTTCTGCAGGAAGCGCTCACCCTCTACGAAGAGCTCGCCAAATGGCCGGAATTTCTGGAATGTGTCCAACTTATTTCGGCGACCTATAATCAGCAGAACAAACACGACAAGGCGATCAAATACCTCAATCTCGGCATTAACTGCGGCGAGAACAGCAATCTACGCGAAGCTCTGCCCTTGCTGTACAAGTCCAAAGGCGATACTCTGCTGATAGTAAAAGACTGGGACGGGGCAAAAACATGCTTTCAGCGTGCCGTCAAACTCACCCCCGAACCGGACTCACGTCGGGCCACCGCTCTGGCGAGCCTGGGATATTATTACTACAGCACCGGCGATACGCAGATGGCAGATCAAAATCTGCGCGAAGCCCTTTCGATCCTTCGTCATATTGGACACCATTCAGAACTCGTGCATACCCTCAGACTGGCAAGTTTGAATTACTATCTGGCGGGTAAAGTATCCGAAGCTTTCAGTCTGAATAACGAAGCCATCGCAGTCGCCAAACAACTTGACAATACCTGGCAGGAAGCCGACCTCCGCTATTCTGCAGGAGAATTTCACAAAGGCTACGACCGCTACGATCTGGCTCTAGAGCAATTCAATATGTCCTTCAAACTCTTCGAGACGGCAGGCGATAAAGACGGCATGGCGATCTGCCTGGCCAGCCTCGGGTTCATTGCCAAGGAATCTGGCGATCGCGTTGCGCAGCGGGACTACTTCCAGCGCTGCGCTCTATTGCTGCCGCAATGCGGCACAAGCGTAAAGGTGGTATTTGCGATTTCGAATCTGGTACGCCATTGTCCGGAATGCTGCGATCTCGACGCACTCCGTGAGTATATCGACAAAATCTTGCGCGTCGGAGCCTTTCAATACAGCCTGAATTCACGTATCCTGCTCTACAATGCACTTGGCGACCTTTACTTTGCCCGGGGTGATTTTGACGCCGCAGTGACCTCTGTCCGACAAGCGCTCGCCCTTGCGTCCGAACACGGCAGTCGCAAAACGCAAGCGGAGTGTTTCCTCAATCTGGGAACATTCCACTGTCGTCGGGGAGATTTCGCAACGGCAATCGACCTGCTCAATGAAGGCATCGAAAAACTGCAGGACGGCCTGCAAGTAAAACTGCTCCGCTCAATGCACGGACTGCTTGCCGATTCCCACGAATCCGCCGGCAACCACGCCAAAGCACTGGAACACCTGCGATCTATGCTGCAGTATGAAAGGGATGCCGAAAAAAAGCGACAGATGCTACGACTGGAGCAGCTTATTTCTGAACACGACACGCACATTCTGCGACAGGACAATGCAGCACTGCAGATCCAACTCGAACAGCTGACAAAGGAAAAGCAGTCTGCAAGCGATACTCTGCAGGTCACCGGCGCACAACTCGAACGCGATGAGCACATTTTTCGCGAGTTGCACCAACTGCTTCGTGAGAAAACAACAGATCACGCTGCGCTCCTGGAACGGCAAAAGAAAGCCGGGCAGCTTGTGGCCGAGCGACTGAATGATTTCGAGAGCGACGGCCCCGATACGGTGCTCATCCCACTCGACCACGGAATACTGGCCCGGCTCGCAGACGAGTACCCTCAATTGACCGCTACGGAACGCAAAGTCTGCGCGCTCATTGGCTCCAATGTAGCGAACAAGGACATCGCCCGCCTTCTGAACGTCACGCCTCGTTCGATTGAATCGTACCGCTACCGCATCCGCAAAAAATTTGATCTCGAAGCGGGCGCAGACCTCAACGCCGTCATCGCCAGACTCGCCCACAGCCAGTAACACCAGCGCTCCGGACTCACATCTCCTCATCAACTCGTTGCTCGTTTCCAACCAGCGAACAAATCATACGGCCCGGATGCATTATGCCGCTACGGCGAGCGACAGCGACACCACGCTGGAGCGACAGCAACACGCATTGCGTGGTTTTGCTGTGTGAATGTTGCACTTGACGCCACCTATCTTGCCTGCCGTATACGGAGGGCAGTTGAGCTGCGGCTTCGGTGCCATGCCTCGTACCGCTGGCCGAACCAACTGCTCTTGTATTTGCAATCAATCGTGTCGAGTTCAACTGCTGCGGTGTGAATTGAAACACCGGACCAGGTTGGCGCCTGCAAGCACTTTGAATCAATGCGACAGACTCGCAAATGAGTCTGAACTTCCGGCAAACGTTCTGACCTCAGCGGTCTGTCGCATTAATTAACGTTCGTTTCGCGCCAACCCTATGCTTGATTTCTCGACTCACCTCTGATTCATAGTCGCAGCCATTCATCGGGCTGGTCGACTTTTAAACCGGCAATCGAGAGACAGTTGATTTTGCACCTGCTGTTTTACAGTCCGTTGTTAACTACATGACAACCAAAAGGGATGTCCTTTTCCAGGAACGACGTATGTATTTGCGAAGGTCGAACAATGCGACGTACTACATTTAAACGAACAAGCTCTCCACTTCAGCAACTGCACAAATACCAGCGTCGATTGTTGCGCTGCTGCACGCAAGTCGACGGCCAGTCCGATACGCGCCGCAAAATTGGCTGGCTGCAAAAGCGAATTAACAAACTGATTGGGATTCTCAATCCGTGTAACAATCCACGACTTGCAGCCTTGCTCGCCGGCGTCGCCACAATGTCATTCACATCCCTTTCGAATTTGAATGCACAGACACCAACTATCACGTCCTTGTCGCCTACCACCAACGCGTTTAACATCGCAAGCGGATCGAATATCTCAATCGAAATCAGTGTTCCGATGGACACATCGACGCTGACCGCCGCCAACATCTCCATCTATGGCTCACAAACGGGATTTCTCTCCCGGAACGGAGTATTCAGCGGCAATCCAACGCGAATTTTCACACCGAACAGCGCGTTTAAAGTCGGCGAGACAATCTCCGTATCAATATTCGAGGCCGAGTCCTCAGGCGGTACGCCGATAAATAATCCCACCGTGTATTCCTTCGTGGCGGAAGCGCTGGAAGGTGAAGCCGACTTTGACGCATATACGACGGGCGGAGCAACCAGTAACGACGTCGCGACGGGCGACCTCGACGGCGATGGCGATATAGATGCGATCGTAGCCAACACCGACAACGACAGCCACATCTGGCTTAACAATGGCGACGGCACGTTCGACGTTCAGACCTTCGGCAGCGGCAATATGCAGGGAGTCGTGCTTGGCGATCTCGACAACGACGGCGACCTCGATGCCATTTTTGCGCGCGACAGTGAACCTTTGGCTATCTGGCTTAACAACGGCGATGCGAGTTTTGTCAGCAGCGCCCATGGTTCAGCCACCAATGCAAGTTCCGACATTGCCATTGGCGACCTTGACGGCGATGGCGACCTGGATGCGCTGGTAGCAAACGATGATACAAACCCGAACGAGATTTGGTTTAACAACGGCGACGCCACCTTTGCAAGCGCGACATTTGGCACACAGAGAAGCCTGGCTGTCGCCATCGGCGATCTGGATGGCGACGGCGACCTCGATGCCGTTTTCGCCAACCGCAGCGCTTCGGATCACATCTGGTTCAACAATGGCGACGGCACCTTCACCAGCACCGGTTTCGGAGGCGGGACGAGCAGCGGCGCGGCTCTTGGCGATCTCGACGGCGACGGCAGCCTCGATCTGCTTCTGGCGCGATCGGACGGGAACATCATCGCCGTCAACGACGGCAGCGGCGGCTTCGCGACATCCTCAATCGGCGGCGGCGACTGCAAGGGCGTGGCAATCGGCGACATGGACGGCGACGGCGACCTCGACGCCGTCTTCGTGAGTTTCGGCGACAACCAGGTCTGGCTTAACAACGGCAACGCAACCTTTCTCACCAGCAACAAATTGGGCGGTGGCGTCAACTATGGCCTCGCGCTTGGCGATCTGGACGGAAACGGCAACCTGGATGTCATCATTTCCCGCAACGGCAAGGAGCGCGTGGCGCTGAACTACCCCGGCCCTTTGCCGACGATTGTGTCCCTGTCGCCGGCGACAAACGCCAATGCAGCGCCGGCCTCATCGACAATTGACATCGAATTCAACATAGCGATGAACGCGTCGACGCTGACCGCCGCCAACATTTCCATCCATGGCTCACAAACCGGCTACCTTTCGCAGTTTGGTGTATTCAGCGGCAATCCGACGCGCATTTTCACGCCGGGCAAGGCATTCAAGTTCGGAGAAAAAGTATCCGTATCGATCTTCGGAGCAGAGTCGCCTGTCGGCCGGCCAATCGACGATCCCTTTGTCTATTCCTTCGTGACTAAAACACTGCAAGGCAAAGTCGATTTTAACGCATATACAAGCGGCGGCGCTACCAGCAACGACGTAGCCATGGGCGACCTCGACGGCGACGGCGATATTGACGCGATTGTCGCCAACACCGACAACGACAGCCACATCTGGCTCAACAACGGCGACGGTACATTCGCTATTCAAACTTTCGGCAGCGGCAACATGCACGGCGTCGCCCTTGGCGATCTCGACAACGACGGCGACCTCGACGCCGTTTTTGTGCGCGACGGCGAGCCGCCGGCAATCTGGCTCAACAATGGCGACGCAACTTTTGCCAGCAGCGCCTATGGCGCCAACAGCATTGCAAGCGAAGACCTTGCTGTGGGCGACCTCGACGGCGATGGCGATCTGGATCTGCTGATAGCAAATGACGATTCATATCCGAATGAGATCTGGCTCAACAACGGCGACATGACCTTCGCCGGCGACACCTTTGGCGCAGGCGAAAGCCTGGCTGTCGCCATCGGCGATCTGGACGGCGACGGCGATCTCGACGCCGTTTTCGCCAACCGCAATGCGGCGGATCACATCTGGTTCAACAATGGTCGCGGCGGCTTCTCCAGCACCGGCTTCGGCGTCGGGACGAGCAGCGGCGTGGCTCTCGGCGATCTGGACGGCGATGGCGACCTCGACCTCACTCTGGCGCGATCGGACGGGAACATCATCGGCATCAACGACGGCAGCGGCACGTTCACAACATCTTCCAGCGGCGGCGGCGACTGCAAAGGCGTGGCTCTCGGCGACATGGACGGCGACGGCGACCTCGACGCCGTCTTTGTGAGTTTCGGCGACAACCAGGTCTGGCTCAACAACGGCGACGCCACCTTTCTCACCAGCAACACTTTAGGCGGCGGCGTCAACTATGACCTCGCGCTCGGAGATCTCGATGACAACGGCAACCTGGACGTCATCATCTCCCGCAATGGCAAGGAGCGCGTGGCGCTTAACGAGGTAGATCCAAAAATCGCGAACCTTGTTCCCGGCACAAACGCCAATACGGCGGTGCGCGACGCAGGTATTCGGATCTCCTTTAACCAGATCATGGACACCGGCACACTCACCACGGCAACCGTACCGACACACGCAAATTTGATTGTCCACGCCATGCAGACGGGACATGTCTCGGCGGCTGCGGCCATCAGCTACACGTCCAACAACAAAACGGTCATCATTGACCCGGCACAGGATTTCCAGGCCGGCGAGGAAGTGTGGGTCACGATCACGGGCGCAACGACCAGGTCGGGTTTGTTTTACACGCCATACAAAGTTTATGGCTTCCGTGCGGCGGTTGATGGCGGTTTCGCCGACTTCAGTGTTAACAAACTCGGCGATGGTCGTGACGCCGAAGTAGCGATTGGCGACCTCGACGGCGACGGCGATCTCGACGCAATCATTGCCTCCTCACTTAACAGCGCCCAGGAAATCTGGCTTAACAATGGCGACGGCAGCTTTGCGACGTCCACTTTTGGTGCGGGAAGTTCACATAACGTTAAAATGGGCGACCTCGACGGTGACGGCGATCTCGACGCGGTTATCTCCAACGGTGGCAGTCAGGCACAAGATATCTGGATTAACAACGGCGATGCAACATTCACAACGTCGACACTTGGCGCCGGAAATGGCAATGACCTCGCCATGGGCGATATTGACGGCGACGGAGACCTGGATGTCATCGTCGTAAGCAGCGGAGCCATCACACCGGAGATCTGGTTTAACAATGGCGATGCAACATTTAACAGCGTCGGGTTCGGCGATGACACAAACGCCATTGCTCTGGGCGACCTCGACGGCGACGGAGACCTCGACGCCCTGCTTGGCGATGAGTACTACGGCAAAATCTATTTGTGGCTCAACAACGGCGACGGCAGCTTTGTGAGCTCGAGCTCAAGCGGCGGAACGACTGAAAGCGTTGCCCTGGGCGACCTCGACGGCGACGGAGACCTCGACGCCATTGTAGCCAGGCGCATCGGTGCGCAGGAAATTTGGCTCAACAATGGCGATGCCACATTCTCTACCGCGACATTTGGAAGCGGATTTTCCAGAGATCTGGCACTGGGCGATCTCGACGGCGATGGTGATCTCGATGCGATTATCGCCAATGACAACGACCAGGCCCAGGAAATCTGGATTAACAATGGCGACGGCACGTTTACGAGCAGCGAATTTGGCAATGGTGAAAGTAACGGCATTGCATTGGGCGACCTCGACGGCGACGGGGACCTCGACGCCATAATCGCCAACGACTCCGGCCCGCAGCATATCTGGTTCAACCAATTACAGCCGCGCATCACAGCGATAAATCCGACGACCAACGCCACCGCCGCCGCACGCGATTCCAACATCGAGATCGCGTTTAACCAGCCCATGAGCACTGCGACACTTGTGGCTGATGACGTACCGACACATGCCAATCTGATTGTCTATGGCAATCAGACAGGCCACATTACCACAAAGGCGAGTATCAGCTACAGCAATGGCGATGCGACCGTGACAATCGATCCCCTGACGCATTTTCAACCGGGCGAGCTCATTTCGCTCAGCATTACCAACGCGGCTTCAACGCTCGGGGATGTCATCGCCGGACCGCGCGTGCACCAGTTCCGCGCAGAGGTCTACGGCGGCAGCGGCGTGTTCAGTTCCAATAGTTTTGGCGCCGGAAACAGCCGCGGCATTGCCGTAGGCGACCTCGACGGCGACGGTGATCTTGACGCCATTATGGCAAATACCTCAAATGAACCGCAGGACATTTGGATCAATAATGGCGATGGCAGCTTTACCTCAACGACCTTCGGGTCAGGAAATTCTTTCAGCGTGGTCCTCGGCGATTTGGACGGCGATGGTGATCTCGATGCCATTGTTGGCAACAGCAATGGCAGCGCCCAGGAAATCTGGTTAAACAACGGCAATGCCGTTTTCACAAGCTCCAGTTTTGGCGCGGGCAGCGGCCACGACCTGGCAACCGGCGACCTCGACGGCGACGGCGACCTCGATGTCATCATGGCCAACAGCGGCAGCGGCCACATGGAAATCTGGTTTAACAATGGCGACGGCAGTTTCAACAGCACGAACATAGCGCATGAAGGCAGTACCGTGGCCATTGGCGATCTCGATGGTGACGGCGATCTCGACGCCCTGATCGAGGATGATTACTACGTACGCAGATACCTCTGGCTTAACAATGGCGACGGCAGCTTCGCCACCTCCAGCTCCAGCGGTGGTTCCGCTCTCGGTGTAGAATTGGGCGACCTCGACGGTGACGGCGACCTCGATGCGGTCTTCGCCAATCGGCTCAGTGCACAGGATATTTTGTTTAATAACGGCGATGCCACTTTTGCGAC
Source organism: bacterium (assembly GCA_030430495.1). GTDB lineage: Bacteria > Bacteroidota > Ignavibacteria > Kapaibacteriales > UBA7675 > JAUIKM01. The sequence continues at coordinate 45,534 of JAUIKM010000005.1, read as the reverse complement.
GGCGACATTGGGCAGCGGTACAAGCTATGGCCTGGCCCTGGGCGATATCGACGGCGATAACGACCTTGATGTGATCGTTGCCAATAACAGTGATGAGGCACAAGACATTTGGATAAACAATGGCGATGGTACGTTCTCCCCTTCCACCTTTGGCGCGGGCGGCAGCCGCGCCGTGGCAATGGGAGACCTCGACGGTGACGGAGATCTTGACGCCATTGTTGGCAACTTCGGTGGCGAGGCGCAGGAAATCTGGTTTAACATACCACAGACACCGACCATTTCATCCATAGTACCGACCAGCACGACGGCAAGTCTGAGCGCAATGCGGCTCACGGTAACAGGCGAACACTTTGTGAATACCAGTGCGCAGGTTACAACACTTGATGCCAACGGTACAACAAATGGCAATCGCAGTCTCTCGCTCTTTGCATCGGACTTCTTCGGTTTCAGCGCGATCCTGCCGGCCGGCGCCGTTTCAACGGCGGGCACATTAACACTGACAGTCACCAACCCCTCCGGGTCGACGAGTACAAGCATCACTGTATTAAACGACACACCGCAAATTTCCACCAGCCAAACGCTCATTAACTTCAACGAAGATCAAGCGATAAACCTCACTGTCGCTTTGGCGGACGTCTGGCCGGGAATCGCAGGTCTCGTTGTTACACCGCCAACGGCTGATCTGGCAACCATTGCGTCAATCACACAGATTGGCGCAACAGATGCTACAACCAAATTCCTCGTAACGCCCGTCAGCAACGCCAATGGCTCCGTTCCGCTTGAATTCACCGTCAGCGACGGTGAGTTAAACAGTTCAACAAGTTTCACACTTACAATTAATCCGGTCAACGATCCTTCGACTGTGCAGGCCGATCAGAATGCGATTACAACAAACGAAGACAATACAACTTCAACGACCATCAGTCTTGCCGACATCGACACCGGGTTTAACAATCTGATCCTCACGGCAACTTCCAGCGACCAATCCATCGCAACCAATGGCGGCCTCACTTTTGGCGCTACCGGGGCAACGACCTCCTTGTTTGTCGATCCGGTCTCAAATACCAACGGAAACGTGCAAATTACCGTCACCGTGGACGACGGCGAGTTCACGCGCTCGACATCGTTTAATCTGATCGTCATTCCGGTCAATGACCCGCCGACAGTACAAGCCGATCAAAGCACGATTACAACAGATGAAGACAATGCAACTTCAACGACCATCAGTCTTGCCGACATTGACACCGGGTTCAACAATCTGATCCTCACGGCAACTTCCAGCGATGTGGCAATCGTAAGCAACGCCGGAATCAGCTTTGGCGCTACGGGCGCATCGACCACCTTGTTTGTCGATCCGGCCTCAAACACCAACGGCAATGCGCTTATTACCGTCACCGTAGACGACGGCGAGTTCACGCGCTCGACATCGTTTAACCTGATCGTCAGTCCGGTCAATGACCCGCCGACAGTACAAGCCGATCAAAGCACGATTACAACAGATGAAGACAATGCAACTTCAACAACTGTCAATCTTGCCGACATCGACACCGGGTTTAACAATCTGATCCTCACGGCAACTTCCAGCGATGTGGCAATCGTAAGCAACGCCGGAATCACTTTTGGCGCTACGGGAGCATCGACCACCTTGTTTGTCGATCCGGTCTCAAATGCCAACGGCAATGTGCAAATTGCCGTAACGGCAGACGACGGCGAGTTTACGCGCTCGACATCGTTTAACCTGACCGTCAATCCCGTTAACGACCCGCCGACAGTACAAGCCGATCAAAGCACGATTACAACAAATGAAGACAATGCAGCTTCAACGATTGTCAGTCTTGCCGACGTTGACACCGGGTTCAACAATCTGATCCTCACGGCAACTTCCAGCGATGTAGCAATCGTAAGCAACGCCGGAATCAGCTTTGGCGCCACGGGCGCAACAACAGGTTTGTTTATTAACCCTGTGGCGAATGCCAACGGCAATGTGTTTATTACCGTGACGGTGGACGATGGAGAATTCACGCGCTCGACATCGATCAACCTGACCGTCAATCCCGTTAATGATCCGCCCGTGGTGTCGACGTCAAACACGGCCATCACGACCAACGAAGACACGCCCGGGTCGACAACGTTCCAACTGCTGGACCTTGACACGCCGTTGAGCCATGTAATCCTGAGCGCAACATCAAGTGTTAAATCAGTCTTGCCGAACAACCGCATAGTCATTGGCGCAACCGGAGCAACGACAAGTCTGTTTTACGACCCGGCGACCAACGCCAATGGCCTGACGGAAATCACAGTCTACGCCGATGACGGAGAGTATGTGCGTTCGACCAGGCTCACGTTGAACGTATCAGCGGTCAACGACCCACCGGCAATCACGGCCAACAGCCTAAAAGCATACACCCACGAGGATGTGGCAACAACGATAAACATTGCGCTCTTTGACCGCGACACGCCGTTCAGCAGCCTGATCCTGCGCGCCACTTCGGGCAATCCGGCGCTGTTGGTTAACAATAATATTGAGTTTGGAACAACCGCCGCGACTATCGAAGTGACCATGACGCCCGAATGCGGCGTAACCGGCCCAGCCATCGTCACACTCGTCGTGTCGGACGGCGAGTTTGAACGCGCAACCGAAGTTTGTTTAACAGTGCAGGCAATTGACCCATTGTCAATAACAGGTGCTTCACGCGCCTGCCCTGGATTCGCGACTCCATACACGGCCCTGCCCGTTGATCCGGACGCGGCACATTTTTGGGAAGTCGAAGGCGGTGTGATCGCCGGCGGACAAGGTACCGGCAGCATACAAGTTATTTGGGAAAACGCCCCGAGCACTGCTACAATCGACCTGCTGCGCACGGCGCCCTCGGGATGCACGCGTGCGACGCAATTCGTTGCAACGCCGGCCGAGGCGCTTGCACTGATGGATTATATCTACGTGGAAGGCAGTAACGGCACAAGCAACGTGATCGCCAATGACCTGGGTGACAATTTGTTTATTACCGCTGTTGAAGACCCCGCCAGCGGCTCGGTCGTGACGAGCGCTTCGACAGTCACGTACACGCCCGACCCCGGATTTGCAGGCGTCGAGTACTTCTCCTATACCGCCCAAACGCCCGAAGGCTGTGCCGTGACAGGTTCAATCGTCGCCATTTCTCCCGGAGACGTCAACGCAAACGTCAATCTGGAATTTGTTGAAGTACAGCAAGATCGCGCCAATGGCGTTCGCGGATTGCAGGCGGCGATCAGCGCGGCAATCAGCCCGGACGGGAAGTTTATCTACGTGGCGGGCCGCAACGACCATTCAATAGCCATCTTCGAACGCAATACAACAAATGGCACCTTAACATACCAGAGCCGCGTGCGGCACGGGCACAATGGCGTCACCGGGCTTAAATACGTCAGCGACGTGGCCATCAGTCCGGATGGCACGCACCTCTATGCCGCCGGATACGCACAAAATGCCCTTGTTGTCTTCGTAAGAAATACACACACCGGCGAATTGACATTTGTCGAACGCAAACGCAAAGGAGATACCGACGGCGCACAGACAATTAACGGCATGAAACGACCACGTGGCTGCGCTGTCAGTCCGGATGGTCGGACGGTCGTGGCGACGGGATACGGCGACCATTCCATTGCGGTGTTCCGATACAACCTGGCGACCGGAGGGCTGATCTTTCACGAGTTTCACAAAAACGGCATTGGTGACGTGCTTGGCTTGAAGCAGGCACTCGGGCTAACCTTCAGCCTGGACGGCAAACATCTTTATGTCGCCGGCTCGGGCAACGACGCTATCGCAATTTTCAAACACGATCTGGAAACAGGTCACTTAACATTTGTCGGACAAGTCAAAGACAATAATGCCGGTACCAATGGCTTGAATGCTGTCACAGATGTCGCCGTCAGTCCGGACGGCAAACACGTGTACGCCGCCGCTTATGGCGATAATGCCATCGCGGCCTTCAGCCGTTCCGCCACAAGTGGAAGTTTAAGTTTTGTGGATGTGTATCTCGACGGCTCCGGCAGCATAGACGGACTCAATGGTGCGAATGGCGTCGCTGTCAGCCCAAATGGCTCGCAGGTTTGGGCCGCCGGCCAACTTGACAATTCGGTGGTTCTGTTCGAACGCAATCAGTCGGCCGGCGAATTACACTTTGTTAAACAGGTCGAGGACGGCGTCGACGGCTTTGAGGGGCTTAATGGTGTCACGATGAGCGCTCTCAGCCCGCACAGCGATTTTGCCTATGCCACAGGGAATAGCGACGACGCTCTCACTGTTATTCTCCGCAACCGAACACCCGAAGCTAATGACGACATGCCCGGCACGGCGCTTAAACATTCGACACTCGTCATTAAACCGCTGCTCAATGACATCGACGCCGACGGCCATACGTTGACAATTACAAGTAAAACAAATGGCACGCTGGGCACGGTAGTTATCACCGGCGGCGGAACAACGCTCGACTATGCCGCAGGCGCTGCGACGGGCGCTGACTCCTTCACCTACTCGATCTCGGACGGTCACGGCGGCAGCTCGACGGCCACTGTTATGTTAAACGTTACAAACGGCAAACAAGGCATTGAGTTAACAACTGTCGACAGCACTTCCGACCTGGAATTCCAACCCACTCCGGCGCGCTTTGAAACCGAAGTATCTTTTGAGATTTCGGAGTCCGGTCCGGCGACGCTGCGCCTGAGAGACATGCGCGGCGCTGAAATTCTATCGCTGGATCTCGGCGAGCTGTCGGGCGGCAAGCACAAAGTTAAAGTAGACCTGCATGACAAAAGCGGGCGCAGGTTGGCGGCGGGTGTATACGTGGTGGAGCTGGAAGTTGAGGACGGTGGGCATGCGGTCGGCAAGCTGGTGATTGTGCGCTGAGGATGTTGAGGCACGTTTTTGACCGGTCTGGCACAAAACGCCAGGAGCAAACTCTGAGCGGGCATTCGGAGCGAGGCGCCCGACTGGGTATCTTTCGGGTCAATTCCAAAAAGAACGCGGCAGACTTGGGCATGGCAATTTTCACGCAGTCGGTGGCGGCACCGTTCATGTGGTTTGTGTGGCGGTAGTTTTGAGGCGAGTTGTTTCTTTTCGCGGACACTTGCGATACCCTTTCAGAGTCGGAATCCCCGTGACTCACTCCGGCGGCAATACCACAAAGTTAACCTTGGGCGCCTGCTGACTCGATCCAAAGACGCCGACAGGAGTGCCCGGCCCCTCAATATTGCTGCGCTCATGCAGTGGTTTTCTGGTCTGTTCATCATGCCAATCAAACCATTCAATTGAAGCCGTGTATGTGCCGCCGGAATGATACATGTTTGCAAAGTTGGAGTCCACTGCTTCGACACGTACCGATGAAGCCACCGTCTTAACATCATTGTTAAACAAATAGGCAAGCAACAGCCCTTCGTTTATAAATTTATTGGTAATGATCGTGGAGCCAAGTAAGCTTTTATATATTTCATATCGATAGAATGCAGCTGATTCACTGTCAGTGTGTTCCAGCCGCCAAAACGGATGTGGCTCGGGATACCCCTCTACCTGATACAGAAATGACCGGACTGAATCACTTTCGAATGTATTTGTAATTTCAAATGGACCGGGCACAGTCGTTGAACTGCAAAATGTATCACCCTCATATTCGACCTTCAATTCGTAGCTATTCAGCGCTTTAACCTTCAGTTTGTTTTCGACATCCCGGTAAAACCCATTGCCCACGTATACGAGTTCGACAGTATTTCCAAACTCATCGCTGATCGATACCTGGGCATCGGAGCGCGATCGAATCTCGGCAAGATAGTTAGCGCGCATGGTCAGCAGCACGCGGTTGACGAGTTCATCATCACTCAGTGGAGTTGGCGGCGCATGTGTGTTACTGCAGTGAATGCTGCCGACAAAAACTTCGTGCGGGTAGTCTCGAAAATCATCCGGAGTCAGTATTCCGACGATGAAATGATGATAGTTCCGCCCAAGGAAGGATTCGCTGCAATCCGCAAGGTCGTCACTACAACCTGTTACACTTGCAGCCATTATGGTCAATACCAATATTAGAAACTTCATGCCAATTCTCCTTAGAGGCGGAGCGCCACTCGCCCCGCCTCCGGTCCAAATAGATCCACTGATTTTCTACTCTTGCCAATACTTCATCCCGAGGCGGAAATTTACGTCTTCAAGAATATGATTCGTCGCATTTTCGGTGTCTACAAAGGGATTTACATCAAGAGCGAGCAACATGTTTCCCTCATTGATTTCCTGCACGCCCGACTCCATATAGCGGTCATCATCGTCACCCCACCATTTTCCTTCTTTTGTGTCCATATGCCACCACTGCTGATCCGTTACCGTGTTGGTCGGGATTCGGTAGGCGCGATTGCGAACCGTATGGTGGTCGCCGCCGTCTTTATAGCGGTTGACGGACGGCTCAGCATCATTTTCAAAGCAGAGGATGCGGCGCGTTCCGCCTTCGATTCCGCCTATGCGGGCCAGATAAACCTCTTCATCCATGTTGTAGATATGCCTGCGATTGACATCGTTATAGCGCACCGCGGGGCCGTTGGGCCGGGCATCATTGCGGGTTTCACCATCCCAGATATGAATAGTTGTCCGCCGCAGCGGATCGTCCAATGATCCCATAAAGAGCTCAAATTCTTCATCGCTGATGTCGTGTTCGTGGCTCAGTCGAATTCGAATCGCGGTTACGTAAGGCACAAGCTCTCCCGACAGAATCACGCCGCCCCCCGGCAGACCATCCTTATTGAGATTGTATTGCTCGTCGTACGCCGCACTCCATTGCCCGGCCGTCATCTGCTCGACGCCCGTGAGCACCAGGATGGGAACCGGTTGCCCGTCCCGAATTGACTTGTAGTCGATATTGTCGCTTTCGTCCGGCACTTCAATGCTGCCTATCCGGCCATCGCTGTAATACACGGGGACGTCATACTCCGTTTCCGCATCGTCGCTGCGCACGTAGAAAAAATCGGGATCGATCATGATACCGAATGTTTCCGTGGCAATGTTGTCAATCAGATTCTGCGTTTTGTTTGCATTGAAGATTTGCAGATTGGCTTCAAATGTCGTGTTGTCAAATTCGATTTCATCAATGTAGTTGGATGAAATCTGCGACATTGCCACGCCGGATTCAAGCATGTCTTCAAGCAGCGTCGCGGTCAGCCAGCTGCGATCGGCCGCCATGCTTTGAGCCGTTTGCTCAAAGGCAATCCTGAACTCGTCGAATGTTTGCACAAGCTGACCGAGCGGCCCGACCAAGGGAGGCGGCGCAAGGTCGGTTTCGGCCGAATTGTCGCTACACGCTCCAAGCACCAACAGTGACAGCAAGCTCAATCCGCAGATCACGAAAGGGCGTTTCGTGTCTCTTGATCGCCTTGGTTCCGAGAGCCCTTGCAACAGATAGATATTCATGGAAATTTCTCCAAATGCTTGTTGTTTGTGGGGTTCAGAAACGGCGTCATTTTGAGTCAACCGTATCTGCTTCGATAGTTGATTCTCAATACATGCCAACAGGATAGTGGGACCGGCGTCAGGCAGGCGATGGGCAGTGTGTTCTTCCCGAGATCGGATCGCCAGGAAAGCGGCATGCCGGTGTAGTGCTCAAGTATGGCGCTTGTGGAACGCCGTATCAGCCTTCAAGCAGTGACCACAAGTTCAAGAATCTGTACAACTCCATACAAAGTTAATTGAGTTATTCTTTTACAGTATGGCGAGTATGTAAACATAAACCAAGGCACCATTTTATTCCTCATGATTTGAAAGCGCAGAATGTCGGTTTGAAACACTGTGGCGCATCGGATGCCGCTGATTGCAGCGCCTCTCACCTGCGTTCGCGGCTTGCTTTATGACTTTTTTGGTCGTCCCCCGGTGAGGAGTTGGACAGCGGTGTAGCCTTTCCCCCAAAAACCGAAACGTCAAGTCCGGTTGGCAGGCAGTCGTTAGTATTGTATGGGGCTACAGTCGCTCAACTCAGAATGTGGTTGGCAGATGTTGGATATACTTCGAACTATGCAAATATTTGCGCGCTCGCGATACCAAGGGGCGGGTGATGTCGCCGGCGTGAAAACTGATGAGGATATTGGCTGGTTGTTGAGTTTCAAGTTCATGCGGGAAAGACGGACTCCTGTGTGAAATCAAGTTGGGCCCGCCCCCAGCCACCACCTCCGACGTCTGGTTATCCTCCACCACACAGGCCTACCTCCCGACCGGAATCAGCAGATTCCAGTCGGCTTTGCGCCTGTGTCAAGGTCAATGCGACCCGCACATCCGCGGTGCGCGAGTCAACAACACAAGTCTACAAAGCAATCGCCGGTTTTCAAGCGCTAATCGATTCATGTGCCACAGAGCGTGGTCAAGCGGGCCGGAATTCGTGTTGAACGGGATGTTAAATGCCGCGACTCTCTTTTTCAAGCCATCAAATCAGCACCCGTCAACTCCCGCACCCGATAAAAATCCCCTCGACTCACAGCCGTCCAGGCCGCCGCTTTCTTGAGGAAGGCGCGCTGGCTGTCGATGATAGCTGCGCTGTCCGGTGAAGCGGCGACCATCTCGTCCAGGACCGCGTTGGTTTCGCGGTCCAGCGCGTCCAGAACTTCGCGTGGGAAGCTGCGGATCTGCACGTCGGGGTAGTCGCGATGCAACTGCGCCCAGGTCTCTGCGTTGCGGTACTCGGACTCGCACAACATGTCGAACGAACTTTCGCGCATGGCGACCTGCAGAATGCGGCGCAGGTCTTCCGGCAAAGCGTCGTACTTTTCGCGGTTGATCAGGTACTGCAGCTCCGTGCCGGGCTCGTGCCAACCGGTGTAGTAGTATTTGGCAATCTGCTGAAAACCCATGCTGATGTCCATGTGCGGACCGACCCACTCCAGCGCGTCGATGACGCCGCGCTCCAGTGAGGTGTAGAGTTCGCCGCCTGGAATGACGACCGGGTTTGCGCCGATGCGCGCCAGCACTTCGCCCGCCAGCCCCGGGATGCGCATCTTCAGTCCATGAAAGTCCGCAAGCGTTCTGATCTCCTTCCTGAACCAACCGCCCATCTGCACGCCGGTGTTGCCGGCGTTATACGAATACATGCCGTGGCGCGCATACGCGGCGTTCATCAACTCGATGCCGCCGTCGTACCAGAACCAGGCGTTGAACTCCTGCGCGTTCATGCCGAACGGCATGGCCGAGAGCGTCGTGAGCGAAGCGTCCTTGCCCTTCCAGTAATACGAACAGGAGTGGCCCATCTCAAACTGGCCCTCGCGCACGTAGTCAAAAACATCAAAGGCGGCTTTGTGTTTGGAGGCCGAGTCGACTTCGATCTGCATGCGGCCGCCGGACATGGCAGCGACGTTCTCGGCAAAACGCAGCGCGCCGTGCTCAAAAATCGGGAAGTTCGTCGGCCAGGACGTGGCCATGCGCCACTTCACTTCCGGTGCGCCCTTCGGCTGCGCCTGGGCGCGGCGCGGCGCAAACATGCCGACGCCCGTGAGTGCGGCGGCGGCCAGAGCGCCGCGCGCAAAGTTGCGTCGACTGTTGTGAGGCGGCTGCGCGGTGTTGGTTTTGTTCGGCGTTTTCATGCGCGCACCTCCAGATAATTCTGTTCGGATATGGCGGTCCAGGGAGCGACCGTTTTCAGAAACTGATTCTGATGTTCGAGCACTTCGGCAAATTCGGGGCTTTCTTTCGCGATCTCGGCATTGACGATGCCGGACTGACGCTTCAGCTCCAGCAGGACGTCATCCGGCAACGGGCCCACGTGCACGTCCGGGCAGGTCTGCGGAAAGTCATTCCAGGTTTCGATGTTGCGCATCATCGACTCACAAAGCATGTTAAAACCGGACTCTTTCATCGCCACGTGCAGCATGGACCTGTAGACCTCCGGCAGTTCGTCAAAGGCGGCGCGGTTGACCAGGAACTGAGTCTCGGCGCCGGGCTCGTGCCAGCCGGTGTAGTAGAACTTCGCGATTTTCTGCAGGCCCATCGCCAGGTCGAGGTAGGGATTGATCCACTCGACGGCGTCGACCACGCCGCGCTCGAGCGCTGTGTATAATTCGCCGGGAGGAATATTGGTCGGGCTGACGCCGACGCGCGCCAGGATCTCGCCCGCCAGACCGGGAATGCGCATCTTGAGTCCCTGCAGGTCGGCCAGGCTGTTGATCGGTTTGCGGAACCAGCCGCCCATCTGCAGGCCGGTGTTGCCGCCGGGAAATGAGTACATGCCGTGTTTGGCATAGACCTTGTTCATCATGTCGACGCCGCCGCCGTACCAGAACCAGGCGCCCTGCTCCTGTGCCGTCAGACCAAAGGGCATCGTCGTAAAAGGCAGCGTGGCGGGATCTTTGCCCTTCCAGTAATAGGACGCCGAGTGTCCCATCTGAAACTGATTGCCACGCACAAAGTCAAAGACATCCAGCGGCGCTTTGGTCTTGGTGGCGGAGTCGACTTCAATCGTGAATCGACCGCCGCTCATGACACGCATGTTGTCCGCCAGGCGCAGCGGCGCGTTCTGCAGCAGGTCGATGGTTTTTGGCCAGGATGTGGCCAGACGCCAGGTGACGCGCGGCAGTTCACTGGAAACGGCATCTTTGGCGGCGGTATCGGAACCGGCGTCGGAGCCGCAGGAAACCACGGCCGCGGCCGCACCCGCCAGCGCTCCGTTGCGAATAAATTCACGTCTGTTCATACTATTCTCGCGGGGATTTCTCACCGGCTCCGCTTTTGCAGGTGCAAGAACGGGCGACAAAACGGTTTAAATACACTTCGTCCCCGCACTTGCGGCACGGGGACGAACAAAAAAATCAGAAAAGCCAGTGAAGCGCCCAAACATCGCGGGACCAATGCCCTTGACTGAAGGCAGGCAAATGGCGCGAACTGAGCGCCTCAAGGATCATACGGGACGCTCAGGGGAAAACGACAGCCCGGGCACAGCACCTCAAATGGGATTGCGATCGTCCAGCGTGTCGGCAGGCGCGGCATTGTTCTGCTGCGATCCATTGTCCGAAGCACCGGCCGGAGCAGTCTGCTCAACGCTGTCGCCCTCATCGCCTTCGTCGGGCGTGAGCACCTCGTCCTCGTCGTCACGCGCCAGATTGAACTCAAACTCGCCGAGTTCATCAAGGACTTTGCGGCGGGTCGATTCATTGAGACGCGCCTGCCAGAACTGCATCGCCAGCTGATGATTGGGAGCAACGGTGCGGGCCTTGTGAATCGCCTTGCCGGCTTCGAGGCTATCGCCGCGCTCCAGCAGAGTCTGCGATTTGAACAGATACATCTGCGCATCCTCGGGCCGGATATCCAGATAGCGGTCGTTCAGCGCCAGCGCCTTGTCGTATTCCTTGCGCCGGGTTGTAATATCGGCCAGCAGCGCAACGGCATTGTGATTGTAGGGGTGCATCCAGAGCACTTCGGTCGCCAGACGCTCCTGCACGTTGTCAAAGGTTTGACGTTGCAGGGGCGGAACTTTTTGATCGGCGAGGTTCTTGGACACCGCGCGCGAAAGGTCGGTAATCGGGCTGAAAATCAGGTATTTGCCGATGCCGTAGCGATATGAGGGATAGTGATCATCGTCGAAGATGATGTCCACCAATTGATCAACCGGCGGCGTGCTGTCCACGAGAGCGCGGTAGATCTGGCGGTCGCACCAGGCCGTGACGGAATATCCGATAGCCAGGTACAGGAAAAAGCAGGCCGCCAGGCGACGCGACGGTTCGAAATTGCCCATCGGCGCCAGGCAGAAGGCGCCGCATGCCAGATACGCCACCGTCAGCATAATGCCGACGTTGCTGCCGAAGCCGTACATAGCGTAGACATAGATGCCGCCCAGCACAAAGGCGACCGTACCTATGCGCGACCAGTTGAGCTGCGACATCCACTGCAGCGACAGAATTTTGCGCGGGTTGGCGATGCCGTCGATCATGGCCGCCATACCGCCCAGCCAGAGGAGGCCGTATATCCTGGCGGTGAGGAAGTCGGTCTGCGTTGAAAACAGCCAAGCGAACAAACCGCCGACCACGGCTATCATCAACATGTTTTTGTACCTCCGCGCGGAATAGTACAACATGGTCACGAAGACGCCGCACCAACATATAAAACCGAATATCCCCGTTTCGACCAAAGCCTGCACCCAGTCGTTGTGCACCTCAGCCCCCAGGCTGTGAAGGATGGACGAATAGATGGGCACGTAGACGGGCCACTGGCCAATACCGGTTCCCATCAGCCAGAAGCCGGTTCCGGCGGGATCTTCGTACTTGCCGCGGTTGGATTTGTCGATCAGCATTCGACGCGAAATATTCCAGAACTGCAGGCGGTCGCTGCGGCCTTCCAGCAGGAGTGTCAGAGTTTTGGAGACCGTACCTTCGACCGTCTCTTTACCCGTGCCTTTCAATTTCTGCGGGTTTTTATCGCCGGCGATCAGACCTTCCGAGGGCTCAATTCTCGAAAGTCCATAGATACCGCCAAGCAAGAGGATAAATGGCAGCGCGCGCGCAAGGCCCATGTTGAGCCCGCGGCTCGTCTCGCGGTTTTGCGTGGAAATAATCACCAGCATGAGCGCCCACATGGCCATCAGGCCGAGGCCGAAGCCGATAACCGAGAACAGAGTTCCGAGGAACCAGCCGGTTTCCAGGCCCGGGAACCAGATGCTTTCATTGGCAAAACCGAAGTAGCCCATGATTGCCGCGCCGACAAGCGCGCCGACCGGCGAATACACAAAGAAAAATTTGTGCCGCCATGCGTAATCTTCCTCAGGCGCTGTGCGAACGGCGCGATAGGCATATATCATGAACATGACAAAACCGGCTACGCCAAGGCCAATCCAGGCTGAACGCGCACGCGAACAAAGCATGAAAAGCATGGTAAGGCTGAAGCACAATGCCGCGTAGACAAAGTGGCCGTTGGACCTGATATGCCTGGAGAACATGAACCACACCATAAACGGCAGGGTCATCACCAGATAGGTGCCGGCATAGGCGCGATACGACAGCGTCGAAGAAGGACGGCCGGCAGACATGATCCAGTCAAAACCAAAGATGTGGCCGGAACCGAAGAAATAGTACATGCCGATACCGACGATGCCGACGAGCGCCGCCACGCCGATAAAGACATTCCAGAAAAGGGTCGACTCCCAGAATCGGGTTTGTTTGCCGACGACGTAACCGCCGACGGCATACATGAGGTAGACGAGCCGTTCAAATCCCAGGATGGGCTGCTCGGACCACAACAGAGCCAGGGTTCCGATGCCCACGTAGCCCATGAAAAACAACTCTATCCAGTTGAATTTCAGGGGAGCGTCCGCTTTGTATTCGGAGTTGCGCGTAAACAGGAAGGTCAGAACCAGCACCGCGGCGATGTAGACCGCTTTGATGTAGAAATCAATCGTGTGGATCTGGTTGATGATAAACAGCGGGTTCAGCGCCAGGAATATCCATGCCCAGGGGTGATTTGCCACCGACTTTTGTACTGCGCCGGTTCTGCGAGTAACGGAGCGAGCTCGTTTGCCCATGCTTGTGCTCTCAGCCTGTTTACGATGTGAAATGCATTGTGAGCAGGACGGCGGAAGATTGATCGCGGAGCGCGGCCGCCGGTCGATGCTGCAAAGATACGCGGGTTCATCCGGCTGAACAATGCCGGCCCCGGTGTTTACCAATCAATTACCCAATCAACCCGGACGCCGCGGCGAAAGCCGGACGCTCGATTGTGTGTACATGATTCAGGTAAACTGCAAAAATAGGTTTTTTGTCAGACTTTCCGGCAGTAAAGAAAAAAGGGCGGCGGTAAAATTACCGTCGCCCTCTCATGATTTTCTTGTTTGTCATCGGGTTGTCAGTTCAGACCGCGAACAAATCCGTCGATGCGATCCAGCGCTTTTTCGATGTTCGCCACGGAGTTGGCGTAGGAAAAACGCACAAATCCCTCGCCACTGGTGCCAAAAGCCGTGCCGCTGAGGCAGGCCACCCCGGCTTCGCGCAAGATGCGGTCGGCGCATTCTGCGGAAGCAAGGCCCGTGCCGGAAATGTTCGGAAAGACGTAGAAAGCGCCCTTCGGCGAATGGCAGCGCACGCCGGGAATGTTGTTCAGTCCGTTGACGATCACGTCGCGACGGCGTTTGAAGTCCGCCACGAATTTTTCCACATCGGGCAGCGTGCGGTCGGACAGCGCTTCAATGCCGGCCACCTGCGAAAACGCCGCGGTGCAGCTCGTGCTGTTCGTTTGCAGCTTGGCGATCTGTTTGGCCAGTTCGGCGGGCATCAGGCCGTAACCGAGACGCCAGCCGGTCATGGCAAAGGTTTTGGAAAATCCGTCGAGCACAATGGTGCGCTCTTTCATGCCTTCAAACTGCGTGATGCTCTCGTGCTGGAAACCGTCGTAGGTAATCTGCGAGTAGATCTCGTCGGAGAGCACCATGATATCGTGTTTAACGGCCAGCTCGGCGATGCCTTTGAGGTCCTCGCGCGTCAGAATGCCGCCGGTGGGGTTCTGCGGCGTGTTGATGATCAGCAGACGCGTTTTGTCCGTGATGCGCGCCTCGATGTCGGCCAGATCAAAGCGGAATTCCTTGTCCTCGCGCAGCGGCAGGGGCACGGCCTTCGCGCCGACAAAGTTGATCATCGATTCGTAGATCGGGAATCCGGGATTGGGATAGATTACTTCATCGCCCTCGTCCACACAGGCGAGCATCACAAAAAACATTATCGGCTTGGCGCCCGGCGTAAAGACGACTTCGTCGGCCGAGTAGAGCTGATTATTGCGCGTTTTGTTGAAGTACGCGGCAATCGCCTCGCGCGCTTCCGGCAGACCGGCGGAAGGACCGTAGTGGGTAAAACCATCGTCCAGCGCCTGTTTTGCGGCGGAGATAATATTGGCGGGCGTTTCGAAATCGGGTTCGCCGATCTCCAGGTGGATGATGTCGCGCCCCTGCGCTTCGAGCGCTTTGGCTTTAACCAACACTTCGAATGCGGTCTCCGTACCGAGCCGCTGCATGCGTTTGGCGAGATGCATAGTCAGGAATTCCTCGTCGAATCGATATTGAACTTTTTCGTGTACCTCTCCCGGCAACTACAAATATACGGCTGCGCGCAAACAAAAACGGCGACCCGTCTGGATCGCCGTGTATTTTGTGTCGTTCTGTCTGTTTGTCCGTCGTCAGTCGCGGCCGCTGATAAACAGCGTTGAAGCGCTGTCCTGCCGATCCGCGTCGCCGTGGCGAATCTCGATGAGCCGCAGATTTTCATCTTCGTCGGGCATCGAAAATTTCACGGAGTACGTGTCCGCGGGCAGCGCGCCGCTGGCTTTTTCCGCCCACTCGATCAACTTGATTGCGTCGCTCGAATGTGCGCATTCGTCAAAACCGATCTCACTGAGGTCCTCCACCGAATCGATGCGGTAAAGGTCGACGTGATAGATCTTGATTGCCGTGTCGTGGATCGTCTCGCCCTGATACTGATTGATGACCGTAAAGGTCGGACTCGTTACAATGTCTTCCACGTTAAAATGACGGCAAATGCCTTTGACAAATTCGGTTTTGCCGGAACCGAGGTCGCCGAGCAGGGCGACTGTGTCGCCCTTGTGCAAGCGCTGGGCAAATGCTTTGCCTAACGCCGCCGTTTCATCTTCGCTTGTAGTCTCGAATGTCTCGGCTTCCATAATTTCACAGTCCACCACTTTCATCACCTATGGGGAATACAAACTGAGAGTAGTTCAGTGAGCGAAGGTTCCAGAAACCACCGCGGATCGCGCCTGAATGCGGTGAAACACATCAAAAATCGCTCACTTTGGGTCGAGGATAGCGACAGGAAGAATCATCTCCTCCAAAGAAATCCCGCCATGCTGAAAACTGTCACGATATTGGCTGAGATAATGATTGTAGTCTGTCGGGTACACGAAATAATAGTCTTCTTTTGCGATTATGTAATTCGTCGTGACGTTGTGCTGCGGAAGGTTGTAGTCTTCCGGCTTGCGAATGAACATGGCATTGCGGTTGTCCGCCTTGACGTTACGACCGAACTTGAACCGCAGGCACGTCGATGTGTCGCGATCTCCATACGCCTTGGCGCCGCGCATACAACGCACCGCTCCGTGATCGGTCGTTACGATAATACGAATATTTTTCTGCGTGGAAAGCGCCGTCAACATGCCATGCAGGCTCGAGTGTTTGAACCAGGAGTTCGTCAGCGAGCGGTAAGCCGGCTCGTCAGGCGCGATTTCACGCAAAATCGGATGATCCGAGCGCGAATGGGCGATCATGTCCACCACGTTGACGACAATGGCCGACAACTGATTGCGGGTGTAGTTCAGCACTTCGTGCTCGATTTTTTTGCCGAAATCGGTATCGATGATCTTGACGTATTTGATGTCGTTCCGCAGTTTCAAACGGCGGCGTTCCATCAACTTCTGCAGCAATTCCTTTTCGTACTTGTTCTGGCTGTGGTCGTCGCCGCTGCCGTCTATCCAGTACTGCGGATAGTGCTTCTGGATGTCCTTCGGATACAATCCTGCAAAAATGGAATTGCGCGCATAGGGCGTCGACGTCGGCAGTATCGAACTGTAGTAGTCTACCTTGATATTGTAAAGCGGACGCAGGGCTTCTTCAATGATCCGCCACTGATCGAGGCGCATGCAGTCGATCACAAAGAAAAAGGTCGACTCAACCTCACGCACGCTCGGAACCACGTATTTGTCAACGATATGCGGCGAGAGCATCGGCGCGTCCTCGTCGCGCTCCGGCTTCATCCAGCTTGCGTAGTTGTCCTCGACAAATTTGGAGAACTCCGCGTTGCACTCGCGCCACTGGTTGGCCAGTGTTTCCTCCAGGCCGATGCCCGGATGCCGATCAAGCTCCATGCTCCAGCTGACCAGCTTGTCGTAGATTTCCACCCAGTCTTTCCAGGTCAGCGGCTCAAACAGACGGCGGGACACCTCGTTGAAGCCCTGCAGGTAGTCCTGCGTGAACCTCTGGCCGGCAATTTTTTCCGATTCGAGGAATTTCTTGCACGCAGCCAGAATTTGCGCGGGATTGACGGGTTTGGTCAGATAATCGTCTATTTTGCGCCCGATCGCTTCTTCCATCACCGTTTCGGCTTCGTTTTTCGTCACCATCACAACCGGCACGGAATTGTCGTGATCTTTCATGCGCGAAAGTGTGTCGAGCCCGCTCAGGCCGACCATCGTTTCGTCCAAAAACACCAGATTGTAGTTGTTGTTGCCGAACATTTCTATGGCGTCTTCGCCGTTTGTGGCCGTGCTGACTTCGTAACCGCGCTGTTCGAGCAGGATGATGTGCGGGCGCAGCAGGTCGATCTCATCGTCGACCCACAGAATATGACCTTTGTTGTTGGAGCTCATGGAACCACCTGAATAGATTGTGTGCGTAGAATTTCCGGCTTCACTGAGTAATCAATCAAACGAGGTATCGATGGTTCCAGTAACCCTCCGGGCGATGCCGGTTCTAATGATGCAGATGAAGAATGTTGACCGTGAATTTTTTGACGACCATAAAAAACGGATTGGGCAAGTGCATATTTTGCAATCCTCCGGCATCCGCCCCCTGCCGCCGGCTCCGCAAACGCGTTCGGGCACTCCGGACCGCTCGCCGACAGGCTGCACAGAGCAGACGGAGAAACTCCCGGCAACTCGGCCCGGCAGTGGATTCCGCTTCGTGATCAACAACGCGTTTGTCCTTCCGGCGATCCTGAGCATCCTTTTCAGCAGCGTGCCGGCCGCTATGGCCGCCGGCAATGAGGACGGCGCAAACGACGAAACACTGACCGCCGCGGCCCCCAAACAACGCGATCCGGTGGCCCTGGGATTGTTTATGGGACCGCTCTTCGGCCCGACGGCAATCGATCTGTTTGACACCTATAATTCGGTCCTTGGCGGCCCCGGACGGGAATTTGATGCATCTTCGCTGATCGGCGCCACCACGCGAATTCCCGCAGGGGATTATTTTCGCATCTCACTTTCGCTTGAGAGCTACAGCCTTCGCTTTTCGGAGAGTTATTCACAGGAAATTTTCCCGGACGGGCGCGGCACGCCCGACAAGCCGAAGCGACCCGTCGGCTCGCGCACGATAAGCGAGGACATGCAGGTGCGCGTGATTCCCGCTTTTTTGTCGCTGGAAGTGATGCCGGTCAAATCGCAGTTCCAGACTTATGCGGGCTTGGGCGTCGGCGCGGCCTTTGGCTGGGTTTTCTGGTCGGAAGCCGTCGCATCCACCTGGAGTGACGACACGCGCTCCGGCGGCCTGCATCTGGATGAAAACTACGTGGCGCCTGCAGCGCGAATCTACGCCGGCACCCAGCTGGGCTTCGATGAACACGCGCACGGTTCCAGCCTGCACAGCATGTTCGTAGAGGCGCGCTACAGTTTCATCGGTGCATCTTTTCCCTTCTTTTCAGCAATTTCCGATCAATTTGATCCGCCGATACAAGCTCTGGACGACGATTATCGTCTGAATGCAGGTGGTTTTTCCATCGTGGCAGGCATTACCATCGAGTTCCGGCAAGAAGCCGGCACAAGCCGCTGAGGCACGCGGACCGATAGTAATTAAAACCCGAAATCGCTATTTTTGCGTGGAACGACCGGCAATCGAATTGGTAAAACTGGGCTAATCTGGAAGAAGGAACCATCATGGATATCAAGCTGACTGCGCGCCACTTCAAGCTGGCCGACGAGATTCGCGAAGAAGCGACCAAAGCTGCGGAAAAATTTTCGCGTTTCTACGACAACATCATCGGCACCGAAGTCATCTTCATGGATGAAGGCACGGCTTCGAATCCCAAAACCGTCGAGTACATCGTTCGCATCGACGAACACACCCTCGTCGCCAAAGAGCAGGGTGAGGACTTTTACAAGCTCATTCACGAGTCCTCGGACAAAATTGTTCGCCAGATCCGCAAGATCAAGACCAAACACGGCGTCTGATCCGCCCTACATTTCCGCGATGCTCGCCCTTGTGTGAGCATCGCGATTTTTCTCCCGCAACCGCCGCCGCCAGCCCACGCATCCCGATTTCGTTTGCTCCGCTATGGCCATTTTTAACAATCCTCCCATCCACGTTCGCAAGGACATCTCCGTCAAGGCTTTGCTTGACGCGCACTGGGCCGAATTCCGCCTGGAGCACATCAACGCACCTGCGGGCACGGAACGCAAAATCAGCGAAACCGGCCTCTACCGCCCCGGCCTGGCGCTCGCCGGCCACAGCGAGTTCTTCAGCAGCCAGAAAATCCAGGTCTGCGGCAACACGGAAATCTACTACCTGCGCTCGCTCAAACCGGCCGCGCAGCTGACGGCGTTTGAACGCATCACACGCCACGACGTGCCTTGCATCATTGTCACGAACAATCTGGACCTGCCGCGGGAACTACTGCAGTCCGCCGGCGAACGCAATATTGCCGTACTCTCCTCGCCATTGGACACGACCGACACGTCGCGCCTGCTGTCCGAATTCCTCGACGGCCAGTTTGCGCCGCGCACAACCGTACACGGCTCCTTTGTGGACGTCTACGGCGCGGGCCTGCTCTTCACCGGGCGCAGCGGCATCGGCAAGAGCGAGATCGTGCTCGACCTGATTGAACGCGGTCACCGGCTCGTTTCCGACGACGCCGTCATGCTGACGCGCAAGCGCGAGGACATCCTGATCGGCACGGCGGGCGGCCCCGCCAAACACTTCATGGAAATTCGCGGTCTGGGAATAATCGATGTGCGCCAGATGTTCGGCATGCGCGCCATCCGCTTCCAGAAGCGCCTTGAAATCATCGTGGAACTCGAAGAATGGGATCCGGCCGCCGAATACACACGCACCGGTCTCGATCTGGGCAAACACAAAGTCCTCGGCGTCGACGTCTCGGCGGTTAAACTCCCGATCTTCCCGGGTAAAAACGTGACGGTTATTGCCGAGTCGATTGCGCTCAACTATTTACTGCGCGCTTACGGCTACGATGCGGCACAGGAATTTTCGAATCGCCTTCAGGCGGAAATTGCACGCAAATCAAACGGCGACGCCGGCGAAATCGAACGCGCCAATCCCTATTTTGACAACGATTATGAATAAGTCAGGCAACGGCATGGAACTGCACAGTCGGATTTACGTGGCGGGACACCGCGGGCTCGTCGGTTCCGCTATCGTGCGCGCGCTGCTCGCACGCGGGTTTAACAATGTGATCACGCGCACGCGCGACGAATTGGACCTGTTAAACCGCCGCGACGTCGACGATTTTTTTACCGCGGAGCAGCCCGATTACGTTTTCCTGGCCGCTGCCAGGGTCGGCGGTATCGGCGCAAACAACACCTACCGCTACGACTTCATCTACGAAAACCTGCAACTGCAGAACAACGTCATTGACGCGGCCTTCCGCAACAATGTTAACAAACTTCTCTTCCTCGGCTCGTCCTGCATTTACCCCAAACTCGCTCCGCAGCCGCTCAGGGAGGACTACCTGTTAACCGGCCCGCTGGAGCCGACCAACGAACCCTACGCCGTCGCCAAGATCGCCGGCATCAAACTCTGCGAAGCCCTGCGCGACCAATACGGCGTCAACTTTATTTCCTGCATGCCGACAAATCTCTACGGTCCGAACGACAACTACGACCTGGAAACTTCACATGTTTTACCGGCTTTAATCCGCCGTTTCCACGAAGCGCGCGAACGCGGCGACGCACAAATCACACTCTGGGGCAGCGGCACGCCCAGGCGCGAATTCCTGCACGTCGACGACGCCGCGGCGGCCATGATCTTTCTGATGGAACACTACGAGGGCCGCGACTTTGTTAACATCGGCACGGGCGAGGACATCAGCATCCGCGACCTGGCCGAGCTGATGAAACTGATCACCGGCTTTGAGGGTGAGATTTTGTGGGACAGCAGCAAGCCGGACGGCACACCGCGCAAGCTGATGAGTGTGGACCGCCTGCACGCTCTGGGCTGGCGCCACAGATATTCACTTCGCGAAGGCATCGAACACGCCTACGAAGCGTTTAAGCGCCGGACGCAGGCGGAAGCCGACGTTTAAACCGACAGGACTACAGCGCACTCCAATTATTCGTGTAACTGCGACAACTGCGCGCGGGCAAACGCCCTTGGTCTACAGTATGTTCCGACCAATTTCCGACCAGAGGCTTGAGCGCTTCGCCACGGGCGCATTTGCTTGCGGCTTGCTCGTTTCTTTTTTGTTTATCACCGGGCGACCCGGCTCGAGACTGCCGGCGGCGCAGTTCATTTGTTTAACACCGGTTTCCGGCGCCGCGGCTTCAAACCCGGTGGTCAACAATAGTGCAAGCGAGCCTGAGACCGAAGCGCATGCGAGGGCTCAAAGCGATCAAGGATCGCCCGGCGGGATCGCCGGCAGGTCGTCCGCCGGCAGACTGAAGTACTTGAGTTTAAAAGAGACTCTTATAAATAAGAATGGGGCCCCAACCCCCGCCGCCGCCAGTCCAGATTTTCCCCATTTTTTCCGACATCCGGGCACAGCTCTCCCGCCCCGAATTTCGCGGTCTTTTTTTACGCGGGCTCAACTCCCTCCCAACGGGAACCCCGGCGCGGCGCGGCCAAACCTTCCGGATGGTTCGGCAAAGGCAAGGTGGACACAAACAACCATCCATGCAAGCGGAAATACGCCAACGGTCATTCCACGGCACTGAACGTAGCGGAAAACGTGGTTAAACGCACCCAAAAACACATCAGGCGTATCGTCGAACGCACGGTTTCGGGTCCGCTTCAGCTGCGGGGAAGGTAGCCGTCGTTGCGCACAATCTCGGTGATGCGCTTCTTGTGTTTTAACTCGGGCAGGTAGGAAGAAATAAAACCGTGCAGAAACGTAAGGCGTTCGTTCTCGGAGCGCATCTCCAGCAACTCCTGCTTTTTTTCCCGGGCCAGACCCGCTTTTTCGCCGATGTGAAACGAGACGATGGCGTCCTCCGGCGCGGCCGGGTCGATCGGCCCCACCCCGCTGGCGTAGACGATCTTTACCATCGTGTTAAACATCTCAATCGTGGCGTTGCGCAGCTCCAGGTCGATATCTTCGTCGACGTCGTCAAAAAACTCAACCTCGGCGGTCAGGTAGGATTTGCGGTCCTCAAACGTGGCGTTGATCCGGTAGCGCTGCTCACCGCGCACCACAATATCCAGCCGCCCGTCCGCGTAACGCCGCAAAACGCGCTCCACACGCGCCGTGCAGCCGACCGGGTTGATGTGCAGCGAGTCGATGTTGTTCATGCCGAACACCGTGTCGTCGGTCATCACGTCGGCGATCAGGCGTTTGTAGCGGGACTCAAAAATGTGCAGCGGCAGCTGTGACCCCGGAAACAGGATGAGGTTGAGGGGAAACAGGCCGATTTTTGTCACTGTGCTCACGCCGCGCCGTCCAACATTTCGGAGTAAAAACAGGAAAGGAGGAAAACACCACGGCTTTCCTCCTTTCACAACTACGGTTGATCCGTCGGCTTATTATTTGGCGAACTGCTTGTAGCGCGCTTCGATCCGTCCCCAGTGCAGGTTGTTGAGGAAGTTATCGATGTAGGAGGCGCGGCCCGGGCCGTCCTTGTGATAGTAGGCGTGCTCAAACACGTCGCAGGCAATCAGGGGGATGCCGCCCCAGATGGCGCCGTAGTGATGCTCGTCCACCAGCACGTTCAGCAGGCGGCCGCTGTAGAGCTGATCCAGGCAGAGGACGCCCCAGCCCGACAGTTTTGCGGCAAAGGCGGCGGCTTTAAAGTCCTCTTTCCAGTTTTCGATGCTGCCGTACTCGGCCGTCAGCGCGGCGCTGAGATCCGGCGCGGCGGAAATATCGCCATTGCCGCCCATGTTGGCCCAGTACACGTCGTGCAGCAGCGCGCCGGCGTGATTCCACGTCGTGCGACGCTTGAGCTCGCCCACGTGCGAATAATTGCCGTTGGCTTTGGAACGATCGGCTTCCTGCAGCTCGCCTTCAATCGTGTTGAGCGCAGCCACGTAACCTTTGTGATGTTTGTTGTAATGCCAGTCGGCCGTTTGCGGGGAGACCACGTCTTTCAACAGGTCCGCCGCTTCGGCGTCGGAGTACGGGCGCGGGTTAAATTTCCACTCGTAGGCCATGTTAGCTCTCCGGTTAGAGTTGATAGAATATTGCAGTGTAGATTTTATCTGAGTCGTGCACTGTCAGCCTGGATATTTTACTGGTCGTAGTCGACCACGAGGCGCGCGGAGCGGGGGTGCGACTGGCAGGTCAGGATAAACCCTTCCTCAATCTCTTCGTCCGTCAGGGCTTCGCGTTCGTCCATTTCCACCTTGCCTTCGAGCAGTTTGGCGCGGCAGGTACAGCAAGCGCCTATCTGGCAGGCAAAGGGCGGGTCGACTTCTTCGCGCACGGCCACGTCCAGGATTGTCTCTCCGGGCGCAACCTGTAGTTCGTGTTCGATGCCGTACAAACGCACCGTCACAAAACTTTTTTCAAATCCGCTTTTGTTTGTCGCCGGGTCGACATCCTCTTCGTCGACGGCAGCCGATACGTCGGCGGATCCGGCGCCGCCGAGCGGCGTCGTGAAGTACTCGCGGAACACGCGGTCGTCCGGTACGCCGAGGTCGCGCAGGGCGGCCTGTGCGGCAACCATCATGCCCGAAGGACCGCAGAGGTAATACCAGCAGTTCGCGATATCCGGTGCGGATATGCAACTGCGGACCATGTCGCCGCAGTTGTCTTTTTCGATGCGGCCGCGCAACCCCTGCCAGTCGTCGCCGGGACTGCTCAGAATGGACACGAGTTTAAATCGCTGCGGCTGCCGCTGCGCCAGCTCCTGCAGCCGACTGTTAAAAATGATGCTGTCTTTGTCGCGGTTGCCGTACAGCAGCGTCACGCGACTATCCGGTTCGGAGTCCAGCACTCCCAACAGGATCGACATAAGCGGCGTAATACCGCTGCCCGCGCCGATCAACACATAGTGTTTGGCGTGGTAGGGTTTCAGGTCCACCGCGAAGTTGCCCAGCGGCGGCATCACGTCGATTGTGTCGCCGACCTTCAACTTTGTGTTGATGTAGGTGGACGCCAGGCCTCCGTCGACCTGTTTAACAGCTATCGTCGGGTCTCCGTCGCGCGTGGGAGCGGAGCAGAGCGAATAGGAACGCCGCACGTCTTTTCCGTCGATGAACAGACGCAGCGTCAGGTATTGACCGGGTTTGTATTTAAACGAATCGCGCAGATTGGGCGGCAGGTCAAATGCCACCGCAACGGCATCCCTGGTTTCGCGTGAAATTGCTGAGACGCGCAAAGCGTGAAATTCAATTGCCATGTGGACTCGACACCTCTAAATCCTCTTACACAGAACGCCGATTGTTAAACGGCTTCACAGCACCCGGGCATTTAAGCGCGGGGACAAACAAAATTGCTTTGGGGAAATTCAGAAAAAACCGAGTTCCAGGCGCGCAGCCTCGGACATGCGGTCCTTGTCCCAGGGCGGATCAAACGTAATTTCCACCTGCGCTTTGTTAACCTCCGGGATGGAAGCCACGCGCTCCTCCACCTCGACGGGCAGCGTGCCGGCGGCCGGGCAGTTGGGAGCGGTCAGCGTCATCAGTATCTCGACCTGGTTGTCGTCGTCGATCTTGATATCGTAGATCAACCCGAGTTCGTACACATCCACCGGAATTTCGGGGTCGTACACGGTCTTGATGACGGAAACGATTTTGTCGCGAAGTGTAACGTCAGTCATTGTACTCATTTTCAACCGAATCAAAGGTTAATTCTGCGACCTGTCTGTTTACTCTGTCGTTACAACCGCGTCGGTTTTGTCTTCGAGGGCATTCTTCAGCGTATGCCAGGCCAGGCTGGCGCATTTAACGCGCGACGGATAATCGCGCACACCGGCAAAAACGGCCATCTTGCCCAGCACCAGCGGATCGACGTCGCCATCTTCCGTCACGAGTTCGTGGAAACGCACAAACAACTCGCGCGCTTCCACCACCGTTTTGCCTTTAACGAGCGTCGTCATGATCGACGCGGAAGCTTTGGAGATGGCGCAGCCGGCGCCTTTAAACTTCACGTCTTCGATCACGCCGTCAACGACCTTGACAAAAACCGTCACATTGTCGCCGCAGAGCGGGTTGTGCCCTTCCACGGCGGGCGCATCCGGCAGTTCGCCGAAGTTGCGCGGACTTTTGTTGTGGTCGAGGATGACCTGTTGGTATAGTTCCTGTAGTTCCGTCATCAGGCGCCAAAGATGTCGATAACCTTGTGCAAGGCCTGCGCAAGTGTATCGACTTCCTGTTTTGTGTTGTAAAAAGCAAAGGAAGCACGCGACGTGGCGGGCACGCCGAAGCGCTGCATCACCGGCTGCGTGCAGTGGTGCCCCACGCGGATGGCCACGCCTTCGTGATCGACAAAAGTGCCGATGTCGTGCGAGTGCACATCGTCCAGCACAAATGAGACGACCGAGGCTTTGTTGCGCGCGGTCCCGATAATGCGCAGACCTTTGATGGCGCTCAACTGTTCCGTGGCGTAGACGAGCAGGTCGTGTTCGTGCGCCTGGATGTTGTCGTGCCCGATTTTTTCCATGTAGTCCATCGCGGCCGCCAGACCGATAACACCCGAGACATTGGGCGTGCCGGCTTCAAATTTGAAGGGCGGGTCGTTGTATTCGGTTTTGTCGAAGGACACGTATTTAATCATGTCCCCACCGCCGTGATAGGGCGGCAGTTCTTCCAGCCATTGTTTTTTGCCGTAGAGAAAACCAATGCCCATGGGGCCGAAGGTCTTGTGGCCGGAGCAGGTATAGAAGTCGCAGTCGAGCGCCTGAACGTCCACCTGCATGTGCGGCAGGGCCTGCGCGCCGTCAATCAGGACGGGCACGCCCTGGGCATGCGCCAGATCAATCACCTGTTTAACCGGATTGATTGTACCGAGCGAGTTGGAAACGTGCACCAGCGAGACAAAACGCGTTTTGGGGCCGAGCAGAGCCTCAAAATCGGCTACATCCATTTCGGCGTCGTCATTGATGGGAATGACGCGCAGCACGGCGCCGGTGCGATTGCACAGCATCTGCCAGGGCACGATGTTGGAGTGGTGCTCCATGTGCGAGATAATAATCTCATCGCCGGCCTTGATCGACTGTCCCACGGAGCTGCACACGAGGTTGACCGCTTCGGTCGTGCCGCGCAGGAAGACAATTTCACAGCTGTCGGCCGCATTGATAAAACGGGCGGCGCGTTTGCGAGCGCCTTCGTACAGGCTCGTCGCTTTTTCACTCAGATGGTGCACACCGCGGTGAATATTGCTGTTGTACTCGCGGTAGTATTCGTTGATTGCGTCGATGACCGCCCGCGGTTTCTGGGCCGTGGCGGCGTTGTCCAGGTACACAAGCGGTTTGCCGTGGACAGTGCGCGAGAGAATCGGAAAATCGGCGCGCACGGCGTCGATATCAAATCCACTGGAAATTTGCGTGCCGCCGGTTGCACCGTTGTCGGCCGCGGCGCTGGAAGTCATTGTTGAATCACTCATATGCACTCTGGGATCCGGAATACTTAAACATCAAAAGACGTTGAGCTGGACAGTTGATGCTCCAGATGAAGGCGCAGGGCCTCCACCGGAACCTGGTCGAGGACTTCAACCGCAAAGGCGTGCATCAGGATTGTGCGGGCGGCTTCCGTGCTCAATCCGCGCGAACGCAGATAAAACAGAGCGTCGGCGTCAAACTGACCCGACGTGGCGCCGTGACTGCACTTAACATCGTCCGCAAAGATTTCAAGCTGCGGTTTTGTGTTAATCGTTGCGCCGTCCGACAGCAGGACATTGCGGTTCGACTGGAAGGCATTTGTTTTCTGTGCGTCCGGCCGCACGATAATTTTTCCGTTGAACACCCCGACCGACCGATCGTCGTAGATGCCCTTGTACAGTTCGTTGCTGGTGCAATTGGGAACGCGATGATCAACAAGCGTGTGGTTGTCCACAAACTCGCGATCATTCAGCATGCTCAGACCGAACATGTCGGCGTGTGCGCCTTCGCCGTTGAGGGCAATCGAAAGATCGTTGCGCACAAAACCGCCGCCGAGAGCCGCCACCACATTGCGGTACAGACTGTCGCGTTCCTGATCCACCCGCGTGTAGTTGTGCTGGTAGTTCTGCGCCGCCTGATTCTGCAGCATGATGTGATCCAGGCGTGCACCCTGCGCCACGCGCATTTCGGCTACACGCGACTGCAAACTGTGGCCGTCGCCGCGCGCCGCGTTCAACTCGATAAACTGCGCTTTGGCGTTGGCTTCAAGATGAACGACACAACGCAGTGCGCTCATCGCATCGCCGGCTTGAACATCGCTGATGTACAAGAGCAGAATCGGACGCGCCAGTTCAACGCCGGCTCTTACGGTAATGATCGCGCCGTCGAGCGCGAGCGCCGTGTTTAAAGCGACAAATCCATCAGTGTCCGCGGCGAGTTGTTGCGCCGGCTGCGCGCCGTGGGGCGCGGACGCGCCCAGATTGTGTATTTCCAGCCCCGCCTGAGCGGACAGCGACGACAAGTCGGCCTTGTACCAGCCGTCGACAAACACCAGGAGGTCGGCGTCCAGTCCGGCCGGAACGAGGGACCTGACAAACTCGGCGTTGATGTCGGTCGCCTGCGGCTGCGCGGCCAGGCGGTAGTCGCGACGGGTTATCGGC
This sequence comes from bacterium, assembly GCA_030430495.1. Classification (GTDB taxonomy): domain Bacteria; phylum Bacteroidota; class Ignavibacteria; order Kapaibacteriales; family UBA7675; genus JAUIKM01. Next base: position 17,922 of record JAUIKM010000005.1, on the reverse strand, counting down.
GCGACGTTTGTATACTTCCACTCCTCGTTGCGCGGCGTCGGGAAACCGAGCTGCACAAACTGGTCCAGAGCGGAACGACGAATGGCGTGCAGCGGGGTTTCCGCCGCGCCGTTCAGCGTCTGCTCGTATTGTTTAAACGCCGCGACAACTTTGGCAGTCAGGTCCGTCTCGGGTGCGCTTGCACTCATGCTGTTAATCCTTTCACTCTGCGTGTTCAGGCCTCGGCGTCGGCCGTCAATTCCGTTCTGACCCAATCGTAACCTTTTTCCTCAAGCTCAAGCGCCAGGTCCTTGCCGCCCGACTTAACAATTTTCCCGCCGGACAGCACGTGAACGTAGTCCGGTACGATGTACTCCAGCAGGCGCTGGTAGTGTGTAATGACGAGAAAAGAATTGTTCAGGCTGCGCAGTTTGTTGACGCCGCCCGCAACAATGCGCAGCGCGTCGATGTCCAGTCCCGAATCCGTTTCGTCCAGCACGGCAAATTTCGGTTCGAGCATCGCCATCTGGAAAATTTCATTGCGCTTTTTCTCGCCGCCGGAAAAACCCTCGTTCAGCGAGCGTTTAATCAGCTTTTCATCGATCTCCACCAGCGACATTTTCTGGCGCATCATCTGGAGAAAGTCGATTGCGTCGATCGAATCCTGACCGCGGTGTTTGCGGATTTCGTTCAACGCGGTTTTCAAAAAGTTAACCGTGCTGACGCCCGGAATCTCGACGGGATATTGAAACGCCAGGAAGATGCCTTCGCGCGCGCGCTCTTCGGCGGCGAGCTCCAGCAGGTCCTGCCCTTCGAAGGTAATCGAGCCCTCGGTCACGTCGTAGTCTTCGCGGCCGGCCAGCACCGAGGCCAGCGTGCTTTTGCCGGAGCCGTTCGGCCCCATAATGGCGTGCACTTCGCCGGCTTTGATCTCGAGGTCGACGCCTTTCAGAATCTCATTGCCGTCTACGGACGCGTGCAAATTTTTGATCTGCAGCATTGGTACTGCCTTTCCATCACTTGTTAACAAAAATCTTTTCCACCGCTCTACCGGAACAACAGCCGGTTTTAACCAACGCTGCCTTCAAGGCTTATGGCCAGCAACTTCTGCGCTTCAACCGCGAATTCCATCGGCAACTGATTGAGGACTTCGCGCGAGAAACCGTTGACAATCAGGCTGACGGCTTCTTCCGTGTCGAGGCCGCGCTGATTGCAGTAAAACAGGATGTCTTCACCGATTTTGGACGTCGTGGCTTCGTGTTCCACCACGCTGTCTTTCTGGCTGATCTCCAGGTAGGGGAAAGTGTGTGCACCGCACTTGTCGCCGAGCAGAAGCGAGTCGCACTGCGAGAAGTTGCGCGCGTTTTTGGCCGTTTTGTTAATGCGCACCAGGCCGCGATAGGAGTTCTGGCTCTTGCCGGCGGAGATCCCTTTCGACACGATCAGGCTGCGCGTGTTTTTGCCGATGTGCATCATTTTCGTGCCCGTGTCGGCCTGCTGAAAGTTGTTGGTCACGGCCACGGAGTAAAACTCGCCGACCGAATTATCGCCTTTGAGCACCACGCTGGGGTACTTCCAGGTTATGGCCGAGCCGGTTTCAACCTGCGTCCAGGAGATTTTGGACTTGCGGCCGGCGCAGAGACCGCGCTTCGTAACGAAGTTGTAGATGCCGCCCTTGCCGTTTTTGTCGCCCGGATACCAGTTCTGAACCGTTGAATATTTGACTTCGGCATTGTCCAGCGCCAGGATCTCTACCACGGCGGCGTGCAACTGATTTTCGTCGCGCATCGGCGCCGTACATCCTTCCAGATAGGAGACGTAGCTGCCCTCTTCCGCTACGATCAGCGTGCGCTCAAACTGCCCCGTATTCGCCGCGTTGATGCGGAAATAGGTCGAGAGCTCCATCGGGCAGCGCACGCCCTTCGGGATGTAACAGAAGGACCCGTCACTGAAGACGGCCGAGTTGAGCGCCGCGTAGTAGTTGTCGGCCGCGGGAACGACGGAACCGAGGTACTTACGCACGAGTTCAGGATGTTCCTGCAGGGCTTCACTCATGGAGCAGAAAATCACGCCGAGTTCGGCGAGTTTATGGCGAAAGGTCGTGGCGACGGAGACGGAGTCGATGACCGCGTCGACGGCGACGCCCGACAGGCGCTTTTGCTCGTCCAGGGAAATTCCGAGGCGGTCAAAGGTGCGCAGCAACTCGGGATCAACTTCGTCGAGGCTCTGCAGTTCTTTCTTTTTCTTGGGCGCGGCGTAGTAGGAAATCGACTGGAAGTCGACCGGCGGATAGTGAACATTGGCCCAGGTCGGCTCCTTCATTTTTTCCCATTGCCGGAAAGCCTTGAGGCGCCACTCAAGCATGAATTCCGGCTCGTTTTTCTTGGCCGAAATCAGGCGCACAACGTCCTCATTCAGGCCTATCGGTATGATTTCCTGCTCGATGTCCGAGACCCAACCGTACTTGTATTCACCTGAGGTGACTTCTTCGAGGATATCTGTTTCCTGGCTCATATCCAGCCTGCCTTTCTACTCAAGATTTTTCACATTGCTGACGAATTGCATCGCAGTAGCGGGATTGCGTTAAACGCCGAAGGAACTGCCGCAGCCGCAGGTGCGCGTGGCATTCGGGTTGTTGAACGTAAAACCTCGCCCGTTGAGTCCGTCGGTAAAGTCAAGCTCAACGCCCATCAGGTAAAACAGGCTTTTGGGATCGATAAAGATCCGGACGCCCTGCACTTCCACGATGCGATCGTTGTCGCGCGGTTCGGAGTCGAAGCCGAGGTTGTACATGAGGCCGGAACAGCCGCCGCCCTTGACGCCGACGCGCAGGCCGAAGCCCTCGCCGACCTCGTTTTCCGCCTTGATTTTCCTGACTTCATCGATTGCACGCTGGGTGATCTGAATGTTGTCGGTTGCTTCTGCGCCGACGATGCCGGTTTCAATGACTTCCATTGTTAGAACCTCGAACGCGTATGGTTGAATTGTTGTCGACTGAATCTGGTGTTTGTCGGCCGTTCACTGCGCGACCGGCAAAGAAATTGTATGTACAGGAGCGACGAGATCCGCGATGCTCGTCGAAGCCAGAATGTCGTCGATTTTTTGCTGAATAATGGACATTGGAGATTTAAGCGTGCACTTGTCGCTTACGCCGCATTCACATTCAGTGCCGGAATCGATGCATTCGACTATCTGCGGACGCCCCTGCAAGGCCTCGATGATGTCGCCCACGGAGAAGCTGGCCGGTCTGCGCGCCAGCACATAACCGCCGCGCACTCCCTGTATCGACCTGATGAACCCCTGACGTGCAAGCCCCTGCATTGTTTTCGCCAGAAACTCGTAGGAAATGTCGAAGTGTTCAGCCACCTCCTTGGCCGACACGGTCGTTTCCGGACGCGCGGACATGTGCTGCAGGGCCAGCAAACCATACTCGACTTTTTTGGAGAGGCGTAACACGATAGATACCCGACCTTTTTAGTCGTATTTTGAACGCTATGACAAATCCCGCCAAATGACGATACAAATGTACGACTATTTTTGTCGCATTTGAAAAGCCTGGTGTATTCCGCGGCGGGTCATCACGCTGCTCTTTCGCCGCTGCCTGATGTTTGCACACTTCCGATGACTCTTTGCTAATATTTTGTTTATCGCCGCGTCCAAAGTCGAACACCTGTCGGCAAGCGCCGGGGCGTACGGTCAACAATCGGAACGATCACTCTATGAGCGCTTCCAGTGGGAACGACGGATCTGCAAGCTTTGGATCCGCGGCATATGCGGCGATAGAACGGCACTACAGTCATGCACTGCAACACCTGGACGACACGCGCGCAGATCGCGATGTGGAAGCGCTGCACCAGTTTCGCGTCGGCCTGCGCAGGCTGCGAACTGCAATTGCCGTTTTTGAGCCTGCAATCCGGATCGACAAACAAGGAGATGCAAACAGAATCGGAAAAATCATGCGCGTCCTGGGCGACGTGCGCGACCACGACGTCATGGGCATGGAGCTGCGCGAAACGATTGCGCCGATGCTCGGTTCCGACGAACGCCGTAAACTGGGGAAAATTCTCAGCCGACTCGACAGCGGCCGCAAGGAGACCATCGCCGCAATGCACGCCATGCTCGACAGCCCGCTCTTCCGCAAATTCTGCGAAACATACGAGTCCTGGCTGCAGACGCCGGTCTACCGGGACATGAGCCACCTTCCCGGCGAGGAAGTTGCACCGGATATTCTCCTGCCGCTGCTCGGCGAATTTCTACTGCATCCAGGCTGGTTTTTCGGGGCGCGATTCGACGGGGATACCGTTGTGATTCGCTCGCAGATTGGTCATCGCTCCATTCGCCATCTGCTGGAGCACAACGCCAAACCGATGCACGAGCTGCGGAAAGTGATCAAAAAAGTGCGTTATCAGGCTGAAATGTTCAGCTCGATGTACGGCCCGCGCTTCCGCTCGTGGATACTCGACCTCAAGCGGGCACAGGACATTCTCGGCTGGTTTCAGGACATAGATGTTCTGCGCAGTTTCCTCGGTTCACACTACGGCGAGGCATGGGAGCGCGATCTGCCTACCCTGGAGCAGTACATCAGGCAGGAACGGCTGCGGGTCTGGGGCGAATGGAACACACTGCAGGCGTACTATTTTGCGCCGGAAAATCGCCGGGCCCTGCGCCTGATGCTGGTCGGGATTGATGTAGATGCCGCCGGCGGGCCCGAAAAGCACGGAGGCGCCGATGCAGCTGCATCGGACGCCTCCAATATTCTGACTCTCGCGGGCGGCGGCCAGGCCTGAAGCCGGCGGCGGATCATCGATTCTGCTTCTGCATCTGCTCCTGCATTTGCTGCATCTGCTGCATCATGTTGTCCCCACCCATATCCAGACTGTTGTAGCCGGCGGGCACTTCGAACTCGGAAGAGGCGACAGGGCCTTTTTTGAGCGCCGTTACTTCCATTTTGAACGACTCACCATTGTCGCCGACGAATTCGAGCAGCATGGGGAAGAACTCATCCGTTCCCAGGTGACGGCGAAACTTTTCGAGGTTCTTGCTCTGCCGGGCTTCCTGCCGCGGGCCGTGGCCAAAGACAAAAGTGCCAAGGCCTTCGGCATTCCAGAGGGAGCCGTGCACGCCGTTTTCATCCTTGAACTCGTACTCGTGACAGGTGTGACCGAGGATCGTTTTGGTCCGGCCGGTTTTGTTGATCCTGGCATCGTCGAGTGACTCGGCATATTCGGTCTCGGCGTCTTCGCCGTCTTTCATCCAGTCGTTGTAGGTGTCTTCGGACATGGGCTGAATCATCGCCATTTTCTGCTCGGCCATGATGGTCATTTGTTTGCGTGCGTCGAAATCCATGACAAACTGCACCGAGTTTTGCTCGTCATCGGCAATCACGAACTTGGTCTTGTTGCCGCTGACGTAAAAGACCATCTGTGCAAGGTCATCACCTGAACCCATGCTGTAAGCCACCATGCCTTCAAAATGGTCGGCGGCGGGCAGCGCCTGCGCACAGAGGAACAATGCCGCCAGAAGCTGCGGAATCAGAATTCTGAATTTCATGTTGTACGAATCTCCATTGTGTTATTCCGCGGTGGGCAGCGGCCTGGCCGGCTGCCGCTCCCGTCCCCAGAACAACATGCGAAAAACTACTATTTCCGGTATCAGCAACAGTAAAAGCGACACCGTGTCCGCCGTCAGCCAGGAGGCAAAACCGCCGTCCGGCGTGATAAGATAACTCAATGCGCTCGTCAGCGACCAGCCGATGGCAAACACCAGACCGACAACGACCGGACCGAGCAGCGCTTCGCGAACGGACGTCGTTCGCCAGCGATACGAGAAGGCGTACAGGGCGGCCATCAGATGCAAATGAAAAATGATCAATTCGATCATGCGTGCCGGTTTTGACGTTTGGAGGCTGATACTTCAAGAGTGCAAAAATATACAAAGAATTGCCCGTTCAGGGGGGAAAACAGGCCTGTCAGGTTTGTTTGTTTCCTGGTCCGGCGCGGGAGCGCCATATTAGACAGATCGTGAAAATTGCGAAGTCGGGAATCAGCAATGTGTTGACGGGGACGGTGGGCGTGTGGAACGGAATTGCGGAAGAAGCTGCGGTCGTAGACTGGCGGCAGATGACCTTTGGCCGCTTACTGCGGCGCTACATCGGACAGCCGCGCCTGGCGCGGAGAGGGCAACGCGCCGAACGGCGTCTGCTGGCTCCGGTGCGGCAGCCGCACCCCGTGGAACATGACCGCGCAGGTCGCGGGTGGTTTGTGGGCGAGTCAGAGTCAGCGCTCCCGACGGAGGACCACAACAACGCAGCCGAGCTCAAGGAGCAACGCGGTAAATCCACAGAACTGCGGAAAGAGGAGCGCTCCGGCAGGGGTTCGATGCGCTTCTGGCACGCGGCGGACCGACCGCGCGAACGCCTGCTGGAAAAAGGCACGGAAGCACTGGGCGACGCGGAGTTGCTGGCCGTGCTGCTCGGCTCGGGGGCCCGTGGACTGACGGCCCTGGAGCTGGCGCGCTCAATTATCCGGCGCTTTGGCTCGCTGGCGCAGGTGCTGCGGCGCAGCCCGCGCGATTTGCAGGATTTTCACGGCATTGGCGCGGCCAAAGCTTCGAGGATTGCGGCAGCATTTGAACTGACCGCGCGGCTGGAGCAGGACGAATTCGGTCCGGGCTCTCACATCAGAAGTCCGGACGACATTGCGCGGCGTTTTATCCCATTGATGCGGCGGCTCAACCACGAGCGACTATACGCCGTGCTCCTGAACGCCGCCGGGCAGTTGATGCGCGAAGTATTGGTGACGGAGGGAATTCTCAATCAGAGCCTCGTGCACCCGCGGGAGGTGTTCCGCTCCGCCATCAGCGAGTCCGCCGCGGCGGTCATAGTGGTGCACAATCATCCTTCCGGATCCTGGAGACCGTCCCGCCACGATCTGGAAGCGACGACTCAACTGGAGGACAGCGGGGCAATTTTGGGAATACCGCTGGTGGATCACATCATCATAGCCGGCAACAGGTATTTCAGTCTGGCTCAGGCCGGTTTGCTGCGATCTGTTCCCGGCGCGGAATACAAGCTGCGCACTAATACGATGGAAAGTTCGTCGCGGTGACCGGTTTTTTAATATCGGCCCAAGTCAGGGCCTTTTTCCGGGACAATCGCAGAGCGTGTTATGCCTACCTACGATTACGCCTGCAAGACCTGCGGCAAACGCTTTGAGTATTTTCAGTCGATCAAGGACGATGCGTTCACCGAATGCCCCGCCGACATCTGTGAGCAGACGGATCCGGCGCTGAGGGGGCGCGGCCAGGTGACGCGCCTGATCAGCAAGGGCGCCGGCTTCATCCTGACCGGCGAGGGTTTCTACGAGACGGATTACGTCCGTTCGCGCAAACAGGGCGATTCTGCGGCCGCTAAAAACGACACAACGACGTCCGGCGGAAGCGGCGGAAAACCCGACGCCGGGAGCGGCAGCACGGCCAAATCGGGCGGCGGCGACTCAGCAGCTTCGGGTGGAACGGCCAAGAGCGAATAAGTGAGAAAAAGCACTCAGCTTTAAAACGTCAACCCCTCGGACGATACTGCTATCAAGCGAGGGGTTTTCTGTTTGGGGTTCGCACGTTGGTAGCCGCCGAACCGGAAAGGTGAGTTGACGAGTCACGACCACTCGGTCGCTATCAGTCCCGCAGAATTTCGCGGGCAATCACGATGTGCTGAATCTCCGAGGTACCCTCGTAGATTTCGGTAATCTTCGCATCGCGGAAGAAACGCTCCACGTTGTATTCGCGCACGTAACCATATCCACCGTGCACCTGAATCGCCTCGTTCGCAATTTCACGAGCGGCGGTTGAGGCGAACAGTTTTGCCTGCGACGCTTCGAGGACAAAACGCTCACCGCGATCTTTCAGCGCAGCGGCACGCAGAGTCAGGAGACGCGCCGCATCCACTTTGACGGACATCTCCGCAAGTTTGAACTGAATCGCCTGCAAGGCATTGATCGGCTTTTCGCGAACCTTGCGCTCTTTGGAGTATTGCACGGCGGCTTCAAAAGCGCCCTGCGCAATTCCCAGGGCCTGGGAGGCAATTCCGATACGACCGCCGTTGAGCGTTTCCATGGCGATGTTAAAACCACGGCCAACTTCACCGAGAATGTTTTCCGGTGCTACGCGCACATTGGTAAATCCGAGGGAGCAGGTGTCGCTGGAGCGGATACCAAGCTTGTCTTCTTTCTGACCGCGCTCGAACCCTTCGGCGTCGCCATCGACGATAAAACAGGTAATGCCTTTGTGGCCGAGGGAACGGTCCGTCTGCGCGAACACCAGGAAGATATCGGCGCTGGTGCCGTTGGTGATCCAGTTTTTGGTACCGTTGATCAGGAAGGAACCGTCGTCCTGTTTAGTGGCGGTCGTGTGCTGGTTGCGAGCATCGGAGCCGACTTCGGGCTCACTCAGGCAGTAAGCGCCGAGTTTCTGACCGGAAGCGAGCAGCCTGAGGATGCGCTCTTTCTGATCATCCGTCCCGAATTTTTCAATGGCCCAGCACACGAGAGAGTTGTTGACCGACATGATGACGCCGACGCTGGCGTCCACCTTGGAGATTTCCTCCATGGCGATGACATAGGATACGGCATCAAGACCGGAGCCGCCCCATTCGGGGTCGACCATCATGCCCATGAAACCGAGTTCGCCGAGTTGAGCGACAATTTCCGCCGGAAACACGCCGTTTTTGTCGCGTTCAGAAGCGCTGGGCGCTATCTGTTCGCGCGCAAAATCGCGGGCGGTTTGGCGAATCATTTCCTGGGTTTCGGTAAATTCAAAGGACATCATGAGTTTGCTCTCCCGCTCGTTTTCCGACCGATCATTGAGGTTTACAGGCAGTCGCGGCACCAGGCAGCACTGCAATAAAACTGTCAATACAGACCCGCAATATGCGAAAATTCACCCAGATTTTCGAACGAAAGGCCGTATATTGGCGGGCGGAGGATCAGCAGCATTTTGAAGAGGAAGGTAGAAATGAGGACACTCGCATTCAGTGCGGCGGTGTTTTTGTGCTGTATTGCGCAATCGACTTTTGCGCAGGGAACCGCCGGCGAGGAAGCCACAGCCGAACCGCGTTTTATCGTGGATATGCCGACCGCCGGAGTCCTGAGCCGACTGCACCACTCCGTCGGTGTTTATGCGTTTCCCGACGGCGGCGTTATGATGGAATGGAGCATCGCCCCCTTTAATGATTTTAATGTCGGCATTTCGTACGGCGGCAGCGGCGTGATCGGCGCGGGCATCCCCGATTGGCAACCCTGGCCGGGCTTGCACGCCAGGTACCGCATCCTGTCAGAGACGCTCGACTTCCCGGCGATCGCGGTGGGATTCAGCTCGCAGGGGCGCGGCGCACATCTGGACGAACTCGACAAGTTTGAGACACAGTCGCCCGGACTGTTTGCCGTCGCCAGCAAGAGTTTTGAGTTCCTGGGCCGCCTGGATCTGCACGGCGGCGTCAACTACGCATTTGAAGGCGCATCGGGCGACCGCTCCCCCAACATCTATCTCGGCCTCGAAAAATCAATCGGCAGCATCTTTTCAGCGGCAATCGAATACAATGCCACCTTCATGGAAAACCTGGGGCAAACGATGCGCCATCGCGGCCTGCTCAACGCCTCGGTTCGCTGCTCCATCGGCAAGGGTTTTACACTTGAGTTTCAGGCGCGCGATCTGTTGACGAATTTCAACAACGCGGATCACATCAGCCGCAGCCTGGCGTTGGAGTATATCGAAGCGCTCTGAGAAGCGCTTTGGGGAAAGCATGGTGAGTTTTCCACAGCACTGTGTGCACAAATCGTGGATAATCTGGCGGATAAAACAACAATCGCCGATTCCGGCCTGGAATCGGCGATTCTGTTTAGGAGTTTTCACCAGTGGCGTTATCCACAATTGTGGATAAGTCGAAATCGGGGCGTCAGAGCAATTTGTTGCGAACGTAGAAAAAGACCGGCAGGGCGAACAGGCCGATGATAATCCAGAACAGAATTGAGATCGTAAAGTTCAGCAGCCAGAACACAAGCTTAAGAGCTATGATGACGACTGCAACGGCTATCACCGCCGAGAGTATGGTTTTGAGGACTTGCATGTATCGCTCCGTGGTACGCGGTTCAGTCATTCAGTTGTTCGCGGTTCGCTGAGGCCGCGAATAGCCCTCATTAACGGATGAGGGCTGTGCTTGTTTCGTTTTGCCCCCGGGCGTCGGATTCGATTGGTAGTTTTGGCGATAATTGCTAGATTCCGGGCTGATAATTTTACGCGCCGATAATAATGACATTGGTCCAATGCGAGGGTTAGAACGGCGTTGACAGGTTCAGATCGGTACGGCTGGAATCCCGACGTTCTGGTTTACGACTTAAAACTTTGGAGTTGACATGCAGGCAGATGTGGCTGAGGGTGCGTCCTTTAATGTGACGCTGACGGAAGATCAGGAGGCCATCCGCGATCTGGCGCGCAATTTCACACAAAACGAGATCGAACCGGTAGCGCTCCAGTTCGACGAATCGCAGGAGTTTCCACGTGAGATTTTCCGCAAACTCGGCGAATTGGGACTGCTGGGAATTCTGCCCGACCCCGAGTACGGCGGCGCCGGAATGGGCTACACGGAATACGCGCTGATCATTGAAGAAATCGCCAAAGGCTGTCCGTCGATCGCTCTGAGCGTCGCGGCCCACAACGGCCTCGGGATGAACCACATCTATCGCTTCGGCTCCGAGGAACTCAAACGCACGTACGTACCGGCCTGCGCCTCCGGCGAGGTGCTCTCCGCGTGGGGACTGACGGAACCGGGCTCCGGGTCCGATGCGGGCGGCATGCTGACCACGGGCGTACGCGACGGCGACGACTGGATCCTGAACGGCTCGAAAAACTTTATCACGCACGGAACGGTCGGCGACACGACGGTTATCATGGCCGTCACGAATGCGGAAGCCGGCAAACGCGGCATTTCCGCTTTTGCCGTCGACAAGTCGATGGAAGGCTTCAGCGCTTCCAAGAAAGAGAACAAACTGGGCATGCGCTCCAGCGACACGTCAAGTCTGACGCTGGACAACGTGCGCGTGCCGGGCGCGAATCTGATCGGCAAGGAAGGCGAGGGTTTTATCCAGGCGCTGCAAATTCTCGACGGCGGCCGGATTTCGATCGCCGCGCTGAGCCTGGGTCTGGCGGAAGCCGCACTGGCGCACAGCATCAAGTACGCCAGGGAACGCCATCAATTCGGCAAACCGCTGGCAGCCATCCAGGCGATACAGTTCAAGCTGGCTAAGATGAGCATGGACATTGAAGCAGCGCGCATCCTGACTTTCCACGCCGCCTGGCGCAAGGACCAGGGCCTGGACATCAACAAAGCGGCCGCGCAGGCCAAGATGTTCGCGAGCGAGACGGCGGTGCGCTGCGCCGAGGAAGCCGTGCAGATTCACGGCGGTTACGGCTACACCAAGGACTACCCGGTTGAGAAGCTGTACCGCGACGCCAAGCTGCTGACGATCGGCGAAGGCACGAGTGAAATCCAGCGACTGGTGATAGCCCGGAATGTGATTGCCGACTGACGCAACCGCGGACCTCAGGTCGGAAATGTAACGACAGGTTTTAAACACAGAGCGCCGTGTGATGTTAACTCACACGGCGCTCTGTGTTTAATGATTTCTCGCGAGTCCAGGTGACTACGCGCTTCAATCCCGCTGACAAACAAAAGCGGCTTTTAAAGGATTTTAGAAACGCGTAAGCGTCTGGCGCCTGTCGGGACCTACCGAGATGAGTCTAACCGGCACGCCGCAGAATTCCTCGATGCGCTGAATGTATTTGATGGTTGCGGGCGGCAAATCCTCAAAACGCTCAATACCGGCCAGGGACTGCTGCCAGCCGGCGAAGGTTTCGTATTCGCACTGCGGGTTGTTTAAGTAGCTTACTTCCGCCGGAAAGTGTTTAAGCGGCTTGCCGTCGCGCACATAGCTGGTGCACAGGCGAATTTCCGGCAGCGAGTTTAACACGTCGAGTTTGGTCAGCGCAAGAGAATCGATGCCGTTGAGTTGCACGGAATAACGCAGAGCGACGAGATCCAGCCAGCCACAGCGCCGCGAGCGCCCCGTGGTTGTACCAAATTCATTGCCCGCGCGCTGCAGCAGCTCGCCGGTTGCGTCCGTGAGTTCCGTCGGAAAAGGACCATTTCCAACGCGCGTGGCATAAGCTTTGACGACGCCCCAGATGGAGTCGACGGCCGTGGGCGGAATGCCGAGACCGGAGCAGGCGCCGCCGCTGGTGGGACTGCTGCTGGTGACGTAGGGATAGGTGCCGTGGTCGACGTCGAGCAGCACGCCCTGCGCGCCTTCGGCCAGGACGCGTTTCCCTTCCCTGAGAGCTTCGTTCAGGAGCGCGGACGTCTCGGTCACGTAGGGATCGATGAGTTCATCGTAGTTGAGGTACTGCTCCATGATGTCTTCGGCGCGGAGAGCGTCCAGGCCGTAGATTTTCTGCAGCGTGTCGTTGTGCACGGCCAGGTTGGCGCGCAGCTTTTCTTCAAACACATCGCGGTCGAGCAGGTCGACGATGCGAATGCCGCGACGGTTGTATTTGTCGATGTAGGCCGGGCCGATACCGCGGCCGGTTGTGCCGATGGATTTGCCCGAATTATTGCGGCGTTTTTCGCTGGCGGCATCCAGCAATTTGTGATAGGGCATAATGAGATGAGCCCTGTGGCTGACAAAGAGGCGGCCTTCGAGGTCGATGCCCACCTTTTGCAGCATGTCGATTTCCGCGAGCAGGGACTCGGGGTCAACGACCGTGCCGTTGCCGATGACACATTTGACGCCCGGCGTAAAAATGCCGGAGGGAATCAGGTGGAGGACGTGCTGTTTGCCGTCGATGACGATAGTGTGTCCGGCGTTGGCGCCGCCCTGGTAGCGCGCCACGATGTCGACGCTCTGACTGAGCAGGTCGACAACTTTGCCTTTGCCTTCATCGCCCCACTGCGATCCGATAAGAATGGTTACGCCCATAAGATCCGATCCGGCCGCGACAGCGGCGCTGGAGAGTCTAAACAAAAGAAGGGCGCGAACACACTGTGTTCACGCCATTCGTGGTTTGCTTCAATATTTGTCCGAACCTATGCGCAGGCTTTGCGTGCCTCTTCCACCGACTGGTAGACGTCGAAGATAGTATCCAGCCGCGTCATTTCGAGCAGCTCGGAAACTTTCTCCGGCAGACGCGCAAGGCGCATCGAACCGCCGTACTTGCGCATGGCGGTCATGGCACTGACGAGCATTCCGAGGCCGGAGCTGTTCATCAGGCGAACTTCACCGAGGTCGACAACCAGGCAACGGCCGCCGTTTTCGCAGAATTCGGAAACCTGCCTGCCGAAATCAATCGCCTGGACGCCGCCGAAAATCTGGGCGTCCAAACGAACCATGGCATTTGCGGAGTTGCCGTCGTCAATGTGAAATTGCACGATCTGACCTTTGATAGATGAGCAGCGTTCCGCCGCGCGTCAGGCGCGCGCCAGTTTCGTCTTGTTCGATTTGGTTCTGACTTTATCCGAGCTGCCGTACACGTCCTGCTTCTTGACGTTTTCGAGATACCAGACCACAAAACTGCTCGAAATGTAAATCGAGGAGTAGGTACCGGCAACGAAACCGACGAGCATCGTGAAGGCAAAACCCTGCAGCACGGGACCGCCGAAGAGGACGATCGTGAGCAGCGCGAGGGCCGTCGTCAGGAAGGTGTTCACCGTCCGGCTGAGCGTGTCGTTGATGCTCAGGTTTACGAGCGGCACAAATGACTGATTTTTGTGGAGTTCGCGATTCTCGCGAATCCGGTCAAAAATAATCACCGTGTTGTTGATCGAGAAACCGAGTACCGTCAGGAAAGCCGCAATCAGCCCCTGGTTGATCTCCAGGTTGATGATGTTGACTTTGTTCATCAGCACGGCAAGGGCAAAGGCGATACAGACGTCGTGCACCAGAGCCACGATGGCGCCGAGTGCAAAGACAAACTCAAAGCGGAAAGCCACATAGGCCAGAATGGCCAGCACCGAGAGAAACACGGCGATTGCGGCGTCGACTTTAAGTTCTTCACCGACCGTCGGGCCGATTGTCTGAACGCTGCGGACTTCCACCGCCGTTTCCGGGCTGGAACCGCCGTAGACGGAGCGCAACTCCTCCACGACCACTTCCGACACCAGTTTGTTCTGTCCTTCATCTTCGGTGCGCGACTGCTGCAGGCGAATCAGGAATTCGTTGTCGGCTTCAAACGACTTGAGCTCAAAACCTTCCACGCCGGAATTGGCGATGTTTGTGCGCAATTCGTTGACTTCGACCGGATTCTCAAACCGCACCACAACTTCGGTACCGCCGGTAAAGTCGATGCCGAGATCGACACCGACGAGCAGGCTGGCTATCAGCCCGCCGACGACCATGACAAAGGAAACAAAGAAAAAGGTCTTCCTCTGGCTCAGGAAGTCGATATGTGTATTCTTGAAAAACTGCATTCGTTTCGATGCTCCAGCTTATCAGCTTGCCGCGATTTTAGGTTGGCCAAAATTGAAGGAATTGGCTCCGCGAAGGAGGGACAGTTCGATTATTGCACGCGTGACGAAGATCGCCGTGAACAGCGTCATAGCGATACCGATCATCAGCGTGACGGCAAAACCCTGAATCGGGCCGCTACCCATGTAGAACAGGATGACGCCGGTGATAAAGGTCGTGATGTTCGAGTCGAGGATGGCGCTGTAGGATTTGCTGTAGCCGACGTCCACCGCGGAGCGGAGAGCGCGACCCGAAGCGAGTTCTTCGCGGATCCGTTCGAATATCAGGACGTTGGCGTCCACGGCCATACCGATCGTCAGGATCAGACCGGCAATACCGGGCAATGTCAGCGTGCCGCCGAAACCGGCCAGCAGCGTGAGAATCAACAGCAAGTTGAAAAATACGGCGATGTCCGCCACGGCGCCGGCCATAGCATAGTACAGCACCATAAAGATCAGCACCAGGACCAGAGCGGCCAGGCTGGCGTTCACACCGGCGGAGATCGAGTCTTCACCGAGCGACGGACCGACGACGCGCTCCTGCACGATTTCGATCGGCGCTTTGAGCGCGCCCGCCTTCAGAATGATGGCCAGAATCTTGGCTTCGGCGCGGTCGGCGCTGCCGGAGATGCTCGAACGACCGCCGAAAATCGGCTCGTTGACGTTCGGCGCGGAGTAGACGGCGCTATCCAGCACGATCGCGACGCGTTTGCCGACGTTCGCCTGGGTGATTTTAGCCCAGCGCTCGGCGCCTTCGGCGTCCATGCTCATCGCCACTTCCGGCTGGTTCGTCAGCGGATCCCAGTCCTGCTGCGCGTCGACAACGACGTCGCCCTTCAGTTCCGGATCGCCTTTGACGGACCAGATTTCATAGACTTCCTCGTTATCCTGACGCAAAATGCGCTGGTCGGGATTGGCGCTGAGAAGCACGTCGTATTCGGGCGGAATCAGAGCGCGAATGTCATCACGATCCATCAACTCACGAAAACGCGCGAGGCTGTCGCCGGGAATCTGGAAGTAGTATTCGCCCTGCGGAAACTGACGATTGGAAAATCCAACCGGCTGATACTGGCCGGAGCCCGGGGCGATGAAATAGGTCGTAAAGAGCGACGTAAAGGGAAAGTCTTTGGAATACTGCGCGCGCGCCTGCTCGTCGGTGAGTCCCTCGTAGGGATTCTCCTCGGCCGGCGTCTCGCCTTCAGCCACGGCTTCTTCGGTCTCGACCGTTTCGCCCTGTACGGCGCTCGAGTCGTCCGGCTGCGCTTCGGCAACGGTTTCGGCGCTGTTTTCCACAGCCGTCGAATCCGGCTCCACCTGGGTCGAGTCGGCCACTTCCGGCTCGACGGCATCCGCCATCGGTTCGCTTTCCGGCTCGACATCGGCGCCATTCTGCTTGAGCAGCAGTTGGTTGATGTCGTAGAAAGCCGAAACGACGTCGGCGTTATTGCGCACCAGGTTAAACGAGAGGTTGGCGGGTCTGTCGACCAGATCGCGCACTTCCGACTCGTTGGTTACGCCGGGAATCTCAATAACGATCCGGTCGGAACCCTGCTGGGCAATGGTGGTTTCGCTGACCGCGTAGCGGTTGATCCGCTGGCCCAGAATCTGGATGGCCTGCTCGATCGCTTCGCTGGACGCTTCGGACAACTTGTCGGCAATCTGGGATTCCTGGGTCAGGTCCAGATCGCCGAACTCAAAGTAGTCGAAGAGTTCGCGCTGCTGCGGGACTGCGATTTCACGAAATTTTTCTACAAATACTTCAACGGCGTCGCGTTTGCTTTCTTCGACTTCCGCTTTGGTAGCTGCGATAACTTGTTCAAAGACTTCATCGACGGCGTCGGGAGCAGCGTTCTGCTCAATCATTTTTACGAGGTCCACTTCCATCGTAATGTACATGCCGCCTTCGAGGTCCAAACCGAATTTCAGCGCACCGGACTTGTATCCCGCAAAATCCTCGCCGTTGTTTTCATCCCAACGGGCAAGTTCTTCGCTGTCGCTGCCATGCTCGGTGATAATCGCGTCGCGCTCGGCTTTCATTGTGCGGAAAATGTACGTGGGATACAATTGCCACAGCGCCAGAAGGACGGGGATTACCAGTACGAGCCACTTGGATAAGGAACCCTGTTTCAACGAATTCACTCCTGAAAAAAATGAGCTACAGGCTCTGATAATAGTAAAGAGAACAGAACCGCAAATATAACAGTACCCCACTTGAAAGTCAATGAGGCAGGAATTGAGAAGGCAATCTGTTTGGGTAACGTCCGTCTTTATGCGGCCGTTTTTACGCTGGGCGGAAGGCCGGTAGTTCGAACGTCGGCCGACTGAAAAACATCCGATGCGGCTGGGGGGCGGCGGTCAGTAACACTGGTCGGGTGTCGGCTCGTCCAGCGGGGACGTCTCAGGCCACACCTTGTTGTCGCAATGCCATAAATCTTGATCCATCTTGCCGTCATGAGTGATAATCTGGAGCGCAGCGAGCGCAAACACAAAACGATTGCCAACAACCGCAAGGCGCGCCACGACTACCACGTGGTGGAATCGATTGAGGCCGGCATCGTCCTGCAGGGCACCGAGGTCAAGTCCCTGCGCGACGGCAAGGTTCAGATGCTGGACAGTTACGCCGCGTTCCAGGGCGCGCGCGACGAAGAGGAGCTGTGGCTTTTTGGCCTGCACATCTCCCCCTACGAACACGGCACACACGAGAATCACGAAGCCAAGCGCCGCCGCAAACTGCTGCTGAACAAACGCGAACTGGCGAAAATCAAACGCCGCGTGGAAGAAAAAGGCCTCACCCTGACGCCGCTGTCCATTTATTTCTCCGGTCCCTACGCCAAGGTCGAACTCGGACTTGTGCGCGGCAAAAAACAGGCCGACAAACGCGAGGTGCTCAAAAAGCGCGACGAAGACCGCAAGCTGCGCCAGGGCCGCTACGACTGATCCCGATTTTCCGACAAATCCATTTTGTTCGTCACGCAGGTAGACTGCCCGAGAATTCGAGCAGTCCGCGGGCAGATGTGTGCTACCGCGAAGATTGCGCATCGAATGAAGCCAAAAAAAGCATGCCGGCGAGCGTTAAAGTGGTATAATCGACCGTTCACCTACGGAATACACGACGTTTAGTTTTTTATGCCGGGAATTCTCTTTCGGTTGCCGTAGACTTGTTCTGTTCGCGGAACGACCGGGCATGCAAGGCCGGACTGCGAGCGCTTTGGATGCACGCTTGCCTCAAAAAAAATCTGCACTGGTTGCAGGGTGGGAGGAGTGCGTTTGAACGTGGTGGAGACTCGCGGTAGACTGTATGTTTAAAAAAATCGATTTCCGGCCGATGCTAAGGAGAAGAATAAATACCTTCTTAACGAAACGGATCGGAAATCGATATGTCACAACATGCAGTAATC
>JAUIKM010000004.1 GCA_030430495.1 bacterium | reverse complement strand
AGTATGGTACACAACAAATTTTGCGGGGTCGTGGGTGAAATTGGACGGGTGTTTTCCGTCGTTTGAATTCATTCAGGCTACCTGTCTGGATTCTTCCGACTACTTTTACGTCGGCACTAACGAGGGCCGCATCTACCGTAGCCGCGAACCCATTTACACCGCCACCGGGATTAACAATTCCGAACCAAACAATCCTGAGTTTAACTTCTCACTGTCTCCAAACCCGACGACGGGAGACTTAACACTGGACTTCACACTTGAGACTCAGGGACTTGTAACTGCTGAATTGTTTGACATGCGCGGCACGCTGGTTAAACAAGTCTTCTCACGGCAGTACTCCGCCGGTTCTCACCGCACGACTAACAAGATGGATTTGGTTGTGGCGGGAGTGTATGTGCTGCGCTTGAGTGCAGGGGCAAAGGTGTTTAATAAACTGGTCGTTGTCGGGCGTTAAGTCAGATTGCCGGTTTCGACTTCACTTAACAAACTCTTCCAACTGCAACACCCGTTGGCACATCGCTCTGTCGCGCGCATCGTTGGTGGCTATCACAACGCTGCCACCGCGCGACGTTTGTTCCCGCACGATTTTCTGTACGAGGTCCACGCCCGCCTCGTCCAGCGTGGCGCTCGGTTCATCCAGAAACAGAATGGCCGGCTTGTGTTGAATTGCCGTCGCCAGTTTAAGTCGCTGTTGCATGCCGGAAGAAAAGGCGGATACCGCTTCGCGCCGCAGAGGGTCCAGGCCGCAGTGTTGCAGGAGCGCGTCGGCTTCGGACTTGCTGCAATGATCGCCGCGCAGCGAGGCTGTTAACTCCAGATGCTCGCCGGCCGAAAACTCTTCGTAGAGGCGCAG
Source organism: bacterium (assembly GCA_030430495.1). Classification (GTDB taxonomy): domain Bacteria; phylum Bacteroidota; class Ignavibacteria; order Kapaibacteriales; family UBA7675; genus JAUIKM01. The sequence continues at coordinate 229,967 of JAUIKM010000004.1, read as the reverse complement.
GTAGGGCGCGGCAAATCCGACGTGCGCGTGGACCTTGTCCACAGGTAGTGGCGCGCCGCCCAGCCGATATTCCACAGTTCCCTGTGTGGGCGAGAGCACCAGCGCAAGAATTTTAAGCAGCGTCGACTTACCCGAACCATTAGCGCCGACGATCGCCAGCGTCTCCCCGCCGCGCAGCGCAAGGTTAATTCCGCTGAAAATTCGCCGCCGCCGGAATTGGCGCGCCAGGTTCTGTGCGTTTAACTCAATCGCAGGTCTTGTACCGCTATTATCGGGCATAACATTTTCGGCCGCTGCATGAAAGCAGATTGTCTTTGCACAAATATACGTCACACCGCCCAAACTGAACCGGTACGGCTTTCCCGCTCATCCTTTGGATGGCGGCTTTTTCTTGTTTGTCAGCGGGATCGAAGTCTCGGGTATTCGGATTTATTCAGTGCGTTTAACCAGGAATTTGCCGGCGCTCTGACTGTCCTTGTATTCCAGCGAGTAGATATAGACGCCGCTGGACAGTTGATCGCCCATTGCCGTCCGGCCGTCCCAGGCGACAACGCGCAGGTTGTTCTCCACGGACAGGGGCGTTTCTTCGGAGTAGACAATTGTCATGGCGGCGTCGTAGACCGTCAGGACAGCGCTCTGCACTTCGACGTCGATATTTGGTTGCAGCGGGAAAAACAGTTGTTCGTCGCGCTCGACAACAAAGGGATTCGGAAAGACTGCCGGCGGCGCATTTGTTAACACGCCGGTGTTGAGATACTTCGAATAACAGAAAAGGTTTTCGTGGTCGGAGTTGACGGAGAGGTAGTACCCAGTGTTGCCGATTGGTTCGGCGCCCTCGCGCGGCGTGGATGTACAGACCACGGAGTAGGTGACGGTGGCATTGTCGGTTTCGCCGGCGTTGAGCAGATCCAGATTGACCAGGGCCAGGTCGACCGTGTCCGGCGTTTCGGCTTCGCTCTGCGGAAACAGCAGGCGAACAAATCGCTGCTCAAAAGGTTTCAGGCCGCCACTCAGGTTAATCGAAGGCTCGCTGAAGCGCTCGACGGTGTGAAAACTCACCAGGGGGTAGGTCGAACCGCGCACGAGTTCTTCGCCGCGATCGCGATAGTCCGTGTGATACAACCAGTCGGAGAATGCGCAGTATTCGTCGGCCAGGCTGGAGTTGAGCATGCGCAGTCCTTCGTCAAGCGCATCGTAGCCGTTGTTGGAATTGGTCACCGCCTCCCAGGTGTTGAGCATCGCCGCGTCGCCCTGGCGCGCCTGCAGCATCTGCGCAAAAACGCCGTAGTGGTAGCCCACGTCGCAGTCGTTGTTGCCGAAGTTGAATTTGTCCAGATTGCGGAAGAGGCTGGGGATGAATTGCTCCAGATCATACACGTCGGGGTGCAGGCGGAATTCGGCCCAGGTGCTGCTGAACTCGTGAATGGAACACTCGTTTTGTACGCTGCCGTACGCGCCCAGCTGAATGGCGTGGTGAAACTCGTGCGCCGCCGTTACCCGCAGTGCGCGGATGCCCTTCTCAAAATAGGATTGACGCTGCAGCACGCCGTCGCCCGTTTTGTCGAGCGGGCTGAAATTGTTGTCGACAATGATGAAGGTCGTAAATCGACCATAGCGCCCGCCCGTCCCGGCGGAGCTATCCGGTACCGTCAGCCCGTAAATGCCGCGCGGTCCCAGGTCTTCAATGTAAATGTCGTATGCCGCGCTGCCGCCGTTATTGCCGTCGGCCGGCGGTGCGCCAAAACCGATCTCATCCACCTCCACGCGCCAGGCGTGGTCAAAGTAAAACGCGACCGAGTCGACGTAGTCCGGCACGTTGTTGCTGTTGTCGTCGATGTCCGCCACACCGTCAACGCCGCCTACATCGTAGTGAATCAGAAAACGACCGGAAGGCGAGGGCGTCGAGAACTGCGTGGTTCGACGCATCTGAACCTGCTGTCCGCCGGCCAGAATATCCTGCATGCGTTTAACGGTAAAGCTGGTAAATCCGCACTTGCGGAAGGGGGAAGGGAGGCCTGTTGCAGCGGCTTCCGCTCCGTGATCGGCGCCACAGGCGCAGTCCGTTGCAATTTGTGAATCCTGCATCCGAAGCTCGCCGGTGGAAACTCCCGCCACCAGCGCTGTGAGTGTGCAGGTAAGTACAAGTTGGATTGCAGCGGCGCTGCGTCGCAGGTAGACTTTCATAAACATTGCTCATTAAAACCGATCCTGATTGACCGGTAGTAGCCGTTTGACAAGAGATTCGCGACCGGGGCGCAGAGCCGCAACCACAAATATACAACCGGAGGATTCCCCGGCAGGGCAAAAATGGGGTTCTTATCAGATGTCGTCGTCTCAGATGTCGTCGTCGCTTGCGGCCCTGTGTTCGCGCTGCAGTTGACCGCGCCGCGGAGTTGCTCGCGGAAGGAGCTTGGCGTGCGACTCCAGTTCGGGGTAGATGTCGCGAGTGTAAATCAGCAGCAGCTCGCCGGAGTGCGCGGCCGGACGTTCCGCAGCGTCCAGTACGGCGGCCTCCCATCGTCCGCAGACGGCGTTGACGTAGAACGCGCAGCTTGCGGCATTGTCATCCGCCACAAAAGCGGGGTGTTCGCCGCGCACCCTGAGCACGCCTTTGCACCGGACGACTTCCGGCGGCAGGTTGTCAAGAAAGTACGCCACAGCCTGCGCGTCGACCGCTTCCGGAACGCTGACAATACAGGAGAAAACGCCGTGGTCAAACAAACGCGGATTAGCTGTTTCGACGGGTACAAAGTCGCCATGTGTAGCAAAGAGTATCTGCAGCGCCGCGGCCGGTAAATAGCCCTGTTTGAGTCGCGCAATGAATGCGCCCGGGCGACGGCTGCGCACGTGCGATTCCAGGGCTGCAATTGCGCCCGCGTCGGCGAGGTCCGTTTTTGACAGCAGGAACACGTCGGCGGCGGAAATCTGTTCGTCAACACTGGGAAGAGCGGTCCGAATTGCATCAAAATTAGCGCAATCGACAAGACAGATCGTGGCTTGTGCGGTCAGGCCGATCAGGTGGAGGTCGTCGCGGAACGGAGCCGTTTCGGCGATGCCGGAAGCCTCGACAAACAGTCGCGCCGGTCGGCGTTCCAGCACGCGGCGCACCACCCCGCGGAATTCATCCGCCGCCGAACAACAGATGCAGCCGCCCGGTAGCTCAACAATGTCCGTACCCTGATCGCCGAGCAGAAGGCCGTCGAACATCAGATCGCCGAAGTCATTGACAATAACCGCACTTTCGCCGTCCAGCAGAGGACGCGAAAGGATATTGCGCAGAAAAGTCGTTTTACCGCTTCCAAGAGCGCCGGTAATGAGAAAAACAGGAATCATTGCCGTAAAAGTGTCGCTGTGCAAAAAGGCCAAATTACAATTTGCGGGAATGACGGAAGAGCAGCGCTGTGCGCGCATTAAAGTCTTGTCAATGCAAAGCGAATGCAATTTTTGACAATAAAGCCGTGCATGGTTCCTCTATAGGGCAATTTGTCGTAGTACATCAGGTTCCCTGGTAAGACTGTACAACAGCAGCAGCTTCGTCCTAGATTGATCTGTAGACCGGGATCCGGGACACAACCTCTCACGTAATATTGGATCGGGGTTTTCTCCATGAAATTATCTGAATTTCGCTATACCGTCCCTAAAAATCTTGTCGCAAATTATCCAGCCGATCCCCGGGACTCTTCCAAACTCATGGTGCTGGACCGCGAAACGGGCGAAGCGGAAAACAAGGCCTTTGGCGACATTGTTTCCTATTTCCGCAAGGGAGACTGTCTGGTCCTGAACAACACGCGCGTTTTCCCCGCGCGGCTCCACGGTAAAAAAGAAAAAACAAACGCGAACATCGAAGTGATGCTTTTGCGTGAGCTTAAAGCCGAAGAGAAAATCTGGGATGTGATTGTCGATCCGGCGCGCAAAGTGCGCATCGGCAACAAAATCTACTTTGACGACTACAAGTTCTACTGCGAAATCATAGACAACACGACATCGCGCGGTCGGACTGTGCGCTTCAACTACGAAGACGACATCTACAAAATCATCGAGCGCATCGGCCAGATGCCTCTGCCGGAGTACATCAAACGCGAGCCGAGCGAGCTGGACAAAGACACGTACCAGACTGTCTACGCCCAGGAAACCGGTTCAATCGCCGCGCCTTCCGCCGGCCTGCACTTCACGAAAAACATCATCAAGAAGCTGCAGAAGAAAGGCGTGCGCATCGCCTATGTGACGCTGCACATCGGCTACGGCGCCTTCCAGCCGGTTGACGTGGAAGACCTGACCAAACACAAGATGCACTCCGAGTATTTCGAGATTCCGAAAGAATCCGTTGAGCTGATCAACCGCACGCTCAAAGCCAAAGGCAACGTCTTTGCCTGCGGCGCCAGCGTGACGCGTGCTCTGGAGTCGAGCGTCCTGACGAGCGGTACCGTCAAGCAGAACAGAGGCTGGACGGACAAGTTTGTGTACCCGCCCTACGAATTCAAAATCGTCAACCGCCTGATCACGGGTTTCCATCCGCCCAAATCGACGCTCATGCTGTTGAGCGCTGCGTTTGCCGGCAAAGACACGCTGATCGAGGCATACAAACTGGCCGCCAAGGAAGAGTATCGCTTCTTTGCCTACGGCGACGCCCTGATGATCAAATAGGGCGGAACGCCTTGCGGCCAGCGACGACAACATTTCCACAAAGCCCGGCTTTTTGCCGGGCTTTTGTGTTAAAGATTCGGATTTTGGGACCGATACTGCTACGGGGTAGTATGTTCATGGTACGGCATCAACCCCAAAAGAAGATGACATCGACGGCGGGCCCGCGTGACAACAGCCTGCCGCCGGCGCCTGTACGCAGCTGTGGCGACGGTTTGCGAACGGGCGGAGACACCGTGCACCCGCCTTCGCATTCCGCGGAGCAGGCGACGGCATCGGCCTGTGCCGTACCGTTTATCGGCCGCATTAGCACATGCGGCGCACAGCGTGGCGCACATGGTCAACGTCGTTGCCGGCAATAGCGAACAGAGCGGATTTGTCCGGGGCAGTGAGTCTCCGGAGGAACGCGCCATTGCGCGCCTGGAGCGCGTGCGGCGCGACGTGCTGCGCACCGAAGCCGAATTGCAGCGCGTGCGCGAGGACAGCGAGCGCTTCGGCGAATCGCAGGGGGACCAGCGCGCCTTGGCCGACCGCCTCCGCAACGGCAGGCGCGAACTTGCCGCGGCGCAGGCCGAGCTGGACAGTGTCCGCGCCCGCGGCGGCGAAAATTCTGCAGGGGACGCACCGGCCCCGTCGTTGAGCAACTATCTTGAGCGCCGTCGTTTCTCACGCGACTTTCCCGAAGATGCGCGCCTGCTGAAGACCTTTCAGTATTACACCTCGGGCGGCGTCCTGAGCTCCTTTTCCGTGGCTGCCGGCAACCTTCTGGGCAGCATAGTCGACGTGCAAATCTGACGGCTCGTTGCTTTGGTCTTTTGGGCCGAGTGTGGTATTTTCCGGTTTTTGTACGCCATAACGCATGGCGCGTTGCCGCCGCAACTCTCTGGCTACCAACACGGTTTCAATGCGGTGCGCTCCATGCGATTCGCGCGCAGGGGAGCATAGACGTGTTCCATGCGGCGGACTATTCGTAACCCATTCCGGTGCTTATGTTTATCATACTTTTTGGAGCCCCTGGTGTCGGCAAAGGCACGCAGGCCGCCCTTATGGTGGAACGCAACAATCTGCCGCACTTTTCTACCGGCGATGCACTGCGCCAGGCCAAAGCCGAGCAGACGCCGGACGGCCTGCTGGCCGCCCAATACGCCGACCGCGGCGAACTGGCGCCCGACGAAGTCATCATGCGCATTGTGGAACAGACGCTCAACAAACCGGCATTTGCCAGGGGCGCTCTGTTGGACGGCTTCCCGCGCAACCTCTATCAGGCTGGTGAACTCGACACAATTCTGGCAAAACGCAACCAGTCGGTCGATCGTGTTATCAATATCAAAGTTGATGAAGCAGTAATAACCAAACGCCTGATCGAACGCGGCCGGCCGGACGACAAACCGGACATCATCGCCAATCGATTCAAGGTCTACCGCGAAAGCACCGAACCGGTCCTGAACTATTATGACGGACGCGGTGTTACTTGTGAAGTTGATGGCGATGCCGACGTTGAAACCGTATACAATCGAATAAACGCAAACATTCAATAATCATCCCGAGCCGAAAATCTATGTTGAAGCGCAGTGTGATTTCTGCCCTCGTCCTTGTGTTCGCCGCTATGACGGCGTCCTCGCTTTGGGCGCAAAATGACAACAGGCAATGGCCGGTTTTTCCGTATGACGCCGATGTCAACTACGTGAAGGAACCGCCCAATATCCGCAAGAAGCGCGGAATGCTCAAGTTTGTGCCGGAACAGTATCCGCCCGAAGCATACAAGTACTCCGCGCCCAAAGAGCGCATTCTGATGAGCGAGGCCGGCGTGGAAGTCGTCAACATGACGCCCGTCAACCTCGACCAGGCCGAAACCTGGATCTCGATCAACCCGACGAATAACCTCAACGCTATCGCCGGTTCCAACGACTCGCGTTTCAACTCCTCCGGCAACTACTTTATGGTGGCCTATTTTACCAAGGACGGCGGCCGCACCTGGGATGAACAACGCCTGCCCGCCGTGCCCGCGGACCTGATCAACGATCAGTTTCCCCAGCGCGCCACCAACTTTGACCCCGGCATCGACTTTGACTCGCAGGGTCGTGCCTTCTACGTCTGGGGCAAAACCCAGACCAGCTCCGGCGATCTGGAGGGCGACAACGGCATCTTCATCTCCTACTCCGACGACGGCGGCGAGTCCTGGGCCGATGCCATCCCGGTCACGCTCAACCTCGCCGAGGACAACATCTTTGACGACAAATTTCTGATCACAGCCGACGACCGCGCCGGTTCGTCGCTGATCGACAATGTCTACATCGTCTGGACGCGCTTTGACCGCAATCCCGGCCGCAGCAATGAAATCATGCTGGCGCGCACGGACGGCGGCGGCGATCCGGAAGAGTGGAGCACGACAGTCGTTCCCTCCAACGGTTCGGGCGGCGCCATTCAGTCGCCGCTGGCGGCGATCGGCCCCAACGGCGAGCTCTACGTCACATGGCGCTCAGGCAACGGCACGGAAACCAACGCCATGCTCAACGCCTCGACCGACGGCGGCAAATCCTGGCGCTGGAGCAGCGCGCAGGTTGCGCAGACGGTTCAGACGACGGGCGTGCGCAACTCCGAAAGCGGCCGTTTTACTCTGGCCGACAAACAAAACATGCGCATTTCATCCTATCCGGCCATCGAAGTTGATGTGAGCGGCGGCGACCACCACGGTCGAATCTACATTGTGCAGAGCGGTCGCGTGCGTCCCTCGGACACCGATCAGCATGTCCTTCTGACCTGGTCGGACGACGGCGGCGCTTCCTGGACGGACCACATTGAAGTTGACGACAACGAAACCGCATACGACGTTTTTATGCCGTCGATCTCTGTGGATCCGACGTCCGGACACATCGCCGTGTTCTATTATTCCTCGCAGAACGGCGACGAAAGCAACACGGCCGTCGACGCTTATGTGGCGATTTCCACCGACGGTGCGCAGACCTTCCGCCGCATCCGCCTGACGGACGAGTCCTGGTTCATCGACGGTTCCAACGACGTGTCCAACCAGGGCGTCGGCAATTTCTACTGGGGCGACTATACAGCGATCGATTTCCGCGACGGCCGCATCCTGCCTTGCTGGTGGATGCCGAATGCGCCGAACGGAAGTTATACAACTCTGGACGCCTACACGGCGCTGCTCTCGACCGCTCCGAAACCGGTGACGGCCGAAATGCTCAACAATCCGGCTGAAAACCCGACGCGCGTGGAATTGAGCTGGACGGACCCGACGGAAACGCAGCTGGGCGAACCGCTCGGTGCTTTCAGCGTCGTGATTATGCGCAGCCTGGCCGGTCAGGACGACGCTCAGGAACTCGGCCGCGTCGACGCCGGCGTGCAGGCTTTTGCGGATGAAACCGCGGTCGACGGACTCAGCTACGACTACATGATTGTCGTGGAAGATGCTTCCGGCGAACGCAGCCCGGCCGTGACGCTGTCCGTCGCCGTCGGCGGCGAACTCGAACCCAAAGCGCCGCAGCTCATCGTCGGCGTTTCGGTTGAAACCGGCGTCATTGTGCGCTGGACCAACCCGACCGAGCGCATCGACGGCTCCGTCTTTGCAGACTTCAATCGCGTTGAACTGCTCAAAGACGGTCAGGTGATTGCGACCTTTGACCAACCGGCGCAGCTGGAACTCGGCGCGACGGTCGAAGCCCTCGTCGATGGTTCCACGCTGGCGCTGAACCAGTTCCACGAAGTGCAGATGCGCGCCGTAGCCAAACGCGGTGACTTTGAAACGGCCTCCGTGCCCAGCAATACCGTACTCGTTTACTCCGGTCCGGCCATTCCCGCCGCGAACTACAGCGAGTCCTTTGAGAACGGCGGTTCCTTTCCCTTCTACTCCAACGGCACCTGGGGCATTTACACGAACAGCGTGGCCTACGACGGCGCGAGCTGCATAACCGATTCCCCCGACGGCGACTACTCCAATGTGGCGGACAGCCGCCTCATTACGCCGCCGATCGAAATCGACGCATCGACCACGTCCTTTGAATTCGCGCACATCGGCATCATTGACGGCGGTACCAATGACTTCGGTTTCATCATGGTCAGCAATGATTATGGCCAGACCTGGAACTTTGTCGCCGGCGTTGAGCAGACCGATCATCCCGACTTGTGGACCACCGACGTCACGGCGAGCTCCTGGGTTCTCGATCGCCGCTCGTTGGCGGACTACGAGGGTGAGACCGTCATGATAATGTTCCAGCTGGTCTCCAACGGCTTCCGTCAACGCGACGGCTGGTACGTCGACGCACTCAGCTTCAACAGTCTGCCGGTGTCGGTGAACGACAGCGACCCGATCGCTTACGGCCTGCGTCTGGACGAAGCGCAGCCGAACCCGGCCTCCGGATTTGCGAGCATCGACTACGCCACGATGCGTCCGGGCCGCGTTAAACTCGAGCTTTACAACTCGATGGGCCAACGCGTCGCCGTTCTGCAGGACGCCTACCTGAACGCCGGTATCTTCTCGGCCGAGGTCGACGCCACGCAATTTGCAGACGGCGTTTACTACTACCGACTCTCGATGGACGGCCGTCAGCTCGTCAAAGCGCTGACCATCATCCACTGATAATCGCTGCCGCTCGTGATACACCGGGCGGCGGCATCTCAGCCAACACAACTGTGTACAACGGCGATGTCCCGCAACGGCATCGCCGTTTTTGTTGGCGGCCGGTCTGTGACACCGCGCCCGACGCGGGGTTGATTACGGCATTCGGATTTCTACAGCCTGGCGGGATTACACACTATGAACTCGACGACTTCAACGATGCGCACATACTCCCGGATTTCCTTTGGCGGCCTTTTTTGCGTGATTTTCTTGTTTGTCAGCGCACTCGAAACACTCAGCGCGCGCGATCGCGAGGCGTCGTCGGGCACGGTGGTTCGCGAGTCTCTGGAGGCCTTTGCGCCCGTCGGTCGCAACTATCTCCATGGCGCAATTCGCGAGCAGGTGTTCAACGTCGACGTGGCGCGCGTCGCCGCGGAGTTGACCGGACTCAGGTCTATCGAAATCAGGCACTTTCCGATCGCCCCCGAGCAACATGGCGCAATCCGCCTGGAGCGCGTGCGCCCCGTCGCCGATGCCAATACCGAAGTGATTGCCGACGACGGGAAATCGAGCCGCCGCGTCCGCATGCCGGCCGTGCAGGCTTTTCGCGGAAACATCATCGGCGATGACGCTTCCTACGTTTTTGTGAGCCAGGTGGGCGGCAGCATGTTTGCCGCTATTCATCACGGCGACGGGCGGCAGTTTATTCTTGCGCCGCAGGCCGGTGCGGATGACGCTTCGCTCTACGGTCTGGTCGACGCGCCGCGCACGCTGGCGGAGACCTACGGCGGACAGTTCACCTGTGGAACCGAACACCCTGATCATCATTCAAACGGAATCGCGGCGCTTAAACAGGGCAGCGACGAGTTGCTGCTGGACGAAAAACTCATCGAAGTGGAGCTGGCCGTCGATTGCGACGCCACTGTGTTTGAATTGTTTAACCGCGACCTCGATCGCCAGATTGAATACATCAGCGCCATGTACGCGATGATCAGCAATATCTACGAATCAGAAGTTAACATCACCTTCTACCTTAAACATTTGTACATCTGGACCGGCGCGCCGGAGGACGACCCCTATTCCGGCAGCGACGACGTGTTCGGTCTGCTCGACGAAGTGCGCGACTACTGGCGTGCCAAGCGCAGCCGCGTAAAACGCGATCTGGTTCAACTGGTGACGGTCAACAGCAACAGCAATATCGGCGGCGTGGCGTATCCCGGCCAGCCGGGCGTCGGCACGCTGTGCAACAACAGTTTCGGCTACAGCGTGATCGGCATTTACGGCACGTTTAACTACCCGACGCCGGCCTACACCTGGGACGCCGTTTCAGCCGCGCACGAACTGGGGCACAACTTCAGCTCGCCGCACACGCACTCGTGTTTCTGGGGCGATCCGCTCGACACCTGTGTAATCGTGACCTCCGGGCAGGATCGCAATTCACAATGCATCAACGCGGGGCCGCGGCCGGCGCCCGGCTCGATCATGAGTTACTGCCATTTGTTTAACGGGGAAGTGCGCGTCAATTTTCTGGAACCGGTGGCCGGACTCATCCGCGCCGGCGCCGAGGCCAACCGCGGCGACTGCGTCGGCGAGCCGCGCAATCCGCACATTTCCATGATCGCTCCGCTCGGCGACGGCGGCGAATACCCGCTGGGCGAGGAGCTGGAAATACAGTGGGTTTCCGCGCGCGTCTCTTCCGTCGCGATTTCATATTCGACCGACCTTGGCGCCACCTGGACCGAGATTGCGCGCGACGTCGACGCCTCGCTTGGGAACTGGACCTGGAGTCCGTCGCCTGCGATCGGCGCACAGGCCAACGTGATACTGCGTGTCGCGGATGCTTCCGACGAATCAGTCTTTGATCAGACCTGGGGAACATTTATCCTGATTGAAGCCGGCGTTCAGGTTCTGACGCCGAATGCGGGCGAAACCGCCGTGGTCGGATCGTCCATTCGATTTGAATGGATCAGGCGCGCCGTCGGTGCGGTCGATATTCACCTGCGGGTGGTTGGAGGCGCTGAGTGGACCGAGATTGCGAGCGGCGTTGAAGGGGACGAATTTACGTGGACGGCAACGCCGATATGGGCCGGCGAGCAGGTTGAGGTGCGCGTTTCCCAGGCGGGCAATTCCGAAGTTTCCGATCAGGCCGATGCGCCTTTTACCGTGGTCATGCCCACGCTGGAACTGCTTGAGCCTGCCGCGGGCGATATTCTGGTTATCGGCGAGCCGGTCGAGATTACGTGGCGCTCGGAGTATCTGGCGCGCGTGCGCCTGCAGTTTATCGACGGAACGGACACGTCGACTATTCATCCCTCGCTCAATGCCGCCAATGAAAGCCAGCGCTGGACCATCACGGCCGGGCAGTACGAACCTACGCTCAACGGATACATCCGCATCGTGGGGCTCCAGGCGGTCGAGACCGTTTCCGCGGTCGTCGGCCCGCTGACGCTGCTGGGCGACGATCCCGTCCTCAACATCGATGACAAACAAAAAAATCAGGCCGGGTTGGAAGTGATTTCCCTGGCGCCGAATCCGGCCCGCGACCGATTTGTCCTGAAATTCTCGGCGCGCAGGCCCCTGCAAAACGTTAAAATCAGTCTGGTCGACCTGCGCGGCCGCGTTGCCCTGGAGCGCGTCGTCCTCTCGTCCGCCGTCGGCGAAGAACACAGCGTACAGTTCGACTGTGCAGCCATTGCATCGGGCGCATACACGTTGATTCTGGAAAGCGAAGTGGGGCGTACCGGCATTCCGCTCGTGATCGGCCGCTGATCCACCGGCTCTCCGCACATCCGTGTGCAGCGGCAATTCACGCCAATTTTTCTATTTTAGGCCTTGGATTAAACAGGCAGAGCGGAAGAGAGAGCGATTTGGCGGCAACAAACAAACAGGAAATTGTCGATGTATTGATCGTCGGCGGAGGTCCCACCGGCCTGTCGTGCGGCATCGAAGCGCGCGCAGCCGGGCTGACTTACCACATCCTCGAAAAAGGCGCGCTGACCGACTCGATCCGCCGCTTTCCGCGCAGCATGACCTTTTTTTCCACTCCGGAACTTCTCGAACTGGGCGACCTGCCCTTTGCCTGCGTCGAAACACGTCCCAAACGCACCGAAGTGCTGGTGTACTACCGCCGCGTCGTCGACTATTTTGACCTTAAAATCAGTCTGCGCTGCACAGTGCTGGGCATCCGCCGCACTGGTGATCTGTTTGAGGTGGAAAGTTCCAACGGCATTTTCACGGCGCGCAATGTCGTGCTGGCCACCGGCTATTTTGACAACACCAATATGCTGGGCGTGGCGGGTGAGGATCAGGCGCATGTGCGGGCGTACTACGAGGAGCCCTACGAATACACGCGCGCCAAAGTTTGTGTTATCGGCGGTCGAAACTCCGCGGTGGAAACGGCGCTGGAATTGTTCCGCAACGGCGCGGACGTTACTTTGGTGCACCGCGGTGCGGACCTCGGTTCTTCGGTCAAATACTGGATCGTGCCAGATATTCGCAACCGGATAAACAAAGGCGAGATAAAGGCCCTGTTCAACACGGTTGTGCAGGAGATCGGAGCGAAGACAATAACGCTGCGCAATTCGGTGGATGGGAGCGTCGACACAATCGCGGCCGACTACGTGATTAAACACATCGGCTACCGTCCCGACGAACAGCTGCTCCGCTCAAGCGGCGTGACGGTCGACGACGAAACGCTGGTGCCGACCTACGACCCGGACAATTTTGAGACAAATGTGCCGGGACTCTACGTCGCCGGCTCAGTTGTCTGTGGATGTGAAACCTGGAATATTTTCATAGAAAACGGGCGCAAACACGCCCGGCCAATCATTGAACGAATAGCTGCCGGCTCCCGATGAAAACCCGTGTTCTGCTGTCGCCGCGCTTTTTGTTGATCGCAATGCTCTGCGCCACGGCAATGCTGTTGTTTAACAGCGCCATGGACGCGCAGAGTTATCGCTTCCGGACCTTCGGAGTGGAAGAGGGCATGCCGAGTTTAACCGCCTCGGTCATGTTCAGCGATCAACAGGGAATTCTCTGGATCGGCACGGGCAACGGCCTGGTGCGCTACGACGGACGCAAATTCCACCGGATCGCCGGTCAAAGCGGCGGCAACAACAGCATCAAGTCCGGCATTATTGATCGCAACGGCGCGCTGTGGCTGGGGCACGACAATGGCGTTATCGGCCGCTACGCCGACGGCAATTACAGCAATGTTGACGTCGAAGAGTTGTTAAGCGGGGAAATCATCCGCTCGGTGCACCAGGGGCGCGACGGCGTGTTTTGGTTCGGCACCCTCGGCGGCGGATTGCTGCGCCTTGATGGACAATTGATGGAATTGCTCGGCACCGAGGACGGCCTCTGCAGCATGGGCATTTTTGCCATTCAGCAGTCGGCGTCGGGGCAGCTCTGGCTGGGCACCGAGCAGGGAGTCTGTATTTGTGAAGAGGTGGTGGAAAATGGAAAACGGCGCATCAAGTCGCGCATGCTCGACAAATCGATGGGCATGCCGTCCAACCTCATCCGCTGCGTGCTGGAAGCCTCCGACGGATCAATCTGGATCGGCACGATGGACCAGGGCGTTGTGCGCGTAGCCGATCCGCCGCACAACCTCGACTTTGACGAGGTTAAACTTCAGGTGTTTAACACCTCCTCCGGATTGGGACACAACTTTGTCTACACGCTGTTTGAAGATCATTTTGGCCGCGTCTGGGCCGGAACTTTTGGCGGCGGCGTTTCGCGCACGCATCGTCCGGGCGAGTCCGGCAAGCGCATGTTTGTGACGTTCAAAAAAGAGAACGGGCTGGCGGAGGATCAGGTGCTGTCGATCGCCGAGGACCGCGAAGGCAACATGTGGTTCGGCACGCTGGGCGGCGGTGTTTCCCGCCTTAACTCGGAAGCGTTTTCCGTGTATTCAACGGATGATAAACTGCCCAGCAATCGCGTGCTCAGCATTATTGTTGACAGCCGCGGACACTACTGGTTCGGCACCGAAGAGGGGCTGGCGGAAATTGCTGTAAGCGACGACGGAAGCAGCCGCGAACTGGTCAACCATTATTCGACGGCGAACGGCCTCTCCGACAACGCGGTGCTGTCGATCTACGAAGACAAAAAGGGCATGCTGTGGATTGGAACGCGCGGCGATGGGATTAACAAATTGAATCCCGACAACGCCTCGATGCAACTCATCACCGATCCGAATGGCTCGCTGTCCAATGTACTGTCGATAAGCGCGGATGACGACGGCAACCTGTGGTTCGGCACCGGCGGGCGGGGCGTCTGCCGCTACGACGCCACGACGCGGAGCATCACGTCATACTCCAAAAAAGACGGGCTTTCCAGCAACGCGATCACCGATGTGTTTAGAGATTCCCGCGGCGACATGTGGTTCGGCACGCTGGACGCCGGCGCGATGCGCATCCGCGGCGAGGACATCGAGACCTTCGGGCGCGAACAGGGATTCAGCCTCAAACCAATCCGCGCCATTACGGAAGACCTCGGCGGACGACTGTGGTTCGGGACTGAGGGCGACGGACTGTTTACCTACAACAACAAGGCCTTCAAGAAATTTGCAACGCTTGACGGGCTTTCGTCCAACAACCTGCGCGCGGTGATTTACGACAGCGTGCAGAACTCGCTCTGGGTATCGACTGAAACCGGCCTGAACCGCTACAGCATCGACAAGGACGAGTGGTATTTCTACGGTCCCGGCAGCGGCTTCTACGGCATGGAAATGCTGGACAATGCGATTTTCCGCCAGGACAACGGCGACGTCTGGTTCGGGACGGTCGGCGGTGCGGTGCACTACCAGTCCTCGCTCGATTTCGACAACTACGTGGTTCCTACGATCAATATCTCCGGCATCAAGGTCTTTTTTCAGGATACAACGCTGCCGCAGGCTGCATCGCTGGACTACGGAGAGAACTTTATCTCCTTTGACTTTGAGGGCGTTAGTCTGAGCCAGCCGAACAACCTGGAGTACCAGTACCGTCTGGAAGGACTTCAGGGCGAGTGGTCTTCGGTAACGGAGAAACGCAGCGTCACATATCCGGATCTGCCGGCGGGGCAGTACAACTTCCTGGTGCGTGCGCGGATTGTCGGGCGCGAGTGGAGCGAGCCGGCTTCACATGTCTTTGAGATTTTGCCGCCTTTATGGCAGAAGCCGCTGTTTATCGCCGGTTCGATCGTGATGAGCGGTCTGCTCATTTTCCTGCTTGCCGCCGTGCGCGTGCGCCGCGAACAGGCGCGCAATCAGTTGCTTGAAAGCAGCGTGGCGGAGCGGACGCAGGCGTTGGTGGAACAGAAAGAACGACTGCGGCGCGAGAAAGAAAAAATCGAGCGCATGAACGTGGATCTGGAGCGCGCCAAACGCGAAGCCGAAGAGGCCAGCCGCGCCAAGTCCGAGTTCCTGGCCAATGTGACGCACGAACTGCGCACGCCGATGAACTCGATCATCGGTTTTACGCGTCGGCTGATCCGCCGCACCGGCGAAGAGCTGGGCGAAGCCGGGCGCAACTCGCTCGAAACGGTCTACCAGAACAGCCATCGCCTGTTGCAGATGATCAACGAAATTCTGGATTATTCCTCGATCGAGAGCGGGCGCATCCGCTATACGATTCAATCCGTTGACCCGGTCAACGTCTGCCGCGCCGTGCTGCACGAGTGGATGCCGGCGGCCGACGAACACAAGTTGCAGCTGGTCCTGCGCGAGGAACATGCCCAGCCGATGATGTGCGACGAGGAACGCCTGCGCCAGATTCTGCACAACATCGTCGGCAATGCAGTCAAGTTTACCGCGGAGGGATCCGTGACGCTGTCGTTCCGCGCCCTGCGCCACAACGACATGCACTACGTCGGCCTGGCCGTAAGCGATACCGGGCCGGGGATTGCAGCTGACAAACTGGGCAGCATTTTTGGCGAATTTGAACAGGCCAACCCGCGTCACGACCAGTTGAAAGGCGGCATTGGTCTTGGACTGGCCATCGCCAAACGGCTGAGCCGGGGCATGCAGGGCGACATTCTGGTGGAGTCGAGTCCGGGCCGGGGCGCGACGTTTGAAGTAATTTTACCGGCCGCCGTGGCTGAAGAGACCGACGGCGACGAGCGCAATGGCGCAAACGACAATGGCACGGAAGTACAGGCGGATGCAGGCTCTGCATCCGTATCCGACGGCGAGGCGGACTCGTCGACCGTTCCCGGAACGGGATCGGGGCCAATGGCTGCCGGGCTGTAGTTACGCGCCGCGCAGGCCGGGGCGCGGCAGAACAAGCGGCGTACAGCGATTCAGCACCGTGAATCTCGCATCACTGATTCGAGTACCGCGATAGTTGTGATTTTTCTGCGATATGCACTGAATTTGGAGGAGCCATGGACTCGGCTTCACTGCGACTGCTGATAATTGACGACCTGCCGGACAACCGCAAATTGCTGCGGCTGGACCTGGAAGACGAGATACCGAATATCACCGTCGACGAGGCCGCAATGGGCAAAGACGGTCTGGAACTGATGACGCAGCACGATTACACCATAGTGATCTGCGACATCCTCATGCCGGAAATGGACGGTTACGACGTGCTGCGCGAAGCCCGCACCATTGAGCGCGCGCGCCACACGCCTTTCCTCTTTCTCTCCGCGCTGCGTCAGTCCGATTCAATCGAAAAGGGCCTGCAACTGGGCGCCGTCGACTACCTGGTCAAACCATACGATGTCGACGAACTGATGTACAAAGTGCAGAATCTGGCGGCCATGAAACTGCTGCAGGACGACCTGCAACGCTCGCAGGCCGAGCTGCTGCAAGCCAATCAGCGCCTGGAAAAGTTAAACCAGGAGAAAAACCGCGTCCTGCAAATTGTCAGTCACGATCTGCGCAGCCCGCTGGCCGGCATCAAGGGACTGGCGAAAATTCTGTACAGCGAATCCGATGCGCGCGACGAAGCGACCGTGCGCGATTTTGCCAAGTCGATTTTCGATACCGTTGAAAACCTCAACAAACTCGTCAATGACCTGTTAAACATCACGCGCATTGAGTCGACCAGTGAAGTCGGCCTCAATCTCTATCGCATCGACCTCTCGAAGGTCATCTCCAAAATCATTGGCAACTTCCAGCGGCTGGCGCAGCACAAGTCAATTGCGCTTAACGCGCTGGGGCCGGAGCGGCTCGACATGGTGGCCGACGAACCCAAGCTGATCCAGGTGATTAACAATCTGGTGTCGAACGCCATCAAGTTCACGCCGAACGGCGGTCTGATCGTCATCGAATTCAATCTTGACACAGGTTCGGACACGGTGAACATACGCGTGGCAGACGACGGCATCGGCATCCCGGACAAGTTTAAAAGCGATTTGTTTAAGAAGTTCGGCAAACACCAGCGCTTCGGTACGGACGGAGAAACGGGCGTCGGCCTCGGGCTGCCCATCGTCAAGGCCTTTGTTGAACTGCACGGCGGCAGCGTGCGCATTCAGAGCGAGGAGAATGCCGGCACGGCCGTGACCGTTGTTCTGCCGCGTGAGGCGCATGGTGACGAAGCGGAGAACAATTCCGACGTCTCCGGGGACGAACCCGCGGCCTGAGCGGCATGGCGTCGCGGAGACGGACCCGCCGTTCCGCACCCGGTGCACCGTGACGCCGCTCGCCGACCCGCGGCTGATACAGCGCTGACGAACAAAAGAAAAGCGCAGCGCTCATAAAGAGCCGATACGTGCACGGAGCGGCGATCACATGCGTCATTGGGCTGGGTTGTGACACCAATGAAGGAGAGCGACATGAAAGTCAACGTTCCCGATACGACGCTGCCGCGCATCGTGATTGTCGGCGGCGGATTTGCGGGGATCACGCTGGCCAAAAAATTGCGCAACGCCGACGCGCAGGTGCTGCTGTTCGACGTCGACAACTACCACACCTTCCAGCCGCTGCTCTATCAAGTGGCCACCGCCGGACTCGAGCCGGATTCCATCGCTTTTCCACTGCGCAAACTCTTCAAAGACCAGAAAAACCTCATTTTTCGCATGGCCGAAGTGCAGCGCGTCGACAGTCGGGAGCAGGTGGTTTACACAAGTATCGGCCACATCCGCTACGACATTCTGGTGATTGCCACGGGCAGCGAGACCAACTACTTTGGCATTGAATCGATAGCAAAAAACAGCCTGGGGCTGAAAAATATTCCGGAAGCGCTCGACCTGCGCTCGCTGATTCTGCAGAATTTTGAGAAAGCGCTGCTGAGCTCCGACGTGGCGCAGCGCGAGGCGCTGATGACCTTTGCGATTGTCGGGGCGGGACCGACCGGGGTGGAAACCGCCGGGGCGCTGGCCGAGTTGAAAAAACACATTTTGCCGCGCGACTATCCCGAGCTGGATATCCGTCGCATGCGCATTCACCTGATCGAGGCCGCCGGACGCGTGCTGCCGACAATGTCAGAAGAAGCTTCGCGCCACGCCGCCGAGGACCTGCGCAAGCTGGGCGTGGAAGTCTGGCTCAACACGCGCGTGCGGGACTACGAGCGGCCGCATATCCGCTGCAACGCCAATGCCGAACTGCGCGCTGAAACGCTGATCTGGTCCGCCGGCGTGCTGGGACGCGGCGTGGAAGGTGTCGTGCGGGAATACGAAGGGGATCGGCGCCTGCGCGTCGACCGCTACAACCGCGTCGAGGGGCAGGAAAACATTTATGCCGTCGGCGACGCCGCGCTGATGTCTACGGAAGTTTACCCGGCGGGGCACCCGATGGTCGCTCCCGTCGCCATTCAACAGGCCGAGCGCCTGGGCGATAATTTGATCCGCCAATTTGAGCAGCGCGAGCAGAAACCATTTCTCTATAAGGACAAAGGTTCGATGGCCACGGTAGGCCGCAACCGCGCCGTCGTGGAAGTCGGCAAGCTGCGTTTCAGCGGATTTTTCGCCTGGCTGATGTGGATGTTTGTGCACATCATGTACCTGATCGGTTTCCGCAATCGCCTGGTTGTGCTCGTCAACTGGATCTGGAATTACTTCAGCTACGACCGCGGAACGCGCCTCATCGTTCGTCCCTTCGAGCGCCGCGATCCTACGCCGGCGGAAGACGATCCCGTGGAGGCGGGGGAGGCCGCGGAATCTGTTAACGGCCGTGCGGGTGAGAGCAAGGCGCGCAAAAACGTCGCCTGTCACTTCCCTCAAAAATCCCCTTGAATTTTCTTGTTAACCACGCTGTTTAATGAGCGCAAAGCCGCCTGTTCGCCGAACTGTCACGCGCTCAGTCCGGCACTTAAACACCCGGTCTGTCCGGGGCCGCACAGCGCGTCGATTGCCTGTCCGATTTTTTTGGCGTACATTCGGAGCCGCGCGGTTTGTTAACACTTCTGCGCTCCGTCTGAGTGCGCCGCCTGTTAAGTCCGCGCGCGACGGCATTTTTCTCATCCGCCCGCGCGGCGTCTCCGCCCGCCGACAGTTTCGCGGCCACCCGAAAAACCATTGATGAAAACTTCTCCCAACATCGAATTGCGGCGCATCGACAAACGGTTCGGCGGCGTCCGTGCACTGCAGGACGTGGACCTGATCGTTCCGGCCGGAGCCACGACGGTGCTGATCGGTCCGAGCGGCTGCGGCAAATCGACCTTGCTGCGCACGCTGGTGGGGCTGGAGCAGCCCGACGCGGGCGAGATTCGCATCGACGGTGCGGCGCTGACGCCCGCCGCCATCGCCGAGCGCCGCCGCGCAATCGGCTACGTGATCCAGGAGGGCGGCCTCTTTCCGCACCTGAACGCGCGCGCCAATATCGACATCATGGCGCGCCACTTGCGTCTGCCCGCGGACGAAGTAGATCAACGCGTCGCCGAACTCTGCGAGCTGACGGGGTTTCCGCCGGGCGGCCTTGCGCGTTTTCCGCTGGAACTCTCCGGCGGGCAGCGCCAGCGCGTCAGCCTGATGCGCGCTTTGATGCTCGACCCGGATCTGCTGCTGCTGGACGAGCCGCTCGGAGCGCTGGATCCCATGATCCGCAGCGACCTGCAGCGCGACCTGCGCGACATCTTTGCGCGCCTCCACAAAACCGTCGTGCTGGTGACGCATGACCTGGGCGAGGCCGCATACCTGGGCGACCGCATTGTATTGATGCGACAGGGGCGCATCGTGCAGACCGGCCCGATGCGCGCGCTGCTGGACGACCCGGCCAACGACTTTGTGCGCGAATTTATTCAGGCGCAGCGCAGTCCGCTGGATGAATTTAAACTGGCGCGCGGCGAGGGCGGGGAGGCCGACACATGAAGATGGTTGCGTGTGTTTTGTTAATTCTGTTGGCAGCAGGTGTCGTCCCGCTTGCCGCCGCCGACGTAAAACTGGCGTCCAAAAAGTTCACCGAGTCCGTGATCCTGGGCGAGATCGGCCGCGCGGCGATTTCACAGGCGGGCATTGAAACCGAACACCGCCGCGAGCTCGGCGGCACGCGCGTCATCTGGAATGCGCTGCTGCGCGGCGATATCGACGCCTACCCCGAATACAGCGGCACGATCATGCGCGAGATTCTCGCCAAACACCAGATAAACGATCCGCGTCTGCTCGACAGCGTCCTTGCCGAATACGGCGTCGCCAAAAGTGCGCCGCTGGGATTTAACAATACCTATGCGCTCGGCCTGCGCCGCGCCCGCGCCGCAGAACTGGGCTTAAACAAAATTTCCGATTTGCGCGACCACCCTCAGCTCGCGTTGGGATTCAGCAATGAATTCATGGACCGCGGCGACGGCTGGCCTGGATTGCAGCGCGAGTATAATCTGCCTCAGGCCGACGTGCGCGGGCTGGATCACGACCTGGCCTACCGCGGCATCGCCGACGGCAGCATCGACGTCATCGACGTGTACAGCACCGACGCCGAAATTCGATATTACGACTTGTTAACACTTCAAGATGACCGCAACTATTTTCCCGAGTATCAGGCGGTCTGGCTCTACCGCCGCGACCTGGCGCAACGCTTTCCGGCGGCGATAACCGCACTTGAACAATTCGAGGGAGCTATCCCGGCGGACACGATGATCGCGATGAACGCCGCGGTGAAAATCGACCGGCGTCCCGAAGGCGCGGTGGCGGCGGAGTTTGCAGCGACGGTGTTGGGGACCGAAATTCAGGCGCGGACGCGCAGTTTTTGGGGGCAGCTCTGGAACGCCACGCTGGAGCACATTTTTATGGTGCTGGTTTCGATGTTCGCGGCGGTTCTGCTGGCGGTGCCGCTCGGGATAGCGGCGGCCAAACAACAGCGTCTCGGCCAGGTGCTGCTGGCCCTGGTGGGCATCGTACAGACCATCCCCTCGCTGGCGCTGCTGGTTTTCATGATTCCCTTGCTCGGCATCGGCACAATGCCGGCGATCGCCGCTCTTTTTCTCTACAGTCTGCTGCCGATCGTGCGCAATACACACGCCGGGCTGACGGACATCGCACCGGACATCCGCGAATCCGCTCTGGCGCTGGGTTTACCTGCACGCGAACGATTACTGCAAATCGAACTGCCGCTGGCGGCGCGTTCCATTCTGGCGGGGATCAAAACCTCGGCGGTCATCAACATCGGCACGGCGACGCTCGGCGCGCTGATCGGAGCCGGCGGTTACGGCCAGGCAATATTGACGGGCATTCGCCTGGACGACATGGCGCTGATTTTCAGTGGGGCGGTGCCGGCGGCGGGGCTGGCGCTTCTGGCTCAACTGCTGTTTGAATGGCTGGAACGCCTGGTGATTCCGCGCGGCATATCCGCCTGAAAAATCCCTTTAAAACCCATCTTGTTTGTCAGCGGGAGAGAAGGCCGGAGCGCGGGAGTGGTGTAAAACCGACGAATGCGGCGCTTGCAGCCTGTTTAAAACCAGGAGGCCCAACACCGCTCACTTGTTGGGCCCGAGGCGTGCACATCGGCACAGTGGTCGGCGGCGTCGCAGAACGAAAACGCCAACCACGATTTGTATTTGATATTCTCCAGGCAGCCTCACGAGTTAAAACCCGGCGTCCTCTCCCGTGCGAGTGGGAGAGGACATGGGCAGATGTGAGAGGCTAACCATCAACTTTACACATGTACCGGTCTGTCAACAACAAACGTGCCAGAAATAAAACGGGCTTCTGCGTGCGCGGCGCGCATGGCGGGCGCGGCGCGGGTGTCCGCTTTTGATACACCTGTGTTCGGCTGCGTGCAATGTGCGCGGAACCTGCGCCCGGCGGGGCCGAGGACAGGTTTGCGGCTTGCGGACTCGATGATTTTGTGTTTGCGGCCCGCCGCGCCGCGCCTTTTTCGTATTTTGGCGGTTTCCTTTTAACCGGGCTGCTGGATACAACATGAGTGAGACGCAAGTCAAAACAGAGATTAAGGCATACGGAATCAAAGTGCTGCTTGCGGCGCACCCGGAGGTGCGGCGGCTCAAGCGCCAACACACACCGACCTGGCACGGCAACAAATTCTGGACTTCAAGCTGGCTGATCATGGACTTCCTGCGCGGCGAGGGCATGCCGTCGGGAACGCGCGTGCTCGACGCCGGCTGCGGCTGGGGACTGACGGGCATCTGGTGCGCCCGCGCCTTTGACGCGGAGGTCACCGGCGCGGACATCGACGAAGAAGTCTTTCCCTATCTGGATTTACACGCGGCGGTCAACAAGGTGGAAGTTGCCACGATGGAAACCGATTTTGACGGCATCCGCACCGCGGCGCTGAAAAAATTCGATCTGATTGTCGGCGCGGACATCTGTTTCTGGGACGAAATGGTCGATCCGCTCAAGCGCCTGATCAAACGCGCGCTCAACGCCAACGTGCGCATGGTTATAATCGCAGATCCGGGCCGCGCGCCATTTGAACAACTGGCCGGTTACTTTATCAACAACGGCGAAGGCAAGTGGACGGCCGAGGCGCTGGACAGAAAAGTCGACAAACCGCGCCGCATCCGCGGCCGCCTGCTGGTGATCCGCAAGCGCGGCTGACCGAGTGGAAAATTGGAGTGCTTTCAGGTCCTGAAGTGTCGATTCCGGCTAATTGACGTATATTTCGGCGCCTGAATAAGAGCATGGCGCGCGCACGGGGCTACAAAGGTGCGGTACGCGGCATAAGTTTCCGTTCGCAGTAATTGCGGCTAAAAACGTGCGGCCGATCGACCAGATCGAAGTCATCAACAGCAGTAGACCCTGACGCAGAAATATGTCCGATACATTGGAACAACTGGAAGCTGAATTTGCGGCGGCCAAGCAGGCTGAGCGCGAACTGGCGCTTCTGGAAAAAATCTTGCCGCTCAGCCCGCGGCGCGCACTCGAACTGGCCACCAAAACGCTGGACCTCTACCGCGAAATTCGCGACAAGGAAAACATTCCTTTTGCACTGCTCTTCATAGCCAACTGCCACTTCCGTTTAACCGACTATCCCTCCGCTCTCAGCGATGTAGCGGAGGCGCAGACCTATTTCAACAAGAGTAAAAACAAGATCGGCATTGCCCGCTGCCACCGCCTCATCGGCGAGGTACATTTGCGATCGGGGGAGTACGCCCAGGCGCTCGAGCATCTGGTGAAGGCGCTGGAAATGTTCGAAGAAGCGAACGACAAGGTTCGCATCGGCGCCACGTTGAATTCGATAGCTACGGTGTATTTAAAGTTGGGGAGTTACTCTGTGGCGCTGGAGTATTACTTGCGAATTCTTGATGAGGACGAGAGTGCGCTGGATCCGTCTGAGCTTGCGGTATACCTCAACGGTATTGGCACAACTTATATGCATTTGAATGATTTAAACAAGGCCCATGACTATTTCGAGAGAAGTTTTGCTATAAATAGCAAGCTTGATAACAAGTCTGGGCAAGCTAGTGTTTTAACGAACTTGGGCAAATTGCACGAAATGCAACACCGGTTAGACCTGGCACTCGATAGGCAACTGCAGGCCCTTGAAATTCAAAAGGAATTAGGGAATAGATACATACAGGCGTTCATCTATACTTTTATCGGGTCCATTTTTGAAACTCGCAAGCAATATGAATTGGCGCAACAGAATTTCTATTCGGCTCTAACAATTGGGAGTGACATTAAATCTGAAGAGATTCGTGGTGCTGCATTTGGGTATTTAGGTCGACTAAATTTTTCATTGGGGCAGTTTACGACGGCCATATCATACTTGGAAAGTGCAGCAAAGTGTGCCGAAGTAACTGGGCAAAAGTCATCTCAGTATAGGATTTTTCATTTTCTAAGCAAATGTTGGCAAGAGTTAGGGGATTGCAAAAAGGCAATGGAGTATCTCGATAGGTATGCATCTCTCAAGGATGAATTATTCAGTCAAGAAAAACAGCGATTGATCGCAGAAAGACAGGCAAGCTTTGAAATTGAGAGAGCCAAACGAGAAAAAGATATCTTTAGGCTGAAAGTCGAGCAAGCAGAAAAAGAAATGGAGTTCAAAAACAAAGAACTAACTGTTATGGCAATGACGCTTGTTCAAAAGAATGAGCTGCTAGCTAAACTCAAGCAGGAGATCAAGGCGATTGTTGGGCAATCTGAAGAGAAAACAGCAGTTATTAGGAAGACACTTCTTGCGCAAATTGAAGAAGGCATCAACACCGAAGACGACTGGAAAATGTTTGAGAAGCAGTTCAAAAATGTTCACGAGGATTTTAATCTTGTTTTGTCTCAGAGGTTTCCGACGTTGACACCAACTGAGTTAAAAGTATGCTCTTTGATCAAGACAGGATTGACATCCAAAGAAATCGCAAATCTTCTATTTATCACGCATCGCACAGTTGAATTGCATCGAACCAGAATCAGAAAGAAGTTGGAATTACCTCATTCAGCGAATCTTACATCATTCCTGTCATCTCTAGGCACTGATGCCCGATGATTCTGAACTTTAGAATTTCGAAGCCCAACCATTCACAGAATAATCAAATCCGCAATTGTTTTTTGCAGCAAAACATCATACATTCATAACCTAAGCTGCCAATTCTACATTTGCTACTGTAGTGTAACCAATTTCAATTGGGAGTGTCTGTGGCGAGTGGAGTGGATTTTCAGAGTTCGAGCAATACTACGAATTGTGATTCTAACCGCTTCTAAATAGGGCGATCTGAGGAATTGGTTGTACAATGCCATCTGAAATTTGAGGCATCATATGCGACTTCTAGCGAGCACAATCATTGGTGTGGTTTTATGTTTTGGAATTTTGGCAGCTCAGCGTGCTGAAATTCCGTCTGTGCAGACTTCATTGGAACAGTCACTAATCTTGGCAAAGATTGGTCAGCCCCATACCGAGATTGTCCACATTGAAAATCCCACAAAAGACGCTGTATTCTTGAATGTTGAGCTCGACCATGACAGGTCAGAGATCCCAGATGGTTGGCAAGTTGGATTCCAAGACCAATCCTTGAGTATCAAACAGTTTGCGACTATTGGACTTCCGCTCGTAATTACTCCAATGACGGATGACCAGGCGGAGTTAAAAGTTATTTTCCGAGATGAAGTCGGAAATGTGGTTCAGGAGCATACTCTCAGCATAATCACTCATATTGCCGAGTATGTCATTTTTGATACTATGCATCACGACGATGCCATCGGAAAACTTGATCAAGCTATGGTGATGATAGATCGTCATACTAAGATCGATTGGGTGAATCAAAAAGCCGTCTGGAAGTTTGCCGATGACTTTGAAGTTTATGTCTTTCCAATCGGCGGCGACATGAGTGGAGTCTTGAGTATGGGAGTCGACGGTGTTTCCAGCCCGATTCCTTTTATCAAACACCTGATTGACCAGGGCAAAAAAATCCTGATTACGTCCGAAAACGACGCCTCGCTGGCTTTCAGCTCTCTTGGCACGCCTGAGGCGCGTCAGTTTTTCATGGAAGACCTTGGCCTCATGGCCGGCATGCCGCAGGTTCGCTACGAGACGGTTGAGGAAGAACGCCTGCCGATTTCGTTCTCGCTCTACGGTTTGCAGAACGATCCGTTTTTTGGCGGGCTTTCGGCGACCGTCAATGATCTGGACATTGTAAAAGAAGGAGCTGTTGAATCGCCCTTCCTCGAAAAAACGGACATCCTGCAGGTTGTTGAAAACAGCGGCGCTACGCCGATCTTGTACTACGATAATGCCGCCAAACAGGTCGGCGGCACGCGCATAGAAATTGGCGACGCTCGCATCATTTACCTCGGCTTTGGCCTCGAGGGCATCCAGAACGACGATCAGCGCGCCGCCGTGCTCGAAAGCATGATTGAATGGCTGCGCTACGGCAATCTGGTCTCGTCCGTCGAAGAACATGGCGGCGAGACAGCCGGTGCAATGCGCCTCTCGCCCAATCCGGCGAACAGCTCAAGTGTCTGTTCCTTCTCTGTCGCCGGAACGGAAATTGCCGATGTTGCGGTGCGTGTAGTGGATCTGCGCGGCAATGTGCAGCTTGAAGTGCACCGCGGCAAACTCGTGCCGGGCGACTACAGCTTTGTGGTCGACACGGCGGAACTGCCGATCGGTCAGTACAACGTCGTGGCAGAGATTGGCGGGCAAAACATCAGCAGCCCGCTGATGATTGTGCGCTGACAGTTCCTGATCAACAAGTCTTGTACCAAAGCCGTCCGCGATTTTCGCGGACGGCTTTGTTGTTTCTACGTCGGCATTCCGAAAATCGGCAAATGGATTAGGCCTGATTTATGCCTGTCAATTGTCGGCGAATATTCTATCTTGATCCATGCGATTATTGACGCGCGGTGCACAGCGCATCGACGGTCGCAAAAGCCAATTGCCGCAGATCCGATCACGACGCACCTGAAACCTGCCGCACCTGCGACCAGGTATCGTCGCGGAGCACTGATCACGCTTCGCGCCGGAAACAGGTACACCGTACGTTCGCGGCATTCACAACTACCATCAATATCACAGGAGAAATCCATGTTGACACTCAAACGCGGCCTCTTCGCGGCCGCCGTTCTTTGCGCTATTGTTTTGAGCGCCGTAGCCGTCAAGGCGCACTTGTCTGAGTACATTATTTTCGACGCTATGCTTTCCGCACCCGATCAATTGGAGGTCGAGCTCTCAACCGCGTCCCTGTCGGAGATTGGACTGGTGCAGTTCAACTATGCCGGCGGCGGCTACGACACATACGGTCCCACAAGCAACGGCACCTTTGATCCGGGTACGAGCGGCTCGGTCGTCTCGGTCACGATCAATGGTCAAACGATTACATCCGGCAACAGCGGCGTTGTGTACCTGCCTTCGGGCAACGACATTACACTTTATGTTGATCCCTGATTGAGAGGCTTTAGATCGACGTCCCGCAAACGGGACTGACTTTTGCATCCGGCCCCCGGCTCGTCTTCGAGCCGGGGGCTGTGTCATTATGGGGGGCGTCTATGTGGTTTCTATGTGGTACACTCTTGACGCGCACGGCCTATATTGCCATTGTCCGTAAAGGGAAAGCGCTCTCGTCACGTCGGGAGTACTGCAGTAGAAAGCCTTCCCGGACAGAAAATGTGTGTATATGGAGTGTTGTAGCCCCTGTTGCCGCCTCTGTGGTCCTCGAACCGCGGAGGCGGTGACTTTTTAAACCGTTCATTAGTGCCCATGTGCCGGTCAGGAGTCCGAAGCTCTCGATAGTATCCGTAGAACTACGTGAATGTGCGTGCCGCGTCTGGTTTTCAGATTTTTGGCACGAGAAACAAATGAGCTGTAAGCCCTGGGGCTCAAAGCTCCTGGGTATTTCTACGTGGTTGGTTTGTTGCACCACCTGAGTCTGTCGTCTTTCGACTGATCGTTTCAACGTACCAACCGAACGTACCGCCTATGTGGTTTATATGTAGTGTGGTCTTGTTTGCCGGAGCCTATATTGCGACTGTCCGAGGAACAAAAACATTGAAGCTCTGCTTCGATCAACCGTCCGGACAGAAAATGTGTGTATATGGAGTGTTGTAGCCCCTGTTGCCGCCTCTGTGGTCTTTGAACCGCGGAGGCGGTGACTCTTTAAAGCGTTTGGTACAGGAAAGCAGCCGCTCAGCTGTCAGGTATCCCACATTGCATCCGTAGAACTACGTGATTCTAAGCGTTGCATCCGGAATTCAGACTTTTGGCACGAGAAAAAAATGAGCTGTGAGCCCTTACGGCTCACAGCTCCTGGGTATTTCTACGTAGTTGGCGCGCCTGAAACCCCAAACACCTGCGCCCGCGTCCGACAAGTTTGCAGTTTTCGACTGAACGGCCGACCGCGCGATTATGTGGTTTGTATGTGGTAGCACCGCCAAATTTCGCCGTACATTGCCATTGTGAAAAAAGACAAGCGCGCATCGCAGCAGCAGAACTGCGCGCCCTGAAAATGTGTGTATATGGAGTGTTGTAGCCCCTGTTGCCGCCTCCGTGGTCTTCGAACCGCGGAGGCGGTGACGTTTGCAGTCTGTCCCTCGATTATTGTGGTCGTCTTACCGGCATCCCTGTGCGCTTATGTGGTAAGTGTGTAGGGCGCGGAGAACTGGCCGGAAGTATCTTGCAGGCGAGTCAAAAACAACGGGCGGCCACCACGTCGAATCGCAAGAAAATGTGTGTATGGAGTGTTGTAGCCCCTGTTGCCGTCTCTGCGATCTGCGGATCGCAGAGACGGTAACATTTGTTCTCTCTTGAGTCCGAAGCGCTGCGTGGCCACCCGATTGATTCGGCAAAAATCGGGATTCGCGCTCAATCAGACAAGGGATAATTTTTTGCCCTGTCGCTTTAATAAAACCTTAACAAGCTGTTGCACCACAAGGCCTTAACACTCCAGCCTTGTTGAGTGCCCGCCGAGACCGCGCCGCCGGTGCATAAACGCCGCCCGTGCGGGTGCCGACGACAGCGTCCGCTGCGCCCGGTTTTACTGATCGAATGTGTGTACCATTCACCTGCACTCGACGCGCTTGCATCCGCTGCGCTCGCGGTCCGCGTCCCGTCCGTTTCCTGGATGCCCATCAATTACAGTGCGGCAGCCGCCCCAAACAACACAGCCGCAAACCACTGAGGTTCACGGCTGTCGATAAATCATTCAGTTTTTGTACCCGAAACCGCTGCAAGTCTCGCAGCTTCAATCCCGGCGACAAGCAAGAGAAAAAAGCAAGCCGCCGAATGAAGTGAGGAGGCGAAGCGCTCTCCGCTTGCGCCGCAGCTGCGGCAGGCAAGCCCCCGTGCGCAGATATGGAGTGAAACCCCCGCGCCAAAGAACGCGACCAAAGCCGCCGCGTTGCGCGCCGCCAATCAAATTCAGCGCGAGTGATACAGGCTGACGCCGTAGCGCCCCGCGTCCGTCGGCG
This sequence comes from bacterium, assembly GCA_030430495.1. Taxonomy (GTDB): domain Bacteria; phylum Bacteroidota; class Ignavibacteria; order Kapaibacteriales; family UBA7675; genus JAUIKM01. Next base: position 200,548 of record JAUIKM010000004.1, on the reverse strand, counting down.
GGTTGTCGTTCCAGGCCGCAAATGAGTGCGAGTCGTCGCTGCGATAGTGCAGCACGTACGATCCCGCCGGCAGGCTGATCGTGCCGACGTATTGGCGGTTTTTATATGAGCCGCCCGCATGCGAAGTCATCGAATACGTCATTTCCCAGACCACCTGGCCGTCGCCGGCGCGTGTTATCCAGGCGTAGTCGTACATGCGTCCGCTGCTGCCCTCGCCGATCGCTACCACGTTGAGGGTGGACATCTCGTCCAGGGAAAAGTTCTGGCTGCGCGTCTGGTCGTCGCCGATCTGCGTGATGGCGGCCACTTCCAGGCGGGTGTCGGACGGGTTAAAAGTCCTGACCGAGCTCTTGTCGAAGTCGCGTCCGCCGAGAATCATCAGGCCCCAGTCCGAAGGCGTGCTGGGCGGCGAGTCGTTCCAGGAGTCATAGGAGTGCGAGTCGTCGCTCAGATAGTAAGCCACGTAACTGCCGGCCGGCAGCTTGAGGTTGCTGCGCACCACGCGGTTTTTGAAGGCGCCGCCGGCGTGCTGCGATTCGCTGAAGCGCATCTCCCAGACGCGTTTGCCGGTCGAGGCGTCCACGATATAACCGTAGTCGACCATGTGGCCCGCCATGCCTTCGCCCGTCGCCTGGATACGCACGTTTTGTTCGTGATCGAGCGAAAAACCGCGCGTCTGAAAAGCGTAGTCGCGCTGCGTGCGCATGTCGACGATCAGGTTGTTGCGCATGTGCTGCTCTATGTTGAACGAGCTCACCTGCGCCACGCCGTTTTCGTTGAAGAGGTGCAGACCCCAGAAAGCCGGGTCGTGCGGCGGGGCGTCGTTCCAGTTGCCGTAGTAGTGCGAATCGTCGCTGACAAAATGCGCCGCGTAATCGCCCGGCGGCAGCGAGACGAGTTTGTTGACGCGCCGATTTTTGGCTGCGCCGCCCGCGGCCGCCGAGTTGTCGTGATTCATCTCCCAGACGTGCTCGCCGCTGTTGACGTCCTCAATCCAGGCGTAGTCGTAGCGCCCGTCCATGTACAGCTCGCCGACGGCATAGACGCGTATGTCGGCCTGGTTGGTCAGGGAAAAACCGGCTTCCATATTGCGCTGCGCTTCGCGTGCGGGCAGCGATACAAATGCCTGCCGCTGCAGCGAGGCGACGCGTTGCTGGGCAAAGTCGGCCGGCAGGGGAGAGCCCTTGCCGGTGACCGTAATTTTCAGGGTGCGCAAAAAATCCGCGATTTCCTGTTCGAATTCGCTGTTGTCTTCGCTGGTATTGTACTTGATCAGCCCGATAATCGACACGGATTTGACGAACTGAATCGGGAAGATGTAGACTTCGTATTCGCCCGCAGGCAGTGAAATTTCATCGTTCAGGCGCGGTCCGCCTTCGTCGTCCAGCGCCTTGATAGTTCCGTTGTCGAGCTCCCACACGGTGCTGCGGTCGTTGCTGTTGATGATCCAGGCGCTGAGGTTGACGGAATAATCGCGCTGCACAAACGATTCGCCGATTTTTGTCAGCATGCTTTTCTGCAGCGGAGAACCGCTGATGGAAAAATTAATTACCTGCGGTTGGTCCAGCTTAAAAGCGCGCGATTTGAGGCGTTGCTGGTCCGCGCCTGAGAACTCGGCCAGCGTCGTCTGGGCTTGTGCCGTTCCGATGCCGACAAAGGCGATGGTCAAACATGCGATTCCAAGGAAGGCCAGTCCTGTTTGGCGGTTGCGTCGTTTAACTGTGTGCATGGTTTTTCCTGGATGGGTCCTGATAGTTCGCAACCACAGCCCTACGCGCACGCGGCAAAAAAGGTGCAGAATTGTTGAAAAAATGTTGGCCGGGGAGTTCCTCCAAACCGGCTTCGCCGCCTTTTGACATGCGGCGGCTTGCTTTTCCCTCTTGTTTGTCATCGCTCGGCAAGCGTCGCGTCTGCAGGTGCAACGTTGCTGCGCTGGCGCGCCCGCGCAGCCCTGCAAGTTCTCAGGCCGCCTGGCCGTTGATGTTTTCCGTCACGATATGTCCGTCGAACAGATGGATGACGCGCCCGGCGTAGTCGGCGTAAGCCGGCGCGTGCGTGACCATTACAATCGCCGTGCCGGCGTCGTTGAGTTCGGTCAGAATGCTCATCACCTCATCGCCGTTGGCCGAATCCAGATTGCCCGTCGGTTCGTCCGCCAGGATCAGTCCGGGGTTGGTGACGACAGCACGCGCCACGGCCACGCGCTGCTGCTGTCCGCCGGACAGCTGGGAGGGAAAGTGTTTGCTGCGGTGCGCGATGCGCATGCGCTCCAGCGCTTCGTTGACGCGCTCTTTGCGCTCGGACGAGGAGACGCGGTGGTAGAGCAGCGGCAGCTCGACGTTTTCGAACACCGTCAACTCGTCGATCAGGTTAAAACTCTGGAACACAAAACCGATCTTTTCCTTGCGCAGGGCCGCGCGTTTGCGCTCGGACGCCTGGCTGATGTCTTCGCCCATGAACTTGTGTACGCCGCTCGTCGGTCGGTCCAGCATGCCCAGAATATTCAGCAGCGTCGATTTGCCGCAGCCGGAGGGTCCCATGATCGCCACAAACTCGCCGGCGGCCACATTAAAACTGACCTTGTTCAGGGCGGTGGTTTCGACTTCGTCGGTGCGGTAAACTTTCAGCAGGTCTTCGGCATTGATCATGTTGCTTTCCCGGATAGTAAAAGAAGGAGACGGAAGAAAACGGAAGAATACTCAGTTGGATTCAGCGAATGACCAGGCGGTCGACATCGCGGAAGGTTTCATAGGATGAAATCACGACCTGCTCGGATGCCTGCAGGCCGCCGAGCACTTCGTGGAAATCGCCGTTCTGGCGACCGAGCGAGACGTCGCGTCGGTGGGCCGTCTCACCCGAGGGATCTACGACAAACACCCAGTTGCCGCCGCCCGCCATAAAAAAGCCGCCGCGCGGAATGACGAGGGCCGGCTCCGTTGCGCCCAGCTCCAGTTTGAGTCTGATCGACTGTCCGCGCCGCAGGTCGGCGGGCGGCGTGCCTTCAAACGCCATATCGACTTCAAACTGGTTGTTGGCCACATCGGGATAGAGTTTGATGACGCGCGCGCTGAACTCTTCGCCGCCGAGCGTAAAGACTCCTGTCTGTCCGGTTTCTACGCGGCGGATGTAGTGCTCGTCGATGGCGGCGCGGATTTTGTACGCACCTCGCTGATCGATCTGCCCCAGGCGCTGGCCTTGTGTCTTGTTGGCGCCGGTCTCAGCGTCAAGAGCGCTGAGCGTGCCGTCGACCGGCGCGCGGATCACGAGGTCGTCAAGCCGGCCGCGCACCAGATCCATGGTCGATTCCATGCGGTTGAGCGACTGTTCGAGCTGGCGCACCTGGCGGCTGCGGAATATCGAGTCCTGTTCGTAGGCGCGTAGTGCCAGCTCGCGGCGCTGCTGCAGTAACTCATAGCTGCCCTTGATCTGGTCGTATTCTTCCTGCGCGATGACTTCGCCCGCCAGCAACTCTTTTGCCTGGCTGTAATTGCGTTTCAACTCGCGCATGTCGTGATCTATTTGCAGCAGCCTTTCTTCCAGCGAGAGGCGTTTTTCCTCCATCGCCAGTTTGGTGTTGCGCAGGTTGTTCACCTGCTCGAACAACTGTGTTTCCTGCTGCAGGATGCCGAGCAGCAAGGCCGTGTTGACGAGCCGCAGGAGGGTGTCGCCCGCCTGGACTTCCTGGCCTTCCTCCACGTAGCGTTTTTCAACCATGCCGCCCTCAATGGCGTCCAGGTAGAAGGAATTGAGCGGCTGCACCGCGCCGTTAACGGTGATGAACTCGGAGAAATTCTCCTGCCGCACCGGCGCAATCGTCAGCCGATTGCGATCGACCTTCATGGTCGATTCAGTCGGATACAGGACAATGCCGTACACCGTTGCAATCGCCGCCAGCAGCAGGATCAGCGTGGGCCAGATCTTTTTGCGATACCAGGGGCGTTTCTCTATTTTGCGATCCATTCCGCTCATTCACGTACTCCGCGACCTTTACTGTTGATGTCGGCCCAAAACCGGCTTGAATTGCCCACAAACCTGTATTCCAAAAACGTGCCAAACGGGCTGGAGGGGCAGATTGTAACGAAGCGTCGCTCGACAGTGTCCGAATTGCGTCAAAACTGTACGCCTGCGGACAGCATGAATCGCTGTGCCGCACCGGGGAAAACGCCGCCCGGCAGGACGCCCCGGAATTTCATTCTGACGCACAATCAATTGAGAACTATCGATATGGACAGGTTAACAGGCTTGTTGCAGTCGCGTTACAGGACGATTTCGCTCACCGTTGTTCCGGCCGCCTTTATGTTAATCATCGCGGCGGCAGGCGCTGTGACGGCGAACCTGGCGACTTCCGACAGCGGGGAAGCGCTCTACCCCTACCTGGAGCGCGGCAAACTCGGATTCATGGATCCGGCAGGCAAAACACAGATCAAACCCAAATATCTGCCCGTGGTTAACAGTCGCAAACAAGCCATCAGCCGCGGCAACGGCATTGTGATTGAAACGATTGACGACAACAGTTACTTTCGCGATGGTATGGCGCGCATCCGCATTCCCAAAAAATGGTGGATTTTCACGGTCGGACATCAGGATGCCTACATCGATCGCATGGGATACGAGGTCTTCGTCAGCGAATATCCCTGGCTCGGTAATTTTTCCGACGGTGTAGCGCCGTACAAACGCCGCGTCGGCGACAACGAAATATTCACGCACAATTTCTACGGCTACGTTGACAAAGAGGGGGAGGAAATCTGCGGCGCGCAGTTTGAGTGGTGCGGCGCATTTCACGAAGGACTGGCGCCGGTTCTGGTGGGCGAAGGTTACGGCTTCATTAAACGCGAGACTCTGGACAGGCTGCAATTCGACCGCTTCGTCAAGCTGGACAGCGTTGCGCCTTTTGACCAATCGCTGCTGCACATTCCGGCCCGTTTCAGCGATGTGAGCGAGTTTAACGGCGGCGTTGCGCCGGCTTCTATCGACCGACGCAGCTACGGCCTGATCGACACGTCCGGCGCCTGGGTTGTTCAACCCGCCTATCAATTGATCACACATTTCTCCGATGGAATTGCCGCGGTCTACCGGGACCACAAGTACGGTTTTATCAGGCTGAACGGCGATGTGATTGTTGAACCGAGCCTTGACTACGCCTTTGCTTTTAACAACGGACTGGCGCCGGTGGTGTTAAACGGACGCTACGGAATGATCGATAGCGAAGGTGAAATGCGCGTGCCGGCCAAATACGAGGCGCTCGGAACGTATTCCGAAGGTTTGATAGCGTTCCGCGAAGATTACGAGTGGGGATACATTAATGTGAGCGGCGACGTTGTCATTCCCGCGCGTTTTACCTATGCCGACCAGTTTTACGGTGACTTGGCTCAGGTCTGGATCGACGATGAAATGGGATATATCGATCGGAAAGGCGACTGGGTCCGACGGCCCTCGCGTTAAGCGAATGGGCCGTTCGACTGTTGATGTTTTAACGTGATTCAGTACGAGCGTTCGACGTACTCACGCATGTCGTCCAGATACATCGGTTCACAGGAGGAAAGGCGTTTAAGTTCCTCCGAGAGGCCGGCGGCCCAACTGACAATTTCAATTCGCTGTCCCTGGCTCTTGACAAACTTGATCGCCTCGGCGTAATCGCGGTCGCCGGCAACCAGAATGGCGGTGTCGAAAGCGCGGTAAAAGCTGAGTGTGAGCAGCTTGGTTACGATCCCGGTGTCCAGGCCTTTCTCGACGTAAATCTGGTTGTCGTAGTCGCAGTTGTGACAGCGCACGTGTTTGAAACCCAGGTCGTACAACATGACTTCCCAGCGCAGTGTGTCGCGGATAAAGCCGTAAAAGTTCTCCTGGGTCTGATTCGGGCCGGCATCTTTGGACGCAAAAAAGTACGTCTGAAAAATCGGTCCGAATTGTTGTAAGTAGTTAAACAGTTTTTGGTAGTCGACGCGCCATTTTTGCGGCCGGCTTCCTCCAAAAACGTTTGAGTTGTCAATCAAACAAATCGTTTTGCCCCTGTCCGAGTATTGTGAGTTTTGTGCATACCGGGAATAGCTGTTCGAGTAATTGTTTGAGTAGTTGCTCATGCTCGGATTTTTTGAAAGTACAATATCTTGTTTATTAACAATTGAATTAAGTCATCACATGTTTTTCATGCAATGAATGTTGTACACGCAAATTGTCAAATCTTCCATCATTATTGGTGGATGGCCACACAGGCCCGCAACAGAAGCTCGCAATATGCCGAATTCGCATAATATTTCCAAAATGCCAAACGGCTTTCTGTTTAAGCTCGGGCGTTAAATATTTCGGCGGCTTCAAGCCGCTGCGGAGGCCCGAACGCGGCATCCCGATCCGATCCGTGATTCCCTGCTTTTTCCCCGACATTTCAAGGCGCGCGCAACCTTCCACCGGGTGCTGCGTACCGCCCGTTTTTGCGGGAAGGCAAGCCCCGCATGCGGCCGGTGTTGCGAGCCTGACCGGCCGGGGCGATGCCGGCTGAAGCGAACACGCAGAGGCAAATTTTTCCCGGATGCGGTCGTCCCGTCGCGCGGAGGACGACAATCAGTGAGGGGGACTATGAATTCATCACGGGCCGGAACGGCCGTGAACACCACGGCCAAATCACTGGGACGGGTATTGATTGTGGACGACGACGCGGACGTGCTGACGGCGGCGCGCCTCCTGCTTAAGCCGCATGCCCGACGCATCGACACCGAACCCTCTCCTGCCGGACTGCGAAACCTGCTGCGCGCGGAGCGCTACGATCTTGTGCTGCTGGACATGAACTTCAGCGGCTCGGGCGGCGGCGAACGCCAGGGGCTTGAATTGATCGACGAAATTCTGGCGGTTGACCCCGCGCCGCAGATAGTGGTTATTACCGCCCACGGCGATATTGAGCTGGCGGTGGACGCCATGAAGCGCGGCGCGGCAGATTTCGTCCTGAAACCCTGGCGCAATGAAGGATTGCTGGAGACCCTGCGCCGCGCCGTGGCGCACAAAGGCCATGCGCGCGCCGCACAGGAACGCGATGACTTTGCCCTCGTCGGTAGCCGCAGCCCGGCCATGCGGGAAGTTTTACAAACACTGAAGAAAGTAGCGGGAACGGACGCAAATGTGCTGCTCCTCGGCGAAAATGGAACAGGCAAGGAAGTCGCCGCGCGTTTTCTTCACGGCGCGTCACTGCGCGCGGAGAAGGTGTTTCAGGCGGTCGATCTCGGCGCGCTCAGTGACAATCTGTTTGAAAGTGAGCTGTTCGGTCATGTGAAAGGTGCATTTACCGATGCGCGCGAGGACCGTCCCGGGCGCTTTGAACTCGCGTCCGGCGGCACGCTGTTTCTCGATGAAATCGGCAACGTGCCGGTGGCGCTGCAGGCCAAGCTGCTCACCGTGCTGCAGAATCGCCGCGTCACGCGCGTCGGTTCCTCGCAGGCGCGGCCCGTCGATATCCGCCTGGTCTGCGCCACGAACAAGGCGCTGTATGAAATGGTCGCCGAACGGACTTTTCGCGAGGATTTGCTCTATCGCATCAACACGGTGGAAGTGCACATTCCGCCGCTGCGCGCGCGCGGCGAGGACATCCCCGAGCTGGCGCACTACTTCCTGACGATGTACGCCGAGCGCTACGACCGGCCGGCGCGCGGCATTACCGAAGCCGGACTGCGCAAACTCACACAGCACAGCTGGCCCGGCAACGTGCGCGAACTGATGCACGCCGTTGAACGCGCCGTCGTCCTGGGCGAAGACAAAATGCTGCGGCCGACGGACTTTTTCCTCGTGCCGCGCGAAGAACAGCCTCACAACTTCGTGGTCGACTCGCTCAACCTGGCCGATGTCGAAAAACAGGTGATCCGCAAAGCGATCGACAAAAACAGCGGCAATATCTCCCATGCCGCCCGCGAGCTGGGGCTGACGCGTACCTCGCTCTACCGGAGGCTGGAAAAGTATGGCCTTTAGGGACTTCCGGATCGGCAGCCTGGTTCGGATAGTTTTCCTGATGCTGAGCCTGACCTGTTTTATCTATTTCCTGCTCGACACCGAGTATTACGCCACGAGCAGCGTGCTCGGACTTGCCGTGGTTCTGCAGATTGCCGAGTTGCTGCACTACGTTGAAAAAACCAAACGCGACATTGCGCGCTACCTGCAGTCGATCCGCCATGCCGACGTCTCGCAGCTTACCAGACCCATCGGCGCTCCGGCCGACATGCCTGAACTACAGCGCGTTCTGGCCGAACTGAACGCCGATTTCCGCGAGGCGCGCCTCTCCGGCCGCGAACGCGAAGCCTATCTGGAAATGATCGTCCGTCACGTCGGCATCGGGTTGCTGGTGTACGACGAGGGCGGTGAAGTGCGGCTCTTCAACGCCGCCGCAAAAAAAATGTTGAACGTCTACGGCGTGCGCCGCATCGGCGACCTGGAGGCGCGCATTCCGGCGTTGGCGCGAGCGCTCGAATTGCTGCGGCCCGGCGAGCGAACCTTGCTGCCGCTGGAAATAGACGGCGAGCCGCTGCAACTTTCAATTCTGCTTTCGATGATGCGCACGCGCGACGGCCTCATCCATCTGGTATCGCTGCAGAATATTCAGGGAGAACTGGAAGAACGCGAGCTGGACTCGTGGCGCAAACTGATCAGAGTACTGACGCACGAAATAATGAATTCCATAACACCGATCACTTCGCTGGCCGGCACCGCGGGCAATTTGTTGCGCGAGGCCGCAAGCGCCGAGGCTTCGGGTGCGGAGCTGCACGAACAGCTCGAAGACATCGAACTGGCGCTCGATACCATCGAGAACCGCGGCCGCGCCCTGATGGAATTTGTCGACGCCTATCGCGACGTCACACGCGTGCCGACGCCCGTCGTGGTGCGTTTTGAGGTGCAGGGACTGCTGCGGCGCATCCAGCGGCTCGCCGCTTCGCGTCCGGGGGCGGCAGGCGTAGCCTTTGAGTGCCGCGTGCGGCCGCCGGGACTCGAACTGCTGGCCGACAGCAACCTCATTGAACAGGCGCTGATCAACCTCGTGCAGAATTCGCTGGACGTGCTGGAAGGGCGGCCGGACAGCCGCGTCGAACTTTCGGCCGGGCTGGATCGTCGCGGTCGCGTGTCTATAGAAGTGCGCGACAACGGGCCGGGCATTCCCGAGGAACTGCGCACCCGCGTTTTTGTGCCCTTTTTTACGACGCGCGAACGCGGTACGGGCGTCGGCATGACCCTGGCGCGGCAGATAATGCGCGCGCACGGCGGCGGGATTTCGCTTGGAGCGGACCCGTCCGGCGGCGCGCTCGTCAAGCTCTATTTCTGAGTATCCCGGCATGCGACCTTGCGCAACTGCAGCCGATCATCTATGTTTGAAAGTTTAGGCATTCACTGGCTGGCCGCTAGCGGCCTGTAAATTGCTCTGATACGGGACGGCGGAAAACGCATGGCCTTCTTCGACAGGCATCCGACAAGTTTCCGATTACTGTTTGCCCTTGTGGCGGTCGGTTTGCTGTGGACTTCATCTGTTAACATCTATCGCAGCGCCACCGTTGCGACGGATGAGAACGTCTTTGCCCTGCCGCCCTCGCATCTCTACATCGCCAAACAGATTCCCGCCGCACAGCTCCAGATCGAACAGGAAGAATTCGGCGCCAACGATGTGCCGCGCGATCCCGTCGTGGGCGGTCCCCGCGCGGGCGACCTGCTGCTGGCCGTCGACGGCAAACCGGTCGACAGCATTTCGACCGTGTTGGCGCTCCTGCATGCTTCGACCGACGACAGCGTCGACATCGACATTTTCCGGCTGAGCGCGCACAACCAGGGCCGCTTTCGCGTTCAAATCGACCGCTTTCCCGAAAACTTTGTCTATCGCCTGGCACCCGTGGCCCACGTGATTGAGGTGACCGAGGGCGGTGCTTCCGATCGCGCAGGCATGCAGCGCGGCGACCTGATCCTGCGCGTCAACGGACGCAGTTTCAACTCCGTTCAGGAAGCCGACCGCATGCTGCGCGACGCTAAAATCGGTTCGATTATCGAATACGAAGTGCTGCGCGACAACCAGGTGCTGGCCCTCGACGTGGAGGTCGTGTCCTTCGGTCTCAGCCTCGTCTCTCTGGTGCTCTATCTGAGTGGGCTGCTGACGCTGGCTATCGGCATGCTTTTCGGTTTTCTGCGTCCGACGGTGCGCGGTCCGCGTCTGCTGGCGCTGGCCTTTGTCCTGATCGGCTACTTTGTGGCGACCTTTTTTGTGCGTCCGTTCGCGACCGAGTACGAGTTGCTGCTGGTCGTGCGGGATATCGCAGCCACCTTGTCGCCCTTTCTCGGATTGCCGCTCTGGATTCACGCCACCTATCTGTTCCCGAACCGGCGCAGGTGTAGTCGCTGGCGGATTCTAACGCCGTACCTGATCAGCACGGCGACGCTTGTGCTGGTCTTTGCGATGCAGATTTTTGCGCGCGAGAGCATCGGCGGCACGATGTTTCCGTTTATGCTTGGCGTTTTGCTTGTTTTCAAGCTTGGAACCGACGTGTTCGACGCCGTGCGCCGCGGCGGTGAGTTCGGAATCGCCGAGCGCATTCTGGCGTACGGTTCATACGGCTCGATCCTGATAGCGCTTGTCTGCGTTGTCGCAGGGCTCGGCGCCGACAATGAAATGTTGCTGGGAATGGCGGGACCGGCGATTGTCATTATGCCGCTGACGCACGTGTTTGTCGTCCTGCGTTTTCGCCTGCTGGACTTCACCTGGCGCATGCGGCGCGGCACGCAGTACCTCATTCTCTCCAGCATCTGGAACGGCGCGATGTTCGTGCTGATCGTCACGGCCGTCGTCTGGGTCGCCATGGTCGAAATCGATCTGCCGCAGGTGCGCGTAAGCGGGGGCGACGTGGAGATTGTGCGCGGACCGATGACCGCCGGTCGCGAGCACGTCGTCGAAACGCTGTTTAAAATGTGTGTCGGCATCGGCCTGCTGGCCTTGATCTGGAACCTGCGCGGGCGCGTGCAACGCCACATCGATCAAAAATTTCATCGCAGCCGTCTGGACTTCGGCACCGCCGGTGCACGCCTGACCGAGGTGCTCGTCACCAAGCTGAGTGCGCGCGAACTGGCGCGCGAGCTGGCGGCGCAGCTGAGCGAAATCGTACGCATCAAACGCGTGGCCGTCGTGCTGATTCGCGAGGGCAAAGTCAACTGCTTCGGTATTCACGGCATCGACGAGCGCCAGTGGGAGGCGTTTTGCCACGAATACGCCGGGCGTTTTGTCAAAGCCGTCGGGCAACTGCGCACGGAGTTTAATGTCGACATCCTGCCGCGCGTGGTGCGCGACGCACTGCGGCCGCTGGAACTCAGCTACATCATTCCGATGCGCAGCGACGATGTCGTCGTCGGCGCGGTCTTCATCGGCGAGACGATGGGCGAGCAGGCGCTCAGTTGGGACGAACTGTCTTTCCTCAATTCGGCGGCGCGCCAGTCCGCTCTGACCATTGAAAATGTGTTTCTCTACGACGACCTGGCGGTGCAGGAGCGGCTCAAACACGAGCTGTCGATCGCGCGGCGCATCCAGCTGGAATCGCTGCCGCAGCAGACGCCGCTGGTTGCCGGACTCGATATGGCCGGCATTTCCATTCCGGCGCTCGAGGTCGGCGGCGACTTCTACGAGTACCTCAGCCGCACCGATGCGCCGCGCGAAATCTCGATCGTGATCGGCGACGTGAGCGGCAAGGGAACATCCGCCGCGCTCTACATGGCCAAGGTGCAGGGCATCCTGCGCACGCTCTACGATTCGTGCAAGGAGCCGCGCGCCATTCTGGCCCACCTGAACCGCCTGCTGATTCGCGACATGGCGCGCGATTCATTTATCACGGCCACCGTGGCGCACATCGACGCCGATACGATGCAGATGCGCATGGCGCGCGCCGGCCACGTGCCGCTGTTCCACTATCACGCCGTCGACGGTTCAATCAGTCAGGAAGCGCCGCAGGGGCCCGGACTGGGTCTGGTGCGCGGCGCAACCTTCGGCGACATGGTGGACGAAGTCTCGTCGCAACTTGCGCCCGGCGATATTCTCGTTTTTATGACCGACGGAATCATTGAAGCGCGCGGCGCGGGCGCCGACGTGGTGGGCGAGGAAGAATTGCGCCGGCTGCTGGAAGGCATGGAACACAGCAGCGCGCATTATATTCGCGATAAAATTATTACGTCAATCCAGAACCTGACCGAAGGCGACGATCAGCTGGACGACCAGACACTCGTGATCGTCAAGGTGCGCGACGCCGCCAAGGACGGCCGCACATAAATCCGGTTCACATTGTACAAGTACACCGTTCATGAGTAAACCCGCTCTGCTTCTCCTGCACGGCGCGCTCGGCGCGCACGAACAATTCGACCGTCTGCGTGCGGCGCTGGACGAAGATTTTACCACGCACACATTCAGTTTCAGCGGGCACGGCGCGCGTGGGCTGGACGGCAAAACATTCGGTATGCAGACATTCGCGGATGACATCGCGGCTTACCTGGACGAACACGCCCTGTCGGACGCATTGATTTTCGGCTACAGCATGGGCGGCTACGCGGCCGTTGAGCTGGCGTTGCAGCAGCCGGGGCGCATCGCCGCCGTCATGACGCTCGGCAGCAAGTTTGAATGGTCGCCGGAAATCGCCGAGCGCGAAGTCCGCGGCCTCGATCCCGATAAAATTGCCGCCAAAGTCCCCAAATTTGCGGCGCAGCTGGAAGCGCGCCACACGGCAATGGGATGGCGGAATCACCTGCGCGCCACGGCCGTGATGATGCGCGAACTGGGCGAACTGCACGCGGCAAACAATGGCGTGACTGTCGAGCGCGTCGCCGAACTAACGGCCCGCTCGCGGTTTGCACGCGGCGACGGCGACAAAATGGTGTCGATGGAGGAAACGCTGGCCATTTTCCAGGCCGCACCGCAGGCGCAGCTCGAAATCATGCCGGGCACGCCGCATCCGCTGGAACTGGTCGACACGGCGCGCCTGGCGTTCTCCATCCGTGAGTTTTTTGGCTCCAACTGAAACCGTTCTCTACCCATGGCTGACAGGCAGGATTCTACTCCGGCGTCCCCTTCCAACGGCGCTACCTGGTTTAACGATTCGAGCAGCGGACAGAAACTCAATCTGTCCGAAGTTCTCGTGCTGGCGGTCTCCTCGCGCGCACTCTTCGACCTGAGCCTCGAAAACAACATCTTTGAAGAAAAAGGCGAGGCCGACTACGCACGCTATCAGCAGGAGCACGAAGAAGATATTCTGCAGCCCGGCGTCGGTTTTTCGCTCATCAAAGCATTTTTGCGCCTCAACCAGTTGGCGCAGGCGCGGCGCGTTACCGAAGTGATTATCGTGTCGCGCAACAACGCCGACTCCGGCATTCGCATTTTTAACTCGGTGGAGCACTACGGACTCGACATCACGCGCGCGGCGTTTACATCGGGCGAGTCGATCGCCCGCTACCTGAACGCCTACGACGTGGACCTGTTTCTGTCCGCCTACGAAGACGACGTGGCCGGCGCGGTCGAGTCGGGCATCGCTGCCGGACTGGTCTACGACTCGGCGGCCGAGGGCGGCGATGCGATCGATCAGATCAGAATTGCCTTTGACGGCGATTCCGTCCTGTTCTCCGACGAAGCCGACCAGATTTATCGCTCGCGCGGCCTGGTGGCCTTTCAGGAACACGAGCGCACACATGCCGATCTGCCGCTGCCCGAGGGCCCCTTTGCAAAGTTCCTGAAAACGCTGTCATTTCTGCAGCGCCAGTTCAACTCCAAACCCTCGCCCATTCGCACTGCGCTGGTGACGGCGCGCAACAGTCCGGCGCACGAGCGCGTGATCCGCACGCTGCGCCACTGGGGCGTGCACATTGACGAAGCCTTTTTTCTGGGCGGCCTGCCGAAAAATCGCGTGCTGGACGCCTTCCGGCCGCACATCTTTTTTGACGATCAGGATTTTCACTGTCGGGCGGCGGCGGGCACGGTGCCGACGGCGCGCGTGCCGCTTAAACACATTGCGCCCGAACAGGCGGACATCAAACAGACGCGGGAATCGTCGGCTTCCGACGCGGTGGACACATGAAAAAAACAAGCAAGCCGGACACCGCAGGGGGAGGGCGAAGCGTCAAGGCCGCCACCCCGGTGAGCGGCACAGCCTCTCTGTTTAATACGCTGCTGCGTCGAAGCGGCGTGCTGATTGCAGCGCTGATGTTAACATTTGTCTGCTTCGGCGGCGTGCAGGCCCAGGCGCTGTCAGACAGTGCGCGTGTGTCCCTGTTCACCATGTTGCCCGGTAAACACCTTCATTCGATGTTCGGCCACAGCGCCTTCGGGATCTACGATCCCGTTAACAACATCGACCGCGTGTACAACTACGGCACGTTTAACTTTGGCGAGCCGGGGTTTGTGTGGAAATTTGTAAGGCGCGAACTGGACTATAAACTTTCCATCACGACGCGCGATATGATGCTGCGCGAATATCAGCTGGAAGACCGACCCGTTATTGAGCAGGTGTTAAACCTTCCGCCCTGGGCGCGTGAGAGCCTGTTTATATTCCTCGAAACCAATTACCTGCCGGAAAACCGCTATTACCGCTACGATTTCCTCTTTGACAATTGTTCGACGCGCCTGCGCGACGCCCTGATTTCCGTGCTGGGCGACGACCTGACGTTTAACGACATTCCCGCGGGCGACACGACCTACCGGCATCTGCTGGACCGCTACGTTGTGGACCGCCCCGGCATTGACTGGGGATTTGACCTGGGGCTGGGCCTGCCGACGGACGCCGTGGCGGGCACACATGGCGCGCAGTTTTTGCCCGACTATCTGCTGCGGGCGTTCGACGAGGCGACGGTGCGTTTTGACGGCGTTAAACAACCGCTCGTGGCGTCGAAGTCGCAGCTGTTTAACTACCGCAGCAAACCGGATATGAACAACGAACTGGCCTGGCTGCTGTGGCCGGCCTGGGGCATCGTGTTTGTTGTCGGGATATTCAGTCTGCGTTCCTGGCGCGGTCCACAGGTCTGGCGTGCGGCTCCGGCGGATGCGCTGCTGTTCGGCGTAGCCGGGCTGCTGGGACTGCTGATTACCTTCCTGTGGTTTTTTACCGAACACGTGGTGACGAAATCCAATATGAATCTGCTGTGGACGCCGCCGACGCATCTTGTGGCGGCGCTGCTGCTGTTTAAGAGAGAACCGACTAAACTGCTGCGTTTGTATCTTGGACTTGCGATTGTCGCTACCGGGCTGACTCTCGCGGCGCTGCCGATCCTGCCGCAATCGATTCATCCGGTCAGCGCGGCCTGCATGGTCCTGCTGCTGATGCGCGCGCTCGTCCTGTGGCGACGGGCGGCAATCGGAACGACGGCGCCTGCGCGCGGTTCCAAAAGCTGAGCCGGCGACGAGGACGCGGCAGGCGTGTCCAAAGCGCAAATCCGACTCCTTATCATTTCCAAACACGTGCCGTATGCGTATGCCGATTGATTCCCGTTTTGCGATTTTCAGGTCCGGCCTCCTTCTGTCCGCAACATGTGCGCTGCTCGTTCTGCTGAGCGCCTGCGCCGGCGAGAACGTCCAGAACGACGCCGCCGACGCGCCGAGCGACACATTGACGGGCCTGGCGCGTTATGCGGGCGTGCAGGCCTGTGAAGCCTGCCACAAGGAGATTTACGACGACTACATCCAGACTTCGCACTTTCGCTCCTCGGCGCATGCCAACCTGGAAACGATTCACGGCAGTTTTGAGGAAGGGCGCAACGTCTATCAGGGCCAGGAAAACCGGCGCTTTTCCATGCTGACCACGCGCGACGGCCAGCCCTTTCAGTCCGAAGAACACAAACAACGCGATTACTGGCTGCGGCGCGAGGCGCATCACTTCGACATTGTAATCGGCTCCGGCAAAAAGGGCCAGACCTACCTCTTCTGGATGGACAGCCTGCTGTTTCAGTTGCCGATTTCCTACAACGTGGCGGCAGATACCTGGATCCTTAGTCCGGGCTATACGGACGAAATGGCCAACTTCCGGCGTCCGGTGGGGCCGCGCTGCATCGAGTGCCACGGCTCCTATCTGGAAGCGATGGAGTCGCGTTTCAAGGTCGGCAACATGTACGACCGCGAGACGCTGATGCTGGGAATCTCCTGCGAGAAATGCCACGGCCCGGCGGCCAACCACGTGAAGTTCCACCAGGAACATTCGCAGGAAAAGGCGCCAAAACACATTGTCAACCCGCCGGACGTCAGCCGCGAGCGCCAGCTGGACGTCTGCGCGCTCTGCCACTCCGGCCACCACACGGCTATCAAACCGACTTTTGCATGGGAGATGGGCGCGCCGCTCGACAGTTTCCTGCTGCGCGAGCCCTTCGACCCCGAAGCCAAACTGGACGTGCACGGCAACCAGGTGGGCCTGTTCATGCAGAGCAAGTGTTTTCAGGAAAGCGCGGACATGACCTGCACGACCTGCCACGACATGCACAAAAACGAGGTGGGTGCGACCAAAACGTTCTCACAGCGCTGCCTGAGCTGTCACACCGTGGACATGTGCAACATGACGCCGCAGGTGGGCGCGGAAACGGCCGCCGACAACTGCATCGACTGCCACATGCCGAACGGGAAGAGCGACGTTCTGCTGATGCAGGTGGGCAAGGACATGGAAGCGCTGGTGGTGCGCACACATCACATCGCGATTTACCCGGAGGCCTCGCAGGAGTTTATCAGGGCGCATTGACTCCGCGTTTTGTGGCTTAGCGAGAGACGGACCCCGCGGCGAAGCATGTGCTTTGCGCGGGGTTTTTGCATTGTGGACCGGGTGGATATTTGCGCGCCTGAACACCGATCGATTTCCGGCTGATGACTCTGACCGCCGCGCCATGTCGCTTGCGCTCCTGTGGCTTGCTTTTTGCTTTTGTTTGTCACTGATCGCTTGTGCTTGAAATGTTCCAATCTGTCACACGGTGACTTGCGACACACGCGGAGACCCGGGACTGATCTCTCGTTGGTAAACAAGAGAATCAGAAAGCGAGCCGATCCGGAATGAGCCGGGCGGCGCTGCAAATATTTGTTGGCAATTGATCGTACATTTAATAGCTTGGTAATAAGATTTAACAGCATGGTAACATTTGTCGATGGGCTGGGTTGGAGCAGACAATGTTTGGAAACGGCAAACATATCGAAGAAGAAGGTGAGCGCCGCAGATGGCTGACGGCGCTTTTTGCTTGTGCGGCACTGCTGACGGCGGGCGGACTGAGCGCCCAGGCGCAGGAACGCGAGATTATCGACCAGTCGGCGCAGTATCTGCTTGAAGACGTCGATCTGGATGGCGCGAGCGACAGCGTCTATGTGGAGTGGACCGCCTACGAGAACGAGCAGGTGTACAAGGTACATTTCGGCACCAGCAGTGCGGTGATAGAAGACGTTGAATACACTGTGCCGGTTGGCGCTGTCCGCGGGGTGATGCCGCTGCCGACAGAAGTCGGCGAGTTGAGCGCCCAGTTTATGCGCCTGACGCTGCCGGCGCTGCTGTTTTACGATTCGATGCCGCTGTTGGAGAATCTGCCGGCCTGGTTGATGGAAGTCGATCGCACGATCGAACGTACGCCGGGTAACGCGCTGTTCGCGACGGCCTTCAGTTTCAAATCCGACTGGCGGCGCAACATGTTCAAGGAAGCGCAGTGGCGCGTGCCGCGGAGCTACGGCGTGCTGCACGACAAATCGCAGCCGGTGTATTCGGGTCTGCCGGGTTGGGTGGACGACGAAATCAAGGCGCGTTTCAGCATTTGCTGGGTGGTGTCCGACCGGGAGAATTTTATTCCGACGGACGACATGCAGGTTTACAACGCACACTGCACGCAGCTCAACGAACGCGAAGATATCTGCTCGACGGCGGATGCCGTGTTAATACGGCGCGACAACCTGATCCGGCCCATTTTTGTGACGGGCGTTGAGTCCTGTCTGTTTAACAGCCGGAGCGGAGGGCAAAGCGGGGAACAATATCCGCCGATAAAGCAGGTGCTGACTTACGGGAACCACGTTATCGTTCTGCAGCACGACGGGCAGGCCGAAGCATCGCTGTATCTGGTGGACCCGGAGCGGCGCGTCGGTGCGCAGATGCGAATGGAGCCGGATGCAAACTTCAGGTGGGCCGCGCTGGAACATGTGGAGATCGTCGGCGGCCGGATTGAGTTTGTGTTCGAGGGCGGCACGGAAAGCGTCGCGCTGGACCAGTACGTGCCGGCGCTTGAAAAGCTGGCGAATCAGGGCGTGGCGATACACCAGGGCCGGTTCCCTCAAGAGTAAAACCGCATTCCGCGATTACACTGAGCGGGATGCGGTTTTTGTGTTTTGGCGATTTGCTGAAGCGTGCGACAAATTGTGTGTTCGGGCCCGGCGCAAACAGACGCAGGCAGATCGAATACAGTTGCACGGCGCGAGCGATGAAGGGCGCGGTTCAAAAACAGGTCACTGACTCAGGCGTTCGCGTTGCTGCAAGCGCGAGGCCGGCTTTGTCTTCTTGTCCGTTGAACCGGCCTCGGACCTGGCAGAGGACCGAGCCTGGTTTGGAACGTATCGACAGCCCCTTGAAGAGTTGTTTTTGCCGTTTGTGAATCAAACAGACACCAACTTAACGGCACAAAATTGAGAATCTGCCGACCGATTCTTGAATTTCTACCTCACAACTAAACGGGAGCAGTTGTGTAGTTTGAGGGAAATAAAATAACTCTTGTAATAAATTGTATTTGCTCTTAGTTTGTCGCAACTATAAAAAACGTGGCGATCAGACCACACAAACGCTCCAACCCGGCGTTTGTGATTTTCACATCGATATATTGATCGCATACAATTTATAGAGCTTTGATCTTGCTGCAGTGGATCATCACTGATTGACTGCAGTAACTCCGACACAAATGTGACCGCCGCATTCAATTGTGCACAAATTGGATAGGGCGCTTTGTTAGCACGACGACGTCGCATTTCTCTCATCACAGGCAATGTGTCGGTGAATTCACATTCATGTTTTTCTTACAGTTGACACAAAGGAACCATACTCAAATGTACAGACCCAATTGGAAAAATGCTCTATACAGCGCCGGCTCTTTGTTAGCCACCATGCTATTTGTGTTCATCTTTTCGTCGGATGTGCAGGCACAGTGCACTCCGGATTGTCATGGCGATGCATGGAGCGCTCCACAAACACAGACGTTAACGCTGGATCCGTGCCCATATACCGGTTGCGTCGTTGATGTCACCTACGTAACTCGTCTGGCATGCGGATACTTCAGAGATATTCAGATTACTGAAATCAAGTTTGAACAATCTTGCAATTGCACAAATGAGAAACTTGTCCAGGCCACATTCAAAGCCCTCATTACAGGTCCCAACCCGCCCTGGCCTCTTCCCGAGGCAGGTACATGTGACGAGCAATTTCGCATCTCCATAGCTTCCTGCTTCAGTGAGTTTACCTACACTATTGGCGGCCCTGAAGGCAAAACTTTCACGTTCCTGGTCCCCTGTCTTGGAGAAGCGTGTTGTTATACGGGCGTGCTGATCTGCGTGTCAACTGGCGGTTCAATTGTTGAACTCTATCCCGGCGCGCCGCATGACGAAGTTGACTGCTCGGACGCAATCCCCGCACAAGGGCTTTCGCAGTGTTTTACTACATGCGAATTTGAAGAAATTGCCAAAAGTTCAAGCTCCCCAATAAATTCAGGTCAAGTGCAACTTGAAGCACTCAATCAGGCGCTGACTCTGCCGAACCCGGCCAGCGGTTCTACGGTCGATATTGAACTACATGTAAACCGAGTGGGTGTCGCCAACCTTGCTGTGTATGACCTGCAGGGAAGAATGGTCGCACAGACGGAAGTTGAGTTGCGGGAAGGCCCAACACGCGTAACACTTGATGTTGGAAACCTTCAAGCGGGAACCTACATCTATGAATTGACTGCCGCGGGGTACAAACTCGTAAACGACAAACTCATTATTGAGCGGTAATGCGCGATATTTTCGACACTTTTGTCGAAATCGCCATTCGATTCGAGAATTTTTTTACTCTTTACTGGTGTGCTTTCACAAATGGGGCCTGCAATGGCCCCACTTGCACACCTGACTCAACACACAATAACTACAATGATTGTTCCCATGCAGCTATACCCTCTATATCATTTACACTCTGGAGGCGGCGCAGCCATGAAAATAATTGCACTGTTGCTGGTGTCGACTAGTGTATTGTCTGCGCAGCCGCACACCTGGCAAACTACGGACTATGTACAGAATATGATCTATCGCGATATAGAGTTTTCCGACTCGCTACATGGCCTTGCTGTCGGTAACTTTCAGGAAAACAGGCGCCCAACGATAAAACGTACGACTGACGGCGGTAAAACCTGGAACTCGATATTGGAATTTGAAATTGAATATGATAAAGATGGCAAATTTGTCAGATTGCCGATCAAATTCATCGCAGTTGGCCACCCAAGCCCTGAAATAGCCATCGTCGCGGCGGACAGCGGTATGATGTACCGAACGTACAATAGCGGAGCCACCTGGGATACGCTGGACTTTGGATTTGATGACCGTTTCTGGGACATCAAAATGAGTGACGTCTCAAACGGCGTTGCCTCAACTTCCACACAAGCCTTCAACACCACCGACGGCGGCAAAACATGGACGCGACTACAAATGCCGCAGAGTGCGACATTGCGCGACATTGCATTTTACAACGGCGGGACGGTGATCTGGCAATTGGTTTCCAACAGTCGTTTTGGGATTGCCAAACGCTCACCGGGCGATCTGGACTGGACACAGTATGAAGCGCCGCATGAATACGGGCAAATGGAATTCCTCAATTCCTCACTCGGTTGGGTCGTTGGCCTCGACGTTACGATCGGGCAATCAGGCAACGACAGAATATACCGAACGACGGACGGCGGCGAAACCTGGGAATCGCTCCTTGAAGAACGAATCGATCCAGCTTTTGGACTACTCAGTATTGATTTTGTTGATGAAAAACATGGAATTGCGGGTGGAAGAGATGGTAAAATATTACGTACAAACGATGGCGGTCAAAACTGGATTGTTGATGATACAGAGATTGAAGAATTTGTAGCGAACTCAATAATGCGGGTTGTATACGTTAAACCGGATCTCGCTCTCGCCGTAACTGCAACTGGTTACATAATACGCTATTATTCACCTCGTATAACTTCGGTGGACCTGGCGGCGGCAGACAGAGAACCAGGCATACAACTCTTCCCCAACCCCGCCGGACACGCATTAACGATATTGATTCCCCAGGGCTGCTTGAATAATCAGATTGAGATTTTTAACTTGACGGGGCATGAGGTTTTGACAATCCCGGCACAGGCAATAACGAACGAGGCCGTTGATATTGATGTTTCAATGCTTCCGCCCGGCCTGTACCACATCAAGCTGAGTGGATGCGACAAAACGTCTTTTCAGCAGCTTGTCATTGCCCGCTAAAATTTTCAAACGCAATGGAGTGTTCCGGAACAGGACGCTTCGCCTTTTTCTGAAAAATACAAGCTGTCGACATGACTGAAAAAATCCAATGTGAAGTATTTATCGCCTGTAGCGCGGATGGATTTATTGCGCGGACGGACGGCGATGTCGCCTGGCTGGACAATCCCGGCTATGCGCTTGAGGGCGAGGACTTCGGGTATTACGCGCTCATGGACAGAGTGGATGCGCTGGTGATGGGGCGCAATACCTACGACGTCGTGCGCGGCCTGGGCGTGGCGTGGCCCTACGGCGACAAGGCAGTGCGGGTGCTGACGCATCGCGACATCGACATACCGGCGGATCTTGCCGGCCGCGTGACCGCGATGAGCGGTACGCCGGATGAAATAGTTGAACAACTGGCGCAGAGTGGATTCCAGCGGGTTTACATCGACGGCGGCGCGGTGATTCAGGATTTTCTGCGCGCGGGCCTGATTAGTCGCATGATTATCACAACGATACCTGTTCTGTTGGGCTCGGGGATTCGATTGTTCGGGGCGGTGGAGCAGGACGTTCATCTTAAACCCGTCGCGGTGCAACACTGGCCGAATGGTTTTGTACAGACGGAGTGGGGTTTTGTTTAATACGCGGCAACGGACTTTTGCTGCTTCGTTAAGCGACCTTACGCGGGGACTCTTGTGTTTAATGCTTTTGTGTTCGATGGTTTCGTGCTCGCAGTCCGGGAGCGAAGCGGAAGCTCCGGATTTCGCACCGGCTCCGATCGATAAGTCTGTTAAACAAACGCGGGACACGGTTGCGCTTTTGTATCCGGCTGACTTCCCGAGGAGGTGGATTCGTTTGCATAAACCTCGCGATCCGAACCTCCCCGATTTCTTTTTTGTCCTGAGCCGCTGCAGTAAAAACACCGGTTCCGTGGTTTTTGACGGCAATGAGCTGATTGAAGATCTGGGGTCGAGCGACCTGGTGACATCAGAACTTACGGACTTCAGGCGCAGTGACTCTGCGATTCGACTTATCACAAGGCTTGTTCACAAATACGAAGTTGTACTGGCCGACACAATCACAATCACCCCAGAACCTGAAACGGTAAAGGCATTCCGCTGGGTACGCAGCCGATCGGTGTTCGGCGAGTACAGGGGAGAATCTGAATTTTACTATACGCCGGATAGTTTGCGAGGACTGTTTGTTGAGATTCAGGACACCTGTTCACCGAGGCGCATGTTACATGGCAGTATTCAGGACGAGTACAGGGACCGCAAGCTGCGCGAAGCGGCGGCCAAACTGCAGGACTGACAGTGTTAAACACCGTGACGAACAGGAAATTCAAAAAGCGAGCCGGACATGCGCAGCAGGAGGGCGCTGCAATCAGGGGCAATGCAAGTTAAGGGAAGCCGAGCGGGCTTTGCGGTGAAGTTGTTTTGTTAAGTGTGGTCAATAGCTTAAGTGCGTTGTATTTGCGCAGCTTGTAACGTGCAATTCCGGAATGGTTCAAATTTGAATGCTGTGCGTGAAAAAATATTGCCTGCTCTTGTGCCGAATAGGTCAATTTTCTATTTTGGCCGTCAAGATCGGATGGAGGCATTCCACTGCCAATAATGTCGTCCCCGATTTGAGATCATATTTGCCCCAAATTAACTCACGTTGCAAGCGGCGAACGCAAACAGGAGATTATTACACTCGCCGTTCAACAAAACACTGAGGAGACCCTTCAGACGCGGTATGCCAAAATCGAGCTTTACCCTTTTTTCACGGGGTAGAGTCGCCTGTTTATTGTTCTGACCCCACGTTTCGATTTTTCAACACTATCAAACTGCGAGAATTAACCATGAAACAACTTAGTTGTTGGTTCGCGGCGTTCTGTGCTGTTCTGATGTTACCATCACAGCTCAGTTCGCAACACACCGCACGGCCCAATGTCAAAGGGCCCGCCAATTTGCAGGTTAACAGCTACAGTGGAAATCTGTACCACAAGAACATTCTGTACACGGTGCCCGGGCCGGGATCCGACCTGGAAATGACGATTGGATTTACCTACAATTCACACAAAACTGCGCTGGATTTCGGCTACGGTTACGGTTGGACGACCACCTTCAACATTCTGTACGAAGTCCAGGGCTCCGACATTCTGGTGCGTTTCCCGGATGGATCGGCGGACCTGCACACCTGGAACGGCATCAGTTTTGATCCGCCGACGGGGATATACGACCAACTGGAAGAGTATGCGCCAAACAAATATCGTTTAACATCGCTGGGCGGGACAATCTACGACTTTGCGAATGGTGAGCACAAACGCGTCACGTCCATTGTGGATCGCAACGGCAATACACAGTCGTTCTCGTACGATATGAATGGATTGCCGCAAACGTGGACCGATCCCTGCGGCCGTGCGGTCAGTTTTAACTTTGTGGCCGGTCAGCTGACCAGCATCGACGACCCGAACACAAGCCCGACGCGTCAGGTAATGTTAAGTTACGACGCGTTCGGCAATCTGCAGTCGATTGCCGATCCGAATGGTCACGCCACAAACTACACGTATGATGTCAACCGCAACATGACGCAGTTGCAAGACGCACGTGGTTCGTTGTTCAACATTGGCTATGACGCGAGCGGCCGTGTGAACAGCCTTACAAATGCGCTCTCAACCACAACCTTTGCATATGCTGCGCCGGTAACAACGGTTACCTACCACGGCGCCGCTACAACGCGTGACATCGACTACATATTCGACGTTCAGGGGCGGCTGGTCCAGCTGGACGGCGCCTGCTGCGGCATGACGGAGGCCTACACGTACGACGCACAGAACAACATCACGAGCGTTACCGACGCGAACGGGAATACCACGACGATGACGTTCGACGCGCTCGGGAACGTGTTGACTATAACCGACCCTCTGCTCAGCGTTGTGACAATGACCTATGAACCGATGAGCAACCGGATCGCAACATTTGAAGACGGACGCGGCTATACGACGAGTTATACTTACGACGGCGCGGGAAATCTGCTCTCAGTCAATCATCCTTTAGGCGTAACGCAGAGCTACACCTACGACGCGCAGGGGAACATGATCAGCGAAACGGACGGCGAAGGCAATACCAGCGTATACGACTACGACGCCTGCGGCAACCTGATCCTGATTCAGATGGGAACGACGGTTGTATCGCGCAGCTTCGACGGAGTCGGGAATATTCTGACGGAGACGGATGCCTTCAGCGAAACTACCACGTTCACCTACGACCTGCTTAACGAGATTCTGACGAAGACAACACCCGGCGGATGTGTCAAGACGTTCAGTTATGATCCCAACGGCAACATCAGCACGGAAACCGACGGCAACGGCCAAACGACGAGTTATACCTTCGACATTCTCGATCGCGAAACACGCGCGACCAAACCGGGCGGATCCTACACGGAAACCGTCTACAACGAGTACGGAGAGGAGATAGAGCTCATAGACGCCATGGGCAACAGTACGCTGCAGGAGTACGACGACCAGGGTCGCATCATCAAGATTACGCATCCCCTCGGCGGCACGCGAACTTACGCCTACGACAGCAATGGAAACATGACGGAAGAAAAGGATTACGACGGTGCGATTACAAAGTTCGAGTACGATGAACTCAACCGCATGACGAAGTCAACGGACGCACTTAACTATTCGCGTACGTTCAGTTACGATGCCAACGGCAATGACGTGACGATTGTCGAGGCTAACGGCACGACGTACAGCGGTACGTTTGACGCCTTGAACAGATTGACGGAGATCAATCGCGCCGGTACGGTGGTGGCACAACTTACCTACGACAACAACGACAAACCGACGTCCTTCACGGATGCGGAAAGCCGCACGTTCACCTATACCTACAACGGGCGTTCACAATTGCAGCAGGTCGACGGCCCGCTCGGCTATCAGATGGTCTTTGGTCGCGATGCGATGGGGCGGGTGACGTCCGTGACGCGTCCGGGCGGTCTTGTTGAGAGTTTCGGCTATGACGTAGACGGCAACCAGTCGTCCTACACCGATCCCAACGGAGAGTTAACGCTCTACACGCACGACTGCAACGGCAACGTGTTAACCGAATCGGTGCCGGGCGGCAATGTTATCAGCACGACTTATGATGCCATGAACCGCCCGACGCAGATAAGCGACCTGCTGGGAACGATTGAAACATTGACGTACAACGACAACTCGCAGGTGC
Organism: bacterium; assembly: GCA_030430495.1. Taxonomy (GTDB): domain Bacteria; phylum Bacteroidota; class Ignavibacteria; order Kapaibacteriales; family UBA7675; genus JAUIKM01. The sequence continues at coordinate 174,913 of JAUIKM010000004.1, read as the reverse complement.
TTACCCGTACCGACGCTTTGAACAATACAACAACGATGGAATACGACGCGCTCAACCGCCTGACAGGTGTAACTGATCCGCTTGGCGTGAAAACTGAATACACCTACGACGACATGTCCAATCTGACGAGTGAAAAACGTTGCGGGCAAACGATTTCCTACGTATGGGATATTCTGCGACGTTTAACATCGATTACGGACGCAGGCGGCAACACGCGCACGATGACATACGACTGCGTTGGGAACATGCTGACGCAGGTGGATGCGGAATTAAACCAGACTACCTACGCCTACAATGCCCATGGTCAGCGCATCAGTGAAGAGTTTGCGGACGGCAGCATGCGCACCTTCACATATAACGGCGTTGGTCAGCTGAAAACAATCACCGATCCGGGCGGCGGTATTACGACGCTGACGTACGACGGGCTGGGGCGCATCGCGAACCGCGACTATCCGGGGACCAATGACGATGCGTTTACCTACAACACGGAAGGCCTGCTGGCCACTGCGACGAACAACGACGCCTCGCTGAGTTTCAGCTATGACGCGCGCGGGCGCCTGACCAGCGAGACACTGAACGGCCTGACGACATCGGTTTCCTACGACGACGTTAATCGCATCAAGTCGATCACCTATCCGTCGGGTCGCGCAATCGACATTCACGCGGACCAACGCTATCGTCCCACCGCTTTCAAGGAGGGCGGCGCAACGCTGGTTTCGAATACCTACAATGCGGCGGATCTATTAACAAACCGCAGCTTTCCACTGAACGGCACGAGTCTGACGGCAACACACGATGCATTGGGACGCATTACCACTCTGTTGCACAATCCGCTGGCGTTTGTGGACTTTACCTACAGCTATGCCTGCCAGGATCTGCGCAATTACGTCGTTAAGGGGCATCGTCCGACGCATTCGGAGAGCATGACGCACGATGCGACCGGCCGACTGATAAATCACAAATTCGGTACGGACAACAGCGGTAGCATTTCCCCGGTACTGCAGAACACGGACTTCACGTACACGGCAGCGAACGACCGCGCGACACGCGTGGCGGGCGGCACGACGACGACATATACCAACAACAATCTGCACGAGTACACAAACATCGTCGAGGGCGGCGTGCCGCGCACTCCGGCCTACGACGCAGACGGCAACCTGACATCCGACGGAACGAACAGCTTTGCCTATAACGGCGCACATCGATTGATCGATATTAACGGCGGTGCAACGGCGAGTTACAAGTACGATCCGCTGGGACGGCGCATTCAGAAACAGACTGCGGCGGGAACTGTTAACTTCTACTACCTCGACAACAACGTCATTGAGGAGCGCGACGGCGGCGGGACAGTATTGGCGACTTATGTGCACGGCGTGGAAACCGACGATGTATTAAACATGCAGCGCGGCGGGCAGGACTACTACTATCACACCGACGCGCTCGGTTCGGTTGTGGCGGTGACGGACAATGCCGGAAGTGTTGTGGAGCGCTATGAATACGATCCCTACGGCGCCGTTACTGTTTACGATGCGAGTTATACGATCCGCTCCGGTTCGGCGATTGACAATCCCTACATGTTTGCCGGTCGGCGCTATGACGAGGAATCGGGTCTGTACTACAATCGACTGCGCTACTACGATCCGTCGGACGGACGATTCCTGCGGCGTGATCCGTTGGGCGTTTGGGGCGACCCGGCCAATGCCGGAAATGCATACGCCTACGTTAACAACAGCCCTGGTGATTTTGTCGATCCGAGTGGTCTGATCGGCCGCGCATGTCGCCGGGCCGGAAACTGGATCAACAGGAACATAGTTCAACCGGTACGCAGAACGGTTAACAGAGTTGTCAACGGCATCAGAAACGTCGTCAACCAGGTTGTGAACGCGGTTCGACCAATTATTAATGCCTTGCCGCAGATGATCCGGCGCAAGTTGTTCCCGGATCGGGCGCGCATGCAGGTATTCTGTCCGGCACAGGCACGGACTCTGCAATTGCGATTCACGAATTGCAGTCCAGCGGAGAGGCAGATGGTTGCGGATGCAATTTGTCATTCGTTGCGCATCAGCACAAGGACGCAGACCGAGATGATGGACCTGCTGTTCGGCGGCGGAACGGCTGCCTCGCGCGCGCAGACGCGTCAGGATCTGCGCGATTGGTTCGGCGTAAGCGAAGATCCCATTCAGCGCAACTTGCAGACGCTGGAGATCGCTTTGAAGGTCAACCGAATTCACACGGGATTTAATGAGGAAATGCATTTTGAATGCCAGCTCGGCTTTGGCATGTGCGGCGGTGGGACACCGGCGTGGTACGGCGCAAACTCCTCCAAAATCCGTCTGTGTCCGGCATTCTTCAACGGCGGTACGACGCGTGACGACGCCCGCCGTCGCGGATTGATCATTTACCACGAGATGTCGCACTGGCGGGCATGGACGCTCGACTTCGGGTATCTGGACGTCGGCTGGCGTTCGACCAGGGCGGCCGATCCCCTCGGCGGTTATCACCGGGACCGCTTCTGGTTCCTGGGCGGCCCTCGCATCAGTGTTAACCTGCGACCCTGGCAACTGCGCAATAACGCTGACACCTATGAGGGCTTCGCGAGCCGCTGGCTGTAGTCCCGGCAAGCGTATACTGAATACCTGATACTACCATTGACAATTAACTTTATACAGGAATACAACCATGAAATCCAAATTGTTTAACAAAGGACTGGGCGCTGCCTTCCTGGCGTGTTTTTCTTTGTTAGTGTTGTCGGGAACCGCAGATGTGCGGGCGCAGAACGGTTCAGTAATAACGGAAGGCGCACAGCGCAATGAGTCGTACGTGCGCCCCTGTCCGGAGACGCTGCATCTGGAAGTGACGGTCCGCGGCGTGAGCGCGGCGGGCATGTCCGACGGCGCACTCGAAGTGAACGTTTCGGGCGGAATGCCGCCCTACACCTGTCAGTGGAGCACACCCGGCCACGTCATGGTCGGCGAGAACATCGATCAGTTAAACGAGGGTGAGTTCTACCTGCAGGTTGTGGACGCAAACGGCTGCGACGCGACGTGGAGCGGGCGGCTTGGTCGCGGCGAGGTTACGAGCGTCACGGCGGGTACGCCGCCTGCGGCGCAGCTGTGGGTAGCGCCGAATCCGGCGCGCGACTACATCACGATTCACTACGACCTTCAGGCTTCGGGCGTTGTCTCACTTGAGATTCACGACCGTCTGGGACGCCACATTGCCACGCCGATCAACGCGCGGCAGGCTTCCGGCGAGCACGCCGTGGGACTCGACGTGGCGACACTTGGCGCGGGTGTTTATCACTGTCAGCTGCGCGTTGCCGGGGAACTGGTAACGGGAAGTTTTGTGATACAGCGTTAGAGCTTGCAGCGGATATTTACTGCAAGACAAGCTGAAAGTGCGCAAGACCACACATGAGCTGTGAGCCTTTGGGTTCACGGCTCCTTTTTTTTTATCGACTTTTATACCGGAATACAGACGCAATGAAGCGTGGTGTGCGGGAGGCCGTGGAGTTGACACATGGGCTCGCCATGTTAAACTCCCTGGTAAACAGTGATGTCAGAAAGCGAGCCGGACGTGCGCAGCAGGAGGGCGCTGCAATCGGGATTGCGCGAGCGCAGAAGTTTAATGACGGCGATGATTCACTTTGCGAGATTTGTTTTATTCACGTTGCCAAATAGTTTAAGAGGGGTTCGCTGTGGGAGGTGTTTGCGGGCTGTATTTACGGAATGGTTCAAATTCGAAACGCGCCGGTAAAAAAATTGCAAACTGCTCTTGTGCCGAATAGGTCAATTGTCTATTTTCGTCGCCACGATTGGACGGGGACATTTCACTGCCATTTATGTCACCGCCGAGTCGGGATCATGTTGACCGAGTAATTCACATTACAAACGGCGAAAACAAACAGGAGATGATAGAAGCTCGCCGTTCAACAAATCCCTGAGGAGATTCTTCACACGCGTTTTACCAGAAGCGATCTTCGTCCCAATTTCACAGGGCGAAGGCGACTGCGTTTTGTTTTAACCCCACGTCTTGTTTTTCAACACAAGCAAACTGCGAGAATTGACCATGAAACAACACTATTGTTGGTTCGCGGCGCTTTGTGCTGTCCTGATGTTGCCATTACAGCTCAGCGCGCAAAACACCGCACGGCCCAACCTTAAGGGGCCCGCCGGGCTGGAGGTTAACACCTACAGCGGCAATTTGTACTACAAAAATGCGCTTTACGCATTACCGGGACCGGGCGGAGAAAACAGTCTGGCCATCGGCTTTGTTTACAACTCCCAATCGACCGCGAACGATTTCGGCTACGGCTACGGATGGACCAGCTCGTTTAACACGGCATATGAGTTTGTGGGTTCGGACGTGTTGATGCGTTATCCCGACGGCTCGTCGGATCTGTTCACCTGGAACGGCAGCGGCTACGATGCGCCGACCGGCATTTACGACGTGCTGGAGGAGTATGCGCCGAACGAGTACCGTCTGACCACGCTTGACGGCATGGTGATGGAGTTTTCCAACGGCGAGCACAAGCGCATTACGTCGATTACGGACCGCAACGGCAACACGCAGTCGATCACCTATGACGGTTCGGGATATCCGCAGACGATAACCGATCCCTGCGGCCGCATGATTACGCTGACGTTCAGCGGCGGCCAGTTAACGACGATCGACGATCCGAGCACCACGCCGGCGCGTCAGGTATCGCTGGGATACGACGCGTTCGGCAACCTGCAGTCGATTACGGATCCGAACGGACACACGATCAGCTACACCTACGATGTCAATCGCAACATGACGCAACTGCAGGATGCGCGCGGGTCGTTGTTTAACATCGGTTATGACGCTTCTGGGCGGGTGAGCAGCCTGACGAATGCTCTGTCAACCACGACGATAGCCTATGGGCTGCCGGTTAACACCGTGACACAGCACGGCGCCGGCACGACGCGCGATATCGACTACACTTTTGACGGGCTTGGGCGCCTGGTGCAGATTGACGGCGCCTGTTGCGGCATGACGGAGGCCTACACCTACGACGCACAAAACAACATGACGAGCATGACGGACGCGAACGGCAACGTCACGACGATGACCTATGACGCGCTCGGGAACATGCTGACGGTTACGGATGCGCTTCTCAATACCATCACGATGACCTACGAACCCGCCAGCGACCGCCTGTCATCCGTGACGGATGCGCGCGGCAACACGACGAATTACAGCTACGACGGGTCGGGGAACATGGTCACGGTCAATCAGCCGCTCGGCATCACGCGGAGTTACAGTTATGATGCGCAGGGCAATCTGCTGACGGAGACCGACGGCGAAGGCAACATGATCTCGTATTCCTACGACGCCTGCGGCAACCGCAACCTGGTCCAGATCGGCACGTCGGTTGATTCGCGCACCTATGACGGAGCGGGCAACCTCCTGAGCTCCACGAACGCGCTGAACCAGACGACGACCTACACCTACGATCTGATGAATGAGATGCTGACGATGACGACGCCGGGCGGATGCGTCAAAACGATGAGCTACGACGCCAACTACAACATGGATTCGGAGACCGACGGCAACAATGCCATTACGACGTACACTTTCGATATCCTGGACCGCCAGACGCGCGCGACGCTGCCCGACGGAACGTATACGGAAACGGTGTACAACGAATACGGCGAAGAGATTGAGCTTATCGATGCGATGGGCAACAGCACGCAGCAGGAATACGACAGCCAGGGACGACTCGTCAAGTTAACGGATGCCCTCGGCAATTTCCGTACGTACAGCTACGACGCCAACGGCAATACAACACAGGAGACAGATTTTGACGGCGGCGTGACGTCGTACGAGTACGACGATGTGGACCGCCTGACCAAGATGACGGACGCGTTGAATTACGTCCGCACCTACGCATATGACGCCAACGGCAATGAAGTCTCGATCACCGAAGCCGACGGCACGGTTACGACCGGCGTGTACGACGAGTTAAACAGGGTAACGCAAATCAGCATCGGCGGTTTAACGGTGGCGCAATTCAGCTACGACGCCAACGGCAAGCCGCTCTCGCTGACGGACGGCGAGAACCGCACCTACACCTATACCTACGACGATCACTCAATGCTTCAGCAGGTCGACGGTCCGCTCGGATATCAGATGTCCATCGGCCGCGACGCTGCGGGGCAGTTGACGTCGATAACGCGCCCCGGCGGGCTGGTTGAGAGCTACGGCTACGACGTGGACGGCAACCAGACATCCTATACGGACGCGGAGGGTGAGCTGACGCTGTACACATACGACTGCAACGGCAATGTGCTGACGGAGTCGGGACCGGGCGGGAATCTGATTACAACAACTTATGATGCGTTAAACCGCCCGACGCAGGTGAGCGATCTGCTTGGCACGATCGAGTCGTACACCTACAACGACAATTCACAGGTGCTGACGCATACGGACGCACTTAACAATGTGACGCAGTACGAGTACGATGCGCTGGATCGACTGACGGGAGTGACCGATCCGATGGGCGTTAAAACGACTATCGGCTACGATCAGGTTTCGAACGTGGTGAGCGAGGAGCGCTGCGGGCAGACAATCTCCTACCTGTGGGACCTGCTGCGCCGCATGACTTCCAGAACCGACGCGTCCGGCAACGTGCAGGCCATGACCTATGATTGCGTCGGCAATCTGTTAACACAGACCGATGCGGAGCTCAATGAGACGGCCTACACCTACGACAACCGCGGCAACCGTCTGACGGAAGAATTCGCCGACGGCAGCGTGCGCAGTTTTACCTACAACAATACCGATCAGTTGACGACGATCACGGACCCGGGCGGCGGCGTTACGACGCTGGCTTATGACGAACTGGGGCGCATGGAGACGCGCGATTATCCGGGAGCCAACGACGACGTGTTCACGTACAACGCGGCGGGTTTGATAGCAACAGCCACCAACAACGACGCATCACTCAGTTTCACCTACGATGCGCGCGGTCGTCTTACCAGCGAAACACTTAACGGGCTGACGACGACGGTGTCGTATGACGATGCCAACCGCATCAAGTCGATATCCTATCCCTCCGGGCGGGCGATCGATATTCAGGCCGACATTCGGTATCGACCGACGGCGATCAAAGAGAGCGGCGTGACGCTGGTTGCAAATACGTTCAACGCCGCCGATCTGATGACGAGCCGGAGTTATCCGGTCAACGGAACGAGCATGGCGGCGACGCTGGACGCGGGCGGGCGGATCACGTCTCTGGTCCACAATCCACTGGCTTTTGTCGACTTTGCGTACAGCTACAACTGCCAGAATATGCGCGACTATATCATCAAGGGGCACCGTCCGACACACTCGGAAAGCATGACGCATGACGCCACGGGCCAACTGACGAACCATCAGTTCGGTACGGACAACAGCGGCGTGATTTCACCGGTGCTGCAGAACTCGGATTACACCTACACGGCGTCCAGCGACCGCGCCACGCGCGTGGTGGGCGGCACGACGACGACCTACACAAACAACAACATGCACGAGTATTCGGGGATTGTCGAGGGCGGCGTGCCGCGCACGCCGGTCTACGATGTTAACGGCAACCGGACGTCGGACGGCAGCAACAGCTTTGCGTACAACGGCGCACATCGTTTAATGAACATTAACGGCGGTTCCACGGCGGCGTACAAGTACGACCCGTTGGGACGCCGCATCGAGAAGACCACGGCGGCGGGTACGGTGAAATACTACTACCTTGACAACAATGTGATTGAAGAGCGCGATGGTTCCGGCACGGTGCAGGCCACTTACGTGTACGGAATCGAGTCCGACGAAGTGCTGAGCATGCGGCGCGGCGGGCAGGACTACTACTACCACGCCGACGCTCTCGGATCGATTGTGGCGGTAACGGACAACTCCGGCAACGTGGTTGAGCGCTATGAATACGATCCCTACGGCGCGGTCACGATCTACGATGCAAGTTACACGGTGCGTTCCGCCTCGGCTGTCGGAAATCCCTACATGTTTGCCGGGCGGCGCTACGACGAGGAATCCGGGCTGTATTACAATCGTCTGCGCTACTACGATCCGGAGGACGGTCGTTTTCTGCGTCGCGATCCGCTGGGCGTCTGGGGCGATCCGGCCAACGCCGGAAATGCATACGCCTATGTTAACAACAGTCCCGGCGATTTCGTCGATCCCTCCGGTATGATTCGTCGCGCCTGCCGCCGCGTGGGCAACTGGATCAATCGCAACGTCGTGCAACCGACGCGCCGCACAGTGAACAGAATTGTGACCGGCACGCGCCGCACGGTTAACAATATTATAAGGGGCACGCGCCGCACGGTTAACAACATCATCAGAGGCACGCGGAACGTTATCAACCGCGTGATTAACACTACGCGACGAATAGTTAACGCCGGCGCGCGCCTGATCAGGCGCGTTCTATTCCCCGAGCGAGCTTTTGCCGCGGTGTGGTGCCCTGCCAACAGGCGTCTGCTGCTGATGCGATTTACCAATTGCAATGCAGGGCAGCAGCGAATGGTGAGGGAGGCTATCTGCCACTCGCTGCGCATCAGCACGGCGACGCTGCGAGAGATGTTGAACTTTGTGTTCCGTCGCGGCACGGCGGCACAGCAGGCAACGACGCGGCAGCGGCTGCGCGACTGGTTCGGCCTGAGCGACAATCCGGCGGAAGCATTCCTGCAAACGCTGGAAATCTCGGCAAAAATTGCGCGCATTCACTCCGGTTTTAATCAGGTGATGCACTTTGTGTGCAAAGGCGCCGGCGGAAACTGTGGCGCCACGACCGCGGCGTGGTACATGATTCCGGGAGCGCGAATCCGTCTCTGCCCGCTGTTTTTCACGGGCCGTACGGCTGATCCCGTGCGTTGGCGCGGTCTGGTGATTTACCACGAAATGACGCACTGGCGCGCATCCACACTGGACTGGGGGTACCTGAATACCGGTTGGGACGTCAACCAGGCGGCAAATCCCGCCGACGGATTCCGCCGTTCGCGCTGGTTGTTCTTTGGTCCGACGGTGCAGGTTAACCTGCGCCCCTGGCAGATGCGCAACAATGCCGACTCGTACGAGGGTTTTGCCAGTCGCTGGCTGTAAGGTGGATGTGTTAACAAAGGACAATGCCAATACTTTTGACATCAAATTTCATACAGGAATACAATCATGAAATTCAAACTGTTTAACAAAGGACTGGGCGCTGCCTTTTGGGCGTGTTGTTCTTTGTTAGTGTTGTCGGGAACCGCCGATGTGCGGGCGCAGAACGGTTCAGTTATAACGGAAGGCGCACAGCGCAATGAGTCGTACGTGCGCCCCTGTCCGGAGACTTTGCACCTGGAGGTGACGGTCCGCGGCGTGAGCGCGGCGGGCATGTCCGACGGCGCACTTGAAGTGAACGTTACGGGCGGAATGCCGCCCTACACCTGTCAGTGGAGCACACCCGGCCACGTCATGGTCGGCGAGAACATCGATCAGTTAAACGAAGGTGAGTTCTACCTGCAGGTTGTCGACGCAAACGGCTGCGACGCAACGTGGAGCGGCCGCCTTGGTCGCGGCGAGGTGACGAGCGTCACGGCGGGTACGCCGCCTGCGGCGCAGCTGTGGGTAGCGCCGAATCCGGCGCGCGACTACATCACGATTCACTACGACCTTCTGGCTTCGGGCGTTGTCTCACTTGAGATTCACGACCGTCTGGGACGCCACATTGCCACGCCGATCAACGCGCGGCAGGCTGCGGGCGAACACGCTGTGGGACTCGACGTGGCGTCTATGGGCGCGGGTGTTTATCACTGTCAGCTGCGCGTTGCCGGGGAACTGGTAACGGGAAGTTTTGTGATACAGCGTTAGAGCTTGAGTGATCAGTTGTTGTAAGACAGGCTGAAAATGCGTACAACTACGTCAGAGCCGTGAGCCCTATGGGCTCACGGCTCTTTTGGTTGTCGTGCCGAATCGTTGTTCCCAGCTCTCCAACGCCCTGGCCGTGCACCAGTCCTGATACCACGACAGCTGCGGCCGTAAACCACGCGGCAGCCATGCCGCCGGACGCGACCAACTTTCGATGCTGAAAACAAGGCCGCCGCTCTGCGCCTCCAGCCTGAAAACGGCGCGGCCGGTCTCCACGTGCTCCGTCAGCGTGGCGTAGCTGAATTGTTTGATCGTTGGTTCATCTATCACTTCGAGAATGCGGACGCCGCAAATCAACCGAAAAGACGCTGCGGCGATGGGCGGAATGTTAATCTGCTGCGCGATGACGTCGCCCGGACGTATATCGCGATTCTCGTGTCGCCACTGTGGCAGAGCCTTCAGGATGTTGGGCGGAAAGATGTCGTAGGCAAAAAATGCATCTACAGCCGCGTCGAGTGGAATAGCCGGCGAGCGGCGCGCCGATTTGTGTCGCAGCTCCCGGTCTGTGAACTGCTGCAACGGACAGCGTTGCAGGCGCTCCAGATGCAGCGCAAGTCTGCTCCGCTGATCGCGGAAATACATCAATTTTGACAGCACGACGCGCCTTTCGAACAATGTCCTGACGACAAGTTGTTATTGTTCACGCCGCTCCGATTTCACGGCATGAAACTGAAACTACAAAACTGCCCGCTTTCGGCAGCATGCGGTTGAGTCCTGAAGCAGCGCTATATTGGTGCATGAGTCAGCGTCAAACAGTCGCTCAACGAAGGTGCAGAGGCAGGACAACATGCAGCATTGCGGCGGTAAACCCGCTTCCCAATGGAAAAGGTTCTGGTTGAGTTTTGCGATAATAGCTGCCGTCCTTGCGCCGCTGTTGTTTCCGAACAGCACAACCCGAGCCCGGGAGCCGCATGCGGGCGGGGACTTGACTTATGACCTTGCTTCAATGACTTGTCTGGACAGCTTGCAACTGAAAGGCGGTACATGCATACGGTACTATGAAGATTCCGTTGATGCAAGTCACGTTTATCATCCTGATAGTGGAGAACCGGAGGTCCTGTTTGGAATTTCTGCGCCGGGCGTTGCGCGATACCGGAGTTTTCTCATGGCAGATTTTAACAGGAGTTTTGTCTGGGGATATCGTTCCGGATCAAACCCGCCCTATATTCAGATTCACATGAAATCTACGGGAAAGATGCTCGATTGGGGCGAAACTCCATGGCACATTGATGAGGAACGAGGGTTCATGCTCTATCACGATCTTGTGTCGGATACTCTGGATCGTCTGGCCTTGTATCATGATGCCGACCAAAGTTTTGAATTCTTTGACATGCCGCCAGGCCACTTTGCTTTCAATGGGGGGCGGGTTCTTTATCTGGACGACGAGAGCATTATTGTTGAATACTTTAACATTGACGCCCGGCAGATAACTCGCGATACTCTCAACAGACAACAACGCTGATCTCATGGACATTGGAAAACATCCGGATCGAACGTTCGAAGAAATTCAGGCTCACATGCCGTTCTGGCTGAGGATCTGGCCTTTCCTCATTTTTGCGCTGGCAATGTTTATCTCCTTTGTCGGGTATTTGTTTGACTTTAACCTGGCCAATATCGGAGCGCTGGGGCTGTGCGTGGCCGTGCTGATATTGATGCGCTTAAAGTACAGCTTTGGATTTGCAGCGGGACTGATTGTGCTGTTGGTCTATGGATTCAGATTACTCTCGTACGGCGGCGTGGCCTGGGGAAACTATCGTCGCGAAATTTACGGCTACTGGCGTTTCTTCGACAGCTTTGAGTTGCACTACGACATTATCCTCTTGCTGCTGGCTGTTTTACTGGCCGTAATGAATCTGCGCGAATTCAAGCGATTGCTCCTCGTAATTCTTCCCTGATTGCAACTGCGTGACAAACAAAAAAGTCAGAAAGCAAGCCGGAAACGCGTCAGCGGGACGGCGCTGCAATGCATAGAGTGGAACGACGAGTTGTTAAATCAGATGCCGGAATATGAGACCATATCGAAGAATATCGCTGCTTATGCTCGCGCTGTCAGTTACAGCGTGGTACGTCCTGAATCCGCTGCCGCGACACAGCTCCGGCTGCGGAAATCCGGGTTTTGCGCACATCCTGGTCGGGGTTCCGTTTGTGGCTGTGCAGGTGTTAAACCTGTGCGTGCTGTATTCCAGCAAATCGGTTGATCCGGGCGTACATCTCGTGTTCGCAGCCGCTCTGGGCGCGGCGCTGATCCTGCTGGTCGCCGGTATATGGCTGCCGATTTCCGCGATTTTATGCTGAAAAAGTGACTTCAGAATTGCGCCGCAAAATTATTCATGGATTAAAAGAAATTTTTCTATCTTGGGCCATCCCTGTAAGAGCGGATAGATTGCCCCCCAGCGCGGATTCATCCGTTGAAGCCGCAGCAGCACAGCGCCATACCCGTATTCCCACAATTAAAACTCTATGCCCCAAACGGTTCGGCTCCAGGCCGCGCCCAATTGGAGATTTCGCACAATGAAAAAGTTAACTGCTTTTGTGATCCCGCTAATCTGTTTTTTCACTATTCAGTCGCAGTGCGCGGCAAACAACCTGCTGGACGGGCTGGCGGCCTGGTATCCGCTGGACGGCAATGCGCTCGAATTCACGGCGCGCGCCCGCCACGGGACGGTTTACAACGATGTGACGCCGACGACCGACAGGTTTGATCAGGCGGACGGCGCGATGCACTTTTCGGGCAACAAATCCTGGATCGACGTACCGCCGGTTGATCTCAGCGGCGATGCTATGTCGCTCAGCGTTTTTGTTAATCCGACGGACATCAGCTCCAACACCTGGTACAATGCCGTGCGTCAGGACGGCGAAGGTCTGCCCGACTTTCTGATTCAGTTTGCGGGGCATGGCAAGGAAATAGACTTCGGCCTCTGGGCGGGGAGCGGATACTTTCCCGAACTGCGCGTGAACATCAATCCCGCGGAATTCGTGGGCAGGTGGCGTCTGCTGACGGCCACGTACGACGGCGCGATGATGCGGCTTTACGTCGACGCTGAACTCGTCGGCGCACAGCCGCGGACCGGCAAAGTGCGCTTTGCGCCGCGCAAATCGAATATCGGCCGCATGACGGGCAAGGAATATTTCAAGGGTGGACTGGACGACGTTCGTTACTATTCGCGCGCGTTGACGCCGGACGACATGCGCGCCATCATGCAGAGCCGCACCGTCACTCCCGCGGGCGACGCGGTGGTTTCCGGCACGGTGTTTAACGACCGCGACGGCGATTGTTTAATCGGCGACTTTGACGACAAACTGCGGCATCGCCTGGTGCGCATCATGCCCGGCGAAATGTACGCGCTCAGCGACGCTGACGGCAAGTGGAGCGTTAACCTGTCCACCGGCGATTACAGCGCCGAACTGCTGCCGGCCGAACACTGGCGCAACGAGTGTCCGAGCAATTCGGGCATCATCGAATTCAGCGTCAATTCCGGCGACGAGGCCGTTCCGGGCCTCGACTTCGGTCAGCAGGCCGCGGGGCCAGGAAGCGATCTGGACGTCTCACTGGGCGGTCTGACTGTTCGCCCCGGCTGGGAGACCACGTACAAAATTTACTATCGCAACACGGGCACGGAAGCGTTTAACGGTTGGCTGCACTTTAAACACGATCAATGGTTTGAGTTTATCCGTTCGAATCCCGAGGCCGATCTCGTCGACGGCAATCACTACGCCTGGCGCATCGACGATCTGGCGGTCGGATCGGCGGCCGTGGTTGAGATTCGCCTGCGTCACCGGGCCGAAGCGCCGTTGGGCGAGATGGTGTGCAACAGCGCCTGGGCCGAGGAGGATCGCGGCCGCGCGCTGCTCTCCGCCATGTACGACGAATTCTGCCACGAGGTGCGCGGTTCCTATGATCCCAACGACATTTCGGTTAATCCCGGTCGCGAGATTGCCGAAGTTGAAACGGACCTGTCGTATCTGATTCGCTTTCAGAACACCGGCACGGCGCCCGCCGCAAAGATTGTTGTTAAACAGCAGTTGCCGGAAGAACTCGACTTAAACACGTTCCGCCAGGGCGCGGTGAGCCACGACTACGAGTTTTTCATTGACAGCGATCGCATGGCGACATGGACTTTTGACGGCATCGAATTACCCGACAACAAAAGCGACGAACCCGGTAGCCAGGGGTACATCAAATACAAACTGCAACTGCATGACAACACGCCGGCCAACGTTCCCGTGGGCGCCAAAGCCGAAATTTATTTCGACTTCAACGAGGCGGTCATTACAAACACGGCGGAAGTTGAACTGGTTAACGCGGTGACGGATGTCGGCGACGAACAAACGCTCGAAAACGAGCTGCGGGTTGTGTTTAAGCAGGACGCGGATGTGGTGTCGATTCACAACGAAGGCCGCCGCATGTTGACCGTCGGGCTGGTCGATCTCTTTGGACGCAGCGTGCGCACGCTCTCCGGCGCGGAGATGCAGATGCAACTGAGCACGGCCGAACTGAGCGGCGGCGCGTACTTCCTGCGCGTGGAGTCGGGCGGCGCATCTTTTGTTAAACAGATTGTGCGGCAGAGATAAAACGGCAGAACTGATCGAGGCGGGAAACGTTCCGACTCTTTACCGACACCTTATTCCAAGCCTCCGGACATCCGACCGGGGGCTTGTGTGTTTTTGACGTGTTTGCTGATCACTTCGCCGCTTCGCTGGAGAGCTTGCGGTTTGTTTTTTCTTTTGTTCGTTTTTGATGCGTAAGTTTCAAACCGCCGAGCGACTTCAAACCAGTCGTTCAGCGACAAACAAAAAAGTCAGAAAGCAAGCCCGAAGTACGACAGTACAAGGGCGAAGCAGGCTGTTGGAGATATGTGATTTGTTCAGCAGATCGTCCGGGTGGAGCGGTATGATGTTGAGATCGATGTTAAAAGGAATGGCAGCAGTATCTTTGATCCTGAGCGCCTGCGGCGATCCCGTGGCTGAGACCATTCAGGGGGAGATTGCCCTGTCGCCGATGCCGGAAGCTGCAATGGAGCTGCGGGGCGAAATGTTAACACTGGCCGGCAAGTTTGTTGAGGAGTCGCCGGAACTGGAGTTCACACAAACGATGCAGACGGGAGGCGCGTTCTCCCAGAAAGTAGAGTTAAACGTGAGCCGGATTGTGCGGGTTGAGTCTTCAACAAACAAAGGCTTTGTCGCTGTCATCGCAGGCATGGGCGGCGATGATTATTGCCATATATGCGCCCCGTATATGTTTCTGGCGGAATTTGTCGAATCAGAAACCTCGCTCCACTTGAGTCGTCTGGAGTTGCTGGGGAAAATCGGGACGTATGGTGAAGCGGCTGCGCACCAAATTGTTAAAACCGGTCCCGGAACCTATGGCGTGATTGTAGAAAACAGTGACCTTCACATGGGAATAACTTATACTGTCTTACTGATGTTTGAGCCGGGCGCAGTCGTTCACGATTCTGCCGATGTGCGTTTTAACAAGTTCTATTGGGACGACGCCGGCGCAGCCACGGATTCGGTGGACGGATGGACAAAAATCGAGACGACGTTCAGGTTCGCGACCACGCGCATCGTCGGCGGGCGCTACGTCTGTGAGTTTGTGCGCAGCGAGGTTAACATGCGATCCGAAGATGACAAGGCGGGAGAGTTGTTAAAGCGGGATACGCTGTGTTATGAGTATTCGGGCGGCGCGTACCGCCTGCCTTGACTCTGAGTGCAAAGAGAGCGGGAGTGAAGGAGAGACAGTGGTAAGAGCGGGAAAGTGGAGATCACAACCACGTAAAACTACGTATGAGCTGTGAGCACTTAGGGCTCACAGCTCAATTCCCCCGTTTAAAACAACACCGCGAATGGAAGCCAATGTGCGCGTATTCGGCAGTGTTGAATTAATACGTACATCGTGATGCTTCCACTCGCGGATGTCGGGGGGCGTTCTCTTAACGAATCTGTATGCTGCCCGTCATCAGCTTGCCGTCGATGTTGACGCGTACAAAGTATACGCCCGTGGCGACGCGCGACGCGGCATCGCTCTGCAGATTCCAATTGAGCGTATGTGTGCCGGCGGACAGCCTGGATTCCGTCCAGCGGAAGACTGTATTGCCGTTTAAGTCGAGAACCTGCGCGCCGACGGCTGCGGGATGCTCCAGATCCAACGTGATCGAGCAGTTCTCCGCCGCCGGGTTGGGCGCAATCGTCATGTCGGCCGCCGCCGCTTCGCTTTCGTGCACATCCGTGCCCGTGCTCTCCTGCACAGCCAGAATGCGCAGGTCGTCGATCATGCCGCTCGCCAGCGAACCGAATCCGTCGCTGCTGGTGCTGACCACAAAACGAAAGTACACGCTGCGGCCGCCGTGAAACTCATCCGGAACCGCCACCAGAACGCGCGACCATTCCGTCGTTGTTTCCGTCATCGTTGCCAGCGTCGTCCAGCCGGACTGGTCTTCGGATATGTCGATGCGCAGATGTGTGCCGCTCGGGTCACCGGCAAATGACAGCGCAGAGAAAAAATAGTAACAGTCGATAACCGGAAATTGCAGCTGTCCAAGGTCGAACGCCGTCGACGTGGCGGTCGCCGTACCGCCGCCGACCATCGCCTCGGAGAAATCAAACTGCGGGAACGACGCTCCCGTTACAAGACATTGCACGCCGGGCTCGGAATGGTCGTCGCCGGGTTGCACAAGCAGGTCGACCGGAATCTGCATGTCGGGCAGATAGACGCGGTCCGGATCGGCGATTTCCCAGTCGGCGCCGAATGAACGGTCGTCCGGTGAGGAAAGCTGCCAGGCCGGCGTGTTTTCAAAGTCTTCCACCGCGATAATTTTGTAGCCGACCAGAAATCTGTAGACGCCTTCCACTGCGCCGCTGCCGCTCAGCAGTGTGTTGTCCTCACCTTCCGCGCCGAGGCGGTAGATCGAATAACTCACCATCGTGCCGGCGGGCTGGGCGGGAATCAGCGCCGCAAATCCCTCCGCGTCATCTGCGATTGCTTCAACGGTCATGCGCTGCGGGTTGCGGTTGGTCCAGTACTCGACGATGGCGTCTTGTGCTACGCCGCCTTTGAGGCCGATCGTGCTGAAGTTAAACTGCAGCGGATAACTGTTTTCGGTATCGTCCGTGTCCGGCAGCGGCGCGTGTGTGAACGAGGTCTGCAGGAAAAGTTCGGGACCGATTCCGTGTTTGTTGAACGCGGCGATAATTTCATCGCAGTGCGGCGTGCCGTTGTTTAAGTTGCCGTCGTCGTCATCGGCCGTCAGCACCTCAAGGAACCACTCGCCGAACACCATGCCGTCCTGCTGATCGTCCGGCAGGCCGTAGCGCGCAAAGTGCAGCAGTCTCGTTGTTGTTTCGTTGTCTGTTAACTTGCGCAGGTCCCAGAACGCGCCGCTGATGATCTGTCCGTCGGCATGCGATTCGCCCTGGATGTCCTCCGGGTAGCGCAGCGTGTTGTCCGCGTTGCGGATGGAGCGCTCCGGCTCGTTGACAAATACGCCCAGGCCCACGCGCGGATGATCTTCGAGCATGGCCGCCACCACGTCCGCAATGCCTTCCTGCGCGGTGGCGTTGTTAAACGTGCCGCCCAGCGACTCCGCAAACAGATTGTTAATGCTGTGGCCGTATTCGTGATAGAGCACGCTGCCGCCGTCCGCCATAACCATGGTCTGGTCGGACAGGCCAAGGAACATAATTGTGTCGCGGTTTGAAAATGCGTTCGGCTCCTGATCGCCGCCGCCGAAGGGGCCGCCCTCATACCAGAGGTGCAGCACCATCGGGATGTCCATTGCCGTCGAGGACGGATCCGTGTTTTTGTGCCAGTTGCGGATCACATTGGCGTGGTAAAACAGGTTGCGCTCAAACAGATGTGAGTTGTCGTTGCTCAGCGAGACCGTGCGGTTCTCGCCGGGCGTCAGAACCTCGGAAACGGAAGCATTGTCGCGTCCGTGCGCTTCCACCCGCGCATAGGGCCCTTCCAGGTTAATTTCAACAGCGGACACAGCGTTGATGTCGACGTCGATTTTTCCGTTAACATCCGTCGTGTACGTGCTGCCGCCGATGTTCACATTCAGGTTCTGCAGGGGAACCGTCTCGGTCGGAGCGGTCGACAGGCCGGTGCGCACGTCCGCGTCGACCGACACCGTGGATGCAAGGTGCAGGCAGCGCGACACACGACGCAGCACTTCGCCGCTCTGCGCGTCCACCAGGGCGTCAAATCTGTGGCCCGGATGATTTGAGCTGATCGTCATGCTGTAAACCAGGCGGTACTCCGTCGTCCGGCTGTTAACCAGCGGCAGAATGTTTAACTCGATGGATTCCGGATCGGCAGCATAAACAAGGCCTTCCCTGTTTGCCGCGCTCAGTCCGCGCACCGCCGCGTTGCCCGCCTCCGTGGCGGAAAGCGACGCTACAGGGTCCAGTTGCAGGTCCGGCCAGGTGTTGAACCTGAAGGCAAACACCTCCGCGCGGTCGTTGATGCGCAGCTCGGCCTCCGAGTACAGTACGTCAAGGCCTTTGTACCGTTGTTTGAATGACACGTACCACTTGTTTGTTTTGGCGCCGGCCACCGGCGTGGCGCGCACGAAGTCCATTTGCTCGCCGGGCAGATTAAACAGCGCTGCGTGGTCGTTGATGAACGTTTCGGCCGCCGCGCGCACATTGTCTTTGTTCACGGCGCTGAAACCGTCGATGTGCGCCGGCTCCCCAATGGCATGGCGCGGGTTGAACGTCGCCGGATCAAGTGTGACCGACCACGAGCCGTGGCGCTGCATGAATTGTCGCCATTCCTGCGCCGTCGGCGCGGCGCTCGGCGCAATCAGCCGAATTCCGGCGTCGGCGCGCTCCAGCGGCAACAAAATGTCAGTTTCAGAATGATTGTGTCCGCCTGATTCGGTCGCCGCCAGGGGGAGGGAAGACAGGCTGCTCAGGCATAATAAAGCGAGAAAACACGACATAGTGACGCGCATGAGAGTTTGCCTCGTAACTGTAAGTACTTGTAAACAATGAAGATAGGAGTGCACTGAGGACGGGCGCCCTTTTTAACTCCGCGTGTTGAGGATTGCAGCCGTTGGGTAGACAACTCAAACACAAAAGCGATACACCTGACGCGCCGACAAACAAAAAGAAAAAGCAAGCAGCCGAAGTCATGAGGCGGCGAAGCGCTCATCCCCTTCCGATCAGTTCAGATGCGCAACCAAAAGGTTGCATATTTTTAATCGCAAAAAAAAACTCCCCGGCCCTGCGGCGGGGGAGTTGTACTATCGATCCGTGCAAAAAGAGATCAGCGAACGATCAGTTTGTGCGTCAGGTCCTTGCCGTCAATCGAAACGCGCACAAAATACGCGCCCGGCGTCAGCGGACGACCCGTGTTGTCGTTGAGCTGCAACTGCAACTGGTGTGCACCGGCGTTAAACGACTGCGGCGCCAGGTTCAGTACGGTATTGCCGCGCATGTCGACAAGTTCCATATCCGCGCGGCCCGACGTCTCCATGTTTAAGTAGAGCGTGCAGAGTTCGCGCGCCGGATTGGGCGACACAACAAAGGAAAAGGGCAGTTCAACATCTTCGCCGACCGACGTTCCGGTGGAACCGCGCGGCGCCAGAATTGTGAAGTCGTCCACCAGGCCGTTGGCAAATCCGTTAAATCCGGAAGCCGTGGCGTCCACGACAAAACGAATGCGGAACTGTCCGCCGTCCACGACCTGCTGCGGCAGTCCGCTGCGGTAGATGTTCCAGGAGTCCTCGCTTTCGGTCGTCTCGAACAGGCTGACCCAGCTGTTGCCGCCGTCGCCCGTCACGTCGATGCGGAACTCCGGCACCAGTTCGGGGTCGCCGGTGTTGGCGATCTGCGTGAACCAGTAGGCAAACTGAACGATGGGCGATTCCAGTCCGGCGATGTTAAACACCGGCGAAACAACAGTTGTTTTACCGCCTATCACCGTCGCCGTGCCGAAATTGCCGGGCTCAACCTGAGCGCCGGTTACCAGACAGTTAACACCATCGACGGAGTGGTCGTCTTCCGGCTGCAGTTCGTATTCAAAGGGAATGTTAAAATCGGGCAGCCAGATGCGCTGCGGATCGCCGATTTCCCAAAGCCCCGTCAATGCGCTGTCGTCTTCCGCGCCGAGTATCCAGCCGGAAGCCGGGCCTTCAAACTGCTCAGAAGAAACCACGCGGTAACCGACGAGGAAGCTGTATACGCCCTCAACGGAGCCGGGACCGGAAAAGGTGCTGAAACTGCTTTCGCCGTCGCCGCGCACTTCGATGGTATAAAAGACCTGCGTACCGGCCGGCTGCGCGGGAATAAAGGCGCGCCAGTCGTCGCCCTCGACAACCTGCGCCGCAATCGAGGCCGGCTGCGGATCGCGATTTGTGAAGTAACTGATCTGAACTTCGTCCGGGGCGTCGTTTTTCAGGTTGGCGCGCAGATAGGTGAAGTCCACGGCGTAGTCGTCGGTCGTGTTGTCCGTGTTTTGCAGCGCTTCGTGCACAAAAGTATTCTGGCGGAACAGCTGCGTGCCGATTTTGTGATTGTTAAACGCCTGCAGGATTTCATCACAATGCGGCGTGCCGTTGCTCAGGTCGCCGTCATCGTCATCCGCCGTAAGTACTTCAATGAACCACTCGCCAAAGACGGCGCCGACGTTGGCGTCTTCGGGCAGGCCGTAGCGCGCAAAGTGCAGCAGGCGCGTGGCCGTTTCCAGCGAGGTGAGCTGACGAAGGTCCCAGAACGCGCCGCTCAGGATTTGCCCGTCGGCATGTGCTTCGCCCTCGATGTCGTCCGGGTATTGCAGCGTGTTGTCGGCATTGCGGATCGAGCGGTTCGGATCTTCAACAAACACGCCCAGGCCCACGCGCGGCTGATCTTCCACAAAAGCGGCTACGACGTCGGAAATGCCTTCCTGCGCCGTGGTATTGGTAAAGGTACCGCCGAGCGACATGGCAAACAGATTGTTGATACTGTGGCCGTACTCGTGGTAGAGCACGCTGCCGCCGTCGGCCATGCGCATGCTCGCGTCAGCCAGACCGATAAAAGCGATCGTGTCCAGATTGGAAAAGGCGTTGACCGTTCCGCCGAGCACGCCGCCGAAGGGATCGCTCTCGTACCACAGCTGCACCACGACCGGAATGTCGAGCGCCGTCGTTTCCTGATCGATTTGTTTAAGCCAGTCGTGCACCACGTTGCCGTGGTAAAACATGTTGCGTTCAAAGATGTGCGAGTTGTTGTCGTCCCAGTGCAGTGCGCCGTCCTGTCCGGCCGTCAGGCTGCCTTCGTTGGCGCCGCGCTCGCGTCCCATGGCATAGACTTCAATATAGGGGCCTTCCAGCTCCAGCGTCAGGTCCGCGTCTTCCGCCAGGTCGACGGTGACATTGCCGTCGGCGTCGGTCAGCAGTTGCTGTCCGCCGACTTCAACGTAGAGCTTGCTGAGCGGCACATTTTGCGTCGGCGCGGTGCGAATGCCCGTGCGCACGTCGGCCGTGACTTTAACATTTGATTCGACGTGCAGGGCGGTCGAAACGCGGCGCAGCAGTTCGCCGCTGTGGGCGTCCACCAGGGCTTCGTAGCGCAGGCCGGGGTGGTTCGAGCTGATGTTCATCCCGTACACCAGCCGATATTCCACGCCATTGCGGCCGACGATCGGCAGCACGGACAATTCCACGGAAGCCGGATCGACGTTAAAAAGCAGTTGCGGCGCATCTCTGTGACCGAGGTCGTCCAGGGCCGCCTTAAACACGTCGCTCTGCGCCAGCGTCGGCTGCGTGTTTACGTCGAGCGCCGGGAAGGTGTTAAAACGCATGGCAAACAATTGACCGCGACTATTAACGCGCAGCTCGGCTTCCGAATACAACACGTCGAGGCCGCGGAATTGCTGGCGCAACGAGAGATAAACTTTTTTGGATGCGCCTGTGCCCACCGGCGTGGCGCGGAAATATTCGAGATTGTCGGCATCGATGTTTAATACCGCGGCCTGGGCGTGCAGAAAGTTGAGCGCCGCCTGTTTAACAGCGTCCAGGTTCTCCACGTCGGTCACGTCCAGTTGAATCGGACGGCCGAAGGCCTGGCGCGCATTGAGCGTCAGCGGGTCCAGCATGACGGTCCAGTCGCCGAAGCGGGAGTTGAACTCCTGCCACAGTTGCGCCTGGCGCGTCTTCGCGGGCTGCAGGTAGTGCGGCACGAGGTCGGCGCGTTCAATCGGCAGCACAATGTCACTGTGCGCGTGTTCATGTCCGCCGTTTTCGCCGGCCGGAAGCTGGTGTGTAGCGGCCGCAGACAGCAGCAGGCAGAGGGCAAATGTGTACAAACAACGCATAAACCTGTCCTTTTCAGTACTTAACAATGTGAGAGAATGCCAGGAGAAGCACGGCCGGTCGCGTCGGAGTGACGCGGTCCGGGGCAGTGTGCAACATTTGGCGGCCCGGGCTGCATCCGTGTGCGCGCAGTTCAGACCGGCGCGGACCGCATTTCGGTTTTGATGTTGGCATCCTACGCAGCTGTCAAGATAAAGATTCCCTTGCGAGCGAAAAAATCTGGACGGGGGCAAAAATCCGGTAGGGTGATGGCCTGGGACTCCGATTGCAGCGCTGCGTTGCAGCTCGCTTTCTGACGTTTTTGTTTGTCGCCGAATAGATGGTTTGACGTTGAAGCGTTTGCCGCAGGCTCAAAACCACGGAGTTTGAAGACTTGTGACAGACTCGGGAACGCGAGACTTCAAACCCGTTGACAAACAAAAGAGAAAAGCAAGCCGCCGAGTCTTCGAGTCGGCGAAGCGCTCAGCCGTTCAGTCCAACGCGTCAGATCGAAATGCCGGGTGGTGGAGTCAATCCACGGGGTCGCGCGAGTTAAACAAAAGAGGGAAGGTGTGAAAGTGTTCAGCCGGCCGCCTGGTCCGGCGCCGCCTCGTGCATCTCGCGCCAGAACAGACTGTCCGGCCAGCGCCGTTCCAGGCCGTAGTAGTGACGGCGCATCGCCAGGTAGTGCGCGTGCTGTTGTTTTACAATCTCGTCAAATCGCGCCAACGCGTCGCTGTGACCGTTTAAGTGTCCAACGATGAGTTCGGCCGCCTGCATGCCGTGCGTGACGGCTTTGATAATTCCATTGGACGTGATCGGGTCGAACGTCGTCGCCGCGTCGCCGATGGCCGTCCAGCGTGCGCCGCCGACAGTATCAAGCCGAAACGACGGCGCCGGGAACGCCAGTAATTTTTCATCCAGCGGCTCCAGGCGTTGTACCCAGCGCGACGTCTGCGGCGCAGCCTGAAGTTGTTTAATCCAGTTGCCGAGCTGTTGCAGCTCCAGTTGTTTCACCGTCGCGGCATTGCTGTAGAGCGTCACGAGAACCTGTCCGCCGGGGATGCGTGCGGCGTACCACCAGCCTTCCATGACTGATTCCAGGTGTGTTAATGCGGACAGACCCGCCGTGTGTTTGCCGCCGAAGCGCAGGCCCAGACAGATCAGCGGCCGGTCGTGCAGTTTAACGCTGCCCTGCGAACGCGCAAAAACGGCGCGGCTGCCGGAGGCGTCGACGACCGCGTCCGACTCCAGCTGCTGCAGTCGGCCTTCCTCGTTTTTAAGCGTGAGGTTAAATCCATCGTTGTGTTTTTCGACGGATTCGAAGGTAAATCTGTTTAACAGGTCGGCGCCGCTCGCCAGGGCCTCTTCCTGCATAGAAGTGTTAAAGCGCGCGCGGTCCAGGTGCCAGCCGTGACCGTGGGGGCTCAGGATCGTGTCGTTGTATCCGCGCAGCTCGCTGCCCCACCAGGAACAGCTGCCGTAGCAGGGATCGTGGCCCTGCTGCACGAAGTTGGGCCGGATGCCCAGTTCGCGCAGGACGCGGTTCATGTCCGGCGGTATGCTTTCGCCTATCTGAAAGCGGTCCTTCTTGGGCGCGTCGACCAGGACGACCTTGCGGACGCCTTTGCGGCGCAAAACAATGGCGCAGGAACTGCCGGCAGGTCCTGCGCCTATGATTGTCACCGTGCGATGTTTATGTGTGTTGACACCGCCTGTGTTTGCCATCGTGTTCAGCTGTTGGGCTTGGGTTCGGGTTTGGGCGGATAGACCGGATCCGTGACGGTGTTGGGCCAGAATTCGACCAGGTTGCTGTGGTCCACGTCAAACAGGCTCTGCACCTCCAGGTAATAACTCGGGTCGTAGCCGGCGGGGTAGCCGTCGATAGCCGCGCCCTGAATAACTGTCCCGATGCGTTGCCAGTTGTTGAGGATGTTGCGCCGGTTCTGATAACGCCCCACGTTCATCGCCGCCGGATCAAAGGGCGGGACGGGCGGAGCGGCGTCGCAGAGTCGCACGTCGTCAACGCCGTCGGTGCCGCAGTCCGGATTGTCCATGCCGTCGACCGCCGCCGTGCCTTCGCCGCGCACCGAAAAGCGCTGGAAGGAGTTTTCGAGCACGCCGTTGGCCGCGGCCAGATCGCGATAGGTGTAGACCGCCACGGGGCGCTGCGCCGGCCAGGACCAGTACAGAATGGTATTCACCGTGCCGCTGAAGACATTTTGCGCCGTCAGCTCGCCGCCCGGATTGGGCGCCGGCGTGTGCGTGGCGCAGGAGTTGTAGTCCGTGTGCCAGGGGATCGACATGAATTTGCAGATGTCGCCCGGCTGCACCGGATCCGGCCGCAGGGGAGTGTATCCCACGCCCAGGAAAGGCTGGTCCTTCTGCGCCTGCGAGTAGTCCAGCGGTTCAGTGTTGATCCGGAAGGGACCGATGTTCGGGTTTTTCCAGTCGGCGTTGTACAGGTGTGTGTCCCGCACGATAAAGGTCATGTCGATGCCGGGACTGAAACGCCCGCCCAGGCAGTTGACCAGAATCGTTTTGTCGAGTTGTTCGCCCGCGCCCGGGTGGTTGGGCTGCGCGCCGACGCATTTGCCGTCGACCCACTGCTGCAGGAAGAAGTTCTGCTGGCGCGACACCGTCAGCAGCGACTGATCCGCGTCGCCCAGCGAGAGCGGCATCAGCGGCGAGCCGATTTCGTCCTGGCTGCCGTCCGGGTTGCGGATGTATTTCATAAAGTCAAAATCGGGCGGCTGTTCCGTGAGCGACTTCAGGCGCGCGTGGCTGCGGATGGCCTGCTCGGGCAGGTTGGCGTTCCAGCGCT
This sequence comes from bacterium, assembly GCA_030430495.1. GTDB lineage: Bacteria > Bacteroidota > Ignavibacteria > Kapaibacteriales > UBA7675 > JAUIKM01. The sequence goes on along the minus strand of JAUIKM010000004.1, from coordinate 149,902 downwards.
GCATGTGCGCCGCGTTCAGCGTCGGGTAGACGTCGTCGCGGAACCAGGGTTTGTAGCTCGGCTGGTAGCTGCCGTTGTTGAAGATCTCCGGCTGCAGGCCGAAGTTTTCGAGCCAGGTGTTGTAGACGTCGTCCCAGAGCGAGACGGCGTTGAGCGTCTGCGGGGCGTAGGCGGGGTCCGTCACCACCACCCAGGCGCTGCCGCCCACCGCCAGCTGCGTGCCGTCTTCCAGCACCAGCACGGCCGTGATCGGCCCGTCCGACGTGTCGTCCAGCCAGTTGTCGTTGTCCACGTCCATGCAGAGCTTTGAATTGGCGTCGTAGTTGCCCTGATTGTCGAAGCCGCAGGCCAGGCCGTGGCCGCCGAGCACGATCAGGCGTCCGTTTTCTTCCGTCAGGATTTCACCCAGGTAGTTGATCGGATCGCTCTCGCCGTTGCCCGTGCCGTTTGTGGCCGGAAACTGAATCGGATAATTCGGCTGGTTGACGACGGCCTGTTTGCCTGTGTCGTAATACGACGCTTCCGTCGTGCTGTCAAAGGCGACAGGCGTATTGCCCTGCACCGCGCGGATGGCGCGCGGCCCGGCGTCGATGACGAGTTGTTTAAGTCGGTCCGGATCGGCCGGATCGACGTCGTAGGGATTCGGCGAGCCGTTCGGTCCAAAGAGCGGGTTGCGCAGCGGCGGCGTGGCGACTTCTTCCGGGAGGGGCGTGCCGTTCACCGTGACGCAGTGCGGTTCGTAGAGCTTCAGGCCCAGGTTGGCGTCTTCGTCAATTTCCCAGCAGTTCGCCTTTTTGTTGGCCAGGTGCACCGTCCAGATGATGTCCACCACCTTCTTGCCGTTGATGTGCGAGCCGATCGTCACTTCCTCGCCGCCCGGCGTCGGATAACTCAACTCGGAGCCTTCGTTGGAATACTGGTAAATCTTGAAGCGCGCCGCCTGGCGTTTAAGTCGGCCCGTGTTGTCGCGCAGGTCGGAACTCGTAATTGTTTCGGAGTTCGTGCCCGGTTTGATCGGCAGTCCGCCGGTCAGGTCCGTGCCTTCCTGCGGGCTGGCGGCCATCGTTTCCGGTCCCAGGTAGTATTCCGTGCTGTTGCCGACGCGGGCCATGCCGATCGCCGGATGTATGCGTAGACTGATATTTGTTGACATGGTTGATCTTGGAATGTTAATGTGTTGAATGTTAACGTTTGACTTCGCCGCCGCCCTGGTAGGCTTTCAGCAGGACATGACTCGTATTGGCGTTTTTGCCCGGCAGGACCGGTTTGTTGTTCGGCACGTCCGTCAGCGGCATCGTGTTGTGGCAGCTGAAACACTCGTTCTGCGAGGCGACTTTCTGCGTGAAGGTTTCAATCACCGAGTTCGACAGCAGCAGCGATCCGGTCACCATGCTGTTATCCACGTTCGGCGTCCAGTCCGGCTGAAGTGCATCCGGTTTGTTAAACCAGATTGCGCCGACTTCAAAGTAGTTCTTCCAGATCGAACCTTGCGCCAGCTGGGTTTCCACACTCGTGTTTAAGTGCTCGATGTTGCCCTGGTTGGTGGGGTTGCCGCCGCCGTTAACATACTGGCGCGCCACCTGCGTGACGGGGCCGATTGTCTGCGCTTTCTGATCGATGAAGGCCAGCGTCGCCGCGTTGTTGGCATTGGCGTTGCGCGCCTCCGTGCCGGCCGTATAAAACAGCCAGTTTTTGTCCGACACCGGCTGGTCGAACGCCTGGTTCTCCTGAAAGTCCGGCGCGTTGTCGTCAAACTCGAAGGTGGCCCAGATAAACTCGGGATGGCCTTCGACCACCACGGCGATATGCAGACCAACCAGCGCCACTTCCACGCCGGGCTGCGTCGGCGAGTTGTCGGTGATGCGCGGCGTGCCGTTCACCGATTCCAGCAGTTTAATATCGGCCTTGGTTGTGTACAGTTTGGACACGTCCTCGCCCGGCTGCACAATTTTCCACGCGCCTTTGATCGACATCGATCCGACGGGGAAGTTGTTCTCCGCGCCGAACATGCGAAACTTTTCGTCGTTGTACAACTGGTTGTTCAACACCCAGTCGCGGTAGGTCTGGTTAATCACGATATTGCTGTAAACAGCGCGGTTGTTGTGGTCCACCAGCACGCCCTTGGACAGCGCCTGTTCAACAATGTCGAGCACCTGATGTGTGTCGTCTTTGGTTTCCGGATAAATCGCCTTGTCCGTGAACATCGTCATAAACCGCAGCTGGCCGTCAACTTCTTCCGTCAGCCACAGGAAGTACTGCCAGGAAATCTGATGGAAGTCGCAGTTGCTCGGATCTTCCGAGGGGAAATCCTGCGGTTGCGGTTCCGGCACCGATCCGGTAAACCAGCATGCGGGCGCGACGCAGTCGCCGTCTATCCCGTCGATGGGGCAGTCGTCGGCCGCTATCGGATCGACAACCACTCCTGTATTGTTGCTGTCGTGATCGTTGCCGTTCGGATCGCCCTTGTCGGAAGATCCACTGCATCCCGCCAGAGAAACGAGCAGGAGCACGTAAAATAATCGCCTGATTAAAGTCATAATGGCATGTGTACGGTTGATGATAAATGCTGGAGTTAGGTCAGTCAATAAACATTCGGTCACCGGACGTTTAAACGCCCGGCGACGGTTGGTTCCGGTACAGAACTCTGACGGGATGTCAATTGCAACGGTCAATCCCGGCGGCCGAGCGCTGCGATTGTTTAACCGCGTTGTTTAACATGGGAATGGTGACGGGCAAATTCCGCACGTGTGCTGAAAGGATTCTACCCGGCAACTCTGATGGCTCAATCAAACGGCCATTAATCGTAGCACGCCCGCCACACGTCGTGATTCAGTTCGGTTTCCGCGCGCCGGATTACGCGCAGGCCCCTGGTGCGGCCGGTTTTCTAGCAGTACATGACAACGATTAAGGCGGCTGACACTCTTGTATTTTGGGGTTACCGCAATTCGGATTATTGTCCCGCCATCCATAAACGGCAGGTCGATTTCGGTGCACGCGCCCAAATTACAATTTTCACATTGAATAGCAAATTTCGTCGTCGCGAAAAATTTGGCTCGGGTTTTGGTCAATTTCGGCGTTGTGGCACGGCCGCGCAGCTCGTGTTCGGCGGGGCGTCGCCCCGGGTCCCGCACATGCGGTTTACTTCTGTCTGCGGTGGGGGATTGCTGCAGGTGTTCTCTGATCGCCTTGCCGCTTCACTGGCGTTTGCGGCGGCTTTTTACTTTTGCTGGTCCCGCTGTTTAACTGTGCGCGTCCCTCGGTGAGCAGCTTTTTTGTTGAGAATTTTTGCGCGCTCGGGTTCCGGTCCGTCCGCGAGCGTTCCGCTCAGACGAGTTGGAGGACAAAGGCGTTGAGGTCCGCGCCCGCTTCCAGCGCCAGTTTGCGGCGCACGCGGTAGCGATAGGTCTCGACGGCGCGCGCGCTCACGTTCAGCGCCGCGGCAATCTGTTTGTTGGACATGGAACGGCGTATATACGCGCAGACTTTGCGTTCGGTGGCGCTCAGCGTCGGGAATCGCTCGTGCAGCACCTGCATGAAGCGGCGGTCTTCGGGTTCGAGGCCGTCGGACTCCAGCGCGTCGGCCGCGCCGTCGAGCGCGCCGTCTATCAGTTCCAGCGCCGCCGCGATGTCGGGCGCTTCGCCGTGACCCACCGCCGTACTTGTGTTGTTTAACAGCGCGGCGACGCGTTTAAGCGTCGCGTCGATGACGTCGCGGCGCGCGGCGGGCAGGCGCGCGGCTTCGCGCGCGCGCTCCTGTTCCTCACCGGTCTCGCGCAGGCGCGTTTCCAGCTCGACGCATTGTTGCTCGAGGTCTTCCACCGAAGTTGCAAAGATCAGGCGTTCCGCGCCGCGTTCAGCCTGGCGCAGGTAGACTTTTTTCTCCAGGCGGCGCAGGCGGCGGTGCTGCTCCAGCGCTTCGCGATAGTTGCCCAGTTGCTCGTACAGATCCGTCAGCGCCGCGACAATTTGCCGCTCGAGTATCCAGCTGGGCGACTTGTCGTTGAACTCCGCGGCTCTGTTTAAGTGTGCCAGCGCCGCCGTGCGGTCTCCGGCGCGCGCGGCCGCCAGTCCCAGATGCGTCAGGGCGCGCGCCACCAGGTCCGGTTCGCCCTGGCGTGTGCCCGTTTCCACGACGTACAGTAATTTGTTAACAGATTCGGACTGTTTGTTTAACAGTCCCAGCAGCACACCCTGAACGATCGACGCGGAAAGCGGCAGCGGCCCGCCGACCGCTTCAGTCTGCTCAAATGTTTCCCGCAGGGATTGTTCGTAGCGTTCAAGCTCGCCCAGGTCCGGCGCCAGGCGGGCGATTATGCCGATTGTGTTGATTCTGTCGCCCGAATCGGGCGTACTTAAACAGGTCTCCGCCGCTTCGGCCAGGTGGCGGCGGCTGGAAGCCGTATCGCCGATGAGTTCGTAGAGCAGTCCCAGGCGCGCCTGCACAAGCGTGGCGCGCTCGGGCAGGTTGGCTTCGCGCAGAATGCTGAGGTTGTTCGCAAAGACGCCGATGGCGCGGTAGAGCTCGCCGTTTTCCATGTAACAGGCGCCGAGCAATTTGAGCGCCCAGGCCTCCGCAAACTTGTATTCACCCAGACGCGCCAGACGGATGGCTTCTTTCAGTTCCGCGATTGCCTCCGCGCGCCGGCCCATCGCCAGCAGCACCGTGGCGTGGTTCTGGCGAAAAACGACCTGGTTGTACCGTCGTTCTTCCAGCGCCTTGATGACCTCTATCGCCTGGGCGATGCACACCCGCGCCGCGTCGAGGTTGCCGATGTGAAAGTAGACCGAGCAGGCTGTGCTCAGGATGTGCGCTTTGTCGTCGGGGCCGTATTCACCCAGCCGGTCCACCGCGTTCTGCAGCGCGCGTCCGGCTTCCCCGTGGCGGCCCAGGGACATGAGCACCTTGCCTTTCTGCGCGTAGAGCATGCCCGTCAGCTTGCGCCGTTTCAACTGGGCGCAGACGTCCAGGCCGTACTCGACCTGCCGCAGAGCCTGCGCGTTATTGCCTTGAAAGTAGTACACGTCCGCCAGCGAATAACTGGCCGAAAGCATTTCGTCCCATTCTTCTATCGCTTTAAAAATGCCAAAAGCTTCCAGCAGCAGATCTTCAGCGCGCTCCAGCTCATTGCTGCGCAGGCGGCAGACGCCCAGCGCCGAGAGCGCCGCGGCCAGCGTCTTGCGGTATCTGTTGGTGCGCCGGTCGTCGTTTGTCAGGCGCTCCAGCAGCCGCCGTCCCAGGTCCACGGCTTCGCCGCCGCAGGCCAGCGCTTCGGTCAGGTGCGAATCCACCAGGCTCAGCGCGCGGCGGGACAGCAAGTTGACCTTGCGTATTCCGCTGGAATAGGCCAGTTGTTTGTTGAATTTATCCATGTCGGACGCGGGGTTCACGGCGTGTTGTGCTCCGGTGCTTGTTGCGGCCTTCCGGGCCGTCATTGTGCTGAATACTCTTTGTGGACGGCGCTGATATACGCGGCCAGGTCGACGCCCGCATCGACGCCGATTTTGCGCCGGATGCGATAGCGGTAACTCTCGACGGCGCGCGGCGAGACGTTCATCAGTCGCGCCAGACTCTTGCTGCCGTGGTTCAGACGCAGGAGGTCGCAGACTTTCAGCTCCTGCGGCGTCAGTGCATCGAAGCGCTGTTTCAGGAAGGCGATAAAGCCGGCGTCGGCATCGGGAGTTTCACCGCCTGTTTTGGGTACTTTGGCCGCAAGCGCCGGCAGGAGTTGGCGCGCCTCGTTGAGCGCGTTGTCCGCGGGAGTCCCCGCAGCGGCGCGGCGCAGCAGAGAGCGCAGAGAGCGCAGGAGCGCCTCGCCTTCTTCAACCTTGCGCTTGTTGGCGGCGTGGACGCGCTGCATGCGCTTCAGCTCTGCGTCGGCCTCCTGAACCTGTAGTTTGAGTTTGTCTCGCCGCCGTTCCAGTTTGTCGACATTGTTGTCCGTCTGGAGGCGCTGCAGGCGTTGCGGCATGCGCTGCAGCAGGACGGATTGTTCCAGATCAAATGCTTCGCGGTGTTGCTCCAGCGCCGGCCGCCACTCGTCCAAGCGGGCAAACAGTTCAGTCAGGGCGTCGTGCACCTGGCGGCGCACGGTCCAGTCGGCGCAGTCGGTCGCCACCGTCAGGGCGGAGCGCAGATGGCGTCTGGCCGCCTCGAAGCGGCCCAGTTCGGTCTCGATTCCGCCGAGGCTCGTCAGAGCTGCGGCCTGCAGGCAGGTCGACTCAAACTGGCGACTCAGCGCCAGGGCCTTTTCATACTGTTCGCGCGCCTGGTCCAGCTCGGCGCGTTTCTGGTGGATGCGGCCCAGCAGCAGCGGAACGCGCACGGGAAATGTCATGCCGGGCAGGTAAGGGCGCCGCAGTCCCTGGCGCAGCAGCGCTTCGATTTCTTCCAGGCTGATGCTGTCGGGCGTGTATTCAATCAGGATGCCGAACACGTCGAAAATGCGCAGGTTGAATTCCATGCCGCGCAGCTGTGCGCCGGCCTCCTTCAGGTGCAGCATGCCGCGCTCCTCCGCGCCGGTCAGCATGTCGATGCGTCCCAGCTTGACTTTGACGCTCAGGAGGTCCAGCGGGTGGTCCAGCTCGCGCAGCAGGCCGAGCGCTTCCTCGGCGGCGGCGGCGGCGCGGTCCAGCTCGCCGAATTGAAGGTGCAGGTCGCTGATCGATTTCAGCGTGTTGGCTTCGACGAATTTCATCCCGACGCGGCGGGCCAGCGCCAGACTCTCTTCGGCGGTTTCCAGTGCGCGCCGGAACTGGTTCAGCGCCGGCAGGCATTTGCGCAGGTTGTGCAGCGCCACCAGCAGTTCGGCCGAGTGGCCGCCGGCGCGCAGAAACGGAATGACGCGGTCAAAATAGCCGACCGCTTCGCTGAAATTGCCGAGGTTGGTGGCCACGCCGCCGAGCACCTGCAGCATGCCGATCTGTTCGGCTTCGCTCGACGGCCCGCCCTCAAACAGTTCGCGCGCGCGGCGCAGGTGGTCCTGGGCGTCCAGCGGTTCGCCCGAATAGTGATTGCAGAGCGCCAGTTCACAACAGAGCGTGATGTGAAACTGACGGTCGCCGTCCCGATCCAGCAGCGCGGCGACCTGTTGCAGAACCGCGCGCGCCAGGGGAACTCGGGAGCTGTTGCGCAACGTGCGCGCCTGGTCGAGCAGCACGCGGATCTTTGCCGGGCCGTCCTCCAGCAGTTCGGCCGCGGCGCGGAAGTGGTCGCCCGCCTCAACCAGCTTGAAGTTCATTTCCCAGTGCCAGCCGCGCGCGCGCAGCAGGGCGGCCTGCGTGCGGATGTATAATGCTGAACCGCTGTCATCGCCGTCACGGAAATTCTCAAACGACGCCTCAGCTTCGGTCAGCGCCGCTTCAGCTTCCTGCAGATTGCGCAGCGCCAGCAACACGACCAGTTCAGCCTGGATGCGTATGCGCTCCAGGCCGTCGGCCGCGGCCAGTTCCCGCCGCAAACTTCGAATTTCATCAGTCTGAATCATGACTCTGAGTGCAGCACGAGATGTTTTGTACGACCCGCGATGTCCGGCTATGGTGGAATCGCAGGCGTGACTTCCTGGCGCAGTATACAAAATAGCCGCCGAAAAGTCGGCGATCGGCCGTTGCGACTTCCGGATACCTGCCATACAAATTCAGGCTGCGCCGCCTCGTTTGCGCCATCGTCCATTTCCGACAATCCTGTTTGTCCCGCAGAGCGATGTCCGGCGGATACCAGTGCCGCGCGCGTCCTATATTCCGGGGAGTTTAACAGCCTTTCATTACGAAAGCCGCGACTAAATAGTAGCGAGCCGTTAAATCGACAAAATTTGTTTGCGTGTTTCATCCGGAATCATGATCTTCTCGGCGACTTAGTGATTCAACTGACGCACTTCACTGCCGATCGATCTTCAGTTGAAATATACCTCTGCTCAAAGTCTTACTGCCGCCTTGTCGCCGTTTCGCGGCATTAATGTCCTTTCCAACAACTGTGTGTCTTGTCGGCGCCGTCGGAAACAGGTCGTGCCGGGTCGCATCACTTAAACACATCGCTGAATACTTCAGGATGCAAGACTCCCAATACAACAATCTGAATCCAGGACTTTCCGGTTTGCCCGCAAGCGAGTTGCCGCTCTGTTGTTGAATTGCCGGTTTCAAGCCCGAAAGCACCTGCGGACGCAGTGATGAAATTGTCATCCGCGTTCCGAGCGCCTTGACGCGGACGTCGGTCCGTCGCTGCGCCGCGGAACGCGCGGACAACCGCATTCAAGCTGAATGCAACGCCGTCCTGCCACCGCTCGACGACTGATTGTTTACAGTTCGACGGTTAACAAAATTGGATTGAAGAGCCGGCGCAGCCGAGCGATCATCATACAACTGCCCGCGCGCATATCGCGTGTTCCGATTTACGCGTTTTAACACTGCCTTAACCTTCTATTGTATTTTTTTTGGAGTTGTCATGTTTTTTAATGCTTCACTATTCAGATGTGGTTTGTTGAGTCTGGTAGTTGCGTGTGCGGGCGTTTCGCTCCAGGCGCAGTCCTGGATTACAGAAGTGGTGCGCGGCGCCGACGGCCAGGATCGCGCCTACAACCTCGTCAACACGCAGATTCAGGAAGCTCTGAGTATCGGTCTGACGAGCAGTTACGGCGATCCCACGACATTCCCGAATGCACATGTGGTGTTAAGCGATGCTTTGCTCGGCGCCAAGAACGAGTGGGTGTACAACGTTCAGGTCGCCGAGTTTGAAATGTCAATTTACGAGTGTGAAAACAGCGATTACATCTGGACGACGGGTGTGCGCGGTTTCAGTTCCAACGTCGATGTGCTCGTCGTCCGCACCGATATCAGCGGCAATGTCTTGTGGGCGCGTGTCATTGGACAGGAAAACAACGACGCAGATTACAGTACCTCGATCATAGAAGCGAGCACCCAGGAGATTTACGTTACGGGTGTGACGGACGATCCGGCGGGATTCGGCAATACCGACGCCTTCGTGATTAACCCGGACGGCGGCAGCGGAAATGTGAACTGGTCGCAGTTTTACGGCGGCGATTACTTTGACTCGGGTCGTTGCATTCGCGAACTTCCCAGCGGCGATTTTGTCGTGGTCGGTCAGACGGAACTGGATCTGGGCGGCGTGTTCGACATGCAGGCCTGGGCGTTTTCGATTGACGCCGGCGGCGCGCTGCTGTGGTCGGAGCACTACGGCGACAAAAGTACGATCGACGGTTTTTCGACCTGCGTGTATTTTGAGCCGAACGAACAGATGTACGCCACCGGTGTTTACAACGACGGATCGACCTTTGCCTCCTACATTTACGTTGTGGCATTCGACTGGACGACCGGTGTTCAACTCGTGGCGGATGCCTATGCCGTCGGAACGCCGGGACAGGCCGGCGGCTGGTTTATTAACCGCAGCGTGGATAACGAGCGCCTGGTTGTAACGGGACAGGCCGGCGAGGTTAACAACTCGGGCAACCTGGATGCATTTTTTATGCTTCTCGATCCGCCGCTCGGCATTCCGATTATCTACCGCCACTACGGCGCTTTGAACAGACTGGACATGACGCGCGCCATCACTCCCACGCTGGGGCAGCCGGGTGTAACGGACGTCGGTTACTACATGGCAGGCTGGACGCCGCACTCCAGCACGACCGACGACCACTGGTTGCTGCGCACGAACCTGCTGGGTAAAACGGGCTGCGACGATATCCTCAATCCGGACCCGGTGCGGATCGAGCGCTTTGAAGAGCAGCACACGGACCAGACGGATTACTACCAGGGCAAGGAGATTGGCCTCGAGTACGAAGAACCAATCGAGTGGCAAGAAATCTGCCCGGGCATGTACGTCCCGCCGAATGCGCTCAAAACCGGTTCGCATGTTAATGATACACGGGTCGCCATGCCGCAGTTTAACATAGCCCCCAATCCGGTGTCGGGCGGCCAGGCCGCGCGAATTGAGTTCAACGCCGAAGAGGAACTGAGCGTATTGTTGACGGTCAGCAATGTACAGGGACGCGAAGTGTTGCGCGCCGCGTATACAATTCGCAGCGGTCAGAGCGCCATCTCATTGCCGACACAGAACTGGACCGGCGGCGTGTACAACGTCCGCATTCAAGCCGGACAGCAGACCGGTACGGCCGCCTTTGTCATCGTCGAGTAATTCCAGCCATTGTGTTTAATTGATCTGTGGGCCGTCGACAGTGTCGGCGGCCCCTTGTGTTAAGCCGACCGCTGCGTCCGCCATGAGAACCGGCTGTTTGTTTAAACCTGCAACGCGCCCTGAATCCTGCGAGGCCGCGCGGTCGATCTGATGTGCCATAATTGTTTAACTGTTTTATCGGAGATTATGTGAAAGTCAATTCCACCGGCGCATCGCTGTGCGCCTTGTTGTTTGCCGTCGCTTTCGGAGCCGTGCCGCTGACGGCGCAAAGCTGGATTACCGAAGTTATTCACGGGACGCCTGACGAGGACGATCGCGCCTACAATATCGTCAACACGGAGGCGAATGAGGCTCTCAGTATTGGTTTGACCTATTCGTACGCGGACCCGGTCAACGGGCCCTATCCGCACATCGTCCTGAGCGATCCCTTGCTGGGACCGATCATCGACCACATTTATGACGTGCAGGCGGCCGAGTACGAAATGTCGATTTATGAATGTGAAAACGGCGATCGCGTCTGGACGACGGCGGTGAATGGTTTCAGCGCCGGCAGCGACATCCTGGTGGCGCGGTCGGATCCGTCCGGCGGTCTGATCTGGGCGCGCGTACTGGCCGCTGAAGACGACTGGGTCGACATGAGCGCCTCCGTCATCGAAACGAGCAGTGGCGAGATCGTTGTCGCCGGACACGGCGAGTATCTCGGCCTTGGATTTGGATCGATGGACGCCGTGGTGATTAATCTGGACGGCGGTTCCGGCGCTGTTAACTGGTCGTACATGTACGGCACGCCCCACTACGATGCGGCGCGTTGTATCCGCGAAATTGAGGGCGGCAACTTTATCGTCGTAGGTGAATCGGATGTTAAAATCGGCGGCGCACTCACACGTCAGGCCTGGGCCTTCGGCCTCGATCCTTCCGGCTTTTTAACCTGGTCGCAGCATTACGGCAGCGACGAAACTTTCGATCGCTTCAACACGGTTGTGGTGCACGAAAACGGCGTGGCATATGCGACGGGCGTTTACGATGAAAACAGCGCTTTCGGCGGCGATGTGTACGTTGCCGCACTCGATCCTTTTTCCGGCGCCTTGTTCGTGGCGAACGCTTATGCCACGGGCGCGCCGGGCGATGCGATCGGCTGGTTTATCACCAACAACAATTACGATGACAACCTGGTTGTGGTCGGCGAAGCGGGCGAAGTGAATTTCTCACGTTTCACCGACGGCTTTTTCATGCTGCTCGACCAGTTTCTCGGTCTTCCGCTCGACTACCGCCAATACGGCCGGGACGACCAGTACGACGGCGTCCGGGCGGTCGCCGCAACCAACTATGTGCCGGGGCTGACGGACCCGGGCTACTACATGGCGGGCTGGGGGCCTTTCACGGGCACGGACGACCACTGGCTGCTGCGCTCCAACATGGTCGGCAAAACCGGCTGCGACTACGTGCGCAGTCCCGATCCTTATGATACGCCGGACAACGACTGGCACGAGGTCGATCAAAATTTCTATGCCGAAGGGTATGACGTCTGGTTCGACTATGCCGAAGTTCTGGACTGGGAACAGATCTGCGACGGACAATACGTCGGTTGGTACCAGCTGAAGCAGGGCAGTGAGAATGAGGCGCTTGCAGCGGACGCGTCGGGACTTAACATTTCACCGAACCCGGTTGCGGGCGGCGAATCTGCGCGTCTTGAGTTCGACGCGGCGGAATCCGGGACCTTGTCAATCACGATCTGCGACATCCAGGGCCGCGAGCTGTTGCGCGCGGTGCACGAGGTAAATGCGGGGCAGAACAGTTTTGTACTGCCTGTACAAAAGCTGACGGCGGGTTTGTACAACGTTCGTTTGCAGCAGGGCGACAGACTTGAGACTGCGAGTTTTGTGCTGGTGGACTAAGGCTGCTTCACCGGATGTTTAAAGCCTGATGTGTCTGTAGGGCCGTCGATGTAGCGTCGGCGGCCTTTTGTTAACAGCGGTCGAACCCAAGTGCCGACTGTTCGCTACGTCGCCGACCCGGAAAGCGATATTGACGAAAGCGCCGGCGATTGTTTCCTCACCTGCGTCGGTCTTGTTGTTTGTCTGCTCATCGTACAGACTCCAAATTTCACATGACCGTTGGTTTGTTGCCTTTTGTTTGTCATGGGGCTTGAATGTTCAAGCCGTCGTTACCTGTTCTTCTGCCTGATCGCGCCCGACCATGTCCAGCAACTGTTGTTCAATGGCTTCCCACGGTTTTGCAAGATTAACAGTTTTAACAGAAAGGTACTGCGCCGGACCTGAAACTGTCGATGATTCGGCTTGAAAGCGGCCCTGGCAATTGACATCTTCATTGATGGTCGGATAAAGCAGGATGCCTTCAATCTCGCGGTTTTTCGCGTCGCGCTGTTGATAGTTCTGGATGTAGGCGTCAAGCTGGTAGACGTGTTCCCGTTTGGGACTGTATTCTTTTTTACCATGTCTCAGCGTGAGTCCCCGGTTCGTGAACTTGCATTCGATGATGATAACTTTATGCTCGAATTCGAGCACGGCGTCGGCGCGCATGTTTGGCAGCGGGTTGTAGTCGCCATTGTTGTTGGCAAAACGCGACTCAATGTTAATATGCGATTTGCCGGGTATGCAATTGTATGAAGTTCGTTTGCGATAATAAAAGTTGCGGATAAATCGTTCGAACAGGTTGCGCATTTTGGATTCACTGTGGACGTCGAATTCACTGAACATCCGTTGTCCCTCCACGTCCCGCATCAGCGTGTTGTCGATGTAAAATCGGCATATCTGTAACAGGAAGTGGTAGAAGTTAACATTGTTTGCTACGCGCGGCCGCTGCTGGAACGCCGTCTTCAGGTTCACAGTCGAGATGCCGCTGAATCCCGCCAGCAGTCTGGCAATGCGGGGTTTAATATCGGAGATGTTTCGTTCTTTGTCATTTTTATCTTTGTAGCCGTAATCGACATCGTCATTTAACTGCATGTGGCGCAGGGTGCTGTAGATGATGCGATTGGGGAGCGTGTCGCGATTCAGGTCGGAGTGTTCACAGACCAGTCTGGGCACGCCTTCGTGCAGGTGTTTGAGGCTGTCCCTGAAGTCGATGCGTCCGCGCGGGTTGTCGGTTAACTCGCGCAGATCAATGTAAACTTTGTCGAAACCGATTTTAGACAGACGTTCGACGCCGCGGCAGAGCACATCGGCGCAGAGGTTGGGCACATCCTGGACGTTTAACTCTTTGACTTTGATAATGCCGAGTTCGGGCAGGCAGTCCCAGGCATAGGCCAGCATGTGGAAAATGTTCTGGATCGGGATCGGCGACTTTTCGCTTGCCATTGTCTTTCAGCTTTGCGGTGTTTATTGTTTAACCATTTTCAACAGCTCGTCGACTCTATCCTGATCATCGGGCAGGTAAGAGTGCAGCAGCGGTTCGATTTCGTGATTGATGATTTCCGTGTACCAATCATCCAGGGACTTAGCCTCCGGCAGTTCTTTCTCAGTGCAAAAATAGGAGTGGCCGATTCTATAATTTTTACCGAGGCGCGGATCTGCCTTAATCTCTTCGTTTAATCTCTTGAATTTACCTTTGATACGGTCTTTCTCCGCGTCGGAGCCGACCTTCAGCAAGGTCGTGAACCTCGTGTTTTCAAACTGCGGCTCCATGTCGATGAAGGCAAAACGCCGGCGCAGCGCATAGTCGACCAGGCTGATCGAGCGGTCGGCGGTGTTCATCATGCCGATGATGTAGAGGTTTTCGGGAATCCAGAACCTGGGCTCGTGGCTTGCCGTGTGCAGCAGTTGTACGCCGTGTCCTTCATCGCGTTTGTCGTGTTCAATTGTCGACATGCACTCGCCCAGAATGCGGCTCAGGTTGCCGCGGTTGACTTCGTCAATGATGAAGACATGGGGAGTCGGAGGCAGATCGTTTGTTTTACTCTTTTGGTAATCTGCCTGCGCTTCGTGCACGAACTTCAGAAAGATGCCCGGCTGAAGCGCAAAACCGCCTTTGGAGGTCGGGCGGTAGCCGTGAATGAATTCTTCATAACCAAACGACTGATGGAATTGCACACGTGCAATTTTGCTGTCGTCTTCAAAGCCAATCAATTCGTAGGCGAGCTTTTTGGCGATATACGATTTACCGACGCCCGGCGGTCCCTGCAGGATGATGTTTTTCTTGCGCTTGAGGTTGTTGATGCATTTGTTGACGAAGTCTTCATTAACGAAGAGGTTGTTTAACTCATCTTTGATGCTGTACACGGGAAGCGCTTTGTTTATATCATCGTCGGTGGTATCGGCCAGGCCGAGAATTGTTTCGTATTCTTCTTTGCTTAATTTGAACAGAGTTGAACGCGGCGACTTGATTGCTCTCAGGCCGGCAAGGTCTTCGTGGTATCTGATCTGATCATAGCGGATTCCGGCGGCTGCCTCCGAAATCTGGAGTTCAATAGATATGTTGTCATCGCCGGAAGCGTCTGGTTTGTGAAGAACTGTGGCCGACCCCAGGACTCTCCGTTCCTGGCCTGAGCGATAGACAATGAATCTGTCGCCATTGTTTACTCGGTGGAGGACACCATGTTCTCCGCCACTCTCAATATTGATCGCGATAGAAGAGTTGTTTAATCGATGTGGCGGGAATAATTTTCGATCATTTTCACTGATGTTAAACCACCACCAGCCTGGTGTGTCTTGTTTGTCGTCATTTTGACGTGATCCATTATTTTCAACCAAATCGTCGCAACCACCCTGGCCCGGATCATCGTCGTCTGGAGGAGTCCTGTAGTAAATCCCTGAAGGCCCGGTCTGGTTGCAGGTTCGCTCGATAAACTCTTTCAGTCTATCGTAGTTGTTTTTGTTACGCGTCAGTTCTCTCAAGGTGAAGCGTTCACGTCGACTGATTCCACTGTCTGAAGGGAGTGCTTCTGCCTTTGTGTTGATCCATACAACACGTCTGAAGTGTTTCAGCGGACCCGCTTCTCGGTACAGGTAGTTCGATAGAACAATTCCCAAACCGAGCAGGTTTTTCCCGTATCTGGCAAAAACAAAGTCGCCGGGTTTGATCCGGCGCTCAAACTGTTCAACTTCCGAAGCCCGGTTCCTGTTGGATGCCTCAGGCTCAACGATCCGCAAAGCCGATTGAATTTCCGAGGTCGTGCTGTAGGTCGTGAAGTCCTCCAGATCGTCCCACCCCAGTGCAATGATGTTTTGATCTCTAAATTCATCCCAAAACTCTCCTTTTGCGCCGGTTCCAATCAACCAGATATGATAGTTAATCTTAAACTCTGCTTTTGATTCAATTTGGTTCGGAGTGTTTTCAGTGGTTGGTTCTGCAGTGGAACTCTCCGTAAATTCCCCCACAAAAAATGGATACTCTTCAACAAAGTCCAGGATGTCCTGTTCGGGATTGTATCCCGTAAATTCGTCTTTTGAGTTGGTGTTTCTGAACATTAGAACCGGCAGGAGCGTCCACAATGCGCGGATGTGGGGGAATTCAAACTGTTTGGGATACTGTTCAATCAGCGGGGCAAGAAAAATGGAAGGGGCCGTTGCGCGGAACTGTATCTCGGTGGCATTGGCGATCTGGGGATAACCAATTGTCTGCGGCGGCCCGTCGAAGCGTTCGATGTGCTGTATTGTCTCGATGTGTTTGTCGACAGCGTCTTCATTGTAGACAATATCGCCCCAGTCTTTGGTCGGGCGAAAGACCATAAAGATCGCTTCGACCAGTTCTTTGAACGTCGGTCTCAATACCGTGAACGTGCCACGATGTCTGAACACATAGGTCCGCACGGCGGCCTTGAGAACTTCAAGTTCTTCCGGATTTTTTACTCGCAGCATCAATCGCTCTTCCGCAGGTGTTATTGGAAACTCTGCGGTAAAATTACGTTCGCATTTTCGACATTGTCAAACCTGCTGTGTGATTGTTATGTGCTGTCGGCGATTAATCGCGTGACGGAAATTGATGGAGTTTTGCTGTTGGAACGGTAAAACCGCCTGAAATCGCGAAAAAACGACGATTGGTCAAGAACGCCAGAAAAAGAATGGCATTACACCGGGCCGATTATTTTTATGGCCCGATGTTCGTTCATCGGTATTGAAGCGTGCAAACAGAGTAATGTTTCTACCATAAAGGGACGATCCGGCTCATTGCGCCGCGTTGCAACACTCCTCAATAAATTCCACTATGCGCGCATCCGCACGGCTGTCGTCTTCCTGCATGCTTTCGTAGAGGGTTTTGTGCGTTTTGTTCATGTAGTGCACAAACTGAATGTGATCGATGCCCGCGTTGATCACGGCTTCCTCGTAGACGGCGGTATAACCGAAGGTCTGGCTTTCGGAGATGACAAGCATGGGCGCATTCTCCGCGTTTAAGTAGGTCAGCGGCGCGGCTTCGTTGAGCGTCTCTTCCGGGCCGAATACACCGAAGATATGCGCCTCGGTATTTTTCTGTCCCAGTTCGGGCAGCAGCTGTCGGTAGTAGTGTTCGATGTCGTAAGCGCCGGCGATGGGAATCGCGCCGCGGATGTCGGTTATGTTTAAGTTCTGTGCGGCCAGGTAGCGCGGGTCGGAAGCGAGCAGGGCGGAGAGATGTCCGCCGGCCGAATAACCGCTCACGAAAAGTTTTTCTTCGGACCAGCCGTACTCGGCGGCGTGATTGTACATCCAGGCAAAAGCGCGCGCCACGTCGATGATGTGCGCCGGATGCACGACGCCGCTGTCGGGCAGCGACGGGCTGATCCAACTGCCGGCGCTGAGGCGATAACTCATCACCGCGACGGCGATACCTCTGTCGGCAAACTGTTTGGCGATCAGACTTTCCTGTTTGCGGCTGCCGGACGCCCAGGCGCCGCCGTGGATCCACAGTATCACCGGGCCGTTTTTAACATTTTCGGGCAGGTAGAGATCGAGTTTGTGTTTATCGCTGTCCGCGTCCGCACCGCTGTAATAACTGATGTCGTCGATGACTTTTATACCGTCTTTGGGCGAATATGCCTGTGACCACAGCTGTGTGTTGAACAACGCGGCGGAAGCGGACACAACAACAAAGACTAACAAAAGGCAAGCGAAGCGCTCAAGGCGGAACTGACTCCACAGGAGGCAGGCCGGGAATTTCGGGAGACTCATGGAAACAATCCAACGTTAATGCGGACGCGCTCGCACGCGCGCCGGCGGTATGTTAAGGCCTCTCGGCGGGAAGATACGGAAAATTGGGGAGGGGGTGCAGGAAAAACAGCTGGAGATTTTGTGAAGGCGGCATTGCTGCAATCATGACTTATCCGGGTTGCAGCGCTTCCGAAGTTTGGCGCGGAATTCGGCAACAATTGTACTGCGATTGATGCGCGACTCCAGCCAGCAAATTATTTCTTCAAGACCCAGAATGTGGTTGTTTGCATTCTTGCTCGACAGAGAGTATGCCTCTTTTAACATTGAACGAAACTTGGCTTGCAGCTTTTCACGCGCGGAAGTACCGGGCAGTCTGCGCAAAAAGTTAAGCAGAGATTTGTCGAAGTCTGTAAGTCTTTCGTTGCGCTCAAGGTAACGACGCGAGCGGAATATCTGGCTCTCCAGTTCGTCGTGACGGCGGGCATCCTCACTGCCGGTGCTGACTTTTTGGTAAATCAGACTGATTCTCAACTGTAGTTGTGCTGGACGTCGCCTATATCGACCGTTTGTGGAAAAGGACCAAATCGCTCGGACCACATGGAGAGTGGCGTTTTAAATCACCGTGTCGCGGAAGTGTTGAATGTAGGAATACGGCATCTGCTCCGCCTCAGTTGGAAACGAAGTATTCCCCTGGTAATTTAAGGATCATTCCCAGGAGGAGAAATGTCATCAAGAAAGAAGTATTCAGCCGAGCAGAAAGTCAAAATCGTTCGCGAACACCTGGTGAATCGTGTGCCGGTATCGGAGTTGGCGGCCCGCTACGGCATTAATCCAAATCTGATTCACACGTGGCAAAAGCAATTGTTCGAGGGTGCCGTGGAGACCTTTGAATCCAAACGCGGTCCTCAACCGGGTCCGACGGCGGTTCAACGTGCGAAGGAGGAAAAGCTGTCCTCGCGTTTGCAGGAACGTGAAAGCCTGATCAGCGACTTGCTGCTCGACAATGTGCGCTTAAAAAAAAGTATCGATGGCGAGACCTGAACGGTCGCTGGGTCGAACCCGATATACGCGACGAGGTGGTAAGCTGGGTTGATCGTGTGGCTCGTGGCAGTGGGCTGCCGAAGTCTCGTCTACTTGAGATGATCGGCATTCCTGCCGGCAAATACTACGATTGGCGCGGTCGTGCGGGGCTGCCGAACCGTCACAAGGGTTCACAACCGCGAACACACTGGCTGCGACCGAAAGAACGGGAAGCTATCATTGAGTATTGTCGTCCGCGCATGGACCAGGGATATCGGCGTTTGACCTATATGATGCTGGATCAGGACATCTGTGCGGTCAGCCCGGCAACCACATGGCGTGTGTTAACATCGGCGGGACTGATGCGGCGCTGGTCCACAGACAGAACGACATCGAAAGGCAGCGGTTTCGAGCAACCCACAGCGGTCCACGAACATTGGCATATCGATATCAGTATGGTGAAGGTGCAAGGCATTCACTACAATCTGATAAGCATTCTGGACGGCTATAGCCGCAAGATTGTCGCGCACGAACTGCGTGTGAAGATGGAGTACGCCGATGTCGCAATAGTCTTGCAAAAGGCCGCCGAACAGTACCCGGATGCCGGACCGCGCATTATCAGTGACAACGGCGGTCAATTCGTAGCCAAAGAGTTTAAAGAACTCATCAACTATCTGGCATATACGCATGTAAAAACCTCGCCGGCGTATCCGCAAAGCAACGGCAAGATCGAGCGCTATCACGGAACGATTAAACGCGAAGCTATTCGGCAACAAAGCTATCCAGATCTTGACGATGCACGGCAACAAATTGCGAGCTATATTAACTACTATAACACCGAGAGACTGCACTCGGCTATTAACTATCTGGCTCCGCAGGACGTCGTCGATGGACGTATGGACGAGATACTTAACGAGCGTGATCGCAAGTTGCGCGAGGCCAGGCAACGGCGAAAACTGGCAGCGTGAGCATATACGAGCGTAGTCTCTTAATCTTCACAGGGGATCTTCCGATTCACGCTGAGGCAGGACAGTTTAAGAGAATAACCAAACCAACGAATACACGCATGCGATGGTTCTTGAAAGTTCACGACATCCACATTTATTGAGTAGGCGTCCACTACGCCGGCGGCAAGGTGGATGGAGAGTTAATAAAGCATGACGGATCAAGTCTGTAATTCAGGGGGAGTTTGCATGCCCGGATCCGAAAGGAGGGACGCTTCGCGGCCTGCGCAACGGACGGGCTGACTGCGACAGGCCCTGGTTTCTTCGGTGTCGATTGTGGCGCTCATCGCTACAATGACGGCCCCTTTGTCTTTGCATCTGAATGACGAGGCAAGAGCGCTGCGTGCCGAAGCAATTAAACTCAAGGAAGCACTTGACAAATCATACAGCTCTCTGCACCGCGCCGAGGACATTGAGGTTGCGTTCGAAATCATTAATGAACTTCAAAGTACGGTCCAGGACTGCGACTGCGGCAATTAAACCCGCCTGCTGTAACTGTCAGTCCATTTCTCCTGTCGTTCAGTATGTCGGCTGCCGCGAGCGCGCGCCGGAGTAAATGGACAATATGAACCGGCCGGGAGAAAAATTATGATGCGGATGTTAACAGTACCAGTGATGCTCATTCTTGTTGTATTCAGCTCCTCCTGCGCCGTGTTGAAAGAACTGCGGAGCGGCGCTGATAGATTTATCCCAGGCTCCGCCGCAGCGCGTAGCGCCGACGCTCTGCTGCCCGATGAACCGCTGACAACAAGTCTGCGCGACGCCCGGTTTGAAGAGCCCGCCCTGGATGCCATCAATCCGCAGGATGGAGATTTTGCCGTGTTAAACGCCGCGGAAATGAATGCCGATGGTGCATTTGTTTTGTCGCCCGGATTTTACCGGCTGGATGCGGTGGCATTTGTCTTGCGTCCCGGATTCAGTTTTATCACTGAAGAAACCACATTTATTTACGCCGAGCCAAAAGGTTCCCGCGTTGAGCTTATTCAGTCCGTCTTGCGCAGGTCCTGCAGACGCCCTGACATCGCCAACCGTGCCGTTCAATCACTGATTGTTGAAATAGCGTTGGGTCGGACTTATTCCGATCTTTCGCCCGAACTGCGCTACGCCGCCGCGGAACTGCTTTCCATTTCCGAACGCTTTGAACTCAACGGGGGGCTGTTAAGTCTGGCCGATAACGGTCTGATTAACAGGCTGTTCGGGGGAGTGCCGTCCGCGGTGCACAACGTCGTGTCCCGCGGCAAAAAGCTGCGAGGCGAGTTGCGGGACCATGCCGAGACCTTCACCAGTGCGATGGAGTTTGCGAATCTGCTTGCCGGCGGCGAGGAAGTAGCCGGGATGCTGCGTTTTATTCCGTCTGGACGGTGGTCGCGCCATCTCGACGGCTACTTTGTGCGCTATTATTTTCTCTCTCCGGGCCGGCTGCGTTTTGAGCTGTTTGTGCCGCTTGAAATGACATACGATGAACAGGGAGTCCTGCAAAACATCGGCCCGCTGAATCGCAGCGATCTCCGGGCGGCGCGCCGGCCGGCCGTGTTGTTTTACCCGAGCCGGCATATAGCCGTGACGTCCAATCCCGCAGCGCCGATGCTGGTATCTTCCGGCATGCCGATTGATCGTTAGATGTTTCGCAGATCTTTCGCAGATCTTTCTTGCCCTTCTTTCTGCCGAATTCCCTATTTTAAGCCTCCCGGCTAAACACACATTCACGCGCTTCGCATACGGCCGTCAAACATTCGGCAGTTGCGGAAAATCCTGTATCATTAACATATCCGGGGGGGGACATGTCCGCCAACAAAACGACCAAAAACGACCTGAGCGTCGACGCGTTTATCGACGGCGTTGAAGATAAACAGAAACAAGCCGACTGCCGCGTGTTGATCGAGGTGATGAAACAAGTCACCAGTGACGAACCCAAAATGTGGGGGCCGAGTATTGTCGGCTTCGGCAGTTATCACTACAAATACGCCAGTGGACGTGAAGGCGATTGGTTCCACGTCGGTTTTTCACCTCGTAAACAAAACCTCACCATGTACATCACGGATGGTTTTGAAGCGTATCGCGAGCAACTTGCCGAACTCGGAAAGTTTAAAACAGGTAAGTCCTGCCTCTATGTCAAAAAACTCGATGATGTCAACATGGATGTCCTGCGGGAATTGATCGAGGCGTCGGTTAAACACCAGATGGAGAAAAGTTCCGGGCAGTAGGACGCCGAGAAGCATCTTTGGCGTACATTGTTGGCTCCCTTTTTCATTGTGAGAGCTGTTGCAACATTCCCGGCGCAATCTCAAACTTCCATGATAGTCAGGCCCGCCATGCGCGTCGCAGTTGTGTCTTGTCTGTTTGCAGCGGTAATTACCGTCGGTTTGTTTGTCTGTACCCTGGCGTCCAGTGCCTTCACACCGCGTCACGACGGTGAGTCTGCTGACGCCGCCGAACAGACTGAAAATGTGTTTAAGTTGTCATTGTCGCACAACCCGGATGAATTCGACCTGGACACCGGATACGGATACGCCTGTGTCACAACGGCTTCCGGGAGTACTGACGTCTATCCACTTCGTTTAATCGGCCCCTGCGAAGAGTTGCCCTGGGGCTACTGGCATTACAAAGACGACGAGGAATACGACACCTGTTTTAGCGTGTCGGATTACAACTTCGACGGTGCGCCCGATCTGAAGTGGGAGAGCCCGTCATCCGGTGTCTACGGTGTCAGCAACCAGCACTTCTGGTTAAACAGCGGCAATGGACGCGACTTTGTCTACGATCCGGAGATAAGCGAAAACGCCGGCTACCTTGAGCTTGACTCTGTTAACAAACGCCTGTCTTTTGTGGTCGGCTGCCACTATTCGTGCTCCAGCACCTGGGAGTATGCTCTTTTTGACGGCCAATTCCGCCTGGTTCACCACAATCAAACTTCGGCAGAGGGAATTGTTACGCGGGACGACAGTCTGGCCTTTGCCGACGGCGAGTGGCGAGTTGTTAAACGTTGGTGGGAAGAGTATCCTGGTTTCGAAGAAAAGTACCGGCAGTATGGTGATGAGGCATTCAACGACACCTGCCTGAGAGTAAAGTATGTCTCGCGCTATTCCGGCGGTGAACTCCAACTAACAACGCAGGATAGTTCCTATGTCGAGTGTCCGGAATTTTAACTGGCACTTAAACGCCGATGGGGAGTTGAGTGTGTTAAATTACACCACGTGGCTGTTTGCACTGATGCTGTTAATGGCAGCGCTTTCGCCGGAAAGTCGCGGGAGTTTGCCGCTACGGGCCGTTGTTTAAGTGCGGCGTCCTGCTCACTCCCGCTCGCAGACTCTTTTTCTGATTGTTTTGTTAGTTGTTGGGTTTAAAGCCGGCCTACGTAGAACTACGTTCGAGCTGTGAAGCCAAAGTACGCACAGATAAAAACGGTTCTCGCCGCAAACAAAAAGGGATGACCCGCAACCGGGCCATCCCTTTGATAATTAACAGCTGTGCTGCTCTGACTTTACTTCACGATGCGCACTGCAACACTCGCTTCGCGCGGCTGCGCGCCGTCGGCGCGCAACACCAGCGTGTAGGCGGCCGTGGGAAGATTCAGGTTCGCGATGTCCCAGTCGATGGCCTGGCCGCCGGCCGCGCGAGCGCCCGCCCTGAGCGTCGCGACTTCCGAACCGCGCAGGTCGATCAGCACCACTTCAACCGCAGCTTTCTCCGGCAGGTTGAACTCAATGTTCAGCCTGTCGCGCAACGGGTTCGGACCGACGCTCAGAGCCAGTTCGTCCGACTGTGCGGCGGAGGGAGCGGGCAGGCCGTGCGATTGTTTGGTATTGACAACCGCAATCGAAACCGTGGCCGTCGAACTGCCGCCGTGGCCGTCGCCGATCGTGTACGTGAACTGATCCGCACCGGTCGCCGCGCCCGCCGTGTAAGTCACCGTCGTACCGCCGCCCGTGATTGCCACCGTGCCCAGTGCGCCGTCGGTCTTGGCGTCCACCGTCAGAACGTGGTCGTCGGCGTCCTCGTCGTTGTTCAGCACGTTGACGACCTGCGGAGAATTGATGTTGACCGAGAGGCCGGCATCATCCGCCGCTTCCGGCTGGCGGTTGCGGAAGACCGCGCCCGCCTTGTCCACATTCGGTGCAGCCGTGTAGGCGTAGCGGCTGTTTGCGCTCAGCCCAAGAGCCTGAATGCCGCCCAGGCCGCTGTGCATCTCTTCAACGAACTCCAGCGTGCCGTCGCCGTTGCGCGTAAAGACCACCAGCGCCTGATCGAACTGACCGGCGGCCCAGACCTGGCGTCCGCCGGCGGAAGCTTCAACGTCGCGTGCGCCGTCGAGGCCTTCCACGCCGCCAACGTCGTCGCGATGCCGTTCAACAAAGGTTAAAGCGCCGGTGCTGCTGTTGCGGTTAAACACGGCGACGGCGTCATCGTCGACACCTGCTGCGTAGATCTGTCCGCCATCCGTCGACGAAGTCAGTGAAGCGACTCCGGCAATACCGTCCACACCGCCGACGCCGTCGCGCACGCGGCCGATATACGTTAAACTTCCATCGCTTCCATCGCGGCTGAAGATTGCGATTTCATCTTCACCGTAGCCCGCGCCGTATACGTGCAGACCGTCGGGCGAGACCACGACGTCGAGGTTCTGGCGCAGGCCGTCAACACCGCCGCTGCCGTCTTTCTGGCGCTCAACCCATTGCAGGCTGCCGGACAGATTGTCGAAGCTGAAAACGCCGATGGCGTGATTGTCGTGCGAAGACACGTAGACGCTGGAGGCATCGGGGCTGATAGCCAGCGCTCGCGGGCGTTTAAGCGCTGTAATCTTGCCGCCGGAGTCCGTCTGGCCGTGTTTGCGTTTGTCCAGGAAGGTCAGCTCGCCGGTCGTTTCATTGCGGCTGAACACCACCAGACAGTTGTCGCCGTAACCGACGGCAAACAGCCAACGTCCGTCGGGGCTGAGCTGAATGTCGTGCACATATTTGAGCCCGCTGACGCCGTTCCGCAGGTTGCGCACGCGGCTGAGATAGGTCAGCGCGCCGGTCGTTGTGTCGCGGCTGAACAGGGCGATCGAATGATCGCTGTAACCCGCCACATACACAAACTTGCCGTCCCGGCTGGCGCGCGCGGCAATCGCGCCGTTGAGGCCTCGAATGGCTCCGTCGCGATCGACGTAGTCGTCGATGAATTCCAGGTTGATGCGCGCGGCGTCTTCCGGCACCGCCACCAGAACGGCGCCTGTCGCCGTGCAGCCTTCGTCGTTGCTGATCGTGTAGTTAAACACATCCGTGCCGGAGAAACCGCTGTCCGGCGTGTACGTGACGATGCCGCCGGCATGACTGGCCGAACCGTTGGCCGGATCCGACACAGCCGTGATGCTCAGGCCCGCGCCGACGTCGTTGTTTAACACCGCGAGCGTGACGCTCGTGGCCGAAGCCGGTGCGGCGTAGTCCGCCTGCGCCTCGATGATGGACAGCTCCAGGTTAATCAGGCTCGCACTGGTGCATCCGTTGGGATACGTGCGCAGCAGCGTCAGACTCTGGCCGGGGCTGTTCTGCCACAGGACTTCAACTTCGTTGCCGCCCTGGCCGGAGAGAATCGTGCCGCCGACGGCGGTCCACAGCAGGCTGGCGCCCGTGGTGGCCGGCAGGGCGTTGTATTCCGTCACGCTGTTGGTACAGGCGGTCGTCGAGCCGTTGATCGGCGATTCGCTGATCGCGTTGACACAGACGTCCACCACCTGGGTCGTCGAGCCGCCGCCGTCGGACACCGTAATGAAAATCTGCGTCGTGCCGCTGGTATCGCATTCCGTCGTCAGGCTGATCGGCGTGCTGGCCGAGGTGCTGCCGACAACGATGTTGCCGTCGGCAATCAAACCCTGATTGGCCGAAGTGGCCGTCACCGTCAGGGCGCTCAGCGGCGTGTCGACGTCGTCGATGATTAAACTGCCGTTTGTAACGCCGTTCTGCCACAGCGTGATCTTGCCGATCGGCTGTAGTGTCGGCGCGTCCGGCTCGGGAATAATCGTGACCGTAATGGTCGTCGTCGACTGCGCCAAACCGTCGTCGACGGTAAAGGTCAGCGGAATGCTGCCGAAGGCATTTGTAACGCCGACGATGTTAAACTGTGTCGTGGCCGCCGTACCGCCCACCTGCGTGATCGACGCGATCGTACTGCCATCGGCTAAAGGCGGAGTGATCGTGAGTCCCGAAATGCCGGGTGTGACGTCGGACAATGTTAAACTGATCGTTGTTGAACTGTCTTCCGGGAACGAGACATCGTTGCCGGCAATCACCGGCGTGTCGTTGGTCACCGTGAAGGAGGCCGAGGTTGACCCGCCCGCCGTCGTCACACTCAATGTCAAAGTCCCCACGGTCGATGCCTGACCCGCCGGAATCTGCGCGACAAAAGACGTGGCCGACGAGGAAAACAAAGGAATGGATTTGCTGCCAAGGGTTGCTCCGGAAGAGCTTAGGTAAGTTAAACTTGCGCTGGTCGCCTCAAACCAGGTTCCCGTTACCGTCACGTTAAACGGCGCCAGAGTGGCCGAGCTTGTGTTGGGCGTTACCTGACTGATAGTCGGCGGCAGCGGCAGGTTGAGGAAAATCTGGTCGACGTTGTTTAAGTAGTTGCCCGCGTAGACGTCAAGGTCGCCGTCGTTGTCAAGGTCGCCGATTGCGCCGGAGAGTGAAGCGCCGAATCCGTTGGCGGAAGAAACGAAGGTCGCATCGCCGTTGTTGAGAAACACTTCGTCCGCGCCGTTGCGGAACATGACGATGTCCTCGTCGCCGTCGCCGTCCAGATCCCCGACTGCCGCGCCGCGCGAACCGGAAGCGCCGAGGTTCGAGCTCGCGAACGTTCCGTCGCCGTTGCCCAGCCAGATGTACGAAGCGGCGCCGTTGCGTGCAAAAACCAGGTCGAGAATGCCGTCGCCGTTAAAGTCGCCGCCGTCTATACCCAGCGTGTTGCCGCCACCGAAATTGCTGCTGGAAAAAGTCGCGTCGCCGTTGTTAAGGTGGATGTTTTCCACGCCGTAATTTCCAACCACCACGTCGAGGTCGCCGTCGTTGTCGAGGTCGCCGACGAAAATGTCCTGCGAATTCTGTGAGTTGCCGAAGGTCGAGGAAGTAAAAGTCGCGTCGCCGTTGTTTAACCACAGGCGTTCGTTCGACGTGCCGGAGCCGGCAAAAACCGCGTCGAGGTCTCCGTCGCCGTCCAGATCGCCCAGCGCCAGGGTCGAAACCAGGCCCACGTTGTCGAACGTCGACATGGCAAACGTTCCGTCGCCGTTGTTTAACCAGATGCCGCGGCCTGAGTTAACATGCGCAATGATCGCGTCGAGGTCTCCGTCGCCGTCCAGATCGCCCAGCGCAGCGCCGCCGGTTTGGACTGCCGGTCCGGCTGTGACGTCGGTGAAAGTCCCGTCGCCGTTGCCGAACTGAATGCGTTGCGGGCCTATGAAGTTCGCCGTCAGAATGTCCAGATTGCCGTCGCCGTTTAAGTCGCCCATGTCGGCGCTATAGGTCGAAGCGCCGAAACTTGTGTTGCTCGTTGCAAATCTTGCGGTTGCCACGCCGCTCGTGGCGCGGAATTGATAGACGTAGGCCTGTGTCGCGTTCACGCCGGCCGAAGACAACATGTTCGTCGTAACGCTGACGCTGATCAGTTCGCCCGCTCTGAAGTCGGCCGTCGGGTTTAACGTGACGCGGCGGTTGCCGTTGCTGAAGCTTACGCCTGCGGTAGTGCTGATCTGTCCGGTTTCCGCTCCGTATGCGCGAATCGTGGCGGTCGCGAAGGGATCGACGGTTAAACTGCCGGTATTCATGGCTTCGGTAAAGCCGATCTGAATATTGGAGTTGCGGTCCACGCCGCCGGCATTTTGCGGCGGAACTTCGGCAAACGCCTCCGGCGGATTGGCATTAAACAATACACGCGAATTGCCGTTGTTCGTGCCCATCACGATGTCCAGGTCGCCGTCGCCGTCCATGTCGCCCAAAGACACCGTACGCATCTGGCCCAGACTGAGAGATGAGCTGGTAAAGGTTCCATCGCCGTTATTGGTAAAAAAGACCTGGGCGTTGTCGTTGGCTGCGAAGACCACGTCCAGATCGCCGTCGCCGTCCATGTCGCCGAATTCCACATCCTGCCCGTCCATGCCGCCCAGAGTGGAGGAGGCGAACGTCCCGTCGCCGTTGCCCAGCAGAATGTCCGCCGCCTGATTAAAGTTATTGACGACGATTGCATCCAGATTGCCGTCGCCGTCCAGATCGCCGATGGCGACTTCGGAGGAACTGCCCGTTCCCAGCGTTGAGATCGAAAATGTTGCGTCGCCGTTGTTTAACCAGACTTCGTGCGGATCGTTGTTGACCGCAAAAATTAAATCCATGTCGCCGTCGTTGTCCAGGTCCCCGTGGTCGACGCCCTGGAATGTATTGCTCGACCCAAAATCGGAGGTGACAAAGGTTCCGTCGCCGTTGTTTAACCACAGGTTGTTGAAACCGCCGTAGGTGGCCAGCACAACGTCCAGATCGCCGTCGCCGTCCAGGTCGGCCGCCGTAATTCCGCGCGAGTTGCCGCCGCCCTCGCTGAAGGTGCTGAACGTTCCATCGCCGTTGTTGTGCCAGACGTGCTCCGCGCCGCCGTCGTCGTTGCAGACAACAACATCCAGATCGCCGTCATTGTCCAGATCCGCCATCAGGATAGCTTCCGTATTGCCGCCGCCGAAGTTCCTGCTGCTGAATGTTCCGTTGCCGTTGTTGGTGAAGATTCGCTGGCTGTTTGCCGACTCCGCGCCAAGGATGAAATCCAGGTCGCCGTCGTTGTCCAGGTCACCGATGGCCGAGGCGTAGAAGTTGCCGGTGCCCAGGGTCGTGTTGGTGTACCTGCCGGTGCCCGAACCAACTTT
The DNA here is from genome assembly GCA_030430495.1 of bacterium. Taxonomy (GTDB): domain Bacteria; phylum Bacteroidota; class Ignavibacteria; order Kapaibacteriales; family UBA7675; genus JAUIKM01. The sequence goes on along the minus strand of JAUIKM010000004.1, from coordinate 121,774 downwards.
GGCGCGGAACTGATACACCAGCGGCTGCTCTATCGGGGTCAGTCCGCTGCTTTGCGCGTTGGTCACCGTCACCGAAATCAGTTCGTTCGGGAAAAAGTCGTCGTCAGGATTGAATAATCGCACCGGGTTGCCGCTGAACGCGCCGTCGTTGCTGCGGTAAGGCGTCTGCGAACCGAAGATCAGAATGTTGTCGGCGTCGATCGAGGCCGCATTCATCGCCTCGCTGAACTCAATCGTGATATTGCTGTTTTGCACCACCTGGCTGGCATGGGTCGCCGGATCCAGGTTGATAATTTTCGGTTGTGCCAGCGCCGTGGAAGTCGTTGCGGCGAGCATGGCTGCAAAGGTCATGGCCGCCCGCGGCCGGTTAAACGCAAAGCGGAAGGGGGCCAGGCGCGTGCGCAGGCGTTCCAGCCGTTTGCGCAGCAGGGCCGTGCGGCGGCGGACGTCAAGCCCTTCGCGTCCCGACTGAATAAGTGCGTTCAGCTTGCGCTGTGTTTTTTTGAATTGCCCGATTGCATCGAAGAGCGAAAGTGTACGCTTTCGTTTCATAGTGTATTGCCAATCCTGAAAAATGACGGAAACAAGGTAGATTTGCCTGAATGTGTTTCGCGGCGCCGCCCGACTCCCGGCCGATCCGGCTTCCGCTGGTTTTCCGTACGATCTCCACTTCCTCACCCTGCCCGTTTTGCGGGCCTCGGATAATGTGCGATTTCGACGGATTTACTGCGGCACGCTCTGCTTTCCGGCTGACAGGCTGTGTGGGTAGGAGGCCCGTCAGACTGGAAATACGCCTGCCGCCGTTTACGACTGACTGTCAAGATAATTATGGCGCGGTCAATTCTTAAAACTCAAATGCACTTAAACCCGGTCCGCAGAGCCGACCAACCGGCGCGCGCGGGGTCTCAGTCCCTGTAATACATTAAAAACAAACAGGTTGTGGTTGTTTCGAATGGGGACTTTTTGCACGGCTCCCAGTGCGGTTCAGTAAAAAATGTCTTGTTTCCACCAGCGCCGCGGACGTTTTTACGCTGAATTTGGCAGCCTGGCGCCATGCCTGCCGGGCGTCCCGGCACAACGATGCCTTGAATTTGCTCACTCCCGCTCGCACAGGTTTTTTTTCAGATTTTTTTGTTCGTCGGCGGGTGAGAAACCTCTGACTCCGAAGCCGATCGGCGAGTGAGAAGCACGACAGTCGGGTGGGGAGCGCCAGGCACTACGTAAAACAACGTGTGAGCTGAAAGCCATCAGGGCTCTCGGCTCACTGTCTTCTAGACGCCCACGCGCTCGCTGTTCAGCACCCGCTCGTACAGCGCCTCGTACTGCGGCACGATCAGGTCCGATTCGTACTGCTCAACAGCGCGGTTGCGCGCATTTTCGCGGTAGATGGCGTGGCGTCTGGGATTCGACAGCATGTCCACCGCGTAGCGGCCCATGCGCTCCGTGTCGCCGATTTCCGCGATGAATCCGGTCTCGCCCTGTACGACCACCTCCGGAATGCCGCCCGAACTCGTCGCCACCACAGGTACGCCGCAGGCCATCGCCTCCAGCGCCGCCAGACCAAAACTCTCGCTCTGGCTCGGCAGCAGCATCAGGTCCGCCGCGGCGTAGATCGTCGGCAGGTCGTTCTGTTTGCCCAGAAAACGCACGTGGTCGCAGATGCCCAGCTCGCGGCACTGGCGCTCCACCGCCGCGCGCTCCGGGCCGTCGCCCACCAGCAGCAGCTTGGCCGGCATCTGATTCAGCACGTGTTGCATGATGGCAATCGTGTCCGGCACCCGCTTTACCTCGCGGAAGTTTGAAACGTGCAGCAAAACTTTCTCGCCGTTCGGCGCTACCGAACGCCGCAGCTCCGACGTCTCGCGCGGACGATACACGTCCGTGTCGATAAAGTTTGGAATGACCTCGATATCTTTGTTGCTGATCGAAAAGTGCGACAGCGTTTTTTCGCGCAGGAAGCGCGAGACCGCCGTCACGCCGTCCGACTGCTCGATGCTGAATTTCACCAGCGGCAGGAAGTTGGGTTCCAGGCCGATCAGCGTGATGTCCGTGCCGTGCAGCGTCGTGACCAGCCGCGTCTCGAACTTGTCGCGAATAATCTGTTTGGCCATGTAGCCGCTGATGGCGTGCGGAATCGCGTAGTGCATGTGGATGACGTCCAGCTTCTCAAAGCGTATCACGTCCACCAGTTTGCCGGTCAGCGCCAATGTGTAGAGCTGATGCTCAAACACCGGATAGGTCGGCAGCTCAACTTCGTGGTAGTAAATGTTGTCGTGGTAATCGTTCAGGCGCATCGGCATCGCATAGGTAATGAAGTGCACTTCGTGGCCGCGCCCGGCCAGCGCCTTGCCGAGCTCCGTGGCAACCACGCCGCTGCCGCCGTAGGTTGGGTAACAGGTAATTCCGATCTTCATGGTTCGTCGTGTTGTTTCGATTTAAATCCGAGAGCGGGGAAGACGGCTATGCCATCGTCACAGACTGTAGATTCTTATGATACCGTGCGGGATGAACACCGCATCGAAATCAAAGTAAAAGGATCGCGTTTCATCGCGACTGTTGCTCCGGCTACAACGAAAGAAGCGGCCTCGCAGTTTATCGAATCGATGCGCAAGGAATTCTACGACGCAACCCACAATTGTTTTGCCTGGCGTTTTGGCCCGCTCGGAGTGGAAAAACGCGCCGCCGACGACGGCGAACCCTCCGGCAGCGCCGGCAAACCCATCCTCACCGCGCTCGAAAAACACGATGTCCTCGACGCCGTTGTCGTCGTGACGCGTTACTTCGGCGGCACCAAACTCGGCGTCGGCGGATTGCAGCGCGCCTACGGCGACGCCGCCGAACAGTGTCTGGCGGAGGTCGAACGCCGGGTTGTACACCTCACGCGCGCCGTGCGAATCGACTGCAATTACGAGGACATTTCGCTGCTCAAACGCATGATGGATGGAACGGTCGTAAGCTGTGAAGAAGAATACGATACGGCGGCGCACTTCATAGCGCAGCTGCCGCAGTCACAGGCGCAAGACTTTGCAGATCAGGTACTTGCGGCGACGCATGCACGCGCCGAGGTCTCGGTTGATGACTGAGCGTGTAAGTTATTTATTTTCAATCTGTTACGTCGGCTGATCTCAGCCGCTTTACTCCGGGAGAACTCTACGCGATGGCTACCTTCGACAGCACCGATCCGCAGGACTACGACATCCTGATTCGTCGCCAGGACGCGACCGGCTACTCGGCCTACTGCCCGCAACTCATGTACATGATCAAGGGCAGCGCGCACGAGGAAGTCGAGGAGAAAATGAAGGAACACATCCTGCAACACATCCAGTCTCTGCCGAGTGCCTGAGCTCTTTGCCGGCGCAACGACGGCCGAAGCGACATTGGGGCGTTTGCACTTTCTGCTGCGCGTGCACTGGCTGGGGCGGCCGGCGGTATTGCTGCTGTCCAGTCTGATTTTGAGCCTGCCTTTTGCGTTGATTTTCCCCGTTTTTATCTGGGAAACGCACTTTTTCATGGGACTCATTGTCGCCGGCCTGCTGCTCGATCGCTGGTTCGGTTTGGGGTTGGGCGGCCTGCTCGGCCTGCGTTTGAGTTGGCGCAATCTGCGATTGATCGCGTTTACCTTACTGGCGCTTTTTCTCTTCTGCCTGCTTCTGATTCTGGTTGAGCGCTCGTTGCACTCGATGCTGCCGGGCCACGAGGGAGCGAGCTGGATCAGTGGAGTGTGGAAATCAATCCTGTCCATGGTTGTCAGTTTTGCGGATCTGATTCCCGGTCTTGACTTCGCCGTGTCGATTGTGCCGGGTGTAAGCACCTCCTCGGCCAGTCCTTTGCAGGTGCTGTTTGTGGCTTGTCACGCAATGGGCGAGGAACTGCTTTTTCGCGGAATTCCGCTGCTCGTACTGGCGCGACGCTTCGGTTGGTCGACTGCCATAACTGTTACAACTGCTGCGTTTACGGTCGTGCACTTCACGCACTTCACGCCGGGTATTATCGCTACAGCGAACCTGGTGTTGTTCGGATTTTTTACGGCTTTGGCCGTGGAACGCAGCGGCTCGTTATGGGTTCCGATTGCGTTTCACCTTGGCTGGAATCTGGCGCACGCTTTCAGCCTGAGTTTGCCGCTCGGGAAACTCTTGTTTGTCATGCGGGAAACTCAAACTCTTCCCCCGCAGTTTGTCTATGCCTGTTCGAGCTACGAGTGGTTGCTCGGCGGTCCCGGCGTCGGACCCGAGGGCGGCCTGCTGATGACGGCTTTTCTCCTTGGCCTGATTTTCTTGTTTGTCCCGCGCCTGGAACACCTGCGCGATCCGGTTCTCGCGGCGCGAGATTTCAGGCGGCGCTTGCGGGAGTCAAGGCTTGCGGCTGTGCACGGACGCTGAGCTTCAAACTGCGTGACAAACATGAAAAAAAAGCAGGAGGCCGGAAGTGGAACGGACGGCAAACTGCCGCCTCAAACCCCGAAATTGTGCAATTTTGGCAAACCTGCGTCGACTTGGATGAAGGTTCAGCGGCGCAAACGACGGTCCCGGGCGGAGTGACGCTCGTGAAACTTCGTCGCGTTCCAGATGTATTGCAAACGGCGTCCCGTCCGGTGCGCAGCAAATGAGATAACAGGGTAATACGGCCCGTTCCCGGCTGGATAATGCCCGGAAAACCGATATGAACAGATTCACAAAAAAATCCGGAAAACGCGCGCTCCTCATCGCAGCCGCGCTGCTGACCTTGCTGGCGAGTGTTCCCGGACTGCAAAATCACCGGGCGCAGGCGCAATGGGCGCTGATGACCGCCGAAGCCGATTCGCTGGTGCTGAGCGGGATCGACCACATCTACAACCTGCAGTTTGACAGCGCCGAAACGCATTTTGCACGTGTAAAACAGCTCTACCCGAGTCATCCCGTCGGCTACTTTATGGACGCGATGGTCGACTGGTGGCGCATTTCCACGAACAAACGGTCGTTTGCGCTGGATGAACGTTTTCTGGCCAAAGTTGATACGGTCATAGATCTGTGCGACGACCTGCTGGATGAAAACTCGGGCGACATCGTGGGGCTGTTTTTCAAGGGCGGCATCCTGGGCTACCGCGGGCGTTATTTCGTGGAGCGCAAACAGTGGGTGCGGGCGGCTTCGGACGGCAACGAAGCGCTGGGGATCGTGCAGGAGGCGTGGAAGCTGGCGCCGGGGAATAGCGATGTGATGCTGGGAATCGGCGTGTACCACTACTTTGCCGCGGCGATTCCGGAGCGCTACCCGGCCGTCAAACCGCTGATGTGGTTTCTGCCTCCGGGCGACAAACGCGGCGGCATGATGGAACTGGAGCTGGCGGCGGACAGAGCGCGCTATGCAAAGATCGAAGCCAAAGTGACGCTGATGCACATTTTTTACCGCTTTGAGCGCGACTACAACAAGTCGCTGGCTTCGGCGCGGGAGTTGTACGAGCGCTACCCGCGCAACTCGCTTTTCCACAAATACGTGGCGCGCAGCAACCAGCGTCTGGGGCGTCAGGACGAAGCCGAAGAACAGTGGCGCGAAATCCTGCGGCGTTGCATCGCCAAGGAGCTGGGCTACGACGCGATTCTGGCGCGCGAATCGATGTATTACATCGGCAACAGCCTGTTTATTCGCGGCGACAATGAAATGGCGCTCAAATATCTGAGCAAGTCGCAGTATTTCAGCGAGCGCATCGACGAGGAAAAGGACGAGGACTCGGGTTTCCAGGTTCTGGCCGTGTTAAAAGTCGGCCAGATCTACGACCGTCTGGGGCGTCGCGACGAGGCGCGCAAACAGTACGAGCGCGTGCTGGATCTGGAGGAGTATCAGAACTCGCACGAGCTGGCGGAGCGCTATCTGGAGCGGGCTTTCCGGTAGGCGCGAAATGAGAAGCCGCGGGTTTGGCGATGTGGAAAACTACTTTTACGCAAAACTACCAAAGAGCCGTGAGCCCGCCAGGGCTCACGGCTCTTTGTCTTGTTACTTCACAATGCGAATCGCGGCGTGGGCCTCGCGCGGCTGCGCGCCGCCGGCGCGCAGCACCAGCGTGCAGGCGCCCGTGGGAAGCTTCAGACTTGTGAGGTCCCATTCGATGGTCTGGGCGCCGGCCGCGCGAGGCCCCGCCTCCAGCCGCGCCAGCTCGGCGCCGCGCATGTCGATCAGCGCCAGCTCCACCACCGCCTGCTTCTTCAATTCAAACTCGACTCTCAGTTGATCGCGCAGGGGATTGGGGCCGACGCGCAGCGCCAGGCTCGAAGACTCTGCGCCGGCTTGCAGCTCGTCGACTGAGCGTTTGGTGTTGACCACCGCCAGCGAAACCGTCGCCGTTGAACTGCCGCCGTGGCCGTCGACAATCGTGTACGTGAATTGATCCGCTCCATCCGTTGCTCCGGCCGTGTACGTCACCGTTGTACCGCCGCCGCTGATAAGCACCGTGCCCAACGCGCCGTCTGTTTTACTGTCGACCGTCAGCATGTGATCGTCGGCGTCGCTGTCGTTGTTTAACACGTCGATGACCAGCGGCGTGTTGACGTTCACCGACGCGCCGGCGTCGTCCAGCGCTACGGGTTGGCGGTTGCGGAACAGCGCGTGGACGGCGTCGGAGTTGGGCGTGGCGCCGTAGGCGTGGCGGCTGTCGCCGCTCAGACCCAGCGCCTGAATATTGCCGAGTCCGCTCAGTTTTTCGACGAATTCCAGCGTGCCGTCGTCACGGCGCGTGAACAAAGCTGCCGACTGATCGAACTGACCGGCGGCCCAGACCTGACGTCCGCCGCCTGCGGATTCGACATCGCGCGCGCCGTTAAGTCCGTCGACGCCGTTAACTCCGTTGCGCTGCTGCTCAACAAATGTCAGCAGGCCGGTCGTTTGGTCGCGGTTGAACACCGCAACGGCGTCGTCGTTGATGCCGGCGGCGTAAAGTTGAGCGCCTTCGGGTGAAACTGCAAGTGAAGCCACACCGTCAAGTCCGTCCACGCCGCCGCCGCCGTCGCGCACGCGGCCTTCAAACGTCAGGCTGCCGTCGTTGAGATCGCGACTGAAGATTGCAACTTCATCTTCGCCATAATCCGCGCCGTAGACGTGTTTGCCGTCGGGTGTAACCGCCAGGTCAAGCACATCGCGCAAACCGTCCACACCGCCGCTGCCGTCTTTTATCCGTTCAATCCACAGCAGAGCGCCTGTGACATTGTCAAAACTGAAAACTCCAATTGAGCTGTTGCCCTGCGATGCGACATAGACATTGGCGGCGTCGGCACTGATTGCCAGCGCTCGCGGTCGTTTGAGCGCCGTGATTTTGCCGCCGGAATCGGTCTGGCCGTGTTTGCGTTTGTCGAGAAATGTTAACTCGCCCGTTGATTGATTGCGGCTGAAAACGACCAGACAGTTATCGCCGTAACCGACGGCAAAGAGCCAGCGTCCGTCGGGGCTGAGCTGAATATCGTGTACGTATTTAAGACCGCTGACGCCGTCGTGCAGGTTGCGGACGCGGTCCACATAATCAAGGCTGCCATTTGTGTTGTTGCGGCTGAAAATGGCGATCGAATGATCGCTGTAGCCGGCGGCGTAGACAAATTTACCGTCGTGACTGACGCGAGAAACAATCGCGCCGTTGAGGCCGCGGATGTCGCCGTCGCGATTGACGTAGTCGTCGATGTGTTCCAGGTTGATGCGCGCCGCATCCTCGGGCACCGCTATCAGCACTGCACCGGTAGCCGTGCAGCCGTCCTCATTGGTGATGGTGTAACTGAATACATCCGTGCCCGCAAAGCCGCTATCCGGGGTGTACGTCACCACGCCGCCGCTGTGCGTGGCCGTGCCGTTGGCCGGCTTTTCCAGTGCCGTGATCGCCAGGCCCGCGCCGATGTCGTTGTTTAACACGGCGATCGTCACACTCGTGGCGGAAACAAGCGCCCTGTAGTCCGTCTGCGCGTCGATGTTGGAAACCTGCAGATTGATTGCCGTGGCCGTCGTGCAAGCGTTGGGATACGAACGCAGCAGTGTTAAACTCTGGCCCGTGCTGTTCTGCCATTGCACTTCGATCTCACTTGTTCCCTGACCGGAGATGATGTTGCCGCCTTCGGCCGTCCACAGCAGGCTCGCGCCGGTGGTCGCCGGCAGGGCGGCGTAGTTGCTCAGGCTGCCGACGCAGGCGGTCGTGGGGCCGCTGATCGGCGCTTCGGCGATTGGATTGACGCAGATTTCAACAACCTGCGTGCTTGAAGATATGCCGTCGGACACGGTCACAAATACCTGGGTCGTGCCGCTCGTTTCGCACTCGGTTGTCAAGCTGAAGGGCGTGTCGGCCGCCGTGCCGCCGATCACAATGTCGCCGTCGGCGATGATGCTCTGGTTGGCGCTCGTGGCCGTGACGTTCAGCGCGGAGAAAGGCGTGTCGACGTCGTCGATTGTTAAACTGCCGCCGGTTACTCCGTTCTGCCACAGGGTGATTTTGGCGAGCGGCGCCAGCGTCGGCGCGTCCGGCACGGACAGGACGGTAACGGTTACGGTTGTCGAGGCCTGCGTCGTGCCGTCGTCCACCGTGAAGGTCAGGGGCACGCTGCCGTGGGCATTGGGCACGCCGACAATGTTAAACAGCGTGTTTGCAGAAGTGCCGCCGACCTGGGAGATCGAGGCGAGCGTCGTGCCGTCGGCCGCGGGCGGCAGTACAACGAGTCCGGGAATGCCGGGGGAGACGTCGAACAGAGTTAAACTGATCGTCGTTGCGCCGTCCTCCGGAAACGATGCGTCCTGAGCGGAGATCGTCGGTGTGTCGTTGTTCACCGTGAAGGAGGCCGAAGTTGACCCGCCCGGCGTCGTCACGCTCAGCGTCAAAGTCCCGGCGGTTGAAGTTGCACCGGCCGGAAAACTCACCGTCAAAGACGTGGCCGACGAGGTTAACAAAGGAATGGTTTTGCTGCCAGGGGTCGCTCCGGAAGAGCTTAAGTAACTAAGGCTTGCCGTCGGGGCCTCGAACCAGGTTCCGGTGATATGCACGTTAAACGGTGCGAGCGAGGCCGTGGTGGCGCTGGACGATATTTGTGAAATAGTGGGCGGTTCCGGCAGATTGAGCCAGATATTGTCGGGATCGTCGGAGAGGTTGGTTACGTACACATCCAGGTCGCCGTCGTTGTCGAGGTCGCCGAGTGCGCCGTGCGATGAAAAACCGCCGCCGAAGTTGGTGGACAGGAATGTCGCGTCGCCGTTGTTAAACAGAACTTGCTCCGCGCCAAGGCGGAACATGATGACGTCCAGGTCGCCGTCGCCGTCCAGATCGCCGATTCTCGTGCCGTTCGTCATCGAAGTGCCGACCGTGGAGCTGCTGAAGGTTCCGTCGCCGTTGCCCAGCCACATGTAGGCCGCACCGTCGTCCCGCGCAAACACCAGATCGAGGATGCCGTCGCCGTTTAAGTCGCCGCCGTCAACGTCAAGCGACTTCCCGGAGCCGAAGGACGATTTTGTAAACGTTGCGTCGCCGTTGTTCAGGAAGATTTCTTCAGTGCCGTAGTTGGCGCAAACGACGTCCAGATCGCCGTCGTTGTCCATATCGCCGATGAAGACGTCCCGCGAGTTGACGGTGTTGCCGAGCAACGAGGACGTGAATGTCGCGTCGCCGTTGTTTAACCACAAGTGGTTGAGGCTGCTGCTGGAACCCGAGAAGAAAGCGTCGAGGTCGCCGTCGCCGTCCAGATCGCCCAATGCGACGCCGGTTATTGTGCCTTCGCTGTCGAAGGCAGTCGTCTTGAATGTTCCGTCTCCGTTGTTTAACCAGATTTCGTTTTCGCGGCTGGTAAGTGAAACGAGGGCATCCAGATCGCCGTCGCTATCCAGATCGCCCAAAGCGACGTCTGAAGAATGAAAGCCGCCGCTGGAGGAAGAAGAAACAAACGTTCCGTCGCCGTTGCCGAACAATATCACCTCGCCGCCGAACGAAAGCGCGACGAAGGCGTCCAGATTGCCGTCGCCGTTTAACTCGCCGAATTCAACACTGCGGCAGTTGGTGCTGAAGTCGGTGTCGCTCGATGAAAATCTGCCCGAAGACAGGGCGCTTGCGGCGCGGAACTGGTAGACATGCGCACGCGTGGCGTTCAGATTGCGGATGGACGCGATGCTCTCAGTAACGCTGACCTGCACCAGTTCACCGGCGCGGAAGTTGGCGACCGGATCCAGTACGGCGCTGGTGCTGTTATCGATGTGACTGAAGGAGGCGTTTGCGCTGATTTGTCCGGTCTGGTCGGCAAAGACAAAAATGTTGGCGTCTTCCAGCGGGTTAACTTTCAGGAAGTCGCTGTCCATCCCGGTGGAAAAACCAATCTGTATGTCTGCGTCAGGCGCCACGTCGTTTGCATTGGCGATTGGATCGATCGGAATGACATTCGGATAATCCGAGTTGTACATGATGCGCGAATTGGCCGAGCCCTGCGCCGTCACGATGTCGAGATCGCCGTCGTTGTCCATGTCGGCAATCTGATTGCTCCAGATGCGGCTGAGCGTGAAGGTCGAGATTGTGAAGGTGGCATCGCCGTTGTTGAACAACAGAACCTGCGTATTGCTGTCCGTCGAGCAAATTGCGTCCAGATCGCCGTCGCCGTCCAGATCGCCGACTTTGATGTCCAGGCCGCGCAGGCTGCCGAAACTCGAGCCGGCAAACGTGGCGTCGCCGTTGTTGAGGAAAACCTCCACGGGGTTGTTGAAGGCGTTGCAGACCAGCACGTCCAGATCGCCGTCGTTGTCGAGATCGCCGACGGCCAGACAGCGCGAATTGCCCGATCCAAAGGTTGAAACGCTGAAACTGCCGTCGCCGTTGTTTAACCAGATTTCGTCCGGGTCGGTGTTGATCGCAAACACCAGGTCGATGTCGCCGTCGTGGTCCAGATCGCCGTGGTCGACAAACTGGCGGGTTTTGCTGGGGCCGACGGCGGAAGAGTGAAAGGTTCCATCGCCGTTGTTGAGCCATAGTTCCGCGTTCTGGCCGTAGTTGGCGCAGGCGATGTCCAGATCGCCGTCGCCGTCCAGATCGGCCGCCGTAATGCCGCGTGTTCTGTGTAAACCACCAAACGTCGAGGCCGTAAATGTCGCGTCGCCGTTGTTAAGCCAGATGTCGTTGGTTTCGTTGCTCTGGTTGCCGACAACCACGTCCAGGTCGCCGTCGTTGTCGAGGTCGGCCATGACGACGCACTCGGAATCGCCGGCGCCGAAGGTCGAGTTTGAAAAGCTTCCATCGCCGTTGTTTAACTGTATGCCCTGTGCGCGGTCGACGTCGCCGGCCCTGATGACGTCCAGGTCGCCGTCGTTGTTGAGATCGCCCACGGCGACGTCGGTGTACACGCTGTTGACAAAACCGCCGTGCTGCGCAAAGTTGCCTGATCCGCGGACCGCACGCACGCGAAACTCATAGCTCAGTTTTTCTTCGACCTGGTTCGGCGGGGCGGCCTGGGATGTCGCGTTGGTGACGGTGACGTACACGCGTTCGTTCGGCTTGAAATGCGCGGCGGGGTTAAACACGCGCTGCGGATTGCCGCTGAAGGTTCCGCGCGTGCTGAGGTAGCCGCTTTGAGAGCCAAAAATCAGGATGTTGTCGGCATCAACCGCGGCTGTATTCATCAGTTCGCTGAAGGTGATCGAAACGTTGGCGGTGCGATTAACCACGCTGGCGTTGGTCGCCGGATTCAGGTCGGTGATTTTCGGCTGCGCCAGGGCTGTCGCACCGCCGGCCAGTAGCGCCGCCAGACTCGCGGCCGTCAGCGCGCCCGCCCGCGTCCGGCGCAGCGTGTTCAGCGCCGCGCGGAGTGACTGTAGTCGTTTGTTTAACCAGATTTTTTTGCGGGCCGTGCCGCCGTCGGCGCGACCGCTCAATTGCAGCCGCCGCAGCTTGCGCGTGTATTTTTTGAACTGCCTGAGCAAATGGGGCAGCGAATGATTGTGCCTGGTTTTCATGTGTCCGTTCCCCGGAAGTATTCCGCTTTAACAATGGTAGATGCGCCTTTTTCCGCCAGGACACAGGCGCTGATTGCTTCCGTTCAGGACAAGACAGATTCCCTCCGCGCGGGCGTTCTCCCGGCGGCTTTTTCTGCTGAACGTCGGCGCATGGCCTTGTGTCGGGATCTCACCGGCGGGGCGTGCCGCCCTGCGACCGGAAAAAGGGCCTGCGGCTGGATGCCGAAAACTTGAGGAGTATTTACCTTCGGCGCGGCCGCATACGACTCGGTTTCGAAAATAAGGAGGCGAGTCAGGTCCGGCGGGTGATAATGGCCGCGCCCGTGCACGAGCTGCGAACAGGCGAGAAAGTGGGTGGCGCTAACTGTTTGAAAACAAACAGGATGGCGGGATTTGCAACTCTTGTGTGCGCAACCCCTACAAAAACTCACAGCCGTCTGAGGGCCGGAAATCCGGTCTTTTCAGCCGATGCCGGCCAGGATGCTCTGCAGGTTGTCGCCCGAGGCCAGCGCCATTTTGCGGCGGATTCTGTAGCGGTACATCTCGGCGCTGCGGCTGGACACGTTCATGATCCGCGCGATGTCCTTCGTGGCGCAGTTGAGGCGGATGAGCGAGCAGACGCGCAGTTCGGTGGGCGAGAGCTGCGGATACGAGGCGGACATTTTTTCGAGGAAGTTCTGGTGCACCGCGTTCAGGCGTTCGTCGAACTGCAGCCAGTCGTCGTCTTCCTGGCGTGCGGACTCCAGTGTGCGGACGACTTCGTTCAGGCTTCGTTTGAATTCGTGCGGCGGTGCGTGTTGCAGGCGGCGCAGGCTTGTGTTCAGGCGCGCCAGCAGATCGTTGCGATTGGAGAGGAACAGAGCTTTGCTCGTCAGTTCGCGCTCGCGCTCGGCCAGGTCTTCCTGCAGGTGGCGATTTTCCAGTCGCAGCATCTCGGCGCTGCGGCGGGCGTCGTCAACTTCGTGCAACACGCGCAGGTTGGCCAGTCGTTGTTCGCTCATGCGGTCCTGGCGCGTCTGCATGCCGGCCATGTAGGCGTCGTAGTGCTTCAGCGCGGCTGCGGCGTCGCCGTTGGCGCGGAGGGCTTCGGCCACGGCGTGGTGTATCTCGGGCAGCAGAGTTTCGGATTTCTGCGTTTCGGCCATGTGCAGCGTCTCGAGCAAATGTTGCAGGCCTTCGGCCGCATTCCGCTGCAGAATGAGTTCACCGAGCGCGCGTCGCGTGGTCATCACGTCTTCGGCAGCGCCCGCTTTCTCGAGGATTTCCAGCGCGCCGACAAACAAAAGCCTGCCTTTGTCGGCTTGGGCTCGGCGCAGGCAGACATCGCCAAGGCCGCGTAGTATTTCGGCGTCCTGCAGTGCGTCGAAGTCGTCGCCCGGCATATCCCGCGCCTGGAGCAGGAGTTTTTCGGCCGCGTCGATCTCGCCCGTGGTGATTTTGAGTTTGGCAAGGTTGACCAGCAATTCGCGTCGCAGGCTCGGATTGTCCAGGCTGCGGCTGAGTTGCAATCCTTCCGTGTGGAATTCTTCGGCGCGGCGCGGGTCGCCGATGCGGGTGTAGAGGCGGCCCACAAGCAGCAGCGTCTGGATATGCATTTCCGGATAGCGGCGCACGTCGGGCATTTCCAGCATTTCCAGCGTGTAGCTGAGTGCGCGCTCGTGGTCGCCCAGGTTCATGTAGGCCTGGCTGATCTGGTGCAGGCTGACTTCCTGCCGCAAGCTGCCCGTGCCGCTGCTGCGCAGCAGTTCGAGCGCTTCAAAGGCGTTGCGCAGCGCCAGGCCGTAGTTGCCCGCGGCATTGTGCACGTCGGCGATATTGTTGAGGAAATTGGCCGATTCAAAGTCGTGTTCCAGCTCGCGCAGCGTCGGCAGCCCGGACTCAAAGTAGCGCAGGGCCGCCTCCAGATCGCCGCGACGGCGCGCGCAGATGCCCAGCAGGTTGACGGCCGCGACGCTGCGCTCGGGGTTGCCGATTTTTTCCAGGATGCTGCGCGCCTCGGACGCGGCATGCTCCGCCTGCGTCAGGCGGCCGAGCATGATGTGCAGGATGGATTGAAAGAGGAGCTGTCGCGCGATGTGATAAGGTTCGCCGGCGGTGCGGTAGATGTCGACGGACGCCTCATTGGATTCCAGCGCGGCGGTCGGGTCGCCTTTGGCCAGGCGTGCGGTCGAATCCAGCCAAAGGAATTCGGCGCGCCGCAGCGGCGACAGGTCGGCATTGCGCCATACCTGGCCGCGTTGCATGAGGTCGATCAATTCGTCGTTGTTTTCCAGCTCGCATGCGGTTTGCGCCGCGGCGCTCCAGATGTCGAAGCGCAGTTCCGGCGACAGGTCGGCGGCGTCCAGCGCGCTGATTTCGGCCAGCAGCGCCTGTTTTTCCTCCCGCTGATCCGGTCGGTGCAGCAGCAGCCGGACGTTCAGCATGGCCCGGAGTTGTTGCGGCATTGAGAGGCTTGCGCGTGCGCCGGCGAGCGCCTGGCGCGCCAGTCCCAGTGCGGCATCCAGTTGGCCGAGTGCGCGGGCCGCCGTCGCGGCAATGTTATAGAGCCGAAACAGCGCTTCGGCGTCGGCCGCGGTGGCGTCCTCACCTGATTCCGCAATTGACGGCAGCAGTTCGCGGCAGCGCTGCAGGACTGCGCCGGGCTCGTGTTTTACGGCCTGTTCCAGCTGCTGAATCTGATCGGCGATGGAGGTCTCGTTGTGCGCCATTGACGGGAGAAGTGCGAACTGAACGACTGTAGATTTCGCGCCCGGGAGGCCGGGGAAGGCAAATATACGGACTCCGTGGCAAAGAGAGCCGCCAGGCTCGGGGTGGGGCGGCATGAAGGTTGTTGTGCCGGGAGCGGAGGAATTGAAGTTGAAGGGCAAAAATACGCAACACTACGCAGGAGCTTTGGACCATCAGGGCGCAAAGCGCTGACGAAAATTCAACGACGTGAGCCGCGCTGGATTCCAGGCGACGGCGAAGGCTTTAAACCCTGAAAACCCCGATCGGTTTGGGGGCGTTCGGGGTTTCAGGTACGAGACGGGAGCGTCGTTCCTGACGCTTCCTCTGTCAGTTGTCCCTTGCGGGGCCTGATTGGCGCGCTGTTCGCGTCCTGCCCGCGCGTCGTCCGTTTGTTAAGCGTGCCTGTGCACTCGACTGTTCAAGGGGCGCGTGCGCTGCGTCCGTTTGCATGCGCTTTGTGTAAATTCCGCGGCGCTGCCACGGCGTTTGTGCCTTGTATGCCGTTAAGTACCGCGGGGCGCGCAAAAGGTTGGCGGACGGCGGATTGTTTTTTCTGTGCGGTGAATTTCCCTGACCGCTTTGAGCCCTTGCTTGCGCGGCGGTCTCAGGCTCCATGATGATCTTGTTAACCACCGAGCCGCAAACCCCTGAGTCTCAAGTCTGTTTAAAGTCCACAAACCGATCAGTTGAAAACCGGTTGAAAGTGTTAAACCCGTCGCTCGGCGATTAACAAAAAAGTCATAAGAGCCTGAGGGCGAACCGCAGGTGAGAACTCAAAGCGGTCCGAGTCCGTTTTTGTTCCCTCAGAAATGCAGTTGCAGGTCCGTGCCGAACTTCAGGCCGGCGACGGAGCAGGCTGTTTTTACCAACTTCTTGATGCTGCTGACCGAGAAGTTTGTGTCCATCCACCAGCCGAAGGATAGCTTGCGGTAATTCTTGCGCTGGGTGCTCATGTAAACATCTGGTGTTGGGCTGATGGCCGGACGTCGCTTGCTTTTCTGCAGAGCTGCCATTCGCTCGGGCCAGTTCGAGTCCCGCGCTTCCAGCTGTTCATAGACCTGTTTTAACGCGTCAATCGCGCTGTTGGCGGGGAAGTGGTGCCCCATCAATGTGAAGCCGCTTGCAGGCGAAATTTGCGCCGTGGATGCCTCAGCTTGTTTCGCCGCGCCGCTTTTCTGTTTAAGCTGCGTTTTTGGGAGCGCGTTGCCGACGTCGAGATCCGCCGAGCTGAGGTCCAGGCCGTAGAGATTGTTGAAGTGTTCCTTCAACAGCGTTTCGCTCGCCACGGCATTGAGTTCGCTGCGCGTCAGTTCGTTAAACGTTGTGATGAGCTGCGGCAGGTGTTGTTTAATCGTGGCCGGCCAGAGTTCGCCCAGTACTTCGGCAATGCGCGAGTCGGATGATTTTTTGTCGTATTCCCTTCGAATGGCTTCCTCGGCCTTGCCGCTGCGCACCTGTTTAAAGCCCAGGAAAGTCGGCAGCATGGCCGCAATCTCATCGAGATTGTCGTCGCAGATGTCGCAGGAATAAAACAGGCGCTCTTTGTACTTAACGGGGCCGGTTGTCCAGTAGAGGTGCCACTTGCGTCCGTCGGTGATGATCGCCAGCGGCGCGCCTTCGCGGTAGAGATATTCAAAAAGCTGATCTTCGGCCTTCAGCACGTCGCCGCGCTTTTTTGTTTCGATCAGCGCAAAAGGCATTTTGATAAACTCGCCGTAGAGCGCAAAGTCGACCGAGCGTTTGTTCTGGCCTTCCATTTCGACGGTGTACTCGGGTTTGACGCTGCCCGTTGTGTCAAAAACGTTCCAGCCCATCTCCGCCAACAGGGGCAGGACCGCGCCCTGGCGAATTTCCATTTCCTTGACGCCGAAATCCGGGCTTGTGAACTTTTGCCGGATCTGTTCGAGGGTATGTTTAATGCTCATTCTCGTGCTCCCGCGGAGTAAACGTGTCAGGCTGAAATTTCGGATTCAATCAATTTGATTTCCGCCGGCGTCAGGTCGTAGAGTTTGTAGACCTCGGCGTTAAGTTGGGTTTCCAATTCCGTGGATTCTCCCGGAGATTTCTCAATCTCTTTTGCCAGCAGTTCAATTCGAATTTGCATCGCCGGATCAGAGGAAACCACAGGCAATTGACAGAGGTAAATTGTTTTGAACCTCATATATCCGCCTCGAATAGTCGGCGTTATTTTTGGGATCAAGTACTGAATCAGATTCGAATTTAACAAAGCGGCAAGATAATAGGAGTGATCGGGTATCAGAAATATTGTACAATCACAATATTCTGAATCAGTGCTGATGGAAAACTCGCACTTGTGTGCGATGTCCGGGTAAATAATCTTCGGCTTCTCAAACTCCTGCCAGTAGTCAATTGCATCCTGCAATTCATACCATTTGTAACTGCCCGGTTTGCGACCGCCCTTGATGCCCGGCGTCAGACGCTGTTTGTATTGTTCCAGATGGCGTTTGACGGAGGGATATGCGTCGATGTCTATGCCGCGACGCGTAAAGATAATGTAGAGGCCGGAGTACTCCACGCGCCAGCGTTTAACATCGCGGCCGCGCAGCCAGGGTTTGATGATCTCCGCCGCCGATGCATCTTCATCAATCAGGGCCTGCCGCGTCGCCGCGTCGATCACAAAAGCCTCGTTGAAACCCGTTAAAATTCCACGGTACATTTTGCCCTGAACCAGTTCCCCCAGCGGCCTGCCCTTGCTCCGCAGTTTGTCGAGCAGGGCCAGGGATTCGCGCGATTCCAGCCGCCAGCCGTCGCCGCGCAGGCTCGACTGCGGCAGGTTGAAATGTTCGTCGCGCAGAATTTTGTGGGCCTGTTTAAGATCGCTTGTGGCCGACCAGTTGTGCGCCAGGATGTCGTGATCCGCGTCCGGCGGGATTTTCTCGGCGATCAGGATGCTGGGATAAGCCGTCGCCTCTTCAAAAACCTGCGCGTCGCCGAAGTCGATCAGGCGATCGATCTGCACTTGTTCGCTCAGGAATTCGCGGATCTTTTCGCCGTAGCCGGCGCGCATGTATTTGTTGGCCGTGATAAAAGCCATAACGCCGCCGGTCCTGAGCAGGTCGACCGCGCGCTCAAAAAAGTAGACAAAGATGTCGGCCGTACCGCTGTAGCTCTCGTAGCGCTCTTTTAACAGCGGCTTGATTTCGCGGATTTCCTCCTGGCGGATGTAGGGCGGGTTGGCCAGGATCAGGTCAAAACCCTTGAACGTGTAGGTCGCGTCGAGCAGTTCGGGGAATTCATAACGCCACTCAAAGGATTTGTGCAGGAGTTTGCCGCTGCGTTTTTCCTCGACTTTTTCTTTGAGTTCTGCAACCTGTAGACGCAATTTGGCGATTTTGGCTTCGCGTTTCTCGTCCTTTTTAGCGTCTTTTTTGTCGCTGTTGAACAAGCCGTCTTCGGCCAGTTCCAGATCGTACAGTTGCGCCGCCGCTTTCCGGTAGCGCGCCAGGTCCGGGTCGTTCTGCGACAGGAAATTGCTGAAGGCCTGTTTAATGCCTTCAATCTGCTCCAACAACTTGTGTTTGGCTATCCAGTCGCGGCTGGATTTGTAGGTCTCGACGTAGGTCAGGTAAAGCTCGATCTGTTTAATGCTGGCGCTGGCCATCGTGGCCAGCGGTTCATCGAGATCAAAACGACTGATGATCGAATTGCCGACTTTGATATTGATGTCGATGTTGGGCAGCACTTCCAGGTCGCCGTAGTTGTCGGCGGGAATGTAATAAGCGTGTTTAAGCAGTTCGATCCACAGGCGCAGGCGGCAGATATTGGCCGAGTTGGAGTTGATGTCCACGCCGAAGAGCGAGTTTTCAATTGCGCGGCGTTTGTTGTTAAACAGAGCGGTCTGCACGCGCTGCACGTCGTTGTCCACGCCGCGTTTTCCGCCTTTGCTGTTGACGCCGTACACAAAGTTGTCCTGAGTGTCGCGCCAGTCGACGGCCAGTTCGTCGTTGATGACTGTGCATTGAATGGGCAGCGGGCGTCCTTCCTCGTCACAGAGGATTCGCAGTTCGGATTTGACGGCGATAAGTTCGTTTAACACACTCACGAGAAAGTGCCCCGAACCGACGGCCGGATCGCAGATTTTGATGTCGTCCACCAGTTTGTTGGCGTCGGCCGCGTCAATGTCCTGCCGCAGCATGTGATCGCGCAATTGCTCCAGGTCTTTGCAATGCCAGTCGTAGGTCTCGTTGAAGCGGTGCAGCACGCAGAGGCGCAGGGACTCGCGCGCCATAAACATGGTGATAAAACCGGGCGTGTAGACGGCGCCTTCGCGGTAGCCGTTGATTTTTTCAAAGATCAGGCCGAGCACTGTCGCGCTGATCAGCGATTTGGGGCGTTTCAGTACTTCGCCTTCGTTTTCTGTGGCAAAGTCGTAGGCGTCAAGGAATTCCAGCAGATATGCCAGCGTGCGCATTGTACCGCTGCGCCTTTTGTCCTTGCCGTCGCGCAGCACCGTGCGTCCGTAGAGTTTAATCTCGCGTTTGTCGTTCAGACTGCCGATAGTGATCGTGTCGGATTCGAGTTTGCTCACGTGGAAGAGCGAACTGTTCAGGTAGGGAATGTGGTCGTATCTGGCGCGCAGGTCTTCATCGCGATCGGCGCGCGGGCAGTTTAACACCTGGCTGAACAATTCCTGGACGTCGTCGTATTCCCCCAGCGTTTGTGTATTGACAAAGTGGTATTTGCGGTCTCCGCCGTGAAAACGCAGCAACTGCGATTCGAGCAGTTTGAGGAAGAGGATGCGATTGATCCAGGTGAGCGCCAGCTCCAGCGCAATGTTAAAACACTGTTCTTCTTTGTCGTCGCCGAACTCGGCGTAGCGTTCGTCGCCGAGTTCGGGCAACTTGGCCCGCAGTTGCAGGATGGTGTTTTCGATGACGGCGCCGGTTTGTCGTTCTTCGCCTTCTTCCACCCGCTGAATCACGCGCCGTTTACCGCCGCTTTTTTCCTCGACTTCGTTCAGCCCCAGGATGTGGAGCAATTCGCGGTAAAAGTCGCTGTTGAGCGTGTTGCTGTCATTTGCGACCGTTTGTTTAAGCAGGTAGACCGGCGACAGTATTTTGTAGAGCGCGGCCAGTGTGCGCGCATCGCCGCGGCGGTCCGGATCAAGACGGACGTAGTCGTCGATCTTGAAATACACGGCGTCCAGCTCGGCCTCGCAGCGTTCAAAAAAGGGCGCGGCGATATTGCGATAGAAGTCGTCGGTTCGGCTGCGGCTGCTTTTGCCGTCGTTCCAGGTCTTGAATTCGCTCAGGACTTTTTTGTCGTCGCGGCACAGCGCATCAAATTCGGCCGCGTCAAAAATGAACCATTCATGTGCGTTGCTGACGATAAGGCGGGCAAGGACGATGTTGTTTTCGTCGTGGACTTCGCGCAGGTAGTAGAGGAGGAGTTCGTGCAGGGCCTTGCGATTGGGGTTGGCCGCGCTGATCATTTCATTGCTGTTGCCGGGACTTTTGGTTTCGATCAGCACTCTGGCGCGCGTGTCGGACGTCGGGCCGTTGTGGATCACCAGATCGGTGCGTCCCTTGGTATTGATGTCGTGACGCTCCTTGTAGAATGCGTCGTTCAGAAAGGTTCGCAGGCGATTTTTGGCGTGTTCCTCCGTCTCGGCGTCGTCGATGCCGCTCACAAACGCGCCGAGACAACCCTGAAAGCGCTGCACCTCGCTGCGCTGCAGGTTCAGTTTGCGATGCGCCGTTTCGAGGGCCGTAGCGGGAGGAAGCAGGTTCAGTTCTAAAGACATGTGCGATCGATTCGGAGCGTGACTGTAATAATGTCACCCGGCCGGACGAAAGAGGAGAAACAGGTCGGTCGCGGCGGGTGTTGCCCGGCGGGAAAATACCACTTTCGCGCGTCAGTCGGAAATCGGGCGCAGGGAACGTCACTCCGGCGCGCGAACGGAACAATCGTGCGCCGCATGTGTCCGCCGTCCTGACGCCGTGGGAAGGAGTAAGCGGCGGTGAAGAGCGCCGAGGCGGCCGTCGGAATGTTTCGGGAGGGCGGAATGTCAAAAGAGCTGCGTTCAAATGCGTTGCAACTTCAAATGATCGATGCGCCGGTGTGACGGCGGTTCCGGCCGGTTTGTGGACGGCGTCGGCTGTTAAGTGGGCTTCGGGGCGCGGTAATACATCCACAGTTTAATTTGCATTAAAAGTAAAAAGTACTTGCATCTTCGTTCTTGCTTTTGTAACATTGGGACGTGTTTAAACCACTGCCCGGATAAACATAACATCCATTCACTTATTCGTTTATTCCCTTTTTTCGCTGCTGTAGAGACGGGCCGTAGTCTCAAACCGACACAGTCGGCGATATAACGTGTATCAGTATCGATTGGTTTGACCGTCTGCGCGTGCATCAAGCCACAAATACGTCGGATTCCCGATCGATACAATCCGGCTACAACACAAGATGAGTTCTCATGACCGTGTTGCGGTACTGCGCCGCAACGGGGCCTGGAGCCGTGCAATTTCCGACAAACAAGGCGGGTGAATTTACGCGTGTTTAACAAGGTGTTAACACACGTGAGGCTCTGCCGTGCAGGTGCCGTGGACTGTCCGTGCTCTCAATGAGGCCCGCGGCTCAAATCCTTCGGGGTGAACGTTTGTTTGCCGCTGTTCGTTAACCGCTCATCAACGGCACACCATGCCGTTTAACGAATGCGGCCGGGCGCGCCTTGCCCGTCCACAAACCGGATGTCCCGTTTAATACAATGACTCACACCCGCCGGGCGCGAAGCATCGTCGCCTGCCGGGGAACTACGCCCAATGAAAAATTCGCCCATGTTTAATCCCGCTCTCACCGCAGACAGCATGGTCTGCGCGACGGTTAATGACTGTGCCCCGAATTTCAGCCGTTGCGCCTGCCGCTGTACAAACGGCCGCGTCTGTTGCGGTCCGAGCGGGGAGTTGTGTGGCAAATGAAAAATCGGCGGGTAGTGTTTAAGCGCAGTGCCCGCCGTCTTTTGTTTAAGTACCAAATTTTCAGTATCCCTTTCCTGTAAGGACTATCCGTATGAAAACCATTCTTTCCCTCCTCGTTGTTGCCGTTGCGGCAATTTCTTTTGGTTTTGTTCAGGCCGCCGACAACAACGCTCCCGCTGCCACGGTTGCCGTGGTTCAGGGCGACGTTATTCCCGACGGCGACTACACGCCTGCAATCGACTGCGGCAACTTCGACTGCCCGATTTCCGGCGTGGCGACATATACGCAGTGTTACCTGACAGACGACTGCAAGTCGATTGGCGAAGACCGCATTAAACAACTTGCGCGTCAGCTGGCCGACCGCGTGTGCGCCAAATTCATGGAGTGTTGTCGCCTGAACGGTTGCCATGAGGGTGACTGCGTTCTGGTCAGCTACGCCGCCGACTGCGTCAGCGACACGCGCCTGTGCATCCGCGTCACTGTCGAATTCAAATGTTCCTGATGAATAGACAGATCGTAGCTCGGGGGCACAGACATGCCTCCGGCGTTGCGGCTTTTTAGATTGTTTCATTCACTTTAACATCATAGGATTTTTTCCATGAAGACTTTTCTTTCTATCGCCATTCTTTGTTGTGGACTTCTGTCGTTTTCTACTTCCAGCGCAACTGCGCCGCAGGCTGACATGATCGCCGAAGTGCCCTACGCATGGGATATTGCCTGCGCCGATTTTGAGTGTCCGATCTCCGGTACGACGGTTCTGCGCCAGGTCTACGGCGTCGAAGATTGCAAATCCGTTTCGGAAGAGCGCATTAAAGCGGCCGCAAATGACATAGCAGATCGCTTCTGCGCCAAATTCAAAGAGTGCTGCGTCGCCAACGGTTGTGATGAAGGCAGCTGCCGTCTGGTTTCCTATCGCTGGGACTGCCTGACCGAAAACCGTCTTGTCATCTATGTCAAAGTAGAATACAAATGCGGCTGATTCTGCAACAGCGGAGTTAACAAATAATGCGGACTGTGCCGGCGTGTGGATTTCCATCCCGGCCGGCACAGTTTCCGTTGCATCTGTTCAAGTGTTGTTCCCCTGATTTCTCTTGCCGGATTCTTGCCTGAACAGCCCCTCGCGTTTTTATCCACAATTCACACAGGAAGTCCGATATGAAGACGCTGTACAGCCTTCTTATTCTCGCATTTGCATCGGTTTCGATCACTGTGGCTTACGCCGCCGAAACCCGGACCGACGCCCAGGCCGCAAAAGAAGTTGCCGAGAGCTGGAGCATGGTCTCCAACGGCACATACTGGGACTGTGACAACTTTGTCTGCCCGGTTTCCAGCCAGACCACCGTACTGGCTTGTTTTGAGGTTCCGGACTGCCCCAACGTCACCGACGCCGAAGTGCGCGCAGCCGTCAACCGCGTGCTCACACAGTTCTGCGACGAGTTCAAACGCTGCTGTGAAGCCAACGGCTGCGACGAAGGCGACTGTGTTCTGGTCAGTTACGACTATTTCTGCGCCAGCCAGATTCGCCTGTGTGTTGAAGTCACCATCCGCTATAAATGCGGCTGAGTTGATCAAAAACACATGAGCGCGCCGGGGGGAGCCGGAATCCTCAGGCGTCGTGAATAAAAAAAGCCGCGAACGCAATGCGCTCGCGGCTTTTGTATTCTGGTCGCCTCGCGGCGTTTACCTCATTACTGATTGCCGAGAATGAACGGCACACTCTTGCCGTCGCCGCCAAGCATAATGATCTTGGTGTTCTGCGATTCCGCCAGGTCTTTCTGCATCTTGATCATTTCGTACTGCAGCACCTTCGGCGTCAGTCCCTCGTTCAGGATGCTCTGTGCGTCGGCGATACCGCGCGCCTCAACGCGCTTCAGCTCCGCTTCCTGGCGTCCCTTGTCGAGAACAAATTCCATCCGCTCGGCTTCCTGTATTGCGTTGATTTTCCGCTCGATGGATTTGCGCACCGACTCCGGCAGCGAGATGTTGCGGATCAGCAGCGATTCGAGCAGAAGCCCGCGCGCGTTGAACACCGAGCGAATTGACTCGTCGACGCGTTGCTGGAATTCGTCGCGTTTGCCGGAGTACAGCTCCACCGCGTCGTACTGCACAGCGAATTCGCGGATGCGCGTCCGTGCCTCGGCGCGGACGATCTTGTCCTCGAAGTCAAAGCCGATCTCCTGCAGGATCACCGGCGCTTCCGACGACAGGACGCGGTAGAGCACCGTGACGTCGATTGTGACTTCCAGACCGTCTTTACTCAGTACCTTGACAGGGTCGCCGGTGATGACGCGGCCCTGCTGGTTATCCTCCATGCCGGACATGGTGTAGTTGCGCGTTTTGGTGCTGATCGGCTCAACCTCCATAAAAGGCACAATCACGTTGAGTCCCGGCGGCAGCACGTCGTTTTGCACTTCGCCGAACCAGACTTTGACGCCGACTTCACCCGGGTTGATTTGCACGACCGAAGCGTAGGCGATCGTGATTGTCATCAATACGATGCCGCCCAGAATCATGAGGCCACGAACGCGGTAGATCGATTCGTTGGTTTTGCCTCCAACAATGGCGATGATCATTAATAGAAGACCAATGATGAACAATGGCATCATAATCCAGTTTCCTTTCAGCGTGAATAAAATTGTGTGCGTGTTTTGTCCGATGCGCCCGTGGGCGAAGAGTCATTTGGAGTGCCGGAAAGCACGAGTTGCGGCACGATCCCTTGCGTAAACGCAAAGTCAAATTGAAAATTGCGTAATTTGCGCCGATTTTCCCCGGTCTGCGCGCAGATCGCGTCGGCAGAGAGTTCGCCGCCGCGTGCGCGCGGACGTCACAGAATTTACGGTAGTGTCGGTCTATGCGTGTTTTTGTTCAACGGGTCAGCCACGCAAGCGTCCGCGTCGACGGCAAAATCTGCGGTAAAATCGATCACGGCATGCTCGTCCTGCTGGGCGTCCGCCGGGGCGACACAAACGCCGAGGCCGACTGGATCTGCGGCAAACTCGCCAAACTGCGCATTTTTGCCGATGAGGCCGGCAAATTCAATCGCTCGCTGACCGACGTCGGAGGCGGCATTCTGCTTGTCTCGCAGTTTACACTTTATGCGGAGACGGCGCGCAGCGGCAACCGGCCGAGTTTTTCAGCGGCGGCGCAGCCCGAACGGGCCAACGAACTCTACGAATACGTGCGCGACCGCCTGCGCGCCATGGACCTGCCGGTCGAGTGCGGAGTCTTCGGCGCTTCCATGCAGGTCGAGCTCTGCAACGACGGCCCCGTTTCACTCATGATCGAACGGGAGGTCGAGACGACCACATGAGCACAAGCCGCGAATATTTCTACGCGTTGAATGCCGCCGGCGAGTTGCTGCACGACGGTACGGTGCTTACGGACCCCGGCGCCTTGCGCCTGTTTTATCGCAACTTGCGGCGCAACGACGGTGCGGCGCATCCCGACTATCCCTGGCTCTCGGCCTGCGGACGCGAGATGAATTACCTGCGCGCCGAAGACAGCCCGCTGGTGTTTCAGCAGCTGAACCCGAACGGGCAGTTGGAATATGCACCGGACCTGGGCGTCCCTTTTGAGCCCTGGACGATGCGCTTTTCCAAAGATGGCGTTTTATATCATCCCGCGCCGCTGGGAAAGTACGGTCGCGTGGCGCGCAGCCTTGCCATGTCGCTCTCGGCCGACATCGAAAAATGGGGTCCTTTTTATTGTCTGCGCGCCGACGGCCGCGAACACGTCATTCAGGCGCTGGAACCCGACGACCGCGGTCGTTTGTTGCAGCCGCGCATGCAGAACGCCTGTTACGGCTGCGGCATGGCGCATCCCGGCGGACCGGCGTTGACGTTCTATTGGGACGCCGCAAGCGGTGAAGTGCGTTCGTGGATGAAAGCCGACGTGCGCATGCAGGGCAAGGAGGGCTGGATGCACGGCGGTTTTGTATCGCTGCTGCTGGACGAGGTCATGGGCAAGGCGCTCTCCGCGAACGACATGCGCGGTGCGCCCACGGCCGGACTGACGGTGCGCTTTCGCCGGCCGGTCAGACTCGATCGTCGCCTGATGCTGCTCGGTCGATTTCTGCGCCGCGACGGCCGCAAACACTTTGTGCACGGCGAGATCCGCGAGGGCGATGAAACGATGGACGGCGGCGCCGTGCTGGCGGAAGCCGAGGGACTGTTTATCAGTCCGCGTCCGCACTCCGCCGCAGACTGAAAACTTGAGACTTAAACAAATCCACACTTTTTTGATACCCGAAAACCGGAGTCTCTCACATGGCCAAAGCAATCTGGAACGACGCGGTAATTGCCGAAAGCGACAAGACCGAAACGGTGGAGGGCAACCTCTACTTTCCGCCCGATTCAATTAAACGCGAGTACTTTGAAAACAGCGAGCTGCATTCCACCTGCCCGTGGAAGGGCATCGCCAGCTACTATTCGCTCAAGGTAAACGGAGAAACCAATCGCGACGCGGCCTGGTATTATCCCGATCCGAAACCCGAAGCGGCCAACATCAAAGGTTATATCGCTTTCTGGCGCGGCGTCAAGGTCGAGGCGTAAATGCGTCCGGCGATGTTTAACACCTGTGTTTAACCCTCGCCGCACGTCCCGATTGAGTTTCATCACATTAAACAGAGAGGTCCGTATGGCCAAAGCACAGATAGCGCAGAAATCTCCTTATGTCATGGAGGTGACGCCGGGCAAATACGCCTGGTGCGCCTGCGGCCGGTCCGCCAACCAGCCGTATTGCGACGGTTCACACAAGGGCAGCGAGTTCTCGCCGATCATCGAGACGGTCGAAACCACGCGCAAGGTCGCCTGGTGCGGCTGCAAGCAGAGCGGCGGCGCTCCGTTCTGCGACGGTAGTCACGGCCGTTTGTAGCGTCCCTTGTGTACGCACAGGTTGGAAGTAAAAAAATGACCGGTCGATCGCGGCCGGTCATTCTTGTTTTTACAGCAAGGGATTGCGTTTAACCACGAAGTTCGCAGCGTTCAGGGGCGAATATCGCCCGGTTGCGTTTTTTCGTTTGTATGGCCGGCCTTGAATGCAGATGTTGCCTGTGTCAACCGTCCGGAGCTTTGGCCGCGCCGCACCGGGGAAGTCCGAGAGGAAGGACTGCGTATTCCTGGTCCATTTTTCGGGCCGTTTTCCGGGCCGCACCCCAGACCGCTTTGAGCCTTCGCTGCGCTCGCCTCAGGCTCCCTGATTTTCCTGGTTGTTGTTGTGTCTGAAGTGTGCGAGTCCTTCAGCTGCGGTCGGGAGTGGCCGCGTCCGCGTGCCGTCGGCAGAGTTGTTTAACATGTTGTGTCGCAAAGTGTCCGGCTTTGTGATCTTGATTCGGGCTCGGAGTCCAAAGCCCTTGAGTCTGTTAAACAGAGTGCCCGTTCAACAACGGGAAGGTTTGCCGCAGGCCAAAGTGCGCTCGGCGTCAAACCCCCTGGTTAACAAAAGAGAAAAAAGCAAGCCGCCGAGTCCGCAGGTGAGGAGGCGAAGCGACGGTTTGAATGCCCCAAATGACGAGTGGCATGGCCGCCGCGCAGTACTATGACTTCGCGTCCGCCTCAAGTACGCGGACCGTTAACTGAAGCACAACCGATTCGTTGCAGATCATCGCCTTGTCAAAGCGGAATAACTGCTCCATGGACGACAGGTCCGCGTCGCCCGTGGCTTTGTTTAACAAAATATCCTGATCGGCGATGTGGCTCTGGAATATCTTTTCGATGACGGACAGCATATGACGCAAAACTGTAGCCTCGTCCAGATCGTTGCGCGAGGGGAAAGCGCCGGAGACAAGCTTGCGCAGGTTGAGTATGTCCACGTTGATGCCGCACAACATCAGCTGCACCATGCGCGTTGTGCCCGTCTGCTCAAACAGGATGCGCGCCTTGATGATGTCTTCCTCCGTGTCGTCCGCCAGGGCAAGAGCGCCGGCGTCGGAAAAACGGACGGGGAAGCCGACAATCGGCACCATGCGCTGCTCCAGCACGGACTGCGCGCCCGCCAGGATTGCCAGCCAGGCCTCGGCCGGAATGTCGTCCTGCAGCGCGATGTCGTTAAAGTGCTCCAGAAATTCGTCGGGTTTAAAGGTCTTGATTAACACCGCGTCAAAGTGTTTGTCCAGATCGATGGGTTGGCTGCCCTGCTCGCAGAGATATAAAACACGCGCCAGGTGGAAATTGCCGGTTTTTATTTTGCGCGCCAGCAGCAATTCGTTTAATAAAACAATTCCCTGGCCGATGATTACGATGCGCGGCCGGTGTTCCAGGTAATACGACAGTCCCGCCGGGCCGCTGTGCGTGCTGTGTACCGCAAAACGATCGCTTAACAGTTGATCGACAAACTTGCGGAAGTTTTCATCCTTTTCAATCACCAGGACGCCGGTTTTATCGCTGCCGTTCCGCTGCGGTTCCGCCTGTTCGGCCTGCTGCCGCTTGCGGATTTTGGCTACGACGCGCGACATGCGACTGATGAAGTTCTCCATGTCGATCGGTTTGAGAATGTAGTCGGTCGGCTCATAGACGGCCATTTTTTTAAAGGCGTCCATGTCGTTGGAAGAGGTGGCGATAATTACCGGCAGGTTGGCGAATTGTGAGTCCGACCGAATGGCGCGCAGCGTTTCAAAGCCGTCGAGAATCGGCATGCGCTGGTCCAGGATCACGAGGTCGGGGCGGTGCTCCTGAATGATTTCGAGCCCCTCGGATCCGTTGCCGGCTTCGAGCGTCTCAAAGTTGAATTTTCGTCGCAGGATGCGCGATGCGTACGAACGGAATACCGCATCGTCATCCACCACCAGAACGAGTCTCTTGTTGCTGCTTTGCATGACAGGTCGCCTGGGCAAGTGCCGTTTCTTGGAGAATGCGCGCGTGCAAACGCGTTGATTGTGTGTTGCTCCCCGAAATTGTTACGGCGAATTGGCTCAGATTCTGACCCGGAAGATTGATCCGCCGTCCGGATTTTCGCTGATGTTGAACGTGCCGCGATGCGCCTCCACGGCAAGTTTGCAGAAGGCCAGACCAAGCTCGATCTGCGCCACGCCGCGCCTGTTGGCCGCCACGATGTCGCGCGGTTTGATGTCGCCGTTGCGGAACTCGGCGGGAATGCCAAGTCCGTTGTCGCGTATTTCGATTTCGAGTCTGTGTTTGTACTCGTTCTCACCGAGCGTTTTGGCGCTGACGCGGATAACGCCGTCGCGCAGCGTGTGTTTGACTGCGTTGCGCAGCAAATTGTCGAATGTGCGCCGCAGCAGGTTGGCGTCGGCCAGCAGGGTGAAATTATCGGGTATGGCGATATCGGCTTCGATGCTGTTTTCCTGACTGTCCGCCGGCAGTTGATGCGCTTCGAGCGATTTTTGCAGGATTTCGGCCGGACGGCATTCCGCAAATTCCGCCTGCAACTTGCCTGAGCGGCTCTTGGCCGTCATCAGCAGGTCGTCGATCATGCCGTCCAGGCGCTGCGCCTCGTAGATCATGCGCGTCGTGAACTCGTCGCCGTCCGCGCTGAGTTCTTCCGTGCGCTTCAGATGATCCAGCGTGAAGATGATCGATGTCAGCGGCGTCTTGAGGTCGTGCACGATCATGTTGCTGAGCTCTTCGCGCAGCGAAATCATCGACTGCAACTCGTCGTATTGCCGTTTGATACGGATGAGCGAACGGACGCGCGCGCGCAGCTCGGTGCCGCGCACGGGTTTGCTGATAAAGTCGTCGGCGCCCGCGTCAAAACCGCGGAGCAGGTCTTCCTTGCTGTACAGTGCGGTCACGAGCACGACGGGCAGATGCAGCAGGCTCGGCGTTGTTTTGATGTGCGTGCACAACTCAAAACCGTTCAGGTTGGGCATCATGACGTCGGAGATAATCAGGTCCGGCTGGTCCGCCTCCAACATCTTGACCGCCTCGCGGCCGTCGTCGGCGCGCAGCACGTCGTATCCCTCCAGCGACAGCTGCCCGCGGATGGTCTCGTGCGCCAGCGCGTCGTCATCGACGATCAGAATGCGGCCGGGCGACGTGGAGGGAAGGCCGTCTCCTGCGGGGTTCATGTCTGCTGTATTCATAGTCTGTCCGCTCGTTTTCCGTTCAGTCAAGAGAAGATACAATCAGCCTGTGAAGATTCTGCAGGCGCACCGGTTTGCTGAGGTATTGATCCGCACCGGCTTCCAGGCAGCGTTCGCGGTCTCCGCGCATGGCAAATGCGGTTAACGCGATCAGCGGCAGGTTTTTGGTCGCCTCGTCCTGGCGCAATTTGCGAATGGCTTCCAGGCCGTTCATGCGCGGCAGCTGGATGTCCATCAGGATGATGTCCGGCAGGTGGCCCCTGGCGAGTTCCACCGCCGTGAACCCGTCCGACGCATTTATTACCCGGAAATTTTTGGCCTGCAGATATTCGGTAATGGTCTTGATTGTATAGGGGTTGTCTTCGGCCAGCAACACCAGCGGCTGCGTTTCGGATTCCGGGGAAACCGGCGGCGGCCGCCCTGGCAATTTCTCTTGTTCGGCTCCGGGTCCGATGTGAAAAGGGAAGTTCTCGGCGTCCGGCGTGCGGATTTTGCGCGTCGGCTGCTGCGTCGGCAGCACCACCGTAAAACAGCTGCCCTTGCCCGGCGTGCTGTCCACGTGCACCATGCCGCGGTGCATCTTGGTCAGGCGGTACACGAGCGAGAGGCCGAGGCCGGTGCCGGGAAAACGCCGCGTCAATTTGTTGTCCACCTGCACAAAGGGCTGGAAAAGCTGCTCGATATGGCGCGGCTCGATGCCTATGCCGGAGTCCCACACTTCAAACCTGATCGACTCGCCGTCGCGCGAATCGCGCACGCGCAGACCGATGTCGCCGCCTTCCTCCGTGAACTTCACCGCATTGTTCAGGAGATTGACCAGGATCTGCTTCAGCCGCAGTTCGTCGGCCTGAATCTGCTTGCACTCGTTGGTAAACTCGATGTTGACCGTAATATTCTTGCGGTCGGCAAACTTGCTGATAAACATGACGCTGGTTTCACACACGGCCGGCACGGACACCCGGTCGATCTCCAGCTCCAGTTTGTTGGCGCCGATTTTGGAGAGGTCCAGAATGTCGTTGATCAGCGCCAGCAGGTGCGTGCCGCTCTCTTCGATGTGTTTAACCGCGGCCGACTGGCGTTTGTTGATCTCGCCGTAGACGCCGTCCGTCAGCGACTCGGACATGCCGAGAATGGTATTGAGCGGCGTGCGCAGCTCGTGGCTCATGCCGGCCAGGAAGTCGTCTTTCATCTGATTGGCGCGCGCCAGCTGTTTGTTGGCCAGGCGCAGCTCACGCGTGCGGCGCTCCACAGTTTCGGCCAGTTTCATGCGCTCGACGGCCAGCTCGCGTGCGGCGCGCATGCGTTCGGTAATGTCCTGGCCGACGCCGATCACGCCGATAATCTCGCCGTCGGCATTGCGTCGTGCGGTCGCGTTGATCAGCAGAATCACGCGGTCGAGTTTGTTTGTGATCACCGGCATCTCGTAGTCTTCCGTATCGAGGCCGTCCAGCGCCGCGCGCAGGATGTCGCTCACCGCTTTCTGCGCTTCCGGAGCAATCAGAACTTCGATCGGGTCGCGCCCCATCAGCTCGTTGCGCGTATAACCGGTCAGCTGTTCGGCGCGGCGATTCCACTCGTTGACGAGGCCGGCGCGGTCGATGCCGAAGATCGGCGCATTGGCGGCGTCGATAAACTGGCGCAGTTCCTCGTTGATCGCCGCCAGCTGTACGTTGGCGTTGTGCAGCTCCTGCTCGGCGCGCACGCGCTCGGTGACGTCCCGCAGAACGGCGACGTACAGAAACTCGCCGTTGACTTCCAGGTGCGAAAAGCTGATCTCGGCCGTGAATTGCGCGCCGTCGCTGCGCAGGCAGTTGATGGCGCGGCGCTTGCCGTCGGTCGCGTCCATGTCGTCAATCTGGTCCAGCCGCGTCTGTAGTTTGTCCACTTCATCCGTTGGCAGCAGTGTGTTGAACGACTCGCCGACAATGTCCTGCTCCGAATATGCGAACGTGATTTCCGCCGCGTGATTGAAGATGACGATGCGCCGCCGCGTGGTAAAGGCGATGATCGCCTCGCCGACGGAGTTGACAATTTCGGAGAAACGCGCCTCGCTGCGTTGCAGCTGTGTTTCGACCAGTTTGCGTTTGGTGATGTCGGTGAACAGACCCAGCACCCTGATTGTCCGGCCATTTGAGTCGCGGATCGCGTCGAACTGGGCATTCAGGTGGCGCACCTCGCCGGAAGGACGGATCACGCGATGATAGAGCGGGCGGCGTCCGAAAGCCGAGCTGGGGTCGTCGATGACCTGCGCCAGGTCCGGCCGGTCCTCGTCGTGGACGCGGTCCAGATATTCCCGGATGCTGCCGAGTTCACTGCCGGGCGGCAGGCCGATAATCTGATAGAATTCCGCCGAGGCAAAGAGATTCTGTGAGGGCAGGTC
This sequence comes from bacterium, assembly GCA_030430495.1. Taxonomy (GTDB): domain Bacteria; phylum Bacteroidota; class Ignavibacteria; order Kapaibacteriales; family UBA7675; genus JAUIKM01. The sequence continues at coordinate 89,769 of JAUIKM010000004.1, read as the reverse complement.
GATCGAGATCATCGCCAGGTTGGTCAGGCGGCGCACATTGTCCAGCAGCATATCGCGCTCGCGCAGCTCCTGCTCGGCCTTGAACTTGGTCGTGATGTCCAGCGCCATGCCGATCGTGCCGAGCGTCGTGCCGTCTTTGTCCAGCAGCGGGGCCAGGTGTACGTCCAGATGGCGGTTTTCCCACTCGATTTCAAAGTTGGCGGTCGCATTTGTCCTGACGACTTTGTGCAGCATGCGCATCGGCAGTTCGGGTTTGTTGGTCTTGTGGCGGTTGTATCCAAAAAACCACCTGAGCGGCACGCGCGTTTTGGCGCGCGGCTTGAAACCGAAGATCTGCAGACCGGCTCCCGAAAACGACGTCAGGTTCAGCTCGGGGTCCGTCGTCCAGATTATGGCGGGCATCTGGTTCGCCAGCATCTGCAGACGCTCGTCGCGCTCGCGCAGATCCGCCAGTATGCGCTTGTTTTCCGTGATGTCGATAGAAATGCCCAGCACCACCGACTCGTCGTGCCCGGCCAGATGCAGCGGAATCTTGGTCGTTTGCATGTAGCGCGTCTGGCCGTCCGGCGTGGTGAAACGCACGTCCGGCGTCACGTGCGGCTTGCCGCTCTCCATGGCGCGTTTGTCGTCGTCGAGGTAAGTCCTCAGTTCTTCGCCGGTTTTGTGGAAATCGTGAATGCGCCGGTTGATCATCTCTTCAACCGTCAGATTGTACCTGTCCGCCACGGCTTTGTTGACGATGACAAAGCGGCCCTGACTGTCCTTGGCAAAGATAAAGTGCGGCACCAGGTCGATGATCTGCCGCAATTGCGCTTCCTTGACCGCCAGGTCTTCCTGCGCCTGACGGCGCTCCACCACTTCCTTCTGCAGATTGTCGTTAAAAGCGCGCAGCTCCGTCGTGCGGTCGCTGACGATGTTTTCCAGTTCGGAGTTGATGCGGCAGAGGTCTTCGCGCGCGGAGAGATGTCGCATCACCGCGTGCGTGGAGCGCAGGTGGTGCCGGATGCGCAGGCGCAGCAGCTTCGGGTTCGTCATGTCGATGCAGTCGTCGAATCCCGCCTCGAACAGCTGCTCGACGTCGGCCTCCGCCACGTTGTTTACCAGCGCCAGAATGTTTAACTCGTCGGAGCCCGAGACCTCGCGCAGACGTCCACACAGCTCCAGCGATTCGGCGCTCGGCGCGCGCAGGTCCAGAATGATCAGGCACATGACGCAGCGCGACACCTGGTCCAGCAGGGAGTCGGCTTGCTCGGTGAATGAGATGTCGGCACAAAGATCGCCGCAGTATTCGCGGAAGGTCTCTTCCTGGAATTCCGCCCGGAGGAACATTCGAATGTGAGAATCAGCGGTCTGCACGTTTGTCATGTGTTCGCCGCTTCCGCGTTGGTAACACAATACGACTGTATACTTTAACTCTTGCTCCGGCTTTGAAGCAGATCACTGCATTCGCTGCTCGATTTCAATCATGCACGACAATGTAGCAAACTTGATGCAGTATGCAAATGCGCCCCAAAAAACAGAGCCGGTATCGCCGGAAATTCAATCGCACCCGCCGCGGCGACGGCCCTGCCGCTGCGCCCGGCATGCCCTGCGCGCCTCCGCCGCACACAGAAAAAAAGCGCGGTTCGGCGCAATTGAATAAATTTGCCGCCGAAAGCGTAAGTTTGATCCCGGTTTTCCACGGTCACAGGTCAGGTACAATGGACAAAACGCCTCGCTTTGGTCACGCCATCCGGCATTGGTGGCCGCTCGATACGGATATCGACTTTCTCAATCCGGCTTCCTTCGGCGCCACGCCGCACGAAATCCTGGCGGCGCAGAGCGTCTGGCGCGACCGCATGGAGCGCAACCCGATGCACTTTTTCCTCGATGTGCTGCCGCTTGAGGTCCGGCGTCAGGCGTCCCTGCTGGCCGAATTCGTCGGCGCCGATGCGGACCGCCTCGTCTTTGTGGAAAACGCCACCAACGGCGTGCAGGCCGCCATCTGGTCGCATCTGCGCGAACGGCGCGACGCCGGCAAACTCTCCGCCGAACGGGAAATTATCACAACCGATCAGGTCTATCCGGCCGTGCGCAATATGATGCGGCTGGCCGCGCGCGAATTCGGGACGGGTTATCGCGAAATTCACATTCCCTTTCCGCTGAGCGGCGCGGACGAAGTGCGCGATCGCATTGCGGCCGAACTGGGCGAGCGCTGTGCGCTGCTGGTGGTCGACCACGTTGCCTCGCCGACCGGGCTGGTTTTTCCCGTGCACGCAATCGTGGCGAATGCGCGCGAGCGCGGCGTGGCGGTGATCGTCGATGGTGCACATGCGCCCGGCATGCTGCCGCTGGATCTGGACGCGCTTGACGCCGACTGGTATGTGGGCAACTGCCACAAGTGGATGTTTACGCCCAAAAGCTGCGCGCTGCTCTACGCCGCGGAGCGCCGCGCCGCCCACACGCATCCCAACGTCGTCTCGCTGACGGTCGGCAAAGGCATGCCCGCCGAGTTTGACTACGTCGGCACGCGCGACTGCACGGCTTTTCTGTGCCTGGAAGCCTCCCTGGAATTCATGCGGCGGCTGGGCATAGACGGGATGCGCCGTTATCAGTCCGATCTGGTGGCGGAAATACGGCCGCGTTTCAGTGCCGCGACGGGCGTGGATACGCCGGCGCCGCACGACATGACGGCCGGCATGCTGGCCTTTCCGCTCTACGGTGCGCGGCGCATGGACAGCGACTCGGCCAGGCAACTGCGGGCGCACTGTTACCGCACGCGCAAATTTGAGGTGCCGTTTATGGTGCACGACAATCACATGCTGGTGCGCGCGGCGGCGCAGGTGTTTAACGAAGCCGGCGACTACGACGCACTGCTGGAACTGCTCAGCGAAGCGGAGTTTAACAAAGTGCAGACGGAACTCGGCTGGAACTGACGGCGCATGAGCGACAGAACAAACAGCATAGAATACCTGAAGGAAGAGCTGGGCTTCGAGCGCAACCGCCCCGAGCGCATCCGCATTCTGCAGCGCCTGGTGCAGCAGACCGCGCGCCACGATCCGCACTACACGCTTGAGATTGCCGCGGAAGGCCTTGATCTGGCCCGCCGCGAACGCGACAAACACGCCGAGGCGATTTTCCTGCGCAGCATCGGCATCTGCCGCATTATTCTGCTGGACTACGACGGCGCCATCGACATGTTAAACAGCGCCTTTGAGCTGCTGCGCGGACTTGACATCCCGGCCGATTTGGCGACGGTGATGCAGAATATCGGCACCGTGTATCGCAAAAAAGGCGACTACAAAAACGCCCTGGACGCATATGAGCGCAGCCGCAACATCCTGGAGGAACACGCCCTCGAGGACGGCCTCGGCGCCATCCTCAACAATATCGGCGTCATGTATCAGGAACTCAGCGACTACTCGCAGGCGCTGGAATACTACCGCCGCAGCCTGGAAATCGGCGAGAAAAACAATCGCATTCAACGCGTCGGTTACGCCCTGAATAATCTTGGCAGCGTTTACATGCTGATGGAAGACAGCGGCAATGCCCTGGACTGTTTTCAGCGCAGCCTGGAAATTCGGCGCAACAACGACGACGTCTACGGTCAGGCTGTTAACCTCGGCAATATCGGTTTGATTCACCAGGAACTCGGCGATGTGCCCGCCGCGCTCGAATGCCAGCGGGAAGCGCTTAAACTCTACGAAGACGTCGACGACATCATCGGCAAAGCGTTAACCCTCGGTCATATTGGCGATCTCTACCGCGAAACCGGCGAGAACGACAAAGCGCTGGATTTCCTGCTGCGCGGCCGCGAACTGAGTGAAAAAGCGCGCGACGCCAAAACGCATTCCATTCTGCTGCTGCGCATCGGCAGGCTGCGGCGCGACCGCTCGGAGAACGAGCAATCGCTGGAGGCGCTTAAACAGGCGCTCGAACTGGCGGAGGCCGGCGGCGATCGCCAGAACGAATTTGAGGCCCACGAAGCCATCGCTTTAACATATGTGGCTATGGCCGATTTCGAAAAAGCCTTTTTTCACCAGCGGCGTTATGCTTCCGTCAAGGACGAAGTGCGCTCGCGCGAGAGCCAGGAAAAACTGGCGGAGATGCGCCTGCGCGCCGAGATCGATCAGGCCCACAAGGACCGCGAAATCTACCGGCTCAAAAACGAGCAGCTCGAACTGAAGATGGAACTCAAGAGCAAGGAGTTAACCACCCAGACAATGTATCTGGTCCAGAAAAACGAGTATCTGGAAAGTCTGCGCAAACGCATTAAAAGCGCCGCTAAAACGGCTGACCTGCCGACGCGCCGCGCACTTAACAGTTTAATTCTCGACATCGACGAAAACGTGCACGTGGAGGACGACTGGGCCTCTTTTGAGCAGCAGTTTCAGCAGGTGCACCAGGACTTTATGCGCATTCTCTCGGAGCAGTTTCCCAACCTGACGCCGACGGAGTTGAAGGTGTGCGCCCTGTTAAAAGTCAACCTTTCGAGCAAGGAGATCGCCAGGATTCTCTGCGTCAGCGTCCGCAATGTCGAAAGCCACCGCTACCGCCTGCGCAAGAAATTGCAACTGCCTTCCGACGTCAATTTGCAGACTTATATCGCCAAAATTTAGGCCTGTTGTACTTCTGGTTGGGGCACTGGACTGTGCGGCTGCGGACATCTGATTGCAGCGCCGCTGCCGCGCATCGGCTCGCTTTTTACTCCTGTTTGTCACTGCGTTTTGAGCGGCGCGTCACAGAGTCTGCAAACTTTTTTGCGACGGGTTGTCCCGTTGTTCGCCGGAAGTCTGTTAAACAGACGCGGAGACCCGAAGTCGACAACCCGTTGACGAACAAGAGCGTCATAAAGCGAGCCCGCATCGGGCGCTGCAATCGGGATGCAACAGGCCGCAAAATCGGAACAGGTCAATCGCCCTTGCGGTTCTTTCTGCGCCGATTCAGCCGGCGTTGCAGTACTTTGCTGATGTAGCGCCACATCATTTTGAGCGGACTTAAACCCAGGGTTACCTGTTGAAGTTGGTCGCGGGTTAAAGGGCTGCGTTCGCGTCGGTATGCGCGGATGGACTGGTGCACCATGCCGAACATGACGTCCAGCATCTGAATCGGGCGCGCCGGATAAAACAAACCCTGCATGAAAAAGTAGGGGAAGTAGAGGCTCATGCGGTAGACGGCCTGCCAGAAGGGGAAGTAGCGCCAGGTGAAACGCGACATGTTTAAGGCGGACATGATCCAGCGTTCGTAGTTAACGCGTTGGTTAACACTTGCAAAGTGCAGCGTGCGGATCGTCGGGAGGTAGCGAATCGAATAACCGCGTGCAATGGCGCGCGCGCAGTAGTCCATTTCTTCAAACAAAAAGACGTCCCAGAATCCGCCGATGTCCTCGTAGACGCGGCGCCGTACCGCTGCTCCCGTGCCGTGAAACAGATTGGTTTTAAAGCCGTCGGGCGGCATGTCCTCGATGTTAACATCAATTGGATGCCAGTGATAAATCTTGTTGCCGTCGCGCACTTCAATGTCTTCGCTGCCGACGATGTCGACGTGTTGATGTTCCGTCAAAAAGTCCGCAAGTCGGGCAAAAGCATCGTTGCCTTCGGGGTAGGAGTCGTTGTTGGAGAGCCAGAGGACCTCGCCGCGCGCGCGTTCAAAGCCGATGTTAATAGCATGCGTGCCCATGTTGTAAGGCAGCCACAGGTATTCGACCTGCGGAAAGTCGGCCTGCATCATCTCCCGGGTGCCGTCGGTCGAGCCGTTGTCGATTATTACAATTTCAACATCCGGGTGGGTCTGGGATTGATATGCCAGAATCGTGTCGCGCAATTCCTCGCGGCGATTGATCGTGGCAATAACTACACTGATAAGCATGTTGTCGGGTCTGCGGTTAAAATGTTAAAGCGCAATGCACAGGCATGGAGGCTTTACATTTTGTCGTTTTTGCGGAGCAGGCATTCACAGCCCAGGGCCAGAAATTCGCGAATGATCGGAATGTTCGGGAAGCGCCGCGTTTTCATGTTAAAACGCACCTTGTACACCGGGCGCGTAAAAAACAATTCCTTGACGATCGGCTCCAGGCGGTAGCGCCGGCAGAGCTGTTCAAATCTGGAGATGCTGATGCCGTCGCGCTGGTTCACCAGCACAAAGTCGATCATAAAGTCCTGCTCTTTAAACAGTTTGCCGAGGGGGCGCAGGATGAAACCGGGCAGAAAGTGCAACCAGGGAACGCGGCGCAGGAAGCTCGTGCCGCCCTGCTGGTGCCCGGCAAAAGGCGAGAAGTACGGCGGAAAAGTCACGTAGAAATATCCGCCCGGTTTAAGCAGTTTTTCGATGTTGTTAAACAGGGGAATGCGATCCGGAATGTGCTCCAGCGTCTCCCGCATGATGATTACATCGAAGGTCTCGCCGACGATTTCCGCCAGGCGCGGGTCGGTGGCGTCCGCCACGTGCACCACCAGCTCGGGGTTAACCTGACTGGCGACGGCCGCGCGTTCGGCCAGCAATTCCACGCCGCGGACGTGCATGCCGAGTCCCTGCAGCACGTTTAACAAACCGGCTTCCGCACAGCCGATTTCCAGCACGGTCTTATTGCGGAAATCGGGGATGTGTTTCTCGAAGTAAGGCAGCAGGTACTGTTCGGTATGCTGCTGCTGTTCGGTAAAATAATGATCGACCATTGTGCCTTGTCCCGGCCGCAGGACGGAGACATTCAAAGTGAATATCCGCCTGTGCGGCCACGTTCGTAATTCTCTGCGGGCGGAATATACAAATTTCGGGGCGTCCGGCCTTGCCTGAGGCGTTGAAGAACCGGCAGTCGCCCGCTTCAAACAAAAAAACCGCGCTCCCGACGGAGCGCGGTCCAGTTTCAAACCCAAAGTGTCAAAGCGCGAAGCCAGGCTCAGCGCTCATCGTCATCAATCGAACATCTTGAGCAGCGCGCCGCCGTGCTCCGTGAAGAAGGGAACAAACACGAGGCTGATGATGGCCATCAGTTTGATCAGGATGTTCAGCGCCGGGCCCGACGTGTCTTTGAACGGATCGCCCACCGTGTCGCCGACGACGGCGGCTTTGTGTGGCTCCGAACCTTTACCGCCGTGCGCGCCGGTTTCGATGTACTTCTTGGCGTTGTCCCACGCGCCGCCGGAGTTGGCCATCGAGACGGCCAGCATCACGCCCGCAATCAGCGCGCCGATCAGCACGCCGGCCAGCATGTGCACGCCGAAGAGGAAACCAAAGACGAGCGGCGAGAGAATCACCAGCAGGCCCGGCATGATCATTTCGCGCAGCGAAGACTGCGTCGAGATGTCCACGCAGCGCGCGTAGTCGGCTTTTTCCGTGCCTTTCAGAATGCCGGGACGCTCTTTGAACTGGCGGCGAACTTCTTCGATCATCGCCAGCGCGGCCAGACCGACGGAGCGCATCGTCATTGCCGAGAAGGCAAAGGGCAGCGCCGCGCCGACCAGCAGACCGGCCATCACGATCGGATCCAGCATGTTGATCGTCAATACTTTGGCCGAAGTCAGGAAGGCGGCCGTCAGCGCCAGCGAGGTCAGCGCGGCCGAGCCGATCGCAAAACCTTTGCCGATGGCGGCGGTTGTGTTGCCCGCCGCGTCCAGCGCGTCCGTGCGTTTGCGGATGTCCGACCCCATCTCGGCCATTTCGGCGATACCGCCGGCGTTGTCCGCCACCGGACCATAAGCGTCGATGGTCAGACCGACGGCGATCGTGCCGAGCATGCCGATGGCCGCCATGGCGATACCGTACATGCCGGCCGTCGTGAAGCCGACAACGACGCTGATGGCGATCAGGATCATCGGCAGCACGGCGCTGTTATATCCGAGCGAGAGGCCGTAGATGATGTTCGTGGCTGCGCCGGTTTCCGACGCTTTGGCCACTTCGCGCACCGGCTTGAAGCGGTGCGACGTGTAGTATTCCGTGACAAGACCGATCAGCAGACCGGCGATCAGACCGGCCGCAACCGACCAGAACACGCCCATGCTGGTGTAAACCGTGCCGCCTTCCACCAGAGTGAAGGTTTCCGGAATGAACATGTTCGTCAGCGGGTAGACCGCCGCAAGCATGATGACGGTCGAAATTGTCAGTGCCGTTTTCAGCGCGCCTTCAACTTTTTCTTCGACCGTTGGACGAACAAAAAACATTGAAATCAGGCTGGCTACGATGCCGACGCCGCTCAGCAGAATGGGGAAGAGCAGCGCGTACATGCGTACGTCTTCCGGCGCCATGGCAAAAGCGGTCGCGCCGATCACGAGTGCGGCGCAGGTGCTTTCCGCGACCGAACCGAAGAGGTCGGCGCCCATGCCGGCGATGTCGCCCACGTTGTCGCCCACGTTATCGGCGATTACGGCGGGGTTGCGCGGATCGTCCTCGGGAATGCCCTGTTCGACTTTACCGACGAGGTCGGCGCCGACGTCGGCCGCCTTGGTGTAGATACCGCCGCCGACGCGTCCGAAGAGCGCCACGGAGGAACCGCCGAGGCCGAAGCCGGAGAGGATTTCCATCACGATGGCTTCGCGTCCCTGCAGCGCGGCTGGAATCAGCGCGTCAATGCCCAGGTAGACAACCACGAGGCCGACAACCGCCATACCGGTGAGACCAAAACCCATCACCGCGCCGGAGCGGAAGGCGATGTTAAACGATCGGCTTAGCGAGATGCGCGCCGCGGCGGCCGTTCGCACGTTGCCGACCGTCGCAATTTTCATGCCGATGTATCCGGAAATCACCGAAATCGCCGCGCCGATCAGGAAGCTGACGGCGGAGTACGGACCAACGAGCACACCCTGCCCGCTGTGATCGCTGATGGTTAACAAAATGACGACGGCAAAGGCAAGCATGTAGATTGCCAGGATTTTGTACTCGCGATTCAGGAATGCCATTGCCCCGTCGGCAATTGCGCTTGAAATCTCTTTCAATTTTGAGACTTCTTCCGCCGAAGCGGCGCCTTCCTCAATCGAGATGGAGTTTACCTGACGTGAGTACACAAGCGCCGTGAGGAGCGCAATTGCTCCCAGGCCCAGAATGATAAGTTCAACGGTCATATCCGTACGCTCAGCAAGTGAATGTGAATGTAGACATCAATGCGTTGGACGTGCAAGCAAAAAAGAGTTGCACCGTCCGAATTGCTACGCTATATTTGCAGCCTTGTTTTTGAGACGGACCTTTAGCTCAGCTGGTTAGAGCGCCACGTTGACATCGTGGAGGTCGCTGGTTCGATTCCAGTAGGGTCCACCAACAAAGAAAGCTCCATACTTGATTGTATGGAGCTTTTTGTTTTTCAGTATGCGCGGGAACGCCTGCCACTTACGCGTTTGCGCCGATCATTTCTTTGAGTTTCGCAGTCGTAATCGCCTTCGGGCGCACGATCGGAGACAGCAAGGCGCGGTTGAGCACGATCTGCGAACAGATGCCCAGCGCGCGCGACACGCCGAACATCACCGTGTAGAATTCGAATTCCTTCAGACCGTAGTGATACAGCAGCGAGCCGCTGGCGGCATCCACGTTCGGCCACGGGTTCGTTGCTTTGCCGTGCTCCTGCAAAACCTTCGGCACGATGTTGAACATCTTGTCGACCACCTGGAAGATCTCGTCTCCGGCGCAGTGCTGCAGGCCAAAGTTGTGGAAGGCCGTGAAACGCGGGTCGGTCACGCGCAGGACGGCGTGTCCAAAGCCCGGAATCACCTGGCGGTTGTTCAGGCGCTCCCAGATAAATTCCGTCAGCTGTTTGTCCGACGGCACGCCGTTGAAGCGCTCGTGCACGGACAGAACAAACTTGAGGCATTCCTGGTTGGCCAGACCGTGCAGCGGGCCCGCCAGACCGTTCAGGCCGGCGCTCAGAGCGTAAAACACGTCGCTCAGCGCGGAGCCGACCGTGTGCGCCGCAAAAGCGCTGACGTTGCCGCCGCCGTGGTCGCTGTGCAGCACCAGATACATGCGGATCAGGTCGGCGAACTGGTCGTTGCCGTCGGAGTGGCCCAGCATGTAGGCAAAGTTGGCGGACCAGTCCAGGTCCGTGCGCGGCGCGATGCGCTCGCCTTTGTTGAACTTCATGCGGTAGATGCCGGCGGCAATCGTGCTGATGCGCGAGAGGAGCAGGAGAACGTCCTCAAGCATCGCAACCCACAGCTCGTCTTTGGACGTGCCGGCGTCGTAGGCGGCGCGGAATTTGGATTCGCGCTCCATTGTCATCAGTGCCGTGCTCAGCATCACCATCGGGTGGGAATCCGACGGCATGGCTTCCAGCACGTTCCATACGTAATGCGGTACCGAGGAGTGCGCCCGGAATGCACCTTGCAGCTCGGACAACGCAGCTTCATCGGGCCGTTCGCCCGTAATCAGCAGGTAAAAAGTTTCTTCAGGACTACCAGTTGTCAGGTCCAGAATCGGAGTGTTGCGAATGGCAAGACCTTCGGTCGGCGTTACTGTCGACGTATCGCACAGTAAGCCCGTCAGACCGCGCATGCCGCCCAACACGTGACCGGCGTTGACATCGCCGAGTTTTACTTCGCCGGACTCTTTTGCAAGATCCTTGCGTTCCGCGCGCATTGCGCCAAGCTGTTCCTCGAGTTTACCCCGTAACAAATTCATAACGGCCAAACCTTCCTCATTTCGGGAGTTTTCGTATGCGACAACTGGTTTTTTGCAGGTTGTGTATAGACTTGCAAAGATACGGATTCGAGGTGTAATTCGTATTAAAATTTATTCATATTTGTGCAAATCATTTCTGAAATCGCAATTTTTGCGCCCGACAGACGTGGTCTCCGGGCTGCGCATTCAAACGGGGACAGTGCGCATAGCCGCCACGCGAATTCCCGTATCACCTGCCGATCGTCCCATGCCGATCGCTTCAACTTCTTTTGCGCCCGCCGCGGCGCCCCGCAGCAATGAAGAGACTTTTCTGGATTCTGCTTTGCCTGTCTGTTGTGGCCGTCGCGGCCCTGGCCTGGCCGATGTTGCAGCCCCTGCAGTTGGGCACGGATCGCGTTGAGATCGAAATTCCAGCGGGCGCCACGCCCAGCGGCGCCGTGGATGTTTTTGCTTCCAAAGATCTGCTCACATGGCCGGCGGCGGCGCACATCACTCTCAACCTCTACGCGCGCATCAGCGGCAACCAGCTCAACCGCGGGCGGTTTGTCGTGCGGCGCGATATGACGCAGTTCGAGGCGCTGCGTTCGCTCTTCCGACGCAGCGGCCAGGCGGCGACGGTGAACGTGACGATTCCCGAGGGACTGACGATTGCGCGCACGGCGTCGATTCTGGCGCGCGCCGGACTCGTCGACTCGGTACAATTTGTGGGACTTGCCGCTTCCGATTCGATGGCAAACAAGATGGCTGTTTTAGAGGGGATTGGTCTTGCTTCTGCCGCGGACCTCGAAGGGTTTCTCATGCCGGATACCTATAATTTTTATCAGTCCGCTTCGGCGCGCAACGTGCTGGATAAACTCGTCGGGCACCACGCCGAATTCTGGACCGCGGAACGCATTGCGCAGGCCAAAAAACTTAACATGTCGCTGCGGCAGGTTACCACGCTGGCGTCGATTATTGAGGCGGAGACGCCCACCGATGCCGAAAAACCGCGCGTGAGCGGCGTTTATCACAATCGCCTGAAAGCGGGCATGCTGCTGCAGGCCGATCCGACCGTGCAGTTTGCGCTTGGCGACGTGCGCCGCCGCCTGCTCTACGACGATCTGGAGTACGACAGCCCCTACAACACCTACAAATACGCCGGACTCCCGCCGGGGCCGATTAACTCTCCCGGGCGCGCCGCACTCGATGCGGCTCTCAACCCCGAAAAACATTCCTATTACTATTTTGTGGCGCTGGGCGACGGCAGCGGTAAACACGACTTTTCGCGCACCAAACTCGAACACGACAGGGCCGTGCGGCGCTACCGACGCAATCGCGGACGTTAAACGCATTCCCGCCGGTTTAACAGGTCCGTTTTGTTAAGTGCAAACTTGTTGCCTAAGCAACAAGTTTTGCCTGAGCGGCTTGCGATCCCTACATTGCATTGCGGGCCGCGCCTTCCTGACTTTTTTGTTAATCTTCGGGTGTGAAGCGCTCAGTCGTCCGGTTCTCAGTATTTTTGTTTGAAACGGGCGCTTTTTGTGTCGGCAGTCCGTCCGGCAGTTGTTGTGCTCGATGTTTAACACATTCGCAGGCGTTTAAGTCATGCGCAAAGTTCTGAGGAAAATAATCATCCGTCCGGTCGATGCATCCGAAGCGGCGATCATCAGCGAACTGGCGATGCGTTCCAAGGCGCATTGGGGCTATTCGCCGGAATTTGTCGAGGCCTGCCGCGCCGAGCTCTCGCACACGCCGTAGCAGATTGACGGAGCAATGACGTTTTATGCCGCCGAACTGGACGGCATGATTCTCGGATTCTACGCACTTGAACCGCTGGGAAACAAGAACTTTGAACTTGACGCGCTGTTTGTGGAGCCGCGCTCTATCGGCGTCGGCGTCGGGCGGACCCTGATGCAACATGCAGTTGAGCAGGTGCGCGCGCTCGGCGGCGTGACAATTCAGATTGTGAGCGATCCCTACGCCGAGTCATTTTACCGGAAAGCGGGCGCGCGCCGCATCGGCGAGCGTCCATCCGGCAGCATTCCGGGGCGTGTTCTGCCGCTGATGCAAATAGATGTTAAACAGACTGAGGTGCAATCATGAGCCGAAACAAGGTAGAAGCCTATCAGACTATGTACAACACAATGCTGTTCTGGGTTAACCACTACCTCGGCCGGCTGGACGACGAACAACTGCGGCAGCGCGTCCGTCCCGGCGGCAACCACGGCGTCTGGATTCTCGGGCACCTGATTGCAAGCGACGACGACTTCTCGCTCTATCTCGGTCGCGGCCCAATACTTTTCCCGGACTACCAGAAGCAGTTTCGCCAGAGCGCTCCGGCGGAGTCACTGGAGGCCTATCCGGACCTGGCGCTGCTTAAACAGCAGTGGCAGGCGGTGTGCGACAAAAATGCCGCGATCTACCGGGAGTTAACCGACGCGGAGCTCGACCAGCCGCACGCCATGTTAAAAGGCCCGATTGAGGAAGACTATTTCAAGACCAAAGAGGGCGTGTTGTTAAACTGGATCATGCACCAGCAGTATCACGTCGGGCAGTTGGGTTTGCTCGCCGCGGCGACGAAAAGTTAAATGTCTGAATCGGTCGATGAATTCGGACTTGACAGGACGGGATTATTTACTTGTAGTTGATTCTACGGGAGTTCGTCCCGATTCTCAAAGTATTCGAAGGCTTCGGACGGATTGTTAAAATCGACAATCACAAACTGCCCGTGATTTGATCGCTGCAAATCAAACAAGACTTTTTTGTTTAAGCTGTTGACGGCCAGCGTGCCGTAGTCGAAGCGCCAGTTCCGCACCGGCAAGGGCTTGTCCTGATTGTGATCGCCTCCGGACTGCATGCTGAGCAGCAGTTGATCCAGTTTCTGTTCAAAGTCGAGTTTTTCTTCGATGGAAATCGGTCGCCACGGCGGTTTGAGCCACGGTAGCGGTACAGCGCGATCCAGAAAATTCTCAATGATCTGCCAGTGAAGGCCGGCCACTATCACCTCGGGGGCTTCAGGGCTGTCCTGAAGTTCTTTTATGTCGCAAATTTCAATTCCGCCGGCAGGACTCAAGAATATGTTGTTGTTTATCTGCACGTTCAGATGTGCCGCATGCAGATATTTCAGGCCATTGCTGTCGTTAAATTCGTAGAATTTCCAGATTAACTTTTGTACGGACGCATAAGCCGCATTGGGAAAAAATATCCCGCCGATGACGCCCATGCTGCGGTCGTAATCGCACAGGCGCGCCGTGCCGATGCAGGTCGTACCGGAATAAACGACGGCGTCGATCGCCGCCATTTCTTTGTGAAATCGGCGGTAGAGTTCTTGCTGCGCCGGCGTGTTTAAGTACTGCTCAATGTCTTCGCCGTAGCGCAGGCAGCGGCGTCTGAAACTATTCCAGGAGTTGAAAAACTGAAACATCGGCCACGAACCTCGTTCGCGCCGGTTGCTCCAGGGGACCTGAACCAGGACAAAAGCTTCACGTCCGCTTTGGCGGTGGCGCGCTGTAAACACACAGTCTTTCCAGTGGTTAAAGTGCAGTTGAGCGCAGAGACTCCAATCCGAGAGCGGGTGATTGTTCGGCGTCGAATCGCCGTTGGAATGTTCGTTGACGTCCTGCCCGATCTCGTACAGCAGTTCGTCTTCCATTTTCAGCTTGAGCGCGATGTCCGGCGCTTGCCAGTGCTGCAAGGGCCATTCACGCGCCGGCCTGCGAACAAAAAAGTTCTCGATGACATGCGGCATGACGCCGACGGCGCGCAGTTCGGCTGTGCGTTCTGCGTGTTGTGTTCCGTCGTTTGGCAATTCGCGGATGGAGAAACCTTGGGCGGGGAAGAGGAAGCAGCCGTTTGCGAGCCGCACGTTGATGCGCAGTTCTTCCATGGACATGTTGTTGCCGCGCGGCAGGCCGGAGTTGATATCGTGCAGAATGTGGGCGATTTGATCGTAGTGCGGCGCGCATTGCATCTCGCCGGCGAGCGTGTTGTTTGCGGACTCGTCGACGTGCAGCTCAACTGAGCCGATCGGATGTTCGTGACTGAAGACTGCGGCTTTCAACTTGAGACTCTGTGTTTAAATGGCCGGGGCTCCGCGCGCTTGTGCGGCGAAACTTCCGGCAAGATAGTCACGCGAGGGTTTCCGGCCAACGACTTGCGCCTCAATGATTTCGTCGTTCTGTGACTTTTAACTGCGGGACGAGCAGGAAAATCAAGGAGCCTGAGACCGCCGCGCAGGCAAGGGCTCAAAGCGGTCTGGGGCGATCCGGGGCGATCCGGGGCGGTCCGGGTGAATTCGGGGAGTTTTAGTCAAAATCGTCATTGATTCCTTTTAACAGGGTGGCGGGCAAGCCGGCCATCGTGGTTTTCAGGCGTTGCCTGGCGGCCTTTTGGATGTCCTCGTCATTCAGGTGGTCGGCGTAGGTTTTGTACAGGTAGAAAATCAACATACGATTAAACGTGTCCAGTTCAGGATCGCAGATCATTCTGCTCATGTGAGTTTCAAATTCTTCGCGATATTTAGTTTCGGCGAGCGCACGACCAAGTCGCTGAATATCGCCGAAGTAGTGGTTGTTGCCGGGGTTGTCAATGCGCAACACCATTCCGAGAATCAGCTGCGGCACATTGATGTTTAACTCCTCAAGTTCGCGGATGTAGGTCTCACGTCGTCCCCAGGCATAAGAGCCGTCCGACATACGCGCAAAGCGGTCATTCATGATGTTGAGATGAGCGCGCAGAAAGACGTCCCATCTGGCGGTCTCTGCTGAAAGCAGGGCAATTTGCCGCGCATGAATGCGCGGGCTCTCGTCCATGCTGCACTGTCCCCAGACTTTGCGACTGCGTTTAAGTTCGAGTGCCGCTTCAGCCGAGTGAAATTCTTCCGCCAGCAGCTCCAACAGCTCGCTGCTGCGGCCGTGTTTAAGAGCTGTCTCCACCACGTCGATGATTTCTTGTTTAAAGTCCGGCTCGGAAGTCACTATCGCGCGGATTCGTTCCATCCGTTTGGGCCCCATATCCCAGGTTGAAAGCGCGTCCCGCGAATTGCGTGTGGTCGCGGTCCTGGTTAACAGGCGGTCGGTGAATTCGCGCAGTCGTTCAATTTCAACTTCGGCTTCGACGCTGTAGCCATTGGCCGGGTCTTCCAGATATGTCGTCGTGTTCGTGTCCACCATGCAGTCGACGTACTGGATCATGGCGGCGTAGTCGCGCGGGACAGGTGAGATTGTGAAGTCGGAGACAACAAAAAAGGCCCGCAGGCTTTCAGTAATGTATTGATTGGGAGCATGGTAATCAAAGATCCATCTGTTGCTGCTGTTGAAGTCAAAGCTGTAGCGTCGGCCCTCTTCAACAATTTCATGAAAATATGGCGACTCAAAAGGCATCGAGCTGAATTTGCGCGAACTTTCCCCGCGGTAGGTATCGTAGTGATTTACAACAATCGGCAGATTTAACTGCACCGAAGTGTTGTGATATTTGTCAAGCAGTTCTTCAAACTGAATCCCGTTCTCAATATCTGAGCGGGCGCGACGCGCGTCTCTGCCTTCAATCCTGATGTAGTGGCATTCAGCCTGGGGCAGGGAGCGATACGACGAGTTTGGATCGCACTGTTTAAACATGAGATTGAGTGAGTCGACGATGTATTCCAGGCGCGCCATGGTGGACTCGTCGTACATCAGGCCGTTCTCAAACTCTTCAAACTCCTGAGCGGCAGCGTGCGAAGCTATAAGAAGCAGGCAGCATGCCGTAAATAAAGTCAGACGTTTCATTGTGTGTCTCCTGATGTGCAATGTGCGCGAGATGCGCCGAACGGATTCTGCAGGCCGGATGCCGCGTAGAGCGTCCGCTACCGCGAGTAAGTCCATTCCTGCCAATTCAGTCACATCTGTCAAACGCGAAGGTTGAAGAATGGACATCGAAAGTTTCATCCACATGACGAGATTGCTTGTATGCCTGAGCTGTGTTGATTTACTTTTTTTGTTGTCCGGCTATGCGGTGTGTAGGCAGTTCCTCCTCCAGGTCAATAGTCTGTGCCAGGTAAGGCGGAAGCAGGTCGACGACGGACCGGAGCGTTGCAACCATCGATTCCGGAATCTCGCTGGAATTGGATTCAATCAAACACGTCCAGTAGACATCAAACAAGCGCAGGCGGTTGAAGTCATCAAGCTGCCGGTTGCCGATCATGCTGCGAATGTCGTTAAGTATTTCATCGCGTTCGGGCATGCGGGCAATCACATTGCCGATGCTGTACGCGAAGGTCTTGTACGCGTTTCTGTGCCGGTTGTCGACTCTTAACACACTGCCGAGCAACAGAGATTCGACGTCGAGGCCAAAATCCTGCAGGACCGGAACCATTGTGCGATCGCCAAGAAATGTGAATGTGCCATCCGGATTTTTGCGGTAGTCGTCAAACACCACATCGATATGCGTGCGCAGGAAGACATTCCATTCAGCGGTTTGCGCGGCCAGAACGGCAATGTCCCGGCGATGCAGGTAGGGTCTGGAGCTCATGCCGCAACAGGCAACCGGAAAGTGACTGCGTTTAAGTTTCAGGGCCAGGTCTTTTGATCTGTAGCGGGCCACGAGCTGTTCGAGCAATTCAAAATAACACTGATTTTCAATAGCGGCCTCAATGGACAGGTCCAGCATTCTGTGAAACAATTTGGTGTTGGCCATCTGGCGATCGATTCGGGCAAAACAACTGTCATCGGGTCTGTTGAGCACGTCGGAGTACACATGTTCGTTCGGCAGGCTGTCGCCGCAAGCAATCGGCACGAGCCACTGCATGAAGTTCTGGAAAATGCCGATGTCTGTGTAACAGGTGTCGTGCCTGCAGCATTTGGCGTCCTCGTACAGGGCCGCCTCGGCCGGGTTGGTCATGTGGTCCAGATAGTCGATACTGCGCGCGTAGTCGGAGGGGATTTGAGTTTGTTGGAAGTCCGTCACCAGAAAAAAAGCCTGCAAACCTTTGTATTTATACGCGGGCGCGTCGATGTATTCGAACAGCCAGTCACCGCGGCGGCAGGTATTAACAATATCAAGACCGACGTCGATGTCGACCGAGTGGCGCAGGCCGCACACACCATTCCAGCCGAAGACTTCTTGTTTAATATTGCAGCGCACATCCCGGTAGGTGTCAAATGTCAGCAACAAGTGTTTTGTGGTTTCTTTTGGCTCGATTTGGCGCAGCAGGTCGAGGAAACCAGCGCCCTGCTCGATGAGTTTCAGCGCCGTGTCGGCGCGGTCGCCTTCAAACAGGACGTAGTTGCCGACGGCCTGCGGTTTGGAGAAATACCCGGGCCGGACTGCTGCGGGATCATAACTCGCACGATGGTCTGTGGCGAGCGGGCGCAGCGCTTCGAGGATGTCCGCGGAATAAATGTGCCGCGGCGCATCGCCCAGGCCGAACCAGGCCGGGAGCGGACAATACATCGCCAGCAAGGCAACAGTAAACAGGATGGCTGAACGCATGTTTGAATCTCCCGACTTGTTAACTGACTCTGCGACTTTGTGCTCATGTGTTTGTGACAAGACTTCGGGCTTTTTGGTTTCAGGCCGGCGACAGACTGTTGGGTTTGAGACTGAAAACTGCGCGACGAGCAAGACAATCAGGGAGCCTGAGACCGCAGCGCAGGCAAGGGCTCAAAGCGGTCAGGGGCGGCAGCGTAGCCTGCGCCTGCTGAATCGGGATTGAAGCTTGGATTAAACTCGTCGAACCTGGCGCGCAACTTTGCCATCGTTGCGGCGTTGTACAGCGCTTGTCGTGTGTCGGGGTAGTAAATGTCGTCCAATTCATCGCGCGCGGTAACATGGGTTTTAACGGCAACAAGAAGCAGCAAGAGGCACAGTGTTGTGTCGGGGAGTTTCAACATTCAGAAAAATCCGGTTTGTTTGGACAAGCCTGCCTGATGTGCAGGGCCGACCAGCAGCTTTGTTGCAAGGTGGAGAGTCATTCAATAAAGTTTCACTTTGATCAGTACTATGGTCAACAGTATTTTCCCGAGTTCGTGCGGCATCTGTATGCACGGGAAATTGGGGCCCGGGGAGATTAACACATGAAGGAGCACAAAGTGAACAAACTTGCAAACTACAACGAGCGCCTGCGCGCGATCAACGGGACGCTGCTGTTGGTGGGATTTGCGGTGCTGGCGATCTGCGGTCTGTATATGTTAGTCAGTTGGATATCGCATTCGCTGAGCCGGGGTGACCGCGCGGCGACGGGTATAACGATAGAATCTGACACTATTTCCGACGGATTGAAAAAGCAGATTGTGCGCGATCAGGCCATTTCCCTGTCGGGGCCAAAGCTGCTGGATTCGGCCAGGGCGCTGTACATGATACCCGTTGCGCTTACGAATCTGGAGCGGCCGGAGAACGTCGGATTACAGGAATACGCGGACGTGTACGATAGCGGCGAGTACTCCGGCAGGTCGCAAGGTTATTCATCCGGCGGGTACAACAATCTGGTGCTCTACGAACAACGCGGTGGACAAAAGTACCAGTTGTTTAATCAGCGCACAGCCATCGATGAAGTTGCATATGTTGACAGTCCGACGGGAAACTTTTTGTTAATCGAGGCCTCGCGCAACGATTCCAACAAGGACGGAAAGTTAAACCGCGCGGACCTGGCGGGTTTTTCGGTGTACAGTATCGTGGAACACAGGCTGTACAACTTCGATTTTGAGCATATGGGAGTGCATTCGTTTAAATATCTGGAAAACACGGAGACGGTCGTGCTGCGTCTGCGCGTGGACAAGAACCACAACGGCGAGCTGGACGCCGACGCGGAGCCGATCGTGATGAAGGAGTTAAACCTGGCGACGATGCAGATGCGCGATTTCATCGAGCCGGATATGATGGAAGCGATGCAGGGTTTGATTGATTGAGCCGGCGTCAGGTATAGTCGTGCTTGTGTATGCGGTCGTGGCAGCGGTTGCACAAAGTCGTCAGATTGTCGATGTCATTTGATCCGCCCTGGTGGAGCGGGACTTCGTGGTGAACCTCCAGAAATCTGAAGTCGCCCCTGGCGCTGTTTCTTTTGTTCCAGCCGCAGGTAGTGCAGGTTTGATTGTCGCGTCTGACTACCTTGTTTCGCAATACTTTGGGGACATCGCGTTTAACAACATCAGATTGGACATCGGAGACTAAAACATACATGCCCACCGGAAGATCGGGGCTTCCGTTGTGTTTTGTTCTGATGTCCCAGCCGTCTTCGGTCCGCAGTTCGCGCACGCGGCGCGCCCATTCTTTGCTGTCATTGGCAATGTAACGAAGGGTTTCGCCTGATACCGCCTTGCCGACATTACTCAAGAGGAAGTCGAGAATTTTCTGCTTGCCGCCCGATTGGCGTTTCCTGAGATCCAGAGCTACGTTGTTTAAGTAGGCGCTTTCTTTGTTTTGTATGTCGGTGGTGAGAATGTAGTCCGAAGGAGACATTGTGCCGACAATGTTCTCAATAGCCGACCCATATTCAACGGAGCCGTACTCCAGCGTTGTTACGCCGCTCATAATGTGCCATCCAAAATCTCGCCGCAATTCACGAATTCTACGGGCGTATTCCTGAATGCCGGAAACGAGGAAAATCTCGTCCCCTGAAATTACTGTCATGGGATAGAGTCTGAAATACTTTAGAATCCGATCTCTTGCACTCATGGAATCGTGCTCCGGAACCAGAGATTGTCCCAGTTTCCGCAGCATGCCAATAGCCGGAAGCAAACTCAGGACTTTACTTCTCAGGTCTTCGTTCTGCAATTTGTATTGATAGTCCTGCAAAAAGCGCTGCAGATTTTGTAGTTCGCGCAGAGGTTCGGAATACTGATCTTGATTCAACATATGTGTGTTGTATGATCTGGTTGTGGAAGGTCGTTCAAACAAGCGGCAACATACTACTGAGTTTTGTGCGCAGGAAATCGGCGTTTCTCGTTTCACACTCCCAAACGATAAATACCTTCCAGCCCAATAATTTCAGGTTGCGACGGGCTTTCAGGTCGCGTTCAATGTTTTTGTTAAGTTTCCGGTTCCAGAATTCGATTTGTGTCGAGGGTCTTTTGGCGCGTTTGCATCCGGGGTGCCCGTGCCAAAAACATCCATGCACAAAAACCGCGGTTCTGTACTTCGGCAGGACGATGTCCGGAGTGCCGGGGAGGTCCTTGCGGTGCAGGCGGAATCTGTATCCCATTTTGTGCAGGCAGGACCGCACTTGCTTTTCCGGTGTCGTGTTCCGATTCCTGACGTTCGACATGATCTGGCGACGTTTGGCTTTGTTGAAAACGTCCATGTGAATCTCAGGTAGTTCAGGAATTCTGTTTAAGAAGGGCAACTACCGTTTCAGCCAATCTGGCCGCGAGCAAGGGGGGGACGGCATTGCCGATCTGGCGTGCAATCTCGGTTTTAGACCCTTTGAATTCAAAGTCATCCGGAAAACTTTGCAGGCGCGCAGCTTCTCGATGAGTTATTGGCCGGTGTTGCTCGGGGTGTAGGTAGCGACCTTTCTCCGGCTTGAAAAATTCCGTTCGGATGGTAAATGAAGGCCGATCCCACCACATGCGTCCAAACAGGTCGGTTCCTCCCGATTTTTTCCGTTTCCAGCAATCGGGAGTTATGTCGGGAGCGCGTTCCAGCAAGTCGAAACGATTCATGCCTTCTTCAGGTATGGCCTTGTAGCGTTTAATGCTTTTTTCTGTGGGATTGCGTCCGAAGTGGATGTTTAATGGTCCAGGTTCATCGCGAAGCTCGGTGCCCTCCGGCTGTGGGAGATCTCCAATGGCGTCTCTGACCGTTCGCCACGGACTGGGCTTTTTAACATGTGTGGTCTCCGGAAGAGTTTGATCCGTCCGCGGGTTGAAATGTGTTTTCAGCGGCGGAAACACCAGCGAACTGATATCGCCCTTAAATCCAATGATGAATGCTCGTTGTCGCGTTTGAGGTACGCCGTAATCAGCCGCGAGCAGTTTTCCCCACCTCATGCTGAACCCCATGGACTCAGCCAGTTCCGCAATCTGGCCGTGTTCCACACTGTTTAACAATTGGGGAACATTCTCCATCACAAATACGGAGGCATTTGAGCGTTTGACAATCTCCAGATAAGGACGCCACAACTGTTTGCGTGGATCGTTTGTTCTGTTTTTGTTGAGCAGGCTGAAGCCCTGGCAAGGCGGTCCGCCGATTACGACATCCGCTTGAGGGATCTTAACAGAACTGTCTTCCAGAATGTCGACAATGTCGCCCGCCAGACAGTGATTCCCAAAGTTGGCATTGTAGGTGAGGGCGCAGGCGGGGGAAAAATCATTCGCCCACACAGATTTGAAGGGCTGTTTGAAAGCGTTGGAAAAGCCAAGTGTCATGCCGCCCGCGCCGCAGAACAAGTCGATCAATGCATAGGTTTTTTTACGCGATCGCGTTTTTTGCGCAGCACCCTTGTTGGCGTCGCGACGCTTCGATCCTGCTGACGTCTTTGATTCCTTAAACTCGGCCATAATAGGATTCTAAATGGGAACGGCGAAGTTCCGCCATGATTGCGCAGCTTGTTTTTTTATGCCTTAAAACGGGTTGAACGATCGATAACCCCGAAAATTTCACCACAGCCTCACCCCCCAACATCCCGCTTCTCACTCTCACGCCCATTCCTGTCCACTGCCTTCACGCTGAACTCAAAGGCCTTGTTTCTGTCGCGCGGCTCAACTTCAAACACCTGGATGTGCATGTTGCCCTCCGGCAGGTACTCCCACTCGCCGTGGCGCTCGCTGACCACCTGGGCGTTGCCGTCGATTTTAATCGAAATGCGATTGCTGCTCTGCGGTCCGCCATAAGCGCGCGTGCGCACGATCGCCTTGCCGGACTGCTTGTTTACCTCGGCGATTTCCGGCAACGGGAAGTCGCGCACGGGAATCAGTGAACTCGTAGCGATCGTCTTGCCGTTGACGCTGCGGATCAACTCAAAATCCGCACCTATGTCGCTGCGCTGCGGCGTAAACGAAAATGCCTCGCCCTGGACGCTTACGTGGCGCTCGCGCCCGGCGGCGTCGCGCAGGACCGCTTTGACGTCCTGTCCGACAAGCGCCGGAAAACGCGGGTCAAAGTTGTAGCTCAGGCCGGGATACATGCGCGCGGGCGTCAGTGCGGCGGGGAGGGGGCGCGTGCGCACGTCGAATGATACGCCTGCCGTCTGGTCGTCGCTGCGACGACGCAGCCGTAGCGTCACACGCATCTGGCCTTTGGTCGGCGCCGTGCCGTCCACGCGGATTGCGCCATCGTCGATGGAAGCTATTGCCGCCTCGCCTTCGCCGTCAACGCTGATTTCCGGCGATTCCGCCAGGTCGTTTTTCAGGTCGATGCCGCCGACGACGATGCGGTTGTGCCAGCGTGCATTCGCCACCGCGTAAACAGCCGCGTTGGCCGGGCTGAAGGTAATGTTGCCCGCCGGCGCGTTGATGACCGTAACCGGCTGATCGCCCTGCTGGTAAATAACCCGCGTGACCGTGTCCACCGGGTTGTCATTCTCAAGATTGGCTGCGATGTTTGCGTCGCCCACAAAGGTCACCGCCAGCTGAAAACGCGTGTCGGCGTCGACGCGCTGATCGCCTTCCTCGATAATTTTTTCGAGTTGTCGGCGCTGTTCCGGAGAGGTGATACGCGCCGGCACGAGCGGTTTGGCGCTGGCCTCGACGCGGATCGTGTAGACCGCGCGGTCGCCGCTGCTGAGGTCCGGCTTCCAGTTGAACACCGCGCGCTCGCCTTCATCCAGGCGCCGGTAGCCGTAGCCGACCTGGCCGTCCGGTTGCTGATTTTCATTGATCACGTAGTTGCGGTTGCGCGCCACGTCGATGATGGTAAAATCGTACTGCACGTCGGTGACATTGCCCTTGCTGAAGATGGTGTTGACCGAGTCGAGCGAGATAATTTGCAGGCCGTCTTCGGTGCGCAGGGCGGTGCAGTTCAGCAGGTTTTTTTCAGCCTGAATCGAAAAGTTGGTTTGCAGCAGCCCGATGACCAGTTCCTCGTCCGGCTTGGTGTCCGTGCCGCGTTTGTCCAGCATCAAGAGCAGCAAAGCCGTCAGGTAAAGGACGAAGTAGATTTCGACGCCGCGGCGGCGGCGCAGTGCTTGATTGGGCGGCTTTTTCATTGTTTGTCGTTCAGGCGTCCGGCCAGCAGGCGTTCAACTTCCTGGCGCACCGAGCGTTCAACCTCTTCGCGGCGCAGAGCCTGGGCCGCGCCGACGAGATTCTGGACGGTTTCCGTGAATTCGTGCAGCGCCTGATTTGTTTTCTGCATCGTTTCCAGCAGCTGCGGCTGCGGCGCCACCATCAGCGCATTCTGGCGCGTGCTCTCGCGCATCACCTCGATCAGTTGATCCTGGCGCGCCGCCAGGCTGCTCAGCGTGGCCGTGACGTCGTCCACCTGATTCGAAAACGCCGCGTAGTCGCTGGAAATCTCGCCTATTTCCCGCACAATCTGGTTCAGTTCGGACTCCGAGTCTTCCGCGCCGCCGGCGTCGGGATCCAGGTAGTCGTCCGACGGCGAGAAGAACATAATGACAAACAGAAGCATCAGCAGCCCCGCCTCCAGCGCTATGCCCGCCACCACAAATTCGCTGCCGATAAAGGACGTGAAACGGAAAGCCCCGACGATTAACAGGAGGATTGCCGCTCCGAGGTAAACAAGAGAGGATATGGTGGAAAAGTAAAAACGGTTGACTATCTCCTGCAGCCACAGGCTGACGCCGGCAAACAGGCCGAGCGGATGTACGATCGTGATGTCGTCGCGGCCGTATCGCATCAGATCGCGCTCGCCGATGCAGATGCGCAGGCAGGCCGTCAGCACCGCCGTGCTGCTCAATTGGCGCTCAAAACGCATGTCGCGGTAGATGGAGCGCAAAATCTCGCGCCCGCGAATGGTCGATAAAGTCTGAATCTGTTCCATGGTCCCCGTTGGCTGTATGTCGCACGCGGTCGTCCGCGAATCAGGATCGCAGGCGGAAGATATTAATAATTCCGGCGACCAGAAAGACGGCGTTGGCCAGCCAGCCGCTCAGCACCGGGTCCAGGTTGGCCGCGTAACCGACCGTCTGACCGACCTTCGTGAAGACGAGATAGAGAAAAGCGATGAACATCGCCGCCGCAATTTCCAGCGCCAGGCCGCCTTTGCGTTTGCCGCCGGAAAAGGGAATGCCGAACAGCACCACGATAAAATTGGCAAAAGGCAGGGCGTGCTGACCGTAGTAGTCGATCCACTCGCGGCGCACATCCTCGCCGCCGCGCGACGCCAGAATGATGTGGTGTTTAAGTTCCTTGAATGTCAGCTCCGTGCTCTTGCGCTGCATGTTGATGATTTCGTGCGGCGTAATGTTAACCGGCGCTTCCAGCGAATCGTGGAACAGCAATTCGTGGTCGTCTGCGCTGAACCGCCGTTCCGTCACCTCGTACATCAACCAGCTGTTTAAAGAGTCGCTCCAGGTAAATCGCGGCGCCGTAAAACTGCTCACAATACGCGGACTTTCCTCGCTGGAAAACTCCTCGATATTCATCGAACTGCCGCGGCGCGAGACGTCGTTGTAATAACCCATGCGCACATTGCGCAGCGGCGCGTCGCGGAAATCCAGTCGGCTGAAGCTCGTGACGTCATCGCCCTTTTTCAGGTATTCGCGTTCTATGTCGGTCTTGACGCGGTTGGCATTGGGCACGACCCAACCGTTAAAATACAACTGCCCGACACTTAACATCATCGCCAGGACCATCAGCGGCGTGATATAGCGGTAGAGGCTCATGCCCGCCGCTTTCATGGCCGTGATCTCATTGCTGTTCGAAAGCCGCCCGGTCGTAAACAAGGCCGAGAGCAGCATGCCGACGGGGAAGAGTACCTTGATAATGTCCGGCAGATAGTTGATGTAGTATTTGATAATGATATTGCCGGGCGTATCGTGGTCGATAAAATCGTCCATTTTTTCAAACAGACTGACGACCACAAACACTATGCTGAGCGCTCCGATGCTGAAAATGAGCGTCGAGAGAAAGTGCCGCAGGATATATCGATCGATTTTATTCATTAACTGACGGAGTTGTTGATTGCGTTTAACAATCCGGGAAACCTGTGCCGCCGACTTAACAAAACCGCACGGCGTGATTTTTTTGTTTGTCATCCGGAGAGAAGGCTCAAAGGGGCCGCCCTCCCGCATCTGCCTCTAATGGCTCCGGATGTCGATGAACATTCAATTTCCGTCTTATTGCACTGCGCGATACGAGGTCTGTCGCCACGCCGCCAGCGCGGCAATCAGCAGAGCTGCGGCCGTCACCGCTCCACCGACCGGCAGCACCGCCTGCGGGTCCAGCGTTTGCACCCAGGGCGCGTAGTCGATAAGCTCGCCCTGTAGCAGGAGCACAATGCCCGCGCCCAGCGCCAGGCCCAGAATGATTGCGGCGGAGTTAAACAGAAGGTCCGGCGCGGCGATAAAACTCCGTCGCGCGCCCATCAGGGTCAGCACCTGCGCCTTGGTCGCGTCCACGCTGCCGTGATGTTTGACCGTGTAGTGCAGCATGGCGCAGAACACGATCAATATCACACTGCCCGCCGCCAGCCAGATGGCCGTGTTGCGGCGGATGCGGTCGTTGACGGCCTCCACAAATCCCGTGCGGAATTGCGCGTCCTCCACGCCGCCGATCTCCCGGCACTCGCGCGTGATTCCCCGCAGCGCTTCCGTCGTGCGGTATTGATCGTGAATCATCGCCGTGATCGTGATCGGGAAGGGGTTGACCGGCATCAGGTTTTCCGACGGACGTCCGTATCTGGCGATAAACTCGTCCAGCGCTTCTTCGGCCGACGTGACGTCGATCGACGCTACTTCCGGCATCGTCGAAATCCGTCGGCTGACGCGCTCGAGGTCCGCCGCGTCGCTGTTGACGTGCAGGAAAACCTTGATGACAATCTGTTCGGTCAGCTCGTTCAGGCTCGACGTCGCGCCGTGAAAGCCGGCATGCGCAATCGCCGCGCCCAGGATGATCATACACGCGACCGCCATAATGCGCAGCAGCGCCCCGAAGCGCCGTCGCATGCGATTGAACACACTGCTGAAGTGATACATCAAAGCCATTGTTATGCAGTCCCGTTTGTGCGTCGCCGACGTTTTTTCCGCGCCGTGACTTTTAAACCTACGGCCGCAGCCGCTCAACCAGTTTTTTAACGTAACGCAGCGAATCCGGCACCGCGCGCGTCAGGTCGTGACGCGTCAAGTGTACGTGCCGGCGCAAGTACACAAATCCGAGAATGTTGAGTACCAGATGCATTGCGATTGTCGGCAAAGGCATAAACATCTGAATCATCGACATTCCCACCAGCCAACTGCTCGTTAGATGAGCAAACGTCGCAACTATTGTGAAGCGCAGCAACTTATCCGTGTCGCCGCGTGCCATTGCATAGGTCCACGAAACCCAGAAAGGATGAATCAGGGCTACAATAATCAGAACTTTGAACAGGCCGGCCGCGCTGTGGTACTGTTCAGGCAACAGCCCGACAATAATGAAATCCGCCAGCCCTACCTGCAGTGCCGTGAACAGCGCCACATTTACAAGCAGGTAAAAACTGATCGCCTTGCCCAGGAAGGTGCGAATGACGTCCGCATCGTTGCGCGCGATCAGCTGCACGGCGCCGGGGTAGACCAGGCCCAGCATCCCGTCGCGCAGAGCGTCGAAAGCCCGGAAAAACGTATGCGCCGTCGCGTAGAGACCAACGCCCGCCGTGCCGAAAAACTTCTGCATGATCAGGCGGTCCAGCATGTTCCCGACACTGAGAAGCCCCATCGAACCGGCCTGGTTCATTCCGAAACGCAGAACCGCCCGGAAGTTGGCCTGGACCTTGCTGCGGAACACAAGCTGTTCACGCGTTACCCAAAGCAGGTGAAGTGAAGAAACGAGCGCACCGACCATCTGCACCAGCGCCAGGTCTTCAAACGTGCGCAGACCGCTCGTCAGCTCGACAATCACCGTTGCAATCGTCATCGTTGCGAACCAGGTCAGGTTCACAAAAAACAACGCACGCATTTGCAGATCGCGAATGAGAAATTTCAGGCAGTAGCTGCGGGGAATGGTGACGAGGACGTAGAGAGGAAGGTATAGCGCCACGTCGGACAGGCGCGGCTCCCCAAAAAACTGCGGCACGGCGGGGAACAGCAGAAAAATGGAAGCCATCAGCAGGGAAGCGCCGATGCATGTAGCGAGGTGCAGCAGGCCCGTCTGTTTGTTGACGGACCCGCGTTGTTCCTTTTCCACCCCGAATTTAATCAGCGCCGTCAGCGCAATCCCTTCGCTCAGCGTAAAAATCAGGGCGTGCCAGACTTCGAGGTGGCCGTACAGACCGAACTCGGAACGCGGCAGCAACGAAATCTGCCAGAGCCGCACCCCGAAGCCGTACATCAGGAAGAGCGCCTTGTCTCCCAGCGTCCACGAAAGTTTGCCAAGATGGTCGGCTATGCGCATACGGTTGCATTCCAGGCCGTGCAAAAACTCACAAATTACGCCGGAATCCAGACGCGGCAAACTCCGCTTTTACTTCACCTGCCGCTGGTCTGCTTTTGCATCCCTTTCTGCAAAGGCCGTCTTGTTTGTCATTGTTTGATCAGCGGCAGGACGCGCGTGCCTGCGGCGCGCTTCACAATCAGTTTGTAGCCGCCGGGCGGCAGAGAGTTCAGGTCGAGTGAAATCATCGTTCCCGTTCCGCCGGCGGCGTAGCTGCGGCGCATCACCCGGCGTCCCAGCAGATCGACGATCCGCAGTTCCACCGCTTCGCCGCCGTCTTCCAGCTCGACGTTGAGCGTCGACTGCACCGGGTTGGGGTAGAGTTGTACCGCAAAGCCGGCCTCCCCGGCTTCGTCCACCGCCGTCACGGGTTCGAATGTTATCGTGTCCGAGCGCGCTTCGCAGCCGTTCTCGTAAAAGATGTCGGCGTAGTAGTCGCCCGGGAATTCCGCGCGGAATTCCTGTCTGCGGGCGGCGTTGCCCGTCAGGCGGAATCCGTCGCGATACCATTGATAAACATCGGCTTCAGGGTCTACACGCAGCAGGCGTTCGTCGTTCACATCCGGCTGCGTAAGCGTGGCCTGCGGCTGCGCTTCCAGCGTGCCGCTGATGCGCACGATGCGGCCGTCCATGTTGCGCGCTGTGAGCTCAAACGCGCCGCCCAGCGCCGGGTCGATCGTCTCCACGCGCACGGAAGCGAGATTGGCCGGCAGAATCTCAATAATCTGCAAACGAGCATTTTCGGAGGACGCCAGTTCGATCTGCTCAATCTGAATCGACTGATCCAGAAATTCCACCACGCGCACGCCGCAGCTCGCGTCCACATTCAGCACGACCGGTCGGCAGCCGCGGCAGAATTCGTATTCGCCCAGATCCGTTCCGCTGACAATTGAGGACATGCGCAGTTGCGCGCCGTCGCCGCCGCGCGTCGCTCCGGGAAATTCCTCGCGCGGTGGAATTGTACCTTCCGCGCCGCCGTCCAACGCTGCCGTGATGTTGTCTGTTTCCAGGCGCGCACCGGTAATCAGCACACCGCCGCCGCCGCCGCCGCCCGGGCCGGCAAACTGACTGCTGCCGCCCAGCTGACTGCCGCCGTCGCCGCCGACGGCATTGACCGCAAGTGCGCCGTCGAGCACGTCGGCGTCGAGCACCACGCTGCCGCCCGCGCCGCCGCCGCCGCAACCGTCGGGATTAAGCGGCGCTCTGTCGTCGCCTGCGCTGCCTCCGTTTGCCGTAACAGTGCGCAGGGTCTCCGTGCGAATACTTCCGGCGCGAATAATGACAATTCCGCCGCCGCGCGCACCGCCGGAACCATTGCCGTGATTGATGTGGCCCGCGCCGCCGCCGCCGCCCAGGTAGGCTTTGCCGGCGTTCACGCCGTATTGCGGACTCAGAGCGTAACCGGCTACACCGCCGGCGATTTTGTTGTTGGCGCGGTCCGGCACGCCGTATCCGCCGTCACCGCCTTTGCCGAAGTTGGCGCCGCCGCCGCCGCCGCCGTTGTGGTTGTTGCCGCCGCCGCCGGCATTGCCAGGCGCTCCGCGGCCGTATACTTCGCCGTTCAACCCGAAACCGGCGATGCCCTCGCCCTTGGGCGAGGTGCGGCACAACTCATCCGTCGCAAAGTCCACGTCGTTCGGCGTCAGATTGCAATCCACCTGTTTGATTTTCTCGCCGCCGCGGAAACCGAGTTCGCTCACGTCGATGTCGGCTTCCAGCAGGACGCAGTCCGCCAGCAGGGCGACCACGCCGCCCGTTTTGCCGTTCCACTCTTCAGCGGTGACCGGACCGGAAACCGTGACGTGATTGTATTCCGGCGTGCGGATCAGCTGCAACGCGGAAGACGCGTCGTAGCGCGGCCGCACAAAGTCGTCGCGGAAACGCAGCGTCGTGACGTCGCCGTCGGCATCGTAGTCGCGGAAGCGCACTTCCACAAACTCGTAGTCGCCGGCGCCCTGGCTGTTGAGTACACGTCCGTAGCCGGGATTGTCCTCGGGCACAATTGCCGCGCCCTGCATCTGGATCAGCAGGAATTTGTCGCCGCGCGCGGCGGCTACGTCTCCGCTCATTGTCACGCTGCGCGATGTGTAGTCGATGGACGTGATTTCGTAGTAGTCGTTGATAATGCCCGAGATTTCGTCGCAGCGCTTGCAGTCTTCCGTCGCCACATACATTTCCGCGTACTGTTCGCAGCCGGTGGCGTCGCGTACCGTCAGGCTAAGCTCTGTGCCGCCGGGCTCCAGGCCGCGGTATACGGCGGTCGGACCATCGATGCTGAGGAATGCTTCTTCGGGCTCCCATTCGTAGACGAGTCCTTCGCCGGCGCCGGAGACCGCGGCTTCAAACACGAGGTCGTCGCCGATGCAGATTTCACTCTCGGTGATATTGATGTCGAGCTCAAGCGCATCGTTCGGAATGTCGCTTTTGACGGTGTTGTGGAACTCGGCGTTCACGGAGCCGCCATCGACTGCGCCGTGAGCGAATTGGCCGGTAAACAGACCGTTTTCACCCGGAGAGTGATCTGCCCGAAACCTGAGTGAATTGCTGCCTGTGGCAGCGACAAATCGTCCGCCGTGGCCGCCGCCGCCGGGACCGGTGCGTCGCTGCGTCAGCCCGTTGATCATCACATCCGCACCGCGTCCGCCGCGCGCGCTGATCAGGAGAGTGTCGCCGGTGTATTCGCCTGCAAAGACGGCAACCGTTCCACCTGCACCGCCGCCGCCGCCGCCGTTGTCTGCTGCCGCGACTGCGTCGTCGCCGTCGGACTTCAGCATCCCGCCCGCGGAGAATATCGACTCGGCGTCGATCAGGATAATGCCGCCGCCGCGCGCGCCGTTTGACGCCACGCCTCCATCGGCATGGCCGGCGCCACCACCTCCGCCTGCGACCAACAAGTTGCCGCTGATATTGGCTCCGTCACCACCGCGACCGGCCGCATTCTGCGGCGACCCAAGCGCCAGGCCGTTGATTTCGCCAAAACCGCCCTGGCCAAACTGTCGGTTGTTGATAGTACGGCCAAGCGTTGCGCCTCCACCTCCGCCGGCTTTGTAACTGTTGCCGCCGCCACCGCCGGTGGCGAAGCTGTTGCGGCCGCCCTGCAGACCGTCGGGGCCAAAACCGCCGATTCCCTCGCCGCGTCCTGCGAATTGCGCGCCGCGCGCCGCTGCGTAGTCGGCGCGGTGTTCAACGACAGGTTTGCCGCTGTTGGCGCTGCCGCCGCGGAAACCCGTTCCGCCTGCGTCGATGTCTTCGTACAGTTTGACTTCGTTGGCCTTCAAAGCAATCACGCCGCCGGTCCGGCCATTCCAGGGGAGAGCAATAATCGGGTCATAAACTTCCAGGACGTCGAACTCCGGCACGCTGACAATCTGTATTGCGCCGCTCAGGTCGTAGTCATTGACCAACGTGTTTTCCAGGACGATGTCCGAACCTTCGATTGCCGCGATCTCGGCATACTCCCATTGTCCGGCGCTCGTCTCAAGGATCTGGCCGAATTGCGGCGAATCGGGATCGGTGTTAAACGCGCCGCCCTGCATCTGGATAATCGCGATGCGATCGCCGCGCTCAAAACCGTCAAGGCTGGACACCGTCAGCCGGGCGGGGCAGGGCTGAATATTGCGCACGGCGGCGTAGAAATTGATTACGTGGGGTACGGGCGGAATTTCCGGTGCGAGCTCTTCCATGACCTCGATGAGGTCGCTCGGTTCGCCGTTGGCAGTCTCTCCTCCGATCGCCAGGATGCGTTTGGTGTGCAGGTTGCCGCGCACGGTAAACGTGGCCGCATCCATCAGGACAAAAGTGCCGCGCTCAATGTCCATGTCGGGCCCTTCGCTGACGGAGCGCCGGTTCACGTTGAGCCATTCGGTCTTGTCCAGCGCTTCGTCCTCGTCGTTGAAGCCACCCGCGATCAGGACCGAATCCGAGCTCCACTGGGCCATGCCGTGCCCGTAGCGCGGCGTGAGCATGTCCGCGATGTTGCTGAAAACGTTCTGATTTTCGAGGTAAATGTCGTCGAGCAAGTCAAGGTTGGATTCCAGCAGCACGCCGCCGCTGACAAGTGCGTTGCCGCGGCGCAGGCGCGTTCCCGCCGCCTTTGCGCCGGAAGCATCAAGCTCGCTGATTTTAAGCCACACGTCGCCGTTGCGAACATAAGAATTGACGTCCGCCGAGCGGTCGCTGTCCTTGCCGCCCATGCGTCCCGCGGCGATGTAACCGACGCCGAAGCTGGTGATGCCGCCGACGTGTTCGTTGATGCGCGACGGGTAGTCCGCGATGCGCGTGCTGCTGCCGTCCGTGACGTCGAAAATTTCACAGTGCGCGCGCGCTATCAGGTCCAACGCGTCGCCGCCGACTACCAGGATTTCCGTTGGCGAAATAAAGTAGGCTACAAACTGCCGGCGGCCGAGCAGCAGCTCGCCGATTTCGGTCCACTCATTTGTCTCGGGATCGTAGCGTTCAACCGAAGGCGTTGCGCCTTCCAGTCCCGGCGGTGCGCCGCTGACCGCGTAGACCATTCCGTCTTCACCGCGCAGGGCGACAAATTCGGCGCGCGCGACATTCATGTCGGCGGCTTTAGTGACGGTGCGTGAGTTCAGATCGAGGATTTCAACCGTTTTGACCGACATGTTGTCGCTGCCAAATCCGCCCATGACCATGACGCGGTCGGCATCGAGCCGTACGGCGGACACGGAGGAGCGCGGGCTCGTCAGCCGGCCGAACTCTTCCCACTCGGCGGCAAACAAGAAAGTCGGTCCAACAAGAAACAAACAGATAGCGCCAACGAAGGCCGCTACGAGAAATTTTGGCGGGTAGAGTTTGTGTACAGGCATGAAGAGTTCCTGGGTTTGCGGGATACGTCTTGTGTATATCATGCGAAAAAACAGGGCGGACACTGCCAATGACACAGCATGCGGCATCGCGATTCAGATGCCCGGCAAGGGAGATGGGCAATTGACCCGACCGCGGGGCGGGGGGCCGGACCGGAGCGAACGCGTGACTTCAGCGCTCGAGGGCAAGCAAAAAGGCTTTGCCAAGGCCCGGAACCGTCAGATAGTACATGCCGGGCGGCAGCGAGCCGAGATCCGCACTGTAATTGGCGATGCGACGGTGGGGTAAAGGCGTCGCGTCGTTCTGCAAAATTTCTGAAAGCTCAACCACGAGGCGTCGCGGCGGAACGCGCAGCACCGAACGTCCGAGAGCGTCCGTCAGCACGGCGTCGGGAACGCGAGAGCCGGTCATGACAGCGCCGACGTCGATGTCGAATTCCGCCAGGCGTCGCACCGGATTGGGACTGATGATTGCCTCGCCGATGGGCGGCAGCTTGAAATCGCCGATCGGTTTTCCACCGCCGGATGTGGCCGTGACCGGCACGTTGCACTCACTCAGGCCGCTGAATTCGCGCACCTGAATACCGCTGCAGACAACCTGAAAATCGCCGATTTCGCAGTTGTCGTTGTCGCTGACGAGAATGTCGACGCTGCTGGGGCGCAGATTGATCGGAGCGTAACAGATCGTCAGGTAGGCCGTCGCGCCGGGAGCGACCTGCTTCAATTCGTCCGTGTCGAACTGACCAAGCGGAAAGGAGAACTCGGGGTTGTTGTAAGCCCGCAAGGTCCAGCGGTTGATTTCGACGGGGAAGTCGGAAATATTGACAACGGGGATTTCTTCGCAGTACAGCGCCGTCGTGGCAGCCGCACAGTCCAGGAAATGCTGATTGTCCCGGAGCGAGGGGAAGGCCCAGATGTCGTTCTGAACGCGCACAAAGACGGTATCCGAGCTGACGAAACATCCCGGCGAGTTGCTGACGACCACGTAAACGGAGGACATCGTTTTGACTACGATCGACGATTCGTTGGAAACCGGCTGCTCGTCGACGAACCACGTGTAAGAATCATAAATGGGATCAACGGCCAGGGTCAGCGAGTCGTTCTGGCCTTCGCACAGCGTGAAGGAGGAAACATCCCGCTTGAGGTTGGGCGCAAGGGGCGGCTCGGAAACAGAGAGCGCAAAAGGGTCGGTTATGGCGGTGCAGCCGTTTGAATCGATCAGTTCGACGGTAAAGACGGAGCTGACGGGCGGGCTTACCGTGATGGAGCTGCTCGTCTCACCGTTGCTCCACAGGTAAGATTCAAAAACTCCGTCGACGCGCAATTCCATTTCGTCGCCCCTGCATATGCCGGCGGCGTCGGCGACAATTTGCGGCAGGGGATTGATGCTGAAGTCGATCGTGCCGCTGAAATCGATGAATCCACCCTCGGAGTTCTCGATGTGAACGTCGAAGCTGTTGGGCTCGCGCGTTTCGATCAGGCTGAGTGAGATGGTGATTTTGGTGCTGATGATCTGGTCGGTTTCCAGATTGATATTGCCCGTGCGTTGATTTTCGACCAGCACAATCTGATTGGCGGGGTCGGTCACGCAAAATGTAAGCGAGGTACAGTTTTTGACAATGTTAAATATAACCGGCCCGGTGACGGTGGGCGTTTCTTCGATGATTTCGACGGAGGAGACATTGGACTGATTGCGGAACCCGCCGATTATCAGCGCCCGTCCATTGACAAATGCGCCGTTGGCGTCGCGTTGCGGCATGGACACGCCAACGCCGAAGCGCCGCGGCGTACCGAGCTGCGGACCGTTGCCATGCGCCCAGTCATTGCCGTTGCGCGTGTAGATGTCCGTGCTGCCGAGCGTCGCGCCTGCTTCATCGCGTCCGCCGATAACCAGAAATTGTTGGGGCGTAAACTGAACCATTGTGTGCAGAATGCGCTCGACCGGCATTGGCGGGAGGGAAACCGGGCTCTCGGCATCGTCGATGAGCACCACGTCGTTGCGAAATACAACCTCGCCCAGTTCGGAGGTGCTGCCGCCGCTGACGACTGCTTCGCCGGACCACAGCGTGAGCGCGGCGGGCTGGAAGGCGCCCAGGCCGTCCGGCCAGAAATCGACGGCGGGGGACCACGTTTCGGCCGCGAAACGGTAAAAACGACTATCGCGCAGGCTGCCCGCGCCGCCGGTACGTCCGCCGATCAGCAGGGGAACTCCGCCGGCGGGATGCACCATGACGCCGCCGTTCAGGTCGTTCAGCAAATCAGTGTCCAGCAGGCGGGACTGGCCAGTTTCGAGGTCAAATATTTCGACGCTTTTAAGGTAGTCGGACAGACCGGTTTTGCCGCCGGCAATCACGATGGTTGAGCCGTCGACAAAGGCGGCGTGCAATCCGTAGCGCGGCTCCTGAAGTTGTCCGATTTCAGTCCAGCTGTTGTTTGTGCGGTCGTAGCGTTCGATGGAACCGGTGACGACGTAGGGCGAAACGGTGATGCCGCCGATGACGATGATGCTGGAGTCCGGCGCTTGCAGCGCGATGAACTCAGCGCGCGGCGTGTTCAGCGAAGGACCGGCCTGAATTGTGCGGCTCTCAAGGTCGATGAGTTCACACGAGCTGAGCGGGATGCCGGAACTGGAAGCGCTTGATGCGCCCCATCCACCGATGACGAGGATGCGCTCCGGGGAAACGGCCAACGCCGCGTGGTGGTGCCGCGCTTCCGTCAATTGACCAAAAAAACGCCAGTCCTGAGCCGCGGCCGTGGCGCTGAGAGCGTGGACCAGGGCAATTGTCAGGAGGCAAAGTAGCGTTTTCTGCCGTGTGCGTCCGCAATGCAAAACCTTCACCCTTGTGCCGTCCGCCCCGAAATGGCTTTACAAATGGTTACCGTGATTACAGAATGTTAATATATGAAATAACGACGTGATACTAGCGCGGATTTGCGCCTGCGCCGTTCTGGAGTTCATTGAAACGAGATGCAAGCGAAGCGAGGGTTGGACGGTCGGTCAGTTCAAACTTGATGGGCGTGACGGCCACGTAGCCGTCGGCCAGAGCGCCGTCGTCGGACTCGTGCTCGCCGGCCGGAACGTGGTACGTGCCGTGAATCCAGTAGTAGGTGCGCTGCATCGGGTCGCTGCGGACGTCATACCTGTCGTCCCAGTATCCGCGGCTGAGCGGCACGAACTTGATGCCCTGAATCTCCTCACGCGGGAGCGCGGGCACGTTGACGTTGAGTATGCTGCCCGTGGGAATGTTCAGATCGAGCGCGTGACGAACAATAATTCCGGCAAAGTGTGCGGCGGCAGTGCAGTCCGCGTCGGGATCAAAATTGCAGAGGGAAACGGCAATCGACGGCACGCCCATAATCATGCCTTCGGTGGCGGCCGAGACCGTCCCGGAATAGACGACATTAACGGCTGTGTTGGCGCCGTGGTTGATACCGGAAACCACCAGGTCCGGCTTTTCGCTCATCAGCGTCGTCAGGCCGAGTTTGACGCAGTCGGCCGGCGTGCCGCTGACGGCAAAACCAAAGAGTTCACCGTCGCGATGAAAAGGCGTTGCGCGCAGCGGATCCGCAACTGTCAATGCGTGGCCCACGGCGCTCTGCTGGCGGTCCGGCGCGATAACCGTCACCCGCGCAAAGCTGCGCAATTCGTGCACGAGCGCGTGAATGCCCTTCGAATCGATTCCGTCGTCGTTGGTAACGAGTATGTGCAGCATGAGAGCGGGCGGCCCCGAAATGTGACTGACTTAAACAAAGGCCGCGAGCATCAGAACCAGCGGCTGATGTCGAGACCGAGCACGAGAATCATCAGGCCGAGCACAAAGATCAGGCCGGCGTACTGGATGTAGATTTTAATTTTGGTCGGCAGTTCGCGCCGCATCACGCCTTCCACGATGATGATGACCAGGTGGCCGCCGTCGAGCGCGGGAATCGGCAAGATGTTGATCAGCGCCAGCACGACCGAGAGGGAAGCCATGAAGGCCAGGAAACCGTTGAAGTCGCCGCTGAGCAGGCGCAGACCGGACTGTTTGGCTATCTCAATCGGCCCGCCGAGTGAGTCGCCGGCCGACACTTTGCCGGTAAAGATTGCCGTAATCGTGTTGAAAAAGCCGGTCAGAATGCTGACGGAACGGTTCCAGCCGTAACTCCACGAACCGGCAAAGGTGAATTCGCGCGGGATGCCGTTGAACTCCTCGCCCAGGCCGATGCCCAGTTTTCCCGTCTCGTCAATGGTCACCTTGCCGCTGTGCATTTCCGCGCCGCGTTTCCACGTGACTTCGATGGTTTCGCCGGGGCGAGCCACCACGTAGTTCCGGAACTGATCATAGGAGAAAATTTTAACCGTATTGAGGTAGGCGATGGTATCGCCGGGTTGCAGGCCCAGTTCCTTTGCACGGTCGGAGCCAACGCTGGCAACAAAGGTGGCGCTGCGGTTGTTGACGAGGCCGGTAAAACGACGGGGATGTTTGAGGAACTCGGCCAGTCTGAATCCCGAAAGCGTCAGTCGGCGCAGTACGCCCTTGCGGTAGAGCTGGACGTCGACGTCGCTGCCGATGTCGTCGAAGAAGAGCCCTTCCATGATGTCGTCCCAGTTGTGGACGGTATCGCCGCGAATAGTGAAGATGCGGTCGCCCGTGCGCAGGCCCGCGTCTTCGGCCGCCGTGCCGGGAACGACGTAGCCGACGCTGGTGGTCGGATTGGTCTCCACACCGCCGACAAAGGCGATGTATGCGAAGAAGGTGACAGCCAGAAACCAGTTGAGGATCACGCCGGCGGTGATAAACAGGGCTTTGGCCCAGGGGCCTTTGGCGCGGAACTCCCAGGGTTTGGGTTCGGATTCAACGTGTTCGGTGTCCATGCTTTCGTCGATCATGCCGGGCACTTTGACGTAACCGCCGATGGGCAGGATCGCCACGCGGTAGTCGGTATTGTCGCCGCCGTCCCAGTCGTCGGGTAGCTCGCCGAAGGTAAAACCGTTGATGTTGTTGAAGCCGAAAAGGCGTTTGCCCATGCCGATCGAAAAGATTTCCACCCGCATACCGGCAAGCCGCGCAGCGATGAAGTGGCCGAATTCGTGGACCGTCACCAGAACGCCGATGACAATCGCAAATCCGATGATCGAGCCGAGTATGAGAGTGATGTCAATATCCATATCAGATTGGGCGCAGGATGGGCGCGGCAATGAACGCCGTCATGCCTGAATGTTAGATGAAACAAAGGTGCGCGTTTCCGCATCGACGGCAAAAATATCGTCGAGGGACGGATCGGCAATATTCACAATTTTATTGAGCGCGGCATCCACGAGGCGCGGAATGTCCATAAACGCAATTTTTTCCTGCAGGAAAGCCGCCACGGCAATCTCGTTCGCGGCATTGACGATCGCCGTAGCCGTGCCGCCGGCCGCCAGCGCGTCGAAGGCCAGGCGCAGGCAGGGGAAGCGCTCGTAGTCCGGCGCTTCAAAGGTCAGCGTGGCGATGTCCGCCAGGTTCATGCGCTCGAAGTTTGTCGCCACGCGCTCCGGTGCGACCAGCGCGTAGAGGATCGGCAGTTTCATGTCGGGCAGACCCAGCTGCGCCTTGACCGAGCCGTCGACGTACTGCACCATCGAGTGAATGATGCTCTGCGGGTGCACGAGCACGTCGATGCGCGCCGCGTCGACGTCAAAGAGCCAGCGGGCTTCAATGACTTCAAATCCCTTGTTCATCAGCGTGGCCGAGTCGATCGTGATCTTGCTGCCCATCGACCAGTTGGGATGTTTGAGCGCTTGCGCGCAGGTCGCGTGCTGCAGCTCCTGCAGACTGTGGCGGCGGAAGGGACCGCCGCTGGCCGTCAGGATCAGTCGTTCGATTGCCGTGCTGCTCTCGCCGACCATACACTGCGCCAGGGCGCTGTGTTCGCTGTCGACGGGGTAAATATTGATGCCGTTTGTCGCGGCGGCGCGCATCATAGGCTCGCCGGCGCTGACGAGTGTTTCTTTGTTGGCCAGGGCGATGTCGACGCCGGCATTCATGGCCGCCATCGTGGGGCGCACGCCGCTGAAACCGACAAGCGCGGACATCAGAAGGTCGTTGTCGGCGTCGGCCGCGGCTTCTTCGAGCGCGGCGTGGCCGGACAGAATGCGGCCTTTAAAGCGCGTATTGGCGCGAAAGGTTTCGGCGGATTGTTGGTCGGCGATCACAACGCCTTTGGGGGAGAACTCCAGCGCCTGGCGTTCCAGGTCTTCGATGCGGCGGTTGGTCGTCAGCCAGTTGATGCGCGTCAGGTCGGGGTGGTCGCGCACCACGTCGAGCGTCTGGACGCCGATCGAGCCGGTCGAACCGAGGATGCTGAGAGTTTTCGTTCGCCCGGCGGGCGATGAGTGAACCATGCTGCTTTCCGCTTTGCACTGGGTGAAATCCCCGTTCCCCGGCGGCGTCAGGAGAACTTGCGGGAAATCTCTTTCTGGCGTTTGACGGAGTAAAACTGGAACTCGTCGTACGCAAAGTTATCATTCGTGCGCAGTTTTATCTGCACAAAGTACTTGATCTGCAGGCGCGTGAGTTTGGAGAGCCGGCCTTCCAGCAGCGCAAAACCGATCAGCGGGCTGACCGTCAGCTCCAGGCGGAACTCGCGCGATTCGGCGCGGAAGCGTTGCAGCCAGTGTTCGATCTGGTTGATGACGACGTATTTGGACGGGACCGTCCCGGCGCCTTTGCAGGTCGTGCACTGCTCGGTGATGACCTGCATAATGCTGTTGCGCACGCGCTGGCGCGTGATCTGCAGCAGACCCAGCTGCGTCAGCGGAAACACCACGGACTTGGCGCTGTCCTTGCGCAGCTCCTTTTTCATTTCTTCGTAGATGCGCTTTTTGTTGCGGTCGTCCAGCTGATCGATAAAGTCGATCACGATCATGCCGCCGATGTCGCGCAGGCGCACCTGGCGCGCTATCTCGCGCAGCGCCTCCAGGTTGGTTTT
This sequence comes from bacterium, assembly GCA_030430495.1. Classification (GTDB taxonomy): domain Bacteria; phylum Bacteroidota; class Ignavibacteria; order Kapaibacteriales; family UBA7675; genus JAUIKM01. The sequence continues at coordinate 49,937 of JAUIKM010000004.1, read as the reverse complement.
GAGCGAGTTGACTTCCTGCTCGCGCGCTTCGGCATACCGTCCGCTGTTGACGTCGATGATGACCATGGCTTCGGTGTGGTCGAACACAATCGATCCGCCGCTGGGCAGCTTGATCTGGCGACTGTAGGTGTTCTCAACGTCGCGCAGGATGCCGCAATGGTCAAAGATCGGTTCCGGGCCGGGGTGGTATTCCAGGCAGTCGGCCAGCTTGGGCGCGGCCCACTCCATGTATTCTTTCAGGTCGCGATACAGCTTTTTGCTGTCGACCAGCACGCGCGAGACCTCGGAGTTGAGCTGATCGCGGATCAGACTGCGCACCAGGTTGGCGTCCGTGTAAAGCAGGTGCGGCGGGCGCTGTGTTCTGATTTTGTGTTCGATGTCGCGCCACTGTTCCAGCAGCACTTCCAGGTCCTTGCGCAGCGCTTCTTCTTTCTGGTTCTCGGCTTCCGTCCGCACAATACAGCCGGTAATCGGCGGCAGCATGGATTTGACGATGCGGCGCAGACGCCGGCGCTCGCGCACCTGGTGAATCTTCTTGGACACGCCGATGACCGGCGCAAAAGGGGAGAGCACGAGATAACGACCGGGCAGCGTGATTTTGGTCGTGATTCGCAGGCCTTTTTTATCGTAGGCTTCGCGAATGGCCTGGACAACGACGTTCTGTCCTTCTTCCAGACTGATTTTTACTTCACCCGAGCGTTTGGTCGAAAAGGTCGGCAGGGCGGAGATGTCGCGGCCGGAGCGTTTTTTCAGGCGCAGGGCGATAGCGACGTCTTCGGACAGATTCTCGTACTCGCCGCCGTTTTCCGCATGGGGATTGGACGGCTCGTTTTCCATCTCGTCGTCATCGTCGTCTTCCTCTTCATTGGAAAGGTCATCAAGGTGTTCCTCGAGCGACTCGGAGACATCGGAAAAGTGCAGGAAAGCATCCTGTTTCATGCCGATGTCGATGAAGGAGGCGTTCATACCCTGAACAATGCGTTTGACGCGACCGAGGTAGATATTGCCGATATGGCGTTCGTTGTCCGGCAGTTCCCAGAGCAACTCAACCAGTCGTCCGTTTTCGGTGATAGCCACTCGAATTTCATCGAGTGTCGAATTGATGATAATTTCTCGTTTCATGTACCCGCATCAAAGCCCGGCCGTGCGGACCGGGAAACGCAAGCGATGCACTCGGGGCGGTCACAACGCACACCTGTATTGAGCTCGATAGGTGCGAGCGCTGCTCTTGCATTGTGGGGCGGCGCGCTGCGGTGCGGCGTTCGGCGCGTGGCCGATTGAATGGGTGTAAACCGCCGCAAGTGCCGTCAGGCGCGTTCAAGGGAAAAAGCGGCTGCCGTGATACTTGTTCGGATCACGGCATAACCGGCTAAAAATAAAAGAGGCCAAGCGGTCCGCGGCGCTCCATAATCAAACCCCCCGCTGCTTCCTTCCGGACCTGACGGATTAGAGCCCAATATGGCCGCGCGGGACTTGACCTCAAACTTTCTGTGTATGCCCGTGCATCGATTACCAAAGAAGGCAAATATACGTGGATCCAAAGCCAATTGCAAAGAAGATATTAAAATCGTTTTGCCGTCAGGCCGGAAAACTCTAATTTTGGCTGACTGCAGCGATGCGCCCGTAGCTCAGCTGGATAGAGCAACAGACTTCTAATCTGTCGGTCAAAGGTTCGAATCCTTTCGGGCGTACACGGTAATTGGCAAACCCCTGTGATATTCACGTCGCAGGGGTTTTCTTTTTGACTTGAGCGCTGCGCCCCTCTCGTTGCACTCGGTGGCTGGCTTTTTCTTTTTTGCTCGTCGGCGAGCCGGAAGTCTCCAGGTCCCCGGTCCGTGCGAAACATCGGCGCGCCGTGTCGCCGGAGTCCCGGTGACTGACAAAAGAGTCGGCCGGTCCGGGTAAAACAGTCGAGAGGTGTCTGCCGCAGTTTACAGCCTCGGTGAAAATTTCCCGCTCATCAACTTGAACCGCCCGTTTAACCACGTTCTGCCCTCCGTTCAGTTTTTTGCAGATGGATGTAAGACCCGTCCATTGTAGACTTGTTCTGCGTGCGGGTGTGATCGGTCCGCGCGCCGCGAAAAAATTGGCGTCGGGATGGCGCGAATCCGCTGAGAGAGCGGAGGGCGCGCCTGTGCGCGGTGGAAAAATTTACGATCCGCTCCTGCTCTCACGATATTTTACGCACTCAGGCCAGGCGATTGAGGATGGCAGCAAAGATGACTATCTCACTCATCCACGGGAGCTGTACAATGCGGTCAGAAAGGCGATTCGCGCAAATCGCCATGTTCCGCCCACCTACGAATCCTATGACCTAAAACTGTTGCTCCTGGCCGACTACATTGTGAAAGTGAGGGTTTTTGACATAGTTCGCGGTATTGACACAACGTACCCGTCGCCACTACCCTGGGTAAATTACGTCTGCGAAGTCCTGGACTCGATCAAGGGTGTGCACCTGCCGAATTCTTGCGATCCAGCTTTCTATCTTCCGGCAGCCAGAAAAAATGAATCGACCGACCAAACTCCAGCCCCGCCGCCAGGGCACTGTTTGATTTTTGGGCACAAGTCGCCGCAGTACAGCGGTCAACTTTCGTCATGGCCTGAACACGAGTCCGGCAATATAGTTGAACCAGAGGTTGGTGACGTCGCTTATGTATTCTTAACAGTTGGGCAAGACTTCAACACAATTTCGATTCGTCCGCTCAACGAATACGATAAAACCGGAGGAGTATTCCTGGTAAAGAATGGAAAGGTGCTGGACAGCGGAAATTTCTGGGGCTTGGGTTATGAACCGGACGAAGCCGAGTTTTTACAGAATATTCAGACCAAAATCACTGAGATAAAAAGCTGGTGGATACACCAGTAAACCACATTCACTATTGCCTCACAGAAATCAGGGATCTACAGGCGACGGGAAAGCGCCGTGACGCATTTAGATGCGCAGTGAGGACATTCTGGTATTTACCGGGTAGCAAAATGATGCAAGATTGTTGCCTAAGCAACAATCTTGCGGACCTCTTCGCGCGTCGCAAGCGCGTTTGACGTGCCGGCGGCGGCGGCGGGTGAATGGGCAAAAAAGCCAATGACAGATGCGGACACCTGCCAGGATTCAGGCGAAATCCGTTTTGCAGGTGAATTCTGTAATTGCTTTGTTATTAAGCGCTTATCCTTGTTGCTTGATTTGAATTCGATGCCTGGAACCGGCGTCGCTCGCGTGTGTTTGTCGCTTGCAGTGCAGCGCGGCGACCGTCCGCGGAGGCATCAATGACAAACAAAAAAGTCAGGGAGCCTGAAGCCGGAACGAAGTGGAGGATTCAAAGCGATCAGCCGCACGTGAACAGTCAGTTGCCCGCTGCGGAGTCCGTTTGCCGTGCCGCCCGCTGCGCGAGTATGTCCGTGAGGGCGTCGGACGTGCGGTCGTAGATTTTACCTTCGACGGATTTGGTGTGGTAGAACTCCTGGCGCACCACTATTGGTCTGATCTCCGCGTTGATGCCCGCCAGCAAAATTTTGTCGTTGCTGTTCTTCAAAAGTTCGATGATCTCGCTGAGGTATTCGATCCCGTCCGCGTCGGCGTAAAAAGCGTGGCGGAGTGAAATGACGACGTATTGATTGCCGCGGATTTTCTGGACGGCCTCCAGATGCGCCGGCATGTTGATGTATGTCAGCGTGCCGGAAATGTTGTAGATAACGGCATCGGATTCGATCTTCTCCCGGCGCAGAAAGTCGTGTTTGAGCAGCGCTTCGATCATCCGGCCGTCCTTCCACAGCACAATTTCCGTCTGGCCGTAGGAAAGTTTGTTGACAAAGATGAGCAGGGCCGCGACGGTGCCGATCAGAATACCGATGATGGGATCCACGAGCAGAACCAGGGCCGCCACGACCAGGGAGAGCACAAAAGCGGTTTTTTCGTTGCTGATAAGGTGCACGAAGTGTCTTCTATGGATCATGCCGATGGCGACCGTGACGAGGATGGCCGCGATGACAAACATGGGCAGCAGCTTGAAGTACTCGATGAAAAAGACGGCCACCAGCGCCACCACTATCGAGTTGACAACCGCCGAGCTTCTGTGATCGGCGCCGCTCTTGATGTTGAGCGCCGTGCGCGCCAGCGCCGCCGTTGCCGGAATGCCGCCCATCAGTCCCGAGCCGAGATTGGCCGCCGCCAGGCCAAAAACTTCGCGCCGACGGTTGAATCTGGTGCCCGTCAGATTGTTGGCTATCTGCCCCGAAAGCAGCGTCTCCAGAATGGCCACCACCGCCGTCGCCAGAGAGAGAAGCCAGAGGTCGCGCTGCGTGAACAGACTCCATTTAACAGCCGCAAGCGGCGACTCAAACAGGGCCGCGTGCACGTCGGGATAACGGTCGCCCAGCGTGGCCGGCGTCGGATCAAAACCCGCGGCGCGCAGTCCGCCCATGACGGCGATCGCCAAAAAGGCCGCCGCCGCCGCACCCGGAAAGCGCTTGATTTTTTTATTCCAGAGATGAATGAACGCCATGCAGCCCAGGAACAGCAGGAAGACCATCCAGTCGGCCCGGTCGAGCGCCTGAAGCGTGGCGAGTACATTTTCCAGCTGACTTTCGCGCAGCGTCAGGTGGGTGATGCCGAGTGCGTTGTTGAGTTGTCCGAGGCCGATGATAAAAGCGACGCCCAGCGTAAAACCGTGCACCACGGAGCGCGGAATAAAGATGATGTATTTGTCGAGCCGTAGCAGCCAGGCCGCCAGAATGATGAGTCCCGAGAGAATGGCGACAATCGGCAGCAGTTGGTAGCCGTGCACAATTGCGTAGGAAACGAGGATGCCGGCCAGCGCGCCGGTCGGTCCGACCACATTAAAATTGCTGCTGCCCAGAACCGCCGCGAGCAGTCCGGCCCAGACGGCCGTGATGATGCCCTGCGTCGGCGTTGCGCCCGAAGTAATGGCGAGAGCCAGCGCCAGTGGAATGCTGACGACGCTGACGGCCAGCCCGGCCTTCCAGTTGCGCGCCAGGCCTTGAAAAACGGGAGCCGGCATGTTAAACCTCCTTGAGCGCCGGAAGCGAGATTCACGATCCGGCGAGCACGGCCCATTTGAAGCGTCGGGCCGCCGGGTTTTGTCCTTTCGGTAAAATTATCCGCGTTTGTGAACAGGGGAACTCGGCGCGGCGATCGCCTGTCGTGCGGGGAACGTGCTATTGACTCGCAAAGCCTCGCGGAATTGTTGCCGCCGCCGAATTTACTCGTCGGATTTCTTGAGCGCGTCGATGATTTCGCGCGCGGAGGCGCGGTAGCGGAAAACCTCTCCGCCGTCGATCAGCAGCACCGGCACTTTGTCGCGATAGCGATCGTATTCGGCCTTTTTGGCCTCGGTGATAGTCTGCGTGCGGACCACGAGCGGGATCTCGCGTCCGGCCTTCATCAATTCATTCCACATTTCATCGCAGAGATGACAATTGTCTTTTGAAATGAAGACCACATGATGCGTCTTACGGTACATTGTTACACTCACGTGCTGTGTGATCGAAGGTAAGGGAGTTGTGCCGTGCGGAGAGAATGTCAGGCGTCATCGTCCGGAGCGGGCTCGTCGTCCTCGTCCGGTCCTTCCATGGATTTGCGGATAGTCGTGATGCGCAATTCCGCCTGTTCCAGCGTTGTACGTGCATCCCTGACGAGGTGCATGCCCTCATCGTAGAGCTTGATCATCGTTTCGAGCGCCTCTTCGCCGGCGTCCAGCGTATCGAGGATTTCCTCGAGGCGCAGGAGTTGATCTTCCAGCGATTGTGATTTTTTACGTGTTTTAGCCATTGCCAGACTCCTGCGATTGCCGCAATACTGCTGTGATATCTGTTAGATCTTCCGACTTCGTGATCGTGCCGAGCAGACGCTGCGCGCGCCGCCATATTTCGACTTCACCGGCGTTAATCTTTACATCCGGTCCTGCAATGTGTCCTTTCTGAAGCAAGAGTGCAAAACCGCGGTCCAACGGCGTCAGCGGATTGCGCGCTTCACAGTGCCTGGCCATGGCCGTCAGTTTCTCGCCGCGGCGGCGCAGATAGCGCTCCACATAGTCCGTCATTCGCCCCTGAAATTCATCTACCTGTTGTTGTGATGTCCGCACGATATCGGCCGGCAGCCGCCATGCCGAGGCGCGCTCAATCTGCTGCAATTGCAGCTCGCGCCGGTCGAGCGCCTGGCGCATGGCGGCGCTCATTCGGTCGCCCGCGCCGTGCAGCGCGGCAATCAGGTCGTTTTTGTCGCGCACCGCCAGTTCTGCGGCGGCGGTGGGCGTGGCGGCGCGCGCGTCCGCTACATAGTCCGCAATCGTGACGTCCACTTCGTGGCCGACGGCAGCTATAATCGGTGTGCGGCATGCAAAAATGGCGCGCGCCACTTCCTCCGTGTTGAATGCCCATAAATCTTCGATGGAACCGCCGCCGCGGCCGATAATAATCACGTCCACGTCCGCCGCATCCAGTTGTTTAAGCGCGCGAACAAGATCGGGCGCCGCTTCCGCGCCCTGCACCGCGGCGGGACGCACGACCATTTCGGCGGCGGGCATGCGCCGCTCCAGCGTGGTGGATATGTCGCGGATAGCTGCGCCGGTGGCCGACGTGATTACGCCGATGCGCCGCGGAAACCGGGGCAGGTTTTTTTTGTGGGCGGCGTCAAAGAGTCCTTCGTCGTAGAGCGCGCGTTTCAGCGCCTCAAAAGCGATCTGAAGGTCGCCGAGGCCCAGCGGGCGCATGCCGACGCAGTCCAGCTGATAGTTGCCGCGCGGCGGATAGACCGTCACGCTGCCGCTCACCAGCACCTGCATGCCGTTGGCCGGCGCAAATCGCAGCGGTCGGCTTTTCCACATCGTGCAGCTTATCTGCGCGCGTGCATCCTTGAGCGTGAAATACCTGTGACCGGAACTGTGCTGTTTGTAGTTGGAGAGCTCGCCGCTGACGCTTAGCCGGCTGAAATTCTGTTCTAGTGTCTGTTGAATGGAACGCGTCAGCGTGCTGACGCTCAGAATGGAGGCATCCATCGGCTCGTCCCGGGAAGAGCGCGCAGCGATTGTGCGGATATAAAGCGTCGCGCCAGGTCTGAAAATCCTTAATTTAGACAATTGACAAGGATAATGCCGGAATTACAGGAAAGACACAATGATCGGATTTGGCTACGACGTGCATCGGCTTGCGCCGGGAGAATCGCTTATTCTGGGGGGCGTCGCCATTCCCTCCGACTTCGGCACGGTGGCGCACAGCGACGGAGACGTTCTGCTGCACGCGATATGCGATGCACTGCTGGGAGCGGCCGCCCTCGGCGACATCGGCGAGCATTTTCCGGATACGGACCCGGAGTGGAAAAATGTGTCCAGCGTTCAACTGCTGCTGGCGGTGCGGCGCATGTTGCGCGAACGCAGGCTCGACATCGTCAACCTGGACGCCACCCTGGTGCTGGAGCGTCCCAAAATTTTGCCCTACAAAGCGGAGATGCGCCGCGTGATTGCCGAAGCAGTGTCGCTGCCGATCGAACGCGTGTCGATTAAAGCCACGACCAGCGAATCCATGGGATTTGTCGGGCATGGCGAAGGCGTGACCGCGTACGCCGTTTGCCTCCTGAGCCCGTCCGCCCCGTCCGTCTAGATTACCCGTTTAGCCGCGTCGATCGTATCTTGTGGACATGAAACGACTGTTTCCGCTACAGCCTCTTCGGCTGCTGATGCCCTTTTTTGTTAGTTGTGCGGTGATCGGCCTCCCGTCGTCGGTCCGCGCCGTCGATTCGCAGGCGGACACGTATCCCTACGCCCTGCGCCAGGTGCAGGACGCGCTGGGTGGACAGTTTATCGCCGCCGCGCTCGACGAATCGGACACGCTGGCTTTTGTGGTGCGGCGGCGTTCCGCGCTCGGCGGCGACGCCAATGTGATCCAGGTCTGGAGCAGCCTGGAGCGCCGCGCCGACAGCGCGGGCAGTCTGGCCGGAGCGCACATTGCGGCGGCGACGCGACTTGACCGCACGCGGCTCCTCGTGCTGACGGCGCGGCGCGACACCCTTGTCCTGGCGAGCCTCGGCGCCGATCTGACGCCGCACGACGAACAAATTCTGCCGGGCATCGGCTACACTCCCGGTCTGGAATCCGAACTCATAATAAATGCGGCGCGAACGACCGTTCTGCTGCGCATCGATGCACGCGCATTTACCGCTCACATCGGCGCTGCGGGTATCGACAGCGTGCGACCGGCGGGACTGGGTCAGGTGTTCGCCGTCAGACCTCTGCCGTCGGCGGCGCTTTTCTGCGCCGGCGGATTTGCGGTGGTGCGCCAGGTCGGTCTGCAACGCGAAGTCCTGCTGCTCGACAGTCTGGCGCGTCCGCGCCGCGCCATCGACAGCGGCCTGCCGGAACCCGAAAAACTGGCGCTCATCGGCAATACCGTGATCGTTGCGATTGATCCTCTGGGCGACTTTACCAACCTCGCCTTTCTCAACTACGAAGATGAATTTGCCGGCCAGCTGGCGACCGTCACCGCCAAGTGGTACAACATCGGCTTCGGGCCGCCCGATGTCTTCTATCACCATGTGCGTTACGTGGAGTTCAACGGAAGTTATCGCTGGGTGCGCCGTTCGCTGCCGGTTCGCGGCGGCAACTCGGAATCGGAAGTGCTGCACGAGTTTCCACCCGGTTTTGTGACTCCCATCGGCGTCGACGTGGAGGAAGGCGTCAGCTTCGTGGCGTTCCGCAACGGCTTTGTGACGCTGGACAACGAGGGCGTGCCGCTCTCGGCCAACCGATTTAACGTAGACTTTGCCAGCGATGCGCAGGTGCGCATGCAAGCCTTCGGCGACCTGTTGACGGCGACGCAGAACGACCGCTCCTGGCTGTTCCGCCGCGAGGAAAACGACCTGTGGTGGCTGAATCAACTCGTGCGCGATTTCTGGGCCTACCTGCTGATCCTGACCGTACTGACCATCATCCTGCTGACGACGCGCTACGCTTACAGCCGCCGTCGTCTGCTTTCCACGCTGTTTGAAATGGATGGGGCCGACGCTTTTCTGGTGCTGGACCGCCAGAGCCGCCTGCGCAGTCTGAACGAAACGGCGCGCGGGCTGCTGCGCCTGCCGGCGGCGGTGCCGCTGCGGCGTCTGTTCAGTTTTTACTGTGCGGGGCTGAGAGTGAAAGGACTGGTGCAGCTGGCGGAGGAAGCGCTGCGCTACCGCGCTCCGCTGACGCGGCGCATCAGTTTTGAAGAGAGCGGCACGGACTTTCTGTTTTCCGCATTCCCGATCCGCGGCCTTTTCGGCAACCTCAGCGGCTTGCTGCTCACCGGGCGCGACATCACGGAAGAACTGGAGAAAAAGAAGCTGAACAACTGGGCGCAGCTCGCGCACGACATGAAGACCAATCTCTCGATTATCAAACTGAATGCCGAGAATCTGAGCGAGTTGCCGGAGACGGTGGTGCGCGGCCTGGGCACGCGCATCCTGTTCCAGGTGAATCTGCTGATCAATCGCGTGCGCGATCTGGTGGCCATCGGCGCGTCCGATGCCCTGGAGACGAGTCCGGTGGATGTCCATTCCATTTGCGACGACGTGCGCCGCGAGTTCGAAAGCGACCTTTTTCCAAATGTCACGCTGCGCGTCGACTCCGTGCACTTACTGCTCAACTGCGACCGCCGCAAACTGGAGCGCGCGCTGCGCAATGCGGTCGAAAACGGCATCCGCGCGCTGCACGGCGCGGACGGCGCGGTCGATATCCGCGCCTGGTACGATGCGCGTTTCGTCTACTTTGAAGTGCGGGACTCGGGCGTGGGCATGGACAAGGAAACGCTCGACAACATGTCGCGGCCATTTTTCACGCGTTATCAGCAGCAGGGCGGCACGGGCATGGGCACGATGATTATGCAACACGTTATGCAGCTGCACGGCGGGGCGATGGAAGTGGAGTCCAACAAAGGGCGGGGGACGGTTGTGCGTTTCCGCCTGCCCAATCTCGACACGCGGGCCGTCGCCGAACGGCGTGCACTGCGTCCACACGAAAACGGCGCAGCAACGGGAGCGAAAAATGTGCAGAACGGAGCCTGACCCGCGGGAGTTGCAGGGGCGGCGCATCGGCGCGCTGGACTACGGCGATGCGCGCATCGGTTTTGCCGTCTGTGATCCCTTGCACATCACCTGCAACCCGCGCGGCGTTTTTCTGAACGTCGCCGGAGTATTTGCTGAAATTCGCGCGGCCGCCGCGCGCGAGGAACTCGCGGCTCTGGTCGTGGGGCGTCCATTCAGCTCGGACGGCCGCACGGCGCCGATTGAAGAGCGAATCGAAGAATTTGTTAAACACCTGCGCGAAGAATTGCCCATTCCCGTCATCATCTTCGACGAGTCGTTCAGCACGCGTCGCGCCTTCGACGCCATGCGCGCCGGCGGCGCTCGACGCAAGAAACTGCGGCAAAAAGGCCGCAAGGATGAAGTCGCCGCAGCCGTCATTCTGCGCGACTTTATTGAGGAAGTACTGCGAAACTGAACGCGTGTGCCTTTCAACATGTAACTGCCGCCGCGTTCGCTGTTTTTATCGTATTCGAGTGCGTGCGCCCAGGAATGGACCTCGCTTGGTCGGCTGACTACAACACGAACCGGGAGAACTACGATGCCAATTCGAGGCCTGACACTTATCCTGCTGCTGCTTGGCGCATCCGCCGCCATGGCCCAGAACCAGGTCGACCGCAGCTTCTACTACGATTTCGGTGAAAAAGTCTACTACGACGTGCTCAACGTGGCGCATCCCGCGCAAGACTCCACGCGTTTTCTGGTTTTATTCCGCCTGCGTAACGATCTGCTCACGTTTACAACCACGGAGGATCGCGCGGAACGCGAGGCTCGTTATCTGGCCACGCCGGTCACCTACGTTGAATTCTTCGACGGGCAAGGCGTCATCAGACAGAGCTCCGAATGGCACGATACCATCTACGTCAAAGACTACCAAAAAACGGTGTCCAAAACGGAATACATTCTCGGAGCAGTTGAATGCACCGTCCCGACGGGAACGTACACCGTCGCCATTGAAGTGGGCGACGAGCGAACGCCGCGGCAATTCAGCTATAAAATCGAAGATGTTAAGGGCGAGAGCTTCAGCGGCGACCACGTCGGCCGGCCGCTCTTTTGTTTTGAAGGTACAAGTCCGTCGGACGTTCGCCCCGGCGTGCTGAAGGAACAGGTGCAATTCAACCAGGACGTTCGTGTACTGGTTCCGCTGGCCGGCTACAATGCAAGCGATGAGTTTAACTACAGCGTGCGCCGCGTTATCAAAGGCAATCCGGAGGATACGCCGCAGTGGTTTCCCGGCATCGTCGACATTACCGGTGTGACGCGTCCCAAAGAAATGGAGAGGCTGCGGATTGACGGAGGGCGCAGCGGCAAAGAGCTGAGCTTGCGCTACGACCGAGCCGCGGACGGACTTTCGCTGCCGTCCTCCCAGGACGAGCCGCGCACCGGCCCGCAGCCGGGCGGCAACCGGCTTGGCGTACTGGACTTTGTCGTGCCCGGCGCAACGCTGGAACCCGGCAACTACGAGCTGGAACTGTACGTGAGCGGCGGCAGCGACACGTTGAGTGCAACATTCAAAGTCATCTGGCTCAACCAGCCGCTTTCGCTGCGCAACCTGCAGTACGCCACCGAATTAACCTATTTTCTGACGACCGAAGAAGAATACGACGATCTGCGCAGCGGTTCCAAAAGCGAGCGTCTGAAGAAGTTTCTGGACTTCTGGCAGCGGCGCGACCCAACGCCCGGCACGGCTTACAACGAAGCCATGGCCGAGTACTTTGCCCGCGTCGACTACGCCCATTTTAATTATCGAACGATTAAACAACGCGACGGCGCGCGCACCGACCGCGGCAAGATTTTTATTCTGCACGGCGCTCCAACCAAAACGGATCGTCGACTGGATCCCAACGCCGCGCCGCGCGAAGTCTGGACCTACGACAACAACGTCGCCAGGGAATTTGTCTTCGAGTCGGAATCATCCGGCGTTTTCAGTCTGGTTGAAGTCAAAAAGCTCGAATGACAGCACGCAGAGTTTAAGTGGAAAACCACGCGCAGGTGCGCAATTCAGGCAACAGAGGAAAGCACAGGGAACAGGGATGAACAGCCGACAGGAAGATGCGGGCAATACCAGACCGGATTTTCACGAACTGACGCCCGATCACGTGATCGGCACCGTTGAAGCAGCGCTGGGACTGCGACTCAGCAGTTTCTGTATGTCGCTGAGTTCCTACATCAACCGCGTGTATGAGCTGCGCACGGATGAGGGCGAAGCCTATGTCGCCAAATTTTATCGTCCCGGACGCTGGAGCCGCGCCGCGCTGGAAGACGAACACAGCTTTGTCGCCGAGCTGGCGCAAGCCGAACTGCCGGTCATCGCGCCGCTGCAACTGACCCATGGAAATTCACTCGGCTGCGCGGGCGACATGTTTTACGCGGTGTATCCCAAGCGCTCCGGCCGCCCGCTGGACGAACCCAGCCACGAGCAGTGGACCGTTTTGGGACGCCTGCTCGGCCGCGCGCATCAGATCGGCGCGCAACGCCCCGCCGCGGCGCGGCTGACCCTTTCTCCGCAGCAATCGTGCCGTCAACACATCGATGACATTCTGCAGGCCGACGTGATTCCACGCGATCTGCGCACGCCCTACGCCGATACCTGCGCAGCCCTGATCGAAAACATTGAGCCCTTATTTAAACATGTCACTCCGATCCGCATTCACGGCGACTGCCACCAGGGCAATATCGTGGATCGGCTGGACGGTCGCCTCTACCTGATCGACTTTGACGATATGGCGATGGGACCGGAGGTGCAGGACATGTGGATGTTACTGCCCGACAATGCGCGCAAATGCATGAGTGAGATCAGTGCCTTTGCCGAGGGATATGAGACTTTCCGGACCTTTCCGCGCGGTCAGCTGCCCGCCATTGAAGCGCTGCGCGCCATGCGTTTTGTGTATTTCTGCGCCTGGTGCGCCATGCAGCAGGCCGACGGCGGATTTAAACGTCTGGCCCCGGATTGGGGCGGCAAAGCCTTCTGGGAGCGGGAAATTTCCGATATAAAATCCCAAATAGTAGAAATTGACGCTGGGAAGGAAATTTTTTGGGGAATTTAACGAATTGCTGTGTCTTGTCACCTTGAGATTCGGCAGTGAATTTCACAAAGACCCCATGCCTGGTCAACAGAGGAAGAGATCAATCAATGTGTCATAAATTGCTCAATGATGAACAAGACCGACGCGCCGTGTCGGCCTATGTTAAGCTTGTGCGTGCAAGCGAGTCGATTAACGCGCGCATGACGTCAATGTTAACAAAACACAAAATCACTCTCAGCCAGTTTGCCTGTCTTGAAGCGCTCTACCGGCACGGTGCGCTTTACCAGCGCGAACTGGGCCGCAAGACATTTCGCAGCGGCGGCAACATCACGATTGTGCTCGACAATCTGGAGCGTCGCAACCTGGTCCAGCGCCAGCGCGACGAGCGCGATCGCCGGTTCACCAACGTCTTCCTGACAGATGAAGGGCGAAATTTGCTTGAATCCATGTTTCCGCAGTATGTTCAGGCGGTGCGTCGCGAAATGGACGTGCTCGACTCGGATCAGCAGGCGCTGCTGACGCAGATCTGCCTCAAACTGGGGCTGGACGACAAAAACTGAGTTTCGGCGGCAGGCTGCCTGTGCCGGCGAAACACTCCGGAACAACAGCCATGGAACTTCGCGATTTGTTCAACGCTCAACTGGAAGTGCAGGCGCAACGCAATGCCGCACTTCTGGCCGATTCTCCCTTGCTCGGCACTACCGTCCGCAGCGAAGCTCTGCCGTTTCAGCTCGATCTGGCCGGACGTTCGACGCTCAGCCTGGAGCAGGATATCATCCTGGAGGCGCTGGAGATTGAAGCCGCGCGGACGGCCGTCGAAGCGCTGGCATCATTGGCATTGATCGGCGAATCGGACCACCTGGGCGGGGGGCTGGAGATTATTCCGGCCCTCTGCCGCACGTTGGCTCTGGTCGATTTTGACGCAGTTGAGTATACCATTGAACACGCGCACGTCAGTATCGGCTACTACGCCGTGCTGGCCGCCTTCGGTTATATTCCGCACAACACCGTCGTGGATCGTTTTCGGCGTGGCCTGGAGACACCCGGCCACGTAGCCTGGACGCCCGGCGGAACGCAGCTGAACGGCGGTCGCCTGGGCGTCATCGTGCCCGCGGCGGTGGGGCAGGCGCTCGGCAAACGCGCCATCCACGGCGATGCGGCATGGGTGATCTGCCACTGCGGCGACGCCGGCTGGATTTCGCCGCAGGCGCTGAGCGGATTTCACACGGCCGACTACCACAATGCGCCGGTGACCTTTGTCATGCATCGCAACGGCATCCAGCTCTCGGGTGCGACGGCCGGCATCATGCGCAAGGACCCGCGCTCAATTATCGCCGCGCTGGGCGTTGAGATCATCGAAGTCCGAAGTCTGCACGACCGTGCCGAGTACTACGAAGCCATACATCACGCGCGCGCGCTTGCAGCCGGAGGACGCCCCGCGTTGATCTATCCATTGGGATCGACCGACATCGATCTGCGCCGCTTCGGCGAAGCCAACGGAATTGAGGCGGAAGTTGAGGCCTTTGCGCTGGCCAATCGCATCGACGCGGGCCGCGACCTCTGGATTCCCGGTTCGTTGATGAGTTACCGCGACGTGCAGCCGATGCTCGAATGCATTGCGCTCGTCAACGGCCTGCCCGGCGGCAAACATCACCACGACGGGCACATGAAAGGACGCTCCGTGCTCGACGTGCTTGAAAATCCCATGCTGCAACTGGACGCCGCCGCCGAACGCGTGCTCGAAGAACTGCGTCGGCGCAGCCCGGCGGAAGTCGTACAGCAGGCGCGTCCGCGGCCGGGCAGCCCGAATCTGGTGCTGACGCCGGAGATTCTGAACGAAGTTAAGCTGCCGCACGCCGGCGATCAGACGTCCGCGCGCAGCGGCAGCCGCGCCGCGTACGAATTGCTGGCGCGCAGCTTCCCGGAGAACGTGTTTGTGGTCTCCTGCGACCTGGATCCCTCAACCAAACTCGATGCGGCGCGCAAACACCTGCGCCCGGAGCGTCAGTTTGAACTGAGCATCGCCGAGCAGACGGCGACGCTGCTGGCCAACGGACTTGCCTGCGCCGCGTCCGATCGGCCGCAGCTGACCGTGTTTTCCACGTTTGCAGCCTTTTTTGAGGGTATCGCGCGCGAAGGTTTTGAGTTCTGGCGCTACCAGCGCAATCTGAACGGCGTGAACGAAGGTTTGAACGTCGTTTTCCATCTCTCGCACGTTGGCGCAAACACGGGGCGCGATCACTTTTCCGGCTGGGGCCTGGACTGGATCAACCTGGCGATCGGCTACATGCCATACCTGCGCCGATTCTACGCTCCCTGCGATGCGCGTGCGGCCTTTGTAGCCGTGCGGGACATGGCGAGCGCCTGCGGCGCGCATATAATCGGAATTCCGCGGGACTCACTGCCGGTGCTGGTGGACCAGCAGGGGCGAGCACTGTGGGAAAACACGAGTCCCTGGAACAACCTGAGTTGGTATCGCGAGTTCGAGGGCGCCCGCGCCGCCATAATTGTCATCGGCGCGCCGGCCTGGACCGCCGGTGAAGCCGCCGAGGTCCTGAACGCCACCGGAACCCCGTGTGACGTGGTCATTATCAATGCGTTGCCGCTGGCGGCCGGCGAATTGCGCGGGCTCGTGCAGCGCTATCCGGCGGGAATTGTCACGGTGGAAGACGGGTTGATCGGGACGCCGGACAGCGGATTGCGCGGTATTGCGGGAATGTTCGCCGCGCTGCGGATTTCCGACGGCAATTGTGTAAAATGTGCGCACGTCGGAATCGTCGATCCGCGCATTGCACCATCGGACGGATACCGTGAGGTCTGGGAACACTTCGGAATCACAAGGCCGGCGATTGTCAAAGCGGTTGAGGCGCTAGTTGCCGACGCAGGTTGAACGACCGGCCGCCGACCGAATTCACGTGATTATTTTGTTAAACAACTGGGGGTAACCAACAGCCTCATTAATGGAACTGTTAATCCTGTATGCCGCGCTGGCGCTCATTTTCTCCTTTTTTTGTTCGCTGCTCGAAGCCGCGCTGCTGTCGATTACTCCTTCGTTTGTCGAAATCCTGATTAAACAAAAACCGCGGATAGGACAGCGCCTGCTGGAGTTGAAAGCCGACGTGCACAGGCCGCTGGCGGCAATCCTGAGTCTCAACACGATTGCAAACACCATGGGCGCTACCGGCGTCGGCGTGCAGTCCGCCGTGGTCTTCGGCAGTATTCCCGAGGGCGTCATTGCCGGCGTGCTCACGCTGCTGATTCTCGTCTTCTCCGAAATTATTCCCAAAACGCTCGGAGCCATGTATTGGCGTCAACTCGCGCCCTTTGTCACGCTCTCCGTCGACAAACTGGTTGTTCTGCTCAAGCCGCTCGTCTGGTTGTCCCGCGTCGTGACGCGTATTGTCTCCGGCGGCAGCGACGCCAACACCGTCAGCCGCGAGGAATTCCAGGCCCTGACGGATCTGGGCACGAGCGAGGGCGTCTTTGACGAAAGTGAATCGCGTATTATCCGCAACCTGCTGCGCTTCCGCACGCTGGCGGTCAGCGATGTGATGACGCCGCGGACGGTTGTACTGGCGGTTAAATCGACGAACTCGGTGGCCGAGGTTCTGGCCGAGCACCGCGAACTGCCTTTTTCGCGCATTCCCGTGTACGACGACAGCCTGGAGGACATCAGCGGTTACGTGCTCAAAGACGAACTGCGGCGCTGCGCCGGCGAGGGCGAAGAAGGGCGTCTGTTAAACGAACTGCGCCTGGATATTCAGCACGTGCCGGACTCGATGGCGCTGCTGGACCTCTTCGGCATGCTGCTCGAACGCCAGGAGCACATCGCGGTGGTGCTGGATGAATACGGCGGCCTGGCCGGCATCGTCACGATGGAAGATATTATTGAAACGCTGTTGGGCAGCGAAATTATCGATGAAACGGACCGCACGCACGACATGCAGGCGCTGGCGCGCTACGAATGGCGCAAACGCGCACGTTCAATAGGTCTGACAACCATGGGCGGCAACACGCTGCCGGAAGGCCTGGCGCGCATCGACCCGCGCTCGGACAAGAACTCCTGACCTGTTTGACTTTTCACCTGATTTTTTTTCTGAGATTCTCTTGTTAGTCTTGCGGAGTTAAACGCAGGGCCGCTGCGTTGTGCACGGCATTTGAGCACAGCTGTTTACAACCCGGTGACAAACAGGAGAATCAGAAAGCAAGCCGCCGAGAGTCAGCGGAGGAGGCGAAGCAAGTCAGAAGTGAACAGTGCGAAGTCAGTTAAATGGCCGTTGTTTAATTGTCGGGAGCGCCTTGTTCAATCCAGGTGCGCAGCAGGGCTAGGTCTTCAGCTGAAATTGGATCGCGGAAGCGCGGCATTCTTTCATCGCTGATTTCGGGACGCCCTTCAATTTTCCAGATCGTGTAGCTGTTGTCGGGATTGCCGCGTTCCACGCCGCACATGCCCAGGGCTTCGGCCTGCGGTCCGGCGTCGAGAATTTGTTCCACGGTTAACATGTTGTAGGCGTGCGCGCCGCCGTGGCAATAAATCGACGAGCAACCATTGGTACGCAACAGCGGTTTGATGTCTTCTTTGAAGGAAATGGTTGCCGCGGGCCAGTCGGTTGGATCGAAATTCGTGACACAGGGCGAAACTTTCGTGGTATCGGGCGGTTCCTGATCGGATGGTTTGGCGGGTTCGTCGTCGTCGCAGGCGAACAGCAGGAAACTTAGAAGAAAAAGTGAGACAAGCGAGAGACTCTTCATAAGTACAATACCATGCCGGCCGCAAGCGACCGACATGGTTAAACAGGTTAACAGAACAACTTAACGCATTTCCATGTTGCCGAGCGTCAGCGTTATATCGCCCGTTTCGGCGTCCGTCGCAACGCTGTACGTGGTCGGGTAGTACCCGCTATAGTCGTAGCTCGTCGGCAGCGCCATGTTGTGCGAAAAATTCGGCGAAGTGGCCAGAAATTCGGTTGTAATCATGGGCTCAATGAAGGTGAACTTACCGTCGTAGGAACCCCAGATCAAGATTTCTTCAAAATTGCCCTGGAACGCCGGGTTGCTGCGATCCGTCCAGTGCAGGCCCATCTGCGGAATGCCGATGTAACCGACGCCGGGCACGAAGTCCGGTTCGTAGTTGGGCGGAATGAAGTCCTGGCCGGGCAGGTTTTCGATTTTGTCGGCGTCGCTGCCGTCGCCCTTGATAGCTTCTCTCTCCGCCTGACTTGTCAGGTAGAAGTGAAAATCAAAATGCGGGCGGTTAAACACGCCCTGTGGGTCGTGGCCATGCGGATTCCAGTTAAAAAAGACGTGTTTAAATACCGTGGCCGAAGCTTCGGCAGGCATTTCAATATTCCACGACATGTCTTCATCGGGCAGGTTTTCAAGGGTTCCGGCGCTCATCGTCATACCGATGGCCGTCGGGTTTCCGTCGTCGTCGAGCGTCACCCAGGTACGACCCGTGCCGTCGCCCAGTTGAATGTCGTTGGCGTAGAACGTTCCGGCCTGTGAAGTCGGATTGTCGTCGTCGTCGTCGTCACAGGACGTCAGAAACAGCGGAGAAACGAGCGCCACCGCCACAAAAGCACGGAGAAAAAGAGAAGAGAACCTGATCATGGAGAAGAATCCTCGGATAGTATAGCACAATTGCGCAGAGACCGCCGGGAACACCGGCGGATTATAGTTGAATCGTTGAATGCACCAGATGCAATGCCGGAATCGCAGGACCTGCGGCCGGACCGAAGTTAACTCCGGATGAATGCTTGAAACAGAACTGAAAGGCAACTTTTCCAGGTCGAATGTGCGCAATTACAGGAAGAGCGGATTAAAATGCAAATTTGAATGCCTGGCGGCGCCGCACCGCCAGGCCGGCAGGCCGCGTGCGAAGTTCGAATTTGTTTCGGAATTCCACGCGTCGTAATCTTGTTGTGTGCGATCTTATACATGCGCATGAACACACTCGCGTCGGGGGGCGCGCGATGGAAACATCGATTAAACGAAGGAACAACTTCAATGACATCGCGAAGAAATTTTATCAAATCCGGAATCGGCGCCGGAGCGCTGCTGATATTGGGCGCGCGGCGCGGGATGAGCCTGCCGCAGGCCGCAGGAACGGCTGACAGCCCGCTGAAGGGGCTGCGCGGCAATATGGGCACATTTGAACACCAGGGCGGCACGATTCTCTGGCTGGATTCCGGCGACGAACTTGTGGTCGTGGACACGCAGTTTCCCGACGGTGCAAGGGCGTTCTGGAGCGCGATTGCCCCGAAAGGCGAGCGCAAGATCGACCTGCTGATGAACACACACCACCACGGCGACCACACGGCCGGCATGTCGGTACTCAAGCCGCACGCTCTGCGCTCGGTGGCGCAGAAAAACGTGCCGGACCTGCAGCGTCAGCAGATGAAACAGAGCGGCGTGAAAGGTGAAGCGGTGACGGCGGATGAGCTGTTTGAGACGGAGTGGAAAGCCGCCGTCGGCAAGGAGAATGTGCATGCGTGGTACTACGGCCCTGCACACACGTCCGGCGATGCGGTGATTCACTTTGAGCACGCGGACATTGTACACATGGGCGATCTGGTGTTCAATCTTCTTCCCGCCTACATCGACCGTTCGGCCGGCGCGAGCATTTTCGGCTGGATCGACCGACTTGAGACTGTACACAAACAGTTCAGCGACTCGACGATTTTTGTCTACGGTCATGGCAATACCGGCGCGGGCATCAGCGGTACACGCGCCGACCTGCTGGTGATGCGCGACTTTTTTACGGCCTTGCTGGATTACACGCAAAAGGGGATAGCCGCCGGCACGAGTAAAGACGATCTGGCGCGCATTGAGAAGCTGCCGGGTTTCCCGGAGCATTTCAACGAGGGCTGGCTGACGGCAGTTCCGATGAACGTTGCGGCGGCCTATGAGGAGTTGACGGAAGAGTAGATGGACAAAGAGCGGAAAGCGGAAGCGCCTTCCGAGTCCGGGCCGCCGGACTCGCTGCGACCGTGGCTGAAGCGAATCGGCCTGGGGCTGCTGATCATCGCGGCGCTGCGTCTGATGACGGCCGTGTTTTTCGGTCGCGCCGACGACGGGGCAGAGATCGACGCTTACCGCGGTGTGGCGGTCTACAATCAGGTTGAGGTCGACTCAAGCGGACCGCGGATGCACAAGGCGGCCGACGGTTTTGTGTTCGGCGTCAAGTGGAGCGACACGGAGTTTGTGCGGCGCTTTTTTCACGAAGTGCACGGTGTGGACATCGCGGAGCAGCTGGGGCAGTCAGCGGAGTGGTTCAACGACAATCTGAAACACGGCGCGTTTAATCGCACCGTTGGACTGCTGCAGTACCGCAACGGCGGCGACGAAGCGCCGCGCACCGGCGACCTGATTGTGCTGCGGCGCGCGGGCGAAGCGCGCCTTGGGATCATTTGCGGTATTGAAGATTTTGATGTGGAAGTCATCCGCCAGGGCGCCCGCGGCGGTACGCGCACAACGCTGACGCTGCGCAACGACCGCGACGTGTACATACTGGACGCGCCCGGCGGCGTGCTCGGCTGGATGCGGCCGCGCGTTGAAGGGCCCTGAACCGCCGCCGCCCGGCGGCATCACGAGACGGCGAGCCTGTGTATGGAAGGCGAGGAGATTCGCAAGGTCATTCACGTCGACATGGACGCTTTTTATGCATCGGTGGAGCAGCGCGACAACCCCGAGCTGCGCGGCAAACCCGTGATTGTGGGCGGCAGCCCCGAGGGCCGCGGCGTGGTGGCCGCGGCGAGCTATGAGGCACGCAAATTTGGCATCCGTTCCGCCATGCCGGCCAAAACTGCGGTGCGCCTGTGCCCACAGGCCGTCTTTGTACGCACGCGTTTTGAAAGCTACCGGGAGGTGTCGCGTCAAATACGCGACATATTCTACGATTACACCGACCTGGTCGAGCCGCTCTCGCTCGACGAGGCATTTCTGGACGTTACCGCGGACAAAAAGGGGATAGGTTCGGCGACGCTGATAGCCGAGGAGATTCGCGCGCGCATCAAAGGCGAGCTGAACCTGACGGCTTCGGCGGGCGTGTCGTTCAACAAATTCCTGGCCAAGGTCGCCTGCGACTTCAACAAACCCGACGGCATTATGATCGTCAAACCGAACGAAGCGGATGCGTTCATCAATGCGCTGCCCATCCGCAAGATCCCGGGCATCGGCAAGGTGACGGAAACGAAGATGCAGGCGCTGGGACTGCACACGGGCGCGGACATGCGGCGCTGGCCGCCGGAGAAACTGGTTGAGCACTTCGGCAAGTCGGGGCGCTACTACTTCAACATTATCCGCGGCATCGACTCGCGCCGCGTGACGCCGGAGCGCGAGCGCAAGTCGATCAGCATTGAGCGCACCTTTGCCGTCGACATCAGCGACACGGATGAGATGATCGAAAAACTGGCGCTGCAGGCGCGCAAGCTGGCGCAGTCGTGTCGCGACAAACAGATCGCCGGGCGGACGATCAACCTGAAGATCCGCTACGCGAACTTCGACACGATCACGCGGGCGCGGACGATGAACTATCTGGTTGACGACGCACAGACGCTGCTGGACACGGCGCGCGAACTGCTGCTGCGCAGCGACGCGGGGGACCGTAAGGTGCGTCTGCTGGGGCTGGGGCTGAGCGGTCTGGTTGACGACGCGGCGGACCGGGTGTACTACGTGCAGCCGCGTCTGCCGTTTATGGAGCAGGGGGATGATTATGTGGCGGATTCGATGACGGGGTGAACTTTGGGAAGGAGCTGTTGAGCGGGGAGTTTTTGGGTGTGAACGGGCGGTTTTAAGTGTTGAACGGGCAGGCTGAAAATTTTGGGCGTACTTTCCGCTAGATCAAGGGTGCCTCCCCGCCTCCGCCTCGTAAAGTCCTTATACCGCAACATATAGACCTCCCACCCTGAATTTTTCAGGTTGTAAAATCTTTGCCGCGCGGACGGCGAATCACTAGTACCTCCGCCGTCGCAACAAGTCTAATCAATAAGTCAATGCCCGCCATCGGCAAAAAACTGAACGTAGCGTAGAATCGCAGTCAACGGGCGTAAACATCGACCAAGCGGGAAGTCTCTTCAGTCTTCAAGTACAAAGTTTGTTTGAAGCCGACCTCTAATCGATAGTGTCTGATTCATGCGAATACGCGAATTTCATCAACGAATTTCGCATGCCGCAAACTCGCGGATCCACTGCTTCGGCTGCATGGTGACTACTGGTCCCTGCAATCATCTTTTTGTCATGGAGTTGCAGTCAATCGGCGGGCTGAATGGCTGATGCAACAATGGCGGCGCTAAAATGAAAACCCCACCTTGAGCAGAATGCAATCCACGTCCACTGCCACTTCACATGCGGTCGCCCGATCCGCGCCGGCAATCAGTGCTGCACGAGGAACTTCTGACTTTTGATGGTCCCATCCACGTATGTGAGTTCCAGGAGATACATGCCGGTCACCAGATCGGCCGTGGGCACCACCGCCATCCCGGTCAGCTCGTAGTCCATTTCAATCATCGTGGAACCGAAAACGTCCAATATGCGCAGCCCGGCGGGATTGGCGTTGCCCAGCCAGTTAACACGCAATATGTCGTCCACTGGATTGGGACTTAAACTGATGTCCTGCGTCGTCGCGCCCGGGAGTCCTCCGATGCCCGCCTGACCGGATCCTTCAAGAATGCGGAAGAACGTCGGACTGAACGCATAAATCTCAGGAGTTGTCACGCTCTGTACTTTGACGCGAAACTTATCGCCCCGCAGGTAGCCGGGGACAATCCACGTGAATTTTTTATCGTCGACGTTTACTCCGGCGGCGACGTCGTGCCACTCGGCATTGTCGCCGTCCCACAGCGAGATTTGAACTACGCCGTCAACCTGATACGATTGCCATTGAATCTCCAGCGTGCTGCCGGCGATGACGCGTTCGCCGCCGGTGGGATTGCGGACCAGAAGTGCGCCATCCTGACCATGCAGTGTTTGATGTGCAGTGACTAACAAAAGAATCACAAAGAGAGAAGTCGCTGTTTGAGTTAAATTGATTCGCATTTTGTCGTGTATGTTTGAAGTTTTACTTGTCAATGTAAAAGGTTAAATGCCCGCTGCAAGCTCGAACTCACAGCTTGTGAATATTTGTCGAACCAACAACCTTGCCGTCGATGTAGGCCACAAGAAAGTAGCTGCCGTTTGCAATCTTGTCGACCAGCGCGATGTCGAAACTGCCGTCGTTTCCTTGTCCGGGATGCCGTTCAAATTCCGCGCATTTAACGCCGACTGCGTCGTACAGCACGAAGTGGATTGTACTGGCAGTCGCCGCAGATACGTTTAGCCGGGCGACGGACGAGAACGGATTGGGAGCTACCTGCAGGTCCAGTTGAGCCGATTTCATGTGCCCCGTTTTTGACTCAACGGATGACACGATATCCGATACATCCCATTGAACAAGTGTTGCGTCGCTGCTGCCGGACAGCAGGGACTTGCCGTCGGGCGAGAAGGCGAGGCACAACTGACGAACCTCCGGAATGCCCGTGCGGCTGGGATAGTCGTCAAGTACCAGAATCTCGCTGTTTGCATTCACATCCCAGATTCGCACAACATTGTCTTCACCTCCCGTTGCCACGAACTTCCTGTCCGGCGATATCGCCACGCAGTTGAGTGTGCCGGCGGCAGTTGTATTTATGAAGCTGCGCGTCCAGGAATCATCGAGTTGCCAGTACTGGGTGGGATGCCGGCTCGTCACAAAGACCGAAGCATCGGATGAAAAGGCGATGGATTGATACATGTCGTTACTTGCCGAAAAGGACTCGTCCGATATTCTTGTCAGCGAGGTCGTGCCCAGGTCCCATTCGACGATGTTTGCGACGTCGTTTTTTACCACGCCGCGCAGTGTGCCGCCGTCGCTTGTAAACGCCAGCTGCAACACATCGCCGTCGGGAACTTCGAGGTCAAGCGTCATACCGGGCTCATCCAGGCGCCACACGCGCACGGAACGCGATGCCGTGGCAGCGGCGAACTGCTGACCGTCTGCAGCGAAACAGCCTTCCACGATGCCGGAATCATCCATGCCCGGCAGCAGACGCAACTGATCGCCCGACACGATGTCGGAGATGGAAATGCCCTTGTCCGCCGAGCTGAAAGCTATGTTGCGGCTGTCGGGAGAAAGCGCAAACCACATCTGTCCATCCACGATGTCGGGTTCGAAGACGCGCTGAACTACGCCGTCGCTTGCGCTCAGAACGTAGAGAAGCGGATCGATATAACCTTCAAACGCGGCAACATAACTTCCGTCATTTGTGAACTCGCAGGCCCAGAGCCCCTCGCTGAATGTCAACAGCGAACGTTCCACCTGATTCGACGCGATGTTAATCACATCGGCGCGGGCAAAAGTGTTTTCGAGCAGAATGAGATTCGTTGCATCCGCCGCAAAAAAGGCTTCATCCGGAAAGAAATACGACGGGGAGACCGCGTTCAGCACCGCGCCGTTTTCAAGCGAACGGATGACGCCGCCGGCGGGAGACGAGTAAACGAGGCGATCGCCGGCGGCAGAGAGATCCGCGTTGACCGTGTGTTGCAATTCATCAAAATGCTGAATCTCGACGCCCGAGAGCGTGTTCCAGACCCCGACGCCGGCGAAGTCCGCCGTTGCGCCGGCAACGATTGCGCCGTCCGAGGAAAGAGTCAGGTCGACGAAGACGCGCTCATCTGCCAGGTCGCTGTTAACTGCGATTGTTCTCCGCGTTGTGTTCGACTGCATGTCGTACACAAAAATGTGTCCCAGGCGGTCGGCGGCGGCCAACACCTTGCCGTCGGCCGAGATTGTCGCCAGATACAGCTCGCTCTGATCCAATTCTATGCTTCGCAGATGTTCGCCGCTCACCGCGTTCCACACCTGGATTGTATTGTCGGCTTCACCGGCAAACACGTCAAAACTTGACTGATACCTGAGGGACAGCAGAGCTGCGCCGTCGGGAGTGAAGAGGATCGAGTTGGCGTCAAGTTCGCCTGCATTGTGCTGGAAATCGATGTAGCGCTTGAATGCGCCGTCATCCAGATCGTAGATCGCCGCGTCGGTACTGCCGTCTCCGGCGAACACCAGGGCCGCGAATTCATTGTTCACAGTGTTAAACGACATTTTCATTCGAACGCCGCCGGTAAACCTGCGCGAAAAATCCTCGGGGATGTGCTCCAGCACAAGGTGCAGGTCGCCGGTCCGCGTATCCACAATTTTGATTGCCCCGGCGGGGTCGGCCAGGGCCAGGTACAATTTATCCGGGCTCATCTGACTGAATCCCGTGATTTCAGCGATGTTGCCGGCGCGTATCCAGTTGATGTTTTCCGCCCCTTCGGCCGTGGCGACGTTCAGCCACAGCAGGAGGGCAATGATGGCGCTCGTGATCGATTTCATATCCGTGTTCCTCAAATTTGGCGGCCGGTTCAAGGGACTCTCCCTGCGGGACAAACAAGAGTCCGGCAGGGAGAGTGTTGCAAAAGTCAACCGGCTGTTGCACCAATCATGGATCAGTCGTAAACATCGCCGATCATGTGTTGGTAATTCAGGTCCATTTCACCGGCGCGGCTGATAGTCGTTGTGCGAATGTACAAACCGCGCGTATTCCAGCGACGCGATTGGTAGGTCGTCCAGACCTGCAGGCGGCCCATTTCGCGGTCGTTGCACGAGGCTTCAAAGTACTTGGCGGCCTCGCGGGCCAGTCCGAGAGCGACGTTCCAGTCGGACGGCAAAACGTCTTTCAGCACCGAACGCACTCCGTCGATCGTGTTCGAATATTTGTTCGAACCGTCGCTTCCTTCATCGATAAACAGCCAGCCGTGGTTGATGACGGTCGATTGTTTCAGGTTCGGAACCAACAAAATATTGGAGCAGAGGGTCACAATGTCGTTCCTGTCCTGATCCTGAAACGCGCCGCTCGAAGGGAATCGCAGCTGCGGGTTTTCCTGCTCGATCATACTGCCGGACAAGATCTCGCCGTCGCCGGCGGCTGCATAGCCGTAGACGATAACATCGGGGGAAGAAGAAAACAGACAGTTGTCGTTTTCAGCATAAACCCTGGAATCCGCCACCCAGCCATAAAAACTGGGGAATTCCGTTCGTTTGGTTTTTCCATACGGGAAGGGATTGGACAACTTTGCGCCGGTAGCGGACTTGATCTTGTCGTTTGTAGAAATTCTGATCTTGTTCATGTGGCACATATACACAAAACTGCCGTTGAACAGGTCAAGCGCGACTTCATCGCCATTGTTTAACAGTGTGCCGTTGTGGCCGCTGTTGTAGAAATAGAAGGTGTTGTTCCGCAGATCTTCGCGAAGAGCGCCATTGTAGTCTTCCACCTTCAGGTTGCCGATGGCCAGACTTGCCTCATCGACCGGCTCGGAAAAGCGGAAGCGAATCTCCGGGTAGGTGCGGTGCAGTTCACCGGAGTTGGCGCATGGCGTCAACGACAGAGGTTGCAAGTTGGGGATGTCCTCGTTGAGGTCAATGACCGGCGCGTAGTCGCTGATGAACAGGTTCTCGGTGCCGGTAACATTCTTTTCGATAATGTTGCCGGGGTTTTCGGGATCGAAATACATGATGTGCGTAATGCGGAAATTCCCTTTGAATTCGTGGTGAATTCGCCAGTCCTGATCCATCAGAATCTTGAGCGTCTTGGGATAGGGATCCGGGTATTCCGGAGCGCACCACAGGTCGTCGTTTGAGGGACTTCCGTCGGGGCACAACCAGATGTTCGTTTCAAACGACGTCTGGCCGGCGCGAACCGTCGGACTCCAGATTGCTTCATCGCCGCAGCCGTATTCGTAGATGTACTTGACGGACACAATCTCATTGTCGGCGTTGCGCTCAATGATCGGCCCTTGTTTTTTCCTGCCGACATTGTCGATTTTTAACAGATCGACGTCGCGCTGCCAGGGCAGGTCTTTGTCGTCTTCCATCGACATTTCCACCGTCAGGTTGTATTTCTTGCGTTTAACGTAGACGTTGATCGACATCGAACACGTGCCGGGATTGTTAAGCGTAAATCCGTTGCTGAGGTTCGTGCCGATAGCCGGATCACCGTACGGCGTGCCCTGTTTTTGTCCGTCCGACGACCAGAAGTAGTCAATGTAATAACACTCCTGCATCTCCGGCAGAATAAAGGCATCCAGGTTAAATGTGTACGTGTCCGGCGCGGTTGTCGGTACCGTATGAGTGCCGGACAGTTTGGTCGATGTTACGGTTGTCCAGTTAACATTGGCATTGGCGATGTCTATCAGCTCGTCCGGATCAGTTGTCGTTTTCCAGATGTTAACTTCAAACGTGAACTCCGTGCATTCCACCGCCAATTCAAAAACGACGCCGATGTCAAATCGATTGGAGGCGTAGATATAAGCATCGCGCGCCGGTATTGAAATCTCGGCCAGCGTTCCGCCGTCGACGCCCGGCAGGTTGGGGCTCGTCCAGTGTGAAAAGCTGTAGCCGGAATTCGGTACCGCAATCAGGTGCAGTTCCTCGCCTTCCTTCATCGGCAGCGTGAACTCTCCGGTTACGGGTTCATCGTCGTAGCCGTATGCCAGAATGGTTCCGCCGGCGGACTGCGAAATCACGTAGGTATCTTCGGGGATGCGCGCGTACTCGGCCGTCAGTGTGAAGTTCTGCAGGTTGTGGCAGGATCTGACGATGTCAAGTTCGGGCAGGATGCTGCCGTCGAACTCCGGCTCCTCGGGAGAAATCCAACGCTTCAGGTAGAAGTCTCCAAGGTACTGCGGCGTGAAAACCTTGATTGCCTCGTCCGGATACAGCGCGTACGTGCGCGAGTCGAGATAGGGGAGCGACGAGGTCGGCAGGACTTCCAGCGGATCGGCCGGCACGGCGCTCAGGCTGATTTCAGCCGCTTCGCGCACGCCGAATACAATCTCCTGGTTGTCGTCCGGATCGCCCGTGATGTACTCGACATTGACGTTGAGAATGTACTGCTCGCCGGGAATCAGCGGAGCAACCGGATCGGTGACGATCGACTTGCCGTCAACGCCGATTACCGAGACAACGTTCACCGGTGCGGTGAGCAGGCTTCCGTCGACCTGGTCTACACCACTGACGATTCCCAGGCTGACGATGTCGCCCTGCGGCGCCGTCACGGACGAAACTTCGCTCTTGAAATTCGACACGATGTTGTCGGAACACGCAATGACGTTGTCGTCGCCCAGCGTCGTGCTGACCAGAACCGGCGGCAGGCTTACCGTCGTAAACGCCAGTTGGAGCTCTGTATTAATAATATCCACACAACTTGTGTAGGCGTCTTCAACCCACAGGTCCCTGATGATGATTGAATACTCCATGGAGTATTCCAGCTCGCGGCCGTCGTCCGGCGTAAAAACCAGATGCGTTTGATTTTCAACCGTTACCGTACCGCTGAAGGCGTACAGAGGCCACAGGTTTTCCGGATATGCCAGTGCGATGTCTTTTGGGATGACCAGCATCGTCGGGCTGCAACTTTGGTCCCATTCCGTGCTGCAATAAGGGGTTTTTGCTTTCACGGTTCCTGCATCGATCGGGAAGTTTGTCATCAATCTGATCTCGGGACTCAGCTCGACGTCGACGTCCTGTTCAACAGGAGAAAGCATGAAAATACTACCGGTGCATTGTGCGCGGGATTCGGCGACACCAGCGAGAAAAACAGCCAACAAAACAAACAAAACAAATGGGGGGATTTGGGCAGCTCGGGCAGCAGGTGGGATTTTCCGCCCCAGTGTTGCGAAATTGAAGTGCATGATGTTAAACTCTTGTAAGAAGTGTAGAAAAAAGAGATGATCCATTAATGGAGGGCTGGAGTACAAACTTACCAAAAAGAATTTAGCTGCTGCTAAAAATTTACAGTGCAAAAATTAATGACCGGCATCTGTATTGGCAATTTGTGCAATACACAAAAGTTGTCTGACTTCCACATTAATTGTTTTTAACTCTTCACATTTTCCGACTGCGCGTTTCCGTATTTACTCCCATTTGGCGAGGCCATTTAAACCATGTCCTTGTTATACAAAGAGCATTGTTTTCAGGCCTGCAAGAATGTGGATGTAGAGCTGTCGACCTGTGTTCCCGGCAGTCTTATTACACGCACTTTGTGCAATCCAGATCGCCGCGCCGTTCCGGCTTGCTTTTTTTCTTGTTTGTCATCGGGCTGGAAGTTCAGAGCGCTGATCCGGTTGTCAATCGGCCCGTTTTTACCTTGTAGCAGGCGGCGAGTGAACTGACTCGTTGTTCGAAACTGACATAAAAACATTGAAGCGGGGTCGCCGAAGTGGATTGGCAATACTTGACGGCTGCGGCCGATTGCCGGGATCGACAAATTGCGAGAGAAATGGGATATGTAGCGGTCCGGAGAGGGACGTGAGAGTGGGTAGCGGAAGGAGAGCGACAAGCGGACGGTTTTTGGGTGTGAACGGGCGGTTTTGAGTGTTGAACGGGCAGGCTGAAAATTTTGGGCGTACCTCCCGCTTGATCTAAGGGTGCCTCCCCGCCTCCGCCTCGTAAAGTCCTTATACCGCAACATATAGACCTCCCACCCTGAATTTTTCAGGTTGTAAAATCTCTGCCGCGCGGACGGCGAATCACTAGTACCTCCGCCGTCGCAACAAGTCTAATCAATAAGTCAATGCCCGCCATCGGCAAAAAACTGAACGTAGCGCAGAATCGCGGTCAACGGGCGTCATTTGCGTCTGAACGGACCAGACCTGCGCCTTGCACGGTCTTCATCTGTCCGGCCGGGCCGCGACATTCAGGGTTGTGCGCTGCCCGGACCGACGCGCCGGACAGGTGGGCAGCGTGAGACTGTGGGGCCTGAGACCGCCCGGAGGCTTGCCGGCGTCCAGTTTTCAGGCCCGTGAGACATCGTGGCTCTTTCACCTTCCGCGGCGGGGCTGAGCTGCAAGGGCCGGGCCAATAAAAATGGTTTGGAAAGCAGACAAATCAGGTCGTATATTTGTGATCTTATTTGTACTAAATCCAGATAAAAAGAACAGATGCGTCGCGCATTCCTTTTTTGTTGTGTTCTGCTGTCTTCCGTGGTCTTTTCGGGCTGCGAAGACGATCCAATCCTGGAGCCCGGCGATCCCAAGGATGACGGCGGCGGCAGCTACGGCATTATCAATCTGGATACCGCTCAAAGCGACCTGCCCGATCCCGGCGACATAGCCGCAAATCCCGAAACATTCTGAGGTTACGTCCTCGTGCGACTCCAAGCGTTCGTAAATATCCCTTTTCTGTGCCTGATTGCAGTATTTGGACTTTGTCCAGATAAACTTAAAGCCGACGATGCTGAAGCGAGTTCGGGCGGCGCTGCGGTCCAGGCCCTGCCGATTGCAGCCGTGTCCGGAGCGGCCGCAGAGCCCCTGACCAAAGGGGGATTTGCCGGTAAAGTGACGGATCTGACGACGGGGCAGCCGCTGGTGGGAGTGACGCTGCGCGTGCTGCGCAAGGAAGAAGTAATCGCCGGCGCTCTGAGCGATGAAAAAGGCGAGTTCCGCATCGTCAACCTCGACGCCGACCGCGTGGTCGTGGAGGCGCGCTACCTCGGCTATCAAGTCTATCGCGAAAACTTTAACGTGCGCGAATTTGAACTGGCAACGCTCAATATTTCGCTGCGACCGGCCACATTTTATCAGGAACCGGTCGAAATCATCGGTGAATCGCCGACGGTGTACAAACGACTGACCGGCGCGGCCGAAATCATCAGCAGCGCCACGATGCAACAGGTGCAGCCGCTCGGAACGCAGGAAATTCTACGCCAGGCGCCGGGAGTAATCGGTTTCGGCGACGACGGTTTCGGAAACTCGCGCATGAATATCGGGATACGCGGACTCAACCCGCGACGCAGTTCGCGCGTGCTGGTGCTGGAGGACGGCATCCCGATTCAGCCCGCCATTTACGTGTATCCCAACATGTATTACAATCCGCCGGTTGAACGCATCGACAACCTGGAAATCCTCAAGGGCTCCGCGTCGATCATGTACGGACCGCAGACCATGGGCGGCGTCATCAACTACGTCACGCGGCGGCCGCGCAGTGATTTCGGCGGTTTTGCACGTTTGGCGGGCGGCGAAAACGGTTACGCCTCCGTATTTGCCGAGATCGGCGGCTGGGGCAATTCCACCATTCATCCGGAAGTGCAGCTTCTGTTTAAGCGCGGCGACGGATTCCGCGACAATAACAGCTTTGAGCAGTTTAACGCGACGCTTAAAACAAACATCCAGTTGAGCGCCGACGCGATGCTCTATATTAAAGCAAATGTCAACCTGGAAGAAGCCGAAGCAACCTACACCGGACTGACGGAATATTCCTTCAAAACCGACCCGAATTTTAACCCCAAAGACGACGACCTTTTTACGATTAAACGCTACGCGCTCGATCTGATTTACACGCGCAACGTCGGCGACGCGGTCATCGCCGTGTCCAAGGCCTATGCCAGCCACTTTGACCGCCGCTGGTGGCGCGAGTACGACGTATTTGTTAAAGCTTCGCAGTACGATCCGGCGCATCCCGACAACATTATTGCCGTGCCGTATTACGAACTGGGCGATCTGATTCGCGTCGGCGGCGGTATTAACAACTTCGGGATTCTGCGCACCTTCTCCGTGCTGGGCGCGGAACATTCGTACAACTGGCATCACGCCGTGGCAGGCGCCGACGCATATCTCGACGCGGGTGCGCGCCTGCACTTCGAGCGATTCATCGACGACCGCCAGGAGGGATCGCTGACCGATGCGCGCGAAGGCGTGTACTTCATCCGGAATGTCGAAGACTCCACGGTTAACATTGTCGGTCAGAGCCATCACTACGAAACGACGGCGCTTTCCATGTTCGCCCAGGAGCGCCTGCATTGGGGCGACCTGACCGTGCGCCTGGGGCTGCGCATGGAAACCTTTGAACAGGAGCGCATCGACCGCCTGCAGGGCAGCCTCTACCAGGATCGGTCCAGCAGCGTCCTGCTGCCCGGCATCGGCCTGAACTACCAGTGGCGGGGATTTAACTTTTACGGCGGCGTGCACCGCGGTTTTACGCCGCCCTCCAGCGGCACGCTCAAGGTGCTCAACTTCGGACAGAATGCCGGCGATGACGGTCTGGACCTGCGTTCTGAAAAGAGCTGGAATTACGAAGCCGGCTTCCGCGTCAACGAATCCTGGTACGCTTTTGAGTTAACCGGTTTTTTGCTGGAGATTGAAGATCTGGTGGCCGCCGGCCGTGGAACGGCATTCAAGAATCTCGGCGGTGCGCGAACCTTTGGCATAGAGAGCGGCGGCGTACTGCGCACTTCGCAACTGTGGGATGTCCTGCCCGATATCGATTACGCCTATACAAATCTGCACACGGAAGTACTCAGCGGCGTCGTGCGCTCGGCTCTGCGCGCCGGCGTCGACGTGGACCTGAGCGGCAACAAACTGCCCTATGCGCCCGAACACACGCTCTCGTTCGGCTTAAACAAACGCTTCGACTTCGGCCTGACTCTTCGGGCCGATGCGCGCTACGTCAGCAAAGTCTATACGGACTTTGAAAACTTCGAAACGACGACGAACCGCGGCGACAGCGGTCCCGTGCCGGCCTACACGATCTTCAACGCTTCGGCTGAATACATGTTGGGCGAAGATTGGCGTCTGTTCGCCTCCGTTAAAAATCTGACGGACGAAGTGTATATCGCTTCGCGTCTGCATTCCAACCCCGGGCAGCCCGACGCGTCGGCATCGTCCGGAATTCTCGTGGGCGCGCGGCGGCAGATAACCGCCGGTGCGCAGTACAACTTTTAACCGTCTGTTCCGGCGGGGCAACCCAACAAATCGAATGTTGTCTCCCGCGTTCGAATTCAATCACTGAAACCGCTTGACTGCTATGTGGATGCGAATATTTAACCCGCGCTTTGCAGCTGTATTAACATGTGGAATCCTCGCGCTGGGGCTGGTCTCCTGCGACGATGACGACGACAATCCGGGGCCGAGCGATACGACTGTGCCGGTGCCGTCGGCCTACGTGTTTGAGAGTCGTTTTCAGGACGGTGTCAGCTCCGTCAACTACGGCGGACAGACCGTCCGCAACCTGCTGCTGGAAGACATTACCAGGCTGGTTAACGAGCTCGGCAGCGCCTCCGCGAGCGGCCCCGTCACGATGCAGGATTTCCTGAATCTCTACGATTACAACGACAACCTCAACCTGCAGACGATGACAACCGCCGGCACAAAACCGCTGCTGGAGACTTCCTACTCCGCTATTGCCACCGAGAAAAACCTCGTCGGCAAAATCTCGCCCGCCACGGTCATCGGCACGGGTAAAACGGCCGATGAGCTGCTGCGCGAGTGGTTCCGGATTATCGTCGACAACTCCAACGACGGCGATAAACTCGGCACGCCCGCAGTGTACACAACGGCCGACGGCGCGGACCTTTCCGAGTTGATTAACAAACTGCTGCTCGGTGCGGTCTCGTACTACCAGGGCACGGGCGTTTATCTGGACGGCCTGCTGGAGCAGGACAACAGCGCGGCCCGCAACGGCACGGATCCATACACAACGATGGAACACTCCTGGGACGAAGCATTCGGTTACTTCGGCGCGGCGCGCAACTATTCCGCTTTTTCAGACGAAGATCTTGCCGGCAGTCTCAGCGGCGGTGTACTGCCGTATGCCGGCGACGCCAATTCCGACGGGTTTATCGACTTCAAATCCGAGTTTAACTTCGGTTTTGCGCGCAATGCCGGCAAACGCGACAAGGGAGGCAGCGGCGTCGATTTCACGGCCGATGCGTTTAATGCCGCGCTGGAAGGCCGCACGGCTATTGTGAACCAGGCGACCACCGAAGAAATTCGCACGCAGCAGCTCGCTTTGGCGCGTGTCTGGGAGGAAGTGATTGCCGCCACCATCGTGCACTACATCAACGAAACGCTGGCCGACGTTGCCGCTGTGGGCGGACCGTTTGAGGACATGGAAAGTTTAAACAAACACTGGTCCGAAATGCGCGGTTTCACGATGGCGCTGCAGTACAATCCCTTTAAACAAATCAGCGACACCCAGTTGACCGACATGGCCGACATCATGGGCATGAATCCGCCGATTTCCTCTCCGGGCTCGGGCGACTACCAGAAGTTCCTGACGGACTATGCGACGCTCAAAACCACGCTGGGGAGCGTGTACGGTTTCAGCAGCGACAACATGGAAAACTGGTAAGCCGCGGATACCGCTCCGCCGACGAATTCCCGCCAGCCGTCATTCCACCGGAGTGACGGCTTTTTTGTATTTTGACGCTTTGCCCGCCCCGCGGGCAGCTTTCCTGATATTTCTGTTCGTCCCGCGCTAATGTCAGCGCGTTCTTAACATGCAGCAACGAGTTGTCAAAAACGCGCTTCTGTTTGCGGCGGCCCAGGTCGTCGCGTTGGTTTTTTCGATTAATTATATCGAAGATCCCGACAGTCTGCGCTTTGCCCTCGCGTTGCAGGATTACAATCTGGCGCTGCTGCAGCCGCACTTTCCCGGTTATCCCGTTTTCTGCGCGCTCGCACAACTTCTGTATCTGCCGATCGGCAAGCTGGGCGCAACATTTGCCTGCCTCGGCGGAGCGTCGCTTTTCGGCGTGTTTGTGCAGCTGCGCCGCTTGTTTAACATCAAAACCGTTGCGCAGGAAGTTGTCCTGTTTGTGTTTGTGCTGTTTCAGCCGCTGCCGCTGGTCATGGCTGTGCGTTTTATGCCCGATATGCTGGGCGCGGCGCTGGCGCTGTTTTGTGTCCTCGGTTTTGTTCAGAAACGCAGTGACAGGATGCTGTTCATTGCGGCATTTGCGACCGGGCTGCTGGCGGGTGTACGCCTCTCCAATCTGCCGCTTGTTTTAGTGCCTTTCCTCTGGGCGCTGCTTCACACCCGGCGCAAACTGCTCTTTCTGATCCTTGCCGCTCTTGGCGTTCTGGTCTGGCTTGCGCCCTTGACCGCGCTGACCGGACCGATGGAATTGCTGCGGCTGGCGCGGCAGCAGAGTGGAGGACACTTCAACGATTTCGGCGGAACGATCGGCAGTATCCCCGATCTCGGCACGCGCGCCCTATCTACCTTGCGGTCGATCTGGGCCGACGGCCTCGGCGCATACTGGTCCGGCCGTACCTGGTTCAGCTGGCTGCCGACGATTGGAATCGTGTGTTTAAGTGTCGCGGCAATTCTGCGCGGCTACGCCGTCAGAGTCTGGCACAAGCGCGAATTACAGCTTCTTGTCGCATCCTGCATTGTCTATCTGATCTGGATTTTTCTGTTCCAGAATGTCGTGCACAAACCGCGCCATGTGCTGCCGTTGCTGCCCTTTGTCATTGCTTTTCTGTTTTACGGCGCACACGCGCTGTTAAACAGCGGACGGATTGTCCGGCAGGTCGTTCCGTCGGCAATCGCCCTGGTCATGATCCCGTTCAGTTCTACGATCGCCTGGCAGCACCGCTCACCCTCGGCCATGGCCCGGGCCGTCGAATACGTCCGACACGCCGTTTCCAATGAGGCGATACAACCGACCCTGGTTTCGACCGATCTGGTCTGCACGTTTGTGCGCCGTCAGGGTATCGACGTCGACTGTATGCCGGTTGACCCGCGTGCACCGCATGCCGTCGACATCGGTGGCCGTACCGAGCGAATTATTGTCATCGGTGAGCAGGCACTGCGGACGGGCGTCAGAACAAGCCGGGATACGGTGTTTTATCACAATCCCTTTGTCAACCGCATGTGGCCGCAGGTTGTGCTGCGCGATTTTCCGGTCTCCGCCGGAGGTGTTAACAAATGATGCACGTTCTGGGCGGCGGGCCCGCCGGTTTGGCCGTGTTGTACTACGCGCATCGCGCGGGAATGCCCGCGCGAATGTACGAGGCGGCGTCCTTTATCGGCGGCAACGCGCGCACGATAGAGTGGGGGGATTTCCGCTACGACAGTGGCGCACACCGTTTGCACCACAAGGATGAGGAGAGCTTGCGGGACTTTTTAACAATTCTGGGCGACGAGGTCCACGTTGTCGACGCGCCCAGCCAGATTTATCTCGACGGACATTTCCTCGACTTTCCGCTTTCGCCTCTTGACCTGCTGCGCAAACTGCCAAAACCGCTTTTGTTTACCATCGCACGCGAAAATCTCAGTCGTCGGGCGCAATCCGCCGCCGCGCCGGATTCATTTGAGTCGCGCGCAGTGGCGGCCTACGGTCCCACGCTGGCGAACACAGTCTTGTTAAACTACAGCCGCAAGCTGTGGGGCGTCGAGCTGAGCGACCTCGATCCGGCCGCGGCCGGCGGCAGGTTAAAAGGCCTCGATCTGAAAACATTTCTGCTGGAAGGCCTGCGCGGCGCTCCTGCGCGCACGAGACATCTGGACGGCAGTTTTCACTACCCGCGCCTCGGAATTGGTCAGCTGTTTGATTGTATCGCCGCGCAGGCCGGCGCTGAGAATATTCAGTTAAATGCCCGCGTTACCGCCATTGAGCACAAAGACAATCAGATCGGCGGCTTTGAGCTGGAAGGCGGCGAGCACATTACATGCCATGAACTGTGCAGCACACTGCCACTGGGTTTAATGATTCAGCTTCTGCGTCCCGCCGCACCGGAAGTTATTCGCGCCGCCGCCGCGCGCCTGATGTTTCGCCACATCAGACTGGTGGTCCTGGCGCTCGATCGCAGCTCGTTTACGTCCAACGCTTCGGTCTACGTGCCTGACGCCGGCGCGTCGTTTACGCGCATCTACGAACCCAAAAACCGCTCGGCGGCGATGGCGCCGGCCGATAAAACCGCTATTGTTGTAGAGTTTCCGTGTTTCAGTCACGAGTTGATCTGGCGCATGTCGGACGACGAGTTAATGGCAGGTTGCCGTCGTCAACTGGAAGACATGGGGCTGCTGCACTCCACCGAGATACTCGACGCATGTGAACTGCGTCTGTTCAACGCCTATCCCGTTCCGCAGCTCTCCACACAGCGCGACCTGCGGGCCGTTCGCGACTATCTGACAGGCATCAGGGGATTGCACATCATCGGCCGCGGCGCGGAGTTCCGCTACACACACATCCACGATTTGTTTAAGTCGGCCAGGGAGTTTATCTCCGGTCGTGTGTGAACCTTGTTAAATCCTCGCCCTGGTACTCCAATTCCAAAAACCATTGGCTGAGGTATTTGCCGCTGCCCGTGTGGAATTTAATCTGATTTCTTGCCGGAGTGACATTCACAATTTAAATGCACCGCGTAACCAATCCTCCGACTGAATTGTTTGTCGGGCATTCATGCAATAGTCAGATAAGCGGGAGGGAATCGTGATGAAAGTCAATTTGATATGTTTGTTTGTGGCCGTGACGTTTGTGGTGTTTAACAGCAATGCCGGTGCCGACGAACACAAAGAGGAGTCAGTTGAGTATCTGATCCGCGGCCGCGTGGTTGTTGTAGATTCAAATGAGTACATCATTCCGGCCAGAATATGCAATGTCATCAGTCACGAAAAGCGCATCCTTTTGCACATCGACAGTGTGTTTTCCACTGAAATACCCGAAGAGTTCTGCCGCAAATGGATTGTTGTTCGTTGTCCCTGGTACACGGTCGTAGCAAAAGATTCAACCATGTGTTTTCGGCTGGCTGTAACGCAAAAACAGCTTCCAAAACCGCTGGCGGATACTGTCAGGTTAGTTTCTATTTCGCGCAAAACAGGGGACACA
Source organism: bacterium (assembly GCA_030430495.1). GTDB lineage: Bacteria > Bacteroidota > Ignavibacteria > Kapaibacteriales > UBA7675 > JAUIKM01. Next base: position 12,183 of record JAUIKM010000004.1, on the reverse strand, counting down.
ATCAAAACGGCCATAACCCGATTCGAATTACAGAGGAAGGGTGCCTGTTACAGCCACTTCTTGCATGAGTCGAATTACACGCAGTTTGACCTGTTGCAGGCTTTGGACTGCAATGAGATTGTCCAGAATTAACATAGGTCAGTTGTGATTGTTCCTGACTGCAGAAGGCTGTGTCATCCAGACTCATTGACAAACAAGAAAATAACACAAGCCGATCTGCCACCGGCAGGCGGCGAAGTGCTCTGATCAGGCGAGTGCGTGTTTATTCACACGAATCCCGAAGTCTCCACAGTGGAAACTTCGGGATTTGTTTTATTTGACGGAATTCCGGCTATCGTCTACTGTATATCCACAAACAAACAACCCCACTTCACACTTGTGATGCCCGGAGGCGGCGCGGGATCCCAGGTGTCGTCGTACAGCACGCCGTTGACCACGATGCTGCTGATTAAACAGGAACAGTCGCACACCAGGTTCGGGCAGATCGTCGCCGCCGTGTTCGGCGGCAAAACGTAGGTGTTGGAATTGCCGCAGCACCAGTTGATCTTGAGCGTCACCGTGACAGGTGAGAGATTCTGCACGCCGACGCAGGTCTGCGCTTCGGCTTCATGGGTTGAGCTGAAAAAAACGGTTAACAGGAGCGCGCAGAAAATTCCGGCTGCGCTCCGCGTTGCAACAGAGAACATATAAACCTCCAAAATGGAATAAAGGTGATGCGCCCGGCGGACCGGTTTGCAGCGTGCAGTGTTTAAGTTCGCCGCCGAACCCGTGTCGGCGCTGAAATGCGAATAGCCGATGCGTGGTTAATCCGTCAAGCGCCCCGGCAGTTCAGGCCGGGCGGATCGACTGGCGGCAGTGAGATTTCGGCAGTGAGATTCTGATTGCGCTATTCGTCTGGCGAAGGTAGGAAAAATAACTGGTTTCAGCCAGTAAAAAGCCGAAGCCTTGTTGAAAATTTTCGCCGACCGTTTCCGCGGCGTGTAATTCTTGCGTTGCCTGCCATTTGTTTTGTAGATTGCCCACTTTGTATGTCAGGGCGGTTCACATCCGCACTGTTGTATCACCTTCAGGACCAGGCAGATGAGCGACACCAGGAAAACTGCACTCTTTCAAGCCGGCGGCGGGCCGATCAGTGCAACATTGATCAACGGACAGGCCAACGGCGGAGCCTACGCCATCCGGCTGTGGGATAAAAACTCCGCCGATCCGCTTATTGATCTCAGCGGCGAGTTTAAGGACGATCCCGCCCCCGTGGTCAAACTGCCGCGGGAGGCAAACTCAAACAGCATTAACGACGGGCGGCTGCTGGACGCCATCGTCGAAGTGGCCGTTCTCGCCGCGGATGGACAGTATTCTGTTGAATTCAAAGTTGAACAGGACGGCAATCTGCTCGCTTCGGTATCGCAGCAGGGACAGGCCGCCGGCAAATCGCAGCCGCTGCGTCCGCAGATTCTGCTGAAGGAGGATGCCCAATGATGCGCCTGTTAACAACGGCTCTCTGCGCCTCGCTGCTTGTGTTAACACAGTCGCCGGTGCAAAGCCAGAATTTTTCCGACAGCACGTTGACCTTAAAACAACTGCTGCAGGACTACGCCGTGCCCGACGCGCCGGCCTTTACCATTCTGCAGGAAGCGCCCTCGACCATTTTGCGCCCCGCGAGTGTGCGCATGCTTGCAGTGGCCGTCTCCGATTTCCTCGGCACGGACGCACAGGTTACGCTGCCGTCAACGTTTGCGCTGGAGGTTTCGCCTGCTTTGTTAATTGCGGGCAACGATCTGACACTGGCCGAGTACCGCGATGCGCCGTGGATGTATCGCATGCGGGTTTCCGTCGGCACCAAACGCGAAAATCCGCAGACGGGCGCGACGGGGCTGGCCGTCGGCCTGCGCATTCCGCTGATCGACAAGGCCGACCTGCGCACCAATGACGCGGTGATCGATCAGGTTAACGGCTATGCGATGCAGATTGTTAACATTCGCAAAAACACCGGCAACCCGCTGCAGGGCGGCGGGCAGCCGACGCCCGCGCAGCAGACGAGCATCGATTCACTGCGCAGCCTGATTAACACGACGCTGAGCAATCCCGCCGGCGCACAGGATTCGCTCTGGAACAGCATGGCGTTCGACCTGGCATTTGCACTCGGGGCCTCCTCGCCCGACTCGCTCGGCAAAAATCTTCAGCTCGACAATATCTCCGCCTGGGCGACCTTTGCCTGGCCGCTCGGCAGCTGGGGGCAGGTGTTTATCGCCGGTCATTACCAGAACAGCCGCGCGCTGCCCGCGACCGAATACACGTCGAAGTTTAACGGCGCTACGCGTTTCTACATTGGAACAAACTCTGTTAAAACATATGTGGAAGCGCAGGCGAGTATTGCGGACATGGCCAACGCACTTTTGTTAACCGGCGGTGCGGAAGTTCGTTTGTACGACGGCCTCTGGCTCGAGTTCAACGCCGGCGCGGACGTCACTGAGGTTAACAATGCCACCAATCTGGTTTCCTCCTTCCGCGTTAAGTTCGGCACCTGACCTTTGTACTCCGTTTGTCTTTTAAACTTCACGCCTCGCGTTGTTCATGACGCGGGGCGTTCTTGTTTAAGTCGCGCCGCATCGCGTTTATCTGATTGCAGCGCCGCTTCACATTCGTTTGCCGGCTCGCTTTCTGACCTTTTTGTTCGTCGCCGGGCGTTCAGGCGCGCGTTGTTGCGCCTGTTGACGGAGCGCAATTCCGTTCAGCGCTGAAAATCGCCCGTTGGGCAAAATCGGATACGCGCCAAAAGGGCCGATTCCTTTCAACTTTAGTGATAATTGCACCAACCGCCCGTTGCAACGAGTTTTTGCACTCCGAAGTGAAGATGTCTGTTTTGCCCGGGAATCGGCGATTCCGCATTGAATGACGAACAAAATTGGCTTGAATAGAGTGGCCAAAACCGCTAAAAGTCGGCGATAATTTACACTGCGAAATATCGCCCGTTCGCGGAAAACGGCTTGAAACGGCGCTGCGGGGGCGATAACTTGCCGGCAGTAAATATCGCAGAAGGTGAAGGCGCACAGCCGGATGAACCCGGGCCGGAAGCTCTGCGAAACTTTGTCCAGCTGAAAAGTGAGGAGAGGAACATGAGCGCAAAACACTTGCCGCGATTTGGACTGGCGGCGGAAGAATTTGACGCGGTGGAAGTGCTGCACCAGAAACTGGCGGTGCACGAGTCGATCATCAGCGCGGCGGTTTTTATGCTGGATGCCGTCGTCGGGCCGGAACACTGCCTCTGTGCCGGACTGCAGTACAGCTTTGAAGAGCTGAAGGACGTGACGCTACTGGCTCTGGAGGAAGAGTCGAACGAGGCCGGTCGCGCGGCGCTTGCCGACCTGAGCTGACGGGACAAACAAGAAATAGCAGGGAAGGTGAATCAAGAATCGGCAAAGGGCGTCATTTGTGGCAAGGGCGGAAAATGCGGCGTCATTCCGCCGTCCAGGCAACAAGCACACGACACGATTGCATGGCAAACGATTTGCGCAATACAGGCGATTCGGAATTGTTCGAGCGGCTGCGCGGCAACGGCAAAGAACGCGAAGCGGCGTTCGCCGAGCTGTACAACCGGCACTCGCGGCGGGTCTACCTGTACTGTCTGCGCATCCTCGGCGACGAGGAACACGCCAACGACGTTTTCCAGGAGACGTTTTTGCGTCTGCTGCAGTCCGCCAATCGGGTGGAGCGGATCGACAACGTGCCGGCCTATGTTTTGCGGATAGCGCGCAATCTGTGTTTTGACAACAAAAAGCGCAATGCGCGTGAGCTGGTGCCGATTGAAGAGCTGAATATTGCCGTGGAGGATGTGACGCTCGAATCGAAAGAACTGGCGCGTCTGGTGGCGCTGGCGCTGGACCTGCTGCCGGAGAATCACCGCGAAGCCTTTGTGCTGCAAACCTATAACGGTCTGTCGTACAAAGAGATAGCGGACCTGATGGAAGTTCCGATGACCAGCGTGCGCAACTGGGTGGTGCGCGCCAAACGCAAGATTCGCGAGGTTCTCTCGCCCTACCTTGAAGAATACAGAAGCAAATGAATAGAATAGTGGTGTCTCATGATGGCTGATCCGCACAACTTCTCGCCGTCCGAGCTTATCGATCTCTTTATCGATAACGAGGCCGACGCCGCGCAGCAGGCGCTGCTGTTTGCGGCGCTCTCGAACAACGACGATCTGCAGGCCGAGTTTGCCGAGGCGATGCGCATTCGCAGCGCGATCGAACAGGATCGCAGCGATGTGCTGCCGCCGCGGGAAGTGGTCGACAGTCTGTTTTCACGTGCGGGCATGACGCCTCCGGCGGCGCCCGCGGCCGTGGGCCCGGACGGCGGCCAGGACAAAAAACGCGCGTTGCCGCTGCCTCTTGTACTGGCGGGCGGGCTGCTGGCGGGCGCGCTGCTGATGTTCCTGTGGCTGGGCGGCGGGCAGGCCGGCGAATCCGGCGGCCTGGCGTCGGTTGATGCCGCAGTGCAGAACGCGGCGGCGGGATCGGACAGTCTTGCAACGCAGGTGGCGGTGCTGAGCGGCGCATTGCAGTCCGCCGCGGCGGAGCGGGACACGCTCAAGAATGACAACTACGGGCTGCGCCGCGCGCTGGAGGCTTCGCGTTCCGAGCTGTCGCGGCGCGAAACCGAGTTGCGCGAGGCGCTCTACACGCTGGCCGCCGATGCGCGCGCCTGGGCCCGCAGCCGGGAAGAAGCCGAGGCAGCCGCGAACGACGGGACCGCCGAACTGAACGACTCCGATGTTTCAACTGTGACCGAGGCCGCCGCGCGGATCGAGGCGCTTGTGCCGGCAGGGCTGCGCCGCGACAATGTTCCCGTTGCGGCGCGCATTTCCGCCGCGGAATTCAACAAGATCGTGCGCCTGCGCGATACACAATGGCCGCCGGCAGCGCCGGAATTTCTGGACGGTCTGTTGTTTGAAATCCGCGGTTTTGAGAACCTGGAGTGGTATCCGCTGCGCTCAATCGGGCGCGAAAAGGCGGGCCCGTGGTTCAACAACATGTCGCTGGGCGTGCTGTTCAGACTGAACGACAAGTGGGCGGTCGGCGTCGAGGGCGGGCAGGAGACATTTCCGCTCTACGTGGCCGACAACTCGCCGGCGGGCTTCAGCCTGCAGAATCGCATCTGGTGGATGGGCGCGTCGCTGCAATCGCGTCTGCCGCTGGACTTCATGCCGCTGGAAATGGACTGGCTCAACCAGTTGAGCGCGGGCGGCAGCCGCAGCGGACCATTCGGACGCATGTACTCGGCACTTTCGTGGCGCGCGGCGGACCGCGTCAGTTTCAACCTGGGCGCGGACGGCAGCCTGCTGTTGTACGAGCTCGACGGACAAGTCTTTACCGCCGCGCGGATCGGCGCGGCTTATGGTATCAGTGTTTCCTTCTGATGCGGAGAACAGGGTTATGACAACAACAAATCGACCATATACTTTTCGGGCCGGCGCTCTCGGCAGGATGTTTTCCCTGTTTGTCGGCGCGTTGGCGGTCCTGGCGTTCGCGTCCTGCGGCGAGGCGACGATCAATCCGATGGATCCGGGCACGGAGCCGATCGACAGCGACAATCCCTTTGCCTCGATACTGGACAAACAGTGGCGTCTGGCGCTGCTGATTCCGGATGATGCCGGGTGGATGACGCCGCCCGCGGGTTATGTTTACACGGTGGAGTTTTTCAACGACTCGTCCTGTCGCGGAACGGCGGCCTGCCGCCTGTACACCGCGCCTTATACGGCGACGAAGGACAATCGCGAAGTCGACCTGATCGAGCCGCAGCACGGCGGCGAGCGCTGCAACGACGGGCTGGCGGACACCTATCTTGACATGTTGACGCGCGCGACCAATTACCGCATGGCCGACGACGAACTGGAGTTGTACTTCGACGAGGGCACGGGTGCGGAGCGCACCTTGGTTTTCCGCGACGCCGGCGATCAGTTCTTTCGCCGTAAAGTTGTGACGCTCAACGGCGGGTCCGAAGTTCTCGGGGAAAACAGCAGCGAGTTTGAATTGAAAGACGTAAGGGTGGAGGACCAGACGTTGGTGATCTCGGTCTCCTACAGCGGCGGATGTGAAGACCACGAGTTTTACGTCAATCAGGGGCCCTTTGTGCAGCTCGGAAGCGATGAGTTGTTCCTGGAGGTTACCAAGAACCAGATCTTTGACGCCTGCGACACGGCTATCGATGTCGACGTGCGCTTTTCGCTGGAAACGATTCGTCTTTCGCTGCGCGGTGCGGACGGCGTTGAGTCTCCCGAGACGATCAATCTCACCGTCGCGGGCGGCAATCCCAAAAGCACGTTCACGGTTCCGTACACAGTCAACTAGGTCCGTGCCGCGGAGCGTGCAGAGAATCGCGGCGCTTTTGGTATTTTGAGCGCCGATGAACCGACACGTGACCCGCAGCTTCTGCCGCGCGATATGTTTTGCCGCAATTCTGAGCCTGTGCGGCGGCTTCCATGCCGCGGCCCAGGCTCCGTTCAGTGAAGTCCGCTTTGAGCGCTACACCACCTCCGACGGCCTGAGCGACAACCACGTCCTTTGTATTCTGCAGGGCAGCGACGACTTCCTCTGGCTCGGCACGCGCGACGGCCTCTGTCGATTTGACGCTTATTCTTTCCGCACCTTCCGGCACGACCCGAACAATCCCTGGTCCATCAGCGACTCGCAGGTTGAATGTATCATTGAAGACCGCGACGGTTATCTGTGGCTCGGCACCGCCAACGGCGGCGTGGTGCGCATGGACCGCGCGCAGATGCGTTTTGAATCGCTCGAAAGCCTGACGAAGACTGTTTCGGGCGCGCCGCCGGCGGCGGGCGGCGACAGCGAATTTGAGGCGCAGGTGCTCGCGCTGGCGGAGGACGCGGAAGGTGCAATCTGGATTCTCGACAACGACGAACGCGCGCCCCTGCGCCGTTACGACAAAAGCAGCGGGATTGTGCAGCGCTTTGAAGCGGAGAGTTTCACGCGCGACTTTGTCAATCTGACCGAACCCGTCGCTCTCAACGCCGATGCGGACGGCGGCATTTGGCTGGGCGTTGACGGCAACGGCCTGTGGCGCTGGGACGCCCGGGCGCGCGAATTTGCGCTGTCCGTCGAACCGCGCACATGGGAATTCGGTCGATTTGAAGCCACGCAGGCCCTGTTCCGCGACGGCACGGGTGCGCTGTGGACCGGCGCCGGCCCCGAGTTTTATCGGATTGATCCGCGCGACAACAGCTATCAGAACTTCAGCCTCGACTCCCTCCAGTTTGAAGAAAGCGGTGCGCAGCAGATAATGGCGATGTACCGCGACAGCACCGAGCTGATCTGGCTCGGCACGCGTTCCGCGGGCCTGCTGCGCTATAACCTGGCCAACGGCCGGACCGATCAATTTATCCGCTCCGACAATCCTTTCAGTCTGGCCGGCAGTCGCGTTTATGACATCAAAAGAGATCGCAGCGGCAATATGTGGATCGGTACCAACGGCGGCCTGGCCAAGCTGACGGGCAGCCGCTGGATATTCGGCCACTACGGTTTTGACACGGTGGCGCATCGCGGCCTCAGCCACGGGCGCGTCAAAAGCATTTACGAAGATGACGAAGGCGTCGTCTGGGTCGGCACGGGCGGCGGCGGTCTCAATCGCATCGACCTCTTTGAAAAGGGCGTGCGCTATTATCAGACCGAGGACGACGACAGCACGACCGTCAGCGACAACGTGATCAATGCCATCGTGCCGGCGCGCAGCGGCGGGCTGTGGATCGGCGCCAGCCGCGGACTCAACTATTTTGATCGCGAAAGCGGCGTTTTCCGGCGCTACTTTCTTGATTCGGTGCCGGGCCTTGACGGCGGCGGCATGCGCATCCAACGCCTGGCTGTGGACGGCGGCGGACGCCTCTGGATCGGTTCCACCCGCCGCGGTTTGTATCTGTTTGAGCCGGAAACCGGGCAGCTGCGGCGTTTTGTGCACGATCCGGCCGACGTGGCTTCGCTGCCGGCCAACCGGATCGGCGCGCTCGCGCTCGACCGCGAACAGTCCTTGCTTTGGGTCGGCACGACCAACGGCCTGGCCACAATCTCGACGCTCGACTACCGCACGCGGCGGATCGAACTCAATGCCGCGCGCACGCTCGGGCCTGGTGCGGAACGCGTGCGCGATGTGCATCTGGGCAATGACGGCCGCGTCTGGCTGGCCACGGGCGGCGGGCTGATCGGCTACGATCCGGCGACGGAGAGCTCGCAGATTTACGATGGGCGTCAGGGCCTCGGCTCCAACATCGTCGCCGCAATTCTCTCCGGCGACGGAGAGCACATCTGGCTGAGCACGAGCACGGGCATCACGCGTTTTACGCCCTCGGTGCATCACTTTCAGCACTACACGAGCTCCGATGGACTGCTGGTCAGCGATTTTGTGTTTGGCGCGGGTTTTCGCAGCAGTGTCGGCGAGCTCTATTTCGGCGGCAGCAGCGGCATGGTCATTTTTCATCCGTTTAACGTGCGTCGCAACGTCAACTCGCCGCGCGTGCACATCACGGGTTTTCGTGTGTTTGACGAGGAGCTACAGCTCGATTCGTCGATCGTGTATCAGCGTCGTATTGATCTCGAACACGACCAGAACTTCTTCACCATTGAGTTTGCGGCGTTGGATTTCACGAATCCGCAGCAGAACGAATACTCGTACCAGTTGATCAATTTTGAGCGCCGCCCGCGCAACAGTGTCGGAGTGCGACGCCTGGCGCAGTACACCTCGGTTCCGCCGGGCGACTACATTTTCCGCGTGGAGGGGCGCAACAACGACGGCGTGGCCGGGCAGGCGACGGAAGTGCGCATTGTGATTCACCCGGCGATTTACCAGACGCTGTGGTTCCGCTTTGCCGCCGGGGCGATTGTGCTTGGGGCGCTTGTCGGCGCTATTCTGCTGCGTCTGCGCGTGGTGCGGGAGCGCGCCGAGTTGCAGGGCAAGGTGATTTCCTACCGCCTGCAGGCGCTGCGTTCGCAGATGAACCCGCACTTTATGTTCAACTCGCTGAACTCCATCGTCAGTCTGATTGTCGAAAACGACACGCGCCGCGCTCTGCAGTACCTGACCAAGTTTGCGCGACTGATGCGTCAGGTGCTCGAAAACTCGCAGCGCGATCTGATCACGCTGGCGGAAGAACTCGACGCACTGCGATATTACACCGACCTGGAGCAACTGCGTTTTGAACACAAGTACAAAACAGAATTTCACATCGATCCGACGGTAGAGTTGGACGAGGTCAGCGTGCCGCCCCTGCTCGTGCAGCCCTACGTTGAGAACGCCATTTTGCACGGGCTCTCGCAGCGGTCCGAGCCCGGCTTGTTGCTCGTGAGCGTCGCGCCGCATGACGAGCAAACAGTCATGGTTTGTGTGGAAGATAACGGCATCGGACGCAAGCGCGCCCAGGAATTGCGCAAGTCGGACGATCTGCATCGCAAGTCGGTCGGCATGGACGTTACGCGCCAGCGTCTGGACGTGATGTCGCAGGGGCGCTCCAATAAATACCGCGTGGAAGTGAAGGATTTGTACGACGCGGAGGGCCAGGCCGTCGGTACAAAAGTAGAAATTCTGGTGCCGGTGGATTAAATTGCCGCCTGCGCGACCAACTCATTCCCGGCTCTGTCAATTCAACTCCCGAACGATTTGATTATGCTCACTGCTCTGATCGTCGACGACGAACCGCGCGGACGTACCACGCTCCGCACTCTGCTGGAAATGCACTGTCCCGATGTTAAAATATTGGCCGAGGCAGATTCCGCCTCCGCCGGTGTCGAGGCCGTCCGCGAACACAAACCCGACATCGTTTTTCTCGATATTCAGATGCCGGGCGGCAGCGGCTTCCAGCTGCTCGAACAGGTCGGCGATATTCGGTTCAAAGTCATTTTTACCACGGCCCACGGCGAGTACGCGCTCAAGGCGATCAAATACGCCGCGCTGGATTACCTGCTCAAACCGATTGACGGCGACGAACTGGTGCTGGCGGTGGACCGAGCACGCAAGGAACTGGCCGAAAGTTCGGGCGATGCGGCGGAGACCCAGGTAGCTCTGCGCGGCCTGCTGGAAAATGTGCGCGCGGCTTCGCCTGCCAACGCAAAGATTGCGCTGCCTTTCAGCGACGGCCTGCAGTTTGTTGAAGTCAAGGACATCGTGCGTTTTGAGGCGTCCGGCTCCTACACGGAGGTGGTGCTGCTCAACAGCGACAAAATCGTCGTCTCCAAACCGATCAAAGTCTACGACGACATGCTGGGCGACTCGGATTTTTTCCGTGTGCACAATTCACACCTCGTCAATCTGGACCACGTGGTCAAATACATCCGCAGTGACGGCGGCCGTGTGGAGATGCGCGACAAAGCCACAATCGCGGTATCGCGTCGCAAAAAGGACGAACTGATCAAGCGCCTTTCCGAACTCCTCCGCTGACTTTCGACGCGTTTTTTCCCTGAACTCTGAGCGCTTCGCCGTCGAAGACTTCCGGCTTGCTTTTTGCTTTTGTTTATCAGCGAGTTGCAGGTGCAAGGCGGCGGCGTTGGCGCGGAGTCTGTTGTGATCGCGTTTACCGTCTGTTTGCATTGTTTTTGCGCGGCGGGCGGAGTGCCTGAATTTGCGCAGGGACTGCCGGCTGCTTTTTCCGTGTAGACTTGTCCGTTCACGTTCAAAACCCGCCCGTTTAACCACGTCGAGCGCGACGTTGAGGTTTATTGCCATTGCAGATCGTTGGATAAGACTTAAACTTCCCGCAAAGAACAAACACAGCGCTGTGAAGAGAAGAATTATCGCCAGGCCGTCGGGTCTGAAAATCCGGGAACCGTGGGGTTTGGAGCCGGCGGGCCGGTCTGTGGTTTGACGAAAATGTATGGAGGCTTGGTGGCGGGTGCTGGGAGGGCCCAAAGATCAACAGGGAGGTGCGTCCCAAACACAGTACTCAGTTATTGAGCACAGTACTCAGTTATTGAGCACCGCTTTCAGTGGTCGACCATTGTACTCAGTCATTGAACACAGTCATTGAACACAGTACTCAGTTATTGAGCACCGCTTTCAGTGGTCGACCATTGTACTCAGTCATTGAACACAGTACTCAGTTATTGAACACTGTACTCAGTTGTTGAGCACCGTACTCGGTTATTGGACACCGCTTTCAGTGGTAGACCATTGTACTCAGTTATTGAACACTGCTTTCAGTAGTAGACTATTGTCCTCAGTTATTGAACACAGTCCCGAGCAATTTGCAACTGCATCGCAAGCCGTTCAGTCCGGTGTGAATCCGGCCCGAAAAATTGCATGTCTTTTTTGCCGTTGGCTGTCATGGAAATATCAGTGATGTGTTTCGGTCTCGAGTCTGCGGAAATTGTCATGTCACCCAGGCCTGAGAGACATGGTGAATGTTCACTTTGTCCGTTCACGTTCAAAACCCGCCCGTTTAACCACGTCGAGCGCGACGTTGAAGTTTATTGCCATTGCAGATCGTTGGATAAGACTTAAACTTCCCGCAAAGAACAAACACAGCGCTGTGAAGAGAAGAACTATCACCAGGCCTTCGGGTCTGAAAATCCGGGAACCGTGGGGTTTGGAGCCGGCGGGCCGGTTAGTGGTTTGACGAAAATGTATGGAGGCTTGGTGGCGGGTGCTGGGAGGGCCCAAAGATCAACAGGGAGGTGCGTCCCAAACACAATACTCAGTTATTGAACACAGTACTCAGTTATTGAACACTGCTTTCAGTAGTAGACCATTGTACTCGGTTGTTGAATATAGTACTCGGTTATTGAGCACAGTACTCGGTTACTGAGCACCGTACTCAGTTATTGAACACAGTCCTCAGTTATTGAACACCGCTTTCAGTGGTCGACCATTGTACTCGGTTATTGAACACCGTACTCGGTTGTTGAGCACCGTACTCAGTTATTGAGTACAGTACTCGGTTGTTGAGCACCGCTTTCAGTAGTAGACCATTGTACTCGGTTGTTGAGCACCGTACTCGGTTGTTGAGCACCGTACTCGGTTGTTGAACACCGTACTCAGTTATTGAACACAGTACTCGGTTATTGAGTACAGTACTCGGTTACTGAGCACCGTACTCAGTTATTGAGCACAGTATTCAGTTATTGAATACCGCTTCCAGTAGTAGACCATTGTACTCAGTTATTGAGCACAGTACTCAGTTATTGAGCACAGTAC
>JAUIKM010000044.1 GCA_030430495.1 bacterium | reverse complement strand
CATGGATCTCATCTCATTGCTCGAACGTTCTCGTCAATTTCATGCACGTCCATGAACCGCCGTATACGGAACCGTACGTACGGTGGTGTGAGAGGACGGGGGATGTAAATCCCCCTCCTACTCGATTTCGCGTTCAAAGCTCAAAACCGGTCGTTCAGCGACTCAACCGCCCTGAAACCCGTCACCGGATTTAAACCGGTCTTCGGCTCTCAATGAACGGCATCAGTGCGAATGCCCGTGGTCTTCGCCGTCTTCCTCGCCTTCGCCGTGACCATGGCCGCCGTGGCCGTGCTCGCTCGCTTCCGGCATTGCCACGTTGCTGACGAAGTTGCGATCCGCGTCGGTCGGGTTTTCAATCCACTCGGCCACCATCACATTGGTCTCGCGTGAAGACGCGCGATCGGCGCGGCGATTCGAGCCGAAGGCCAGTTTGCTGCCGTCGAACGAGAACATCGGGAATGCGTCAAACGTACCGGAATACGTGATGCGCTCCAGGCCCGTGCCGTCGACGTTGACCATGAAGATGTCGAACTCGCGGCCGCCGGACGTTTCGATCGAATGGTGGTTCGACGAGAACAGAATGCGCTCGCCGTCCGGGTGGAAGTACGGCGCCCAGTTGGCTCCCGGCAGATCGGTCACCTGAACGACGTTTTTGCCGTCGGCGTCCGCCACATAGATGTTCATGTCCGAGGGTTCAACCATGCCGTCTTTCAGCAGGGCTTTGTAGGTCTCGGCGTCTTCGCCCGTGGGGCGGCTGGCGCGCCAGACGATCTTTTTGGAGTCGAGCGAGAAAAAAGCACCGCCGTCGTAGCCGAGCGTGTTCGTCAGCTGCAGCAGGTCGCCGGTTGCGATTTCGTAGCGCCACAGTTCCAGGTCGCCCGAGCGCGTCGACGTGAAAACGATGTACTTGCCGTCGGGCGAGACCGTCGCTTCGGCGTCGTAGCCGGGGCCGTGGATCAGCAGCGTCATGTTGGAGCGGTCCGTCTCACAGGCCCAGATGTCGTACGTGTCGTAGATAGGCCAGACGTAGCGGCCTTCGGCTTTGGCCGGCGGCGGAGGGCATTCGTCGCTGTGTTCGTGCGTGGAGGCAAAGAGCACGCGGCCGTCTTTCATAAAGTAAGAGCAGGTCGTGCGTCCGCGATCCGTCGACACCAGCGAGTACTGCTGACCGGCTTCCATCGGTTCGCCGTTGGCGCGCATGATGAAAATCTGGTCGCACCCCTGCTTGGTGAGTTGATCCCAGGAGCTCTGGAAAATCAGGTATTCGTCGTCGAAGCTCCAGTAGGCCTCGGCGTTGTCGCCGCCGAAGGTCAATTGTTTGACGTTGCGCAGGCGCGCTTCACCGGTATAGCGCAGGACGTCCGCAGCGGGATCGTATGCTGCATCCATTTGAGCTTCGGGCAGATCGCCGAGCACGTCGTCCAGGCTGGGCAGGTCTTCCGGCGCCGGTTCGTTCTCATCGGAACCGCCGCAGGCGGTAAACAGAAGGCTCAATGCACACAAACAGGCAAACAGTGGAAATTTGAATTTCGGCATTATCGATTTCTCTCGCTGTATACAGTGCGCCGTCACAGTGCGGCTTGAATTTGAGTGATTATTCAGATGCAGTCATCTGGCAGGCGCGCGGAGTTGGCGCCGTATCAGATGCCTGCGTCCGTGTCCGCGTAGGTTTCAACCTCCTGGTCTTCAACGACATTCTTCACGGCCGACATGTCGATCTGGACCGGGTAATTGCCTGTAAAACAGGCATCGCAATAACCGACGCCCTCTTCCTGGGGCACGGCTTCCATCAGTTTGTTGATCGACAGGTAACGCAGGGAATCGGCGGTCAGCGCCTTGCCGATCTGCACTTCGTCGCAGTCATAGTGATTGGCGATCAGTTCTTCCCGGCTCGGGAAGTCCATGCCGTATTTACAGGGATGCGTCACCGGCGGCGACGAAATGCGCATGTGCAGCTCCTTGGGGCCCGCCGCGCGCATCATTTTCAGCAGCAACTTGGAGGTCGTACCGCGGACGATCGAGTCGTCGACTACAACCACCTTGCGATTGGTCAGCACGCCTTCCACCGGGTTGAACTTGGTCTTGACCTTGAACTCGCGCGCGTCCTGTCCCGGCGCGATAAAGGTGCGGCCGACGTAGTGGCTGCGAATCAGGCCGATCTCGTAGCGCACATTGTTGCCCAGGCTGCTGCTGCGGTGGGCGTAACCCAGGGCCGAAGTGTTGCCCGAGTCGGGCACGCCGATCGAAATGACTTTTTCGTCCTCGCTGTCCGCCAGCACGGGGTGCTCTTCCGCCAGGGTCTTGCCGAGCTTGCGGCGCACCTTGTCGACATTGTGACCGAAAATCTTGCTGTCCGGCCGCGAAAAGTAGATGTACTCAAAGACGCAGTGGCGCGCGCAGGGGGTCTCATCGTCGATTTTGTACGAAGTAATCTTTCCGGTTTTGACCGTTTCCTGGTCGATCACGACAATTTCGTTGTGGCCGACGTCGCGCACGTATTCCGCGCCGACGATGTCGAAGGCGCAGGTTTCAGAAGCCACAAACCAGGCGTGGTCCCCGTTTTCCAGTAGTTTTTTACCTATGGCCAGCGGGCGGATGCCGTGCGGATCACGGGCGGCGACGAGCATGTCGTCCGTCATGATGGTCATCGAATACGCGCCGCGGGCGATGCGCAGCGCTTCGCGAATCTGATCGATCTGCGTCGTCTGGCGGCTGCGCGCTATCAGGTGCAGGAAGAGTTCGCTGTCCGTGCTTGACTGGAAGATCGCGCCTGCCTGCTGCAACTCCTGGCGCAGCACGCGGGTGTTGGTCAGGTTGCCGTTGTGCGCCATCGACAGGTTGCCCTGGCGATAACGAATTGTAAAAGGCTGAATGTTGACGCGCCGCGAGCTGCCGCCCGTCGTTGAATAGCGATTGTGCGCTATTGCCGCCGTACCGTTCAGGTATTCTTCCAGGATTTTGCTGTCGGCAAACACGTCGGACACCAGTCCGGGGCCTTTGTGCATGCGGAAGCGCGGTTTGCCGGACGCCTCGTCGATGCGGCGCGCCACGATGCCCGCGGCTTCCTGGCCGCGATGCTGCAGGGCGTGCAGACAGTAATAGGCCATAACGGCCGCACGCGGATGATTGAACACACCCACGACGCCGCAATTGGGTTGCGCTTTGTCGAGATCAAGAGGAGAATCAGCCATAGGATCGGCAGGATTGGGGTTGGATTGCACAAACACCCGGAGTCTGTCCCGAGAGAAGCTTTTTGACGTTGATGCCGCCGTTCGATTGCCGTCCGATTTCGATCAGGTCCGCCGCGCCGCGCCGCCGCGCCGCCGCGCCTCAGGTCAGAGGTTTCTCGTAGATGCGATAGGTCTTGCTGAGTTCGGCCTTCATGGCGCGTTGCAGCGCCTGGCGCATCTCGACGTTGTCTTCCAGAATCCACGACGCCTCGCCGTAGCGCATGCCGAGCTCATCGACCCGTTTGCCGACTTCGTAGTACATGACGGCGTCGGCGCCGGTGCGCCGGTACTCCGGCAGCACGCCCATGATGACAATCCGCGCCGTGTCCACCTTTGACTTTTTGGTCAGCAGGTGCCAGCCGCCGCCAAGGATGCCGCCGCCGCGATTGTAAATCAACTGCTGGTTGATGTCGGGCAGGCCGAGGAAAAATCCGGCGGTCTTGCCCTTGATTTCCACGAAGTAGGTCAGCTTGGGATTGGCGATCATCTTGAGATCGGCGGCCAGGAAGTCGAATTCGTCGTCGGTCAGTTTTACAAAGCCCCAGTTGTCTTCCCAGGCTTCGTTGTAAATCATCTTGATCGTTTCAATGTCGCGTTGAAACTGCGCTTTGTTTTTGAAGTCGACTTCGCGAATGGTGATGTCATAGCGCCGGCGAATGAGGTCCTGCATGCGCTCGAGTTTTTCCGAGCGGTAGACCTTGCGGTCGATGTCGTAGGCGTAGAGGTCCTTGACCTTGCGGAAACCGCAGCCTTCAAGCAGGTCGGCGTAATAGGGCGGATTGTATGTCATCAGCACGCGCGGCGGCGTGTCGAAACCGTCCACCAGCAGGGCGCACTCGTCGTTCATCGACGGATTGACGGGGCCGCGCACATGTGTTTTGCCTTTGCCGAGCAGCCAGGCCGCCGCAGATTCCACCAACGCCTTGGCGACCTGTTGGTCGTTGACGCATTCAAAAAACCCAAAGAATCCCACCTTGTCGCCGTGCGTCTGATTGTGCAGTTCATTGGTGATGGCGGCGATACGGCCCAGCACCTTCTTGCCGTCTTCGGCCAGAAAAAGCTGGATTTCCGCATGCTGGTAAAATGGATTCTTTTTGGTGTCCAGCAGTTTGCGCCGGTCCATTTTCAGGGGCGGCACCCAGTTGGGATCGTTGCGATAAAATTGCCACTGGCAGTTGATGAATTTTCCAACATCGCCTGCGGCCAGAGCCCGGACCGAAAACCCCATAATGCCCCTCGGACTAAAGTTGTCCCGCGTGGTCGGCGGGAGTTACTCCTGAAACGCCGCTGCAAAATTACAAAAATTGACGCGATTGGGCCTTTCAGCCCGCCGGCAAACAAAAAAAGCAGGCCGTGTCAATCCGGAATCACGGAGCGCTGCGCCGCTGCACAACTCATCATGAGACCGGCGGCTGTAATCCCGCTGACAAACATGAGAAAAAGCCAGGAGAGTCAGAGAATGCGTCGTGCATCGGCGGCTGGACGGCAGGCGCTACGTCGCGGACGGACATAAAAAAAGCGCGAACCCGCTTGAACGGGTCCGCGCTTTGATTTGCCGATTCACCGCCGGAAGGCGTGTGAATTCAGGCGCTGACAGCAGGGGCGATTATTCTTCGCTGGAGCTGTTGTCGGCGACTTTTTTGACGGGCGTTTCCGTGGCTTCGGTCATTTTGACCTCGTCGGCGCTTTTGTCGCAGGATTTGCTGCAAGCTTTGGCGTCGGAAGCTTTGGAAGCGTCGCAGGAAGCTTTGGAGGCGTCGCAGGAAGCTTTGGAAGCGCTGCAGGAAGCTTTGGAAGCACAGGCGGCGTCATGCGAAGCGTTGACGAAGTTGGCGGCGCGCAGGGTTTTGGGGCAGGCGCCGTCCGTGGACGTCATGGAAGCTTTAGCGGCTTTGGACGCGCAGCAGCCGTGGCCGTCATTGGAGACTTTGGTCGCCGAAGCTTTGGACGCATCGCAGGACGAAGCGGAAGCTTTGGAAGCGCAACCGGCTTCGTTGGACGTCATGGAAGCTTTAGCGGCTTTGGACGCGCAGCAGCCGTGGCCGTCATTGGAGACTTTGGTCGCCGAAGCTTTGGACGCATCGCAGGAAGAAGCGGATGCTTTGGACGCGCAGCCGGCTTCGTTGGAAACGTTGGAAGCTTTAGCAGCTTTGGACGCGCAGCAGCCGCTGCCGTCGTTGGAGACTTTGGTTGCCGAGGCTTTGGAAGCGCTGCAGGACGAAGCCGAAGCTTTCGATGCGCACTGTTTGTCGCCTTTGTCGGAAACTTTGATTGCCGAGGCCGAAGCCGATTTGTCGCAGGACTGAACGTTTTCCGTGTTGTCAGCTTGTTTGGCGTCGCTGCCGTCACAGGCAAAGACATGGGTGGATGCGGTGTAGCTGAAAGCAACGCCGGCCACAATTGCCGTCAGGGCAAAAAATAACTTGCGCATAGCGTCTGAACTCCAATCTCAAAAAGTGAAAATGTTATGATTAAAATGTTTGCATCAACATGAGCGGATCTGAACCTCAGGTTCACCGTTGAGGAATATCCGACATTTAGCTTCGAATTACAAACCAAATCGGAACAGATCGGCGCAAAGTCCGAGTGAACCGGCGAATCCAGCTAACAGAAGCTTTTCCCGCACGGTTCCGCGCTGCGTCATTTTTGTGTGGCGTCGGTCATGATTTTGGTCATGCGCTGCACAAAATCCGTCGGACCGCTCAGCGCGCCGTCCAGCAGCATGGCGCCTTCAAACAGCTGCATGATGTAGGGACGCAGGTCCTCATCGCTGCCGCCTCCAAGTTGAATGCGCGCCAGGTTTTTGATCAGGTCGTGGCCGGGGTTGATTTCCAGGATTTTTTTGGAGCCGCCGTAGGAAGCGTCCATCATTTTCATCATGCGCTCCATGTGAGCGTCCATGCCCTGGGCGCCGGCTACCAGCGTGGCGGCCGAATCGACGAGGCGTTTGGAGATGCGCACGTCTTCCACCTGCTCGCCCAGAATGGCTTTGAACGAGGCCAGCAGGGAGTCCGCCTGCTCGTCGCTGATGCGCTGTTCTTTCTCGGCGTCCGTGCTTTCGTCCTCTTTGATCTCGAGGTCGGCTTTTTCGATCGACACGACGTTGTATTCTTCAAACTTGTCGATGGACGGAATCACCATCACGTCGGCCGGATCCGTCAGCAGCATGACTTCGATCTCGTTCTTGCGGAAGTATTCCAGCTTGGGGCTGTTTTGCATGCTGTCGCGATGATCGCCGGTGAAGTAGTAGATGTCCTTCTGATCGTCTTTTTTGCGCGCCACGTAGTCGGCAAAACCGGTGCGTTGTTCGCCTTCGGTCGTCGTCGAGTGGAAACGCAGCAGTTTGATCAGGCGCTCGCGGTTATCGAAGTCCATGTTGACGCCCATCACAAAGGGCGAACCAAAGGCCTCGTAGAACTTCGCGTATTTTTCCGGCTCTTTTTCGGCCCATTCTTCCAGCAGGCTGAGCAGACGCTTGGTCAGGATCTGCTTGATCCTGGCCATCACGGGGCTGTTTTGCGTCATCTCGCGCGAGACATTCAGCGGCAGGTCTTCGGTGTCGACGACGCCTTTGACGAAGTGCAGGTACTCCGGCAGCAGGTCTTTGCAGTCGTCCATAATAAAGACTTTGTTGGAGTAGAGCTGCGCCGTTTTTTCGTTCTGCCAGCCCATGGTGCGGTAGTGGCTGTTTTCAGGGATAAACAGCAGCGCTTTGAAGTTGACCGACGCGCCTTCAATCGAGAGGTGCAGGTGGCCCAGCGGCCCGCTGAAGTCGTTGGTCACGAACTTGTAAAACTCGCTGTATTCTTCCTCGCTGACGGAGTCTTTGCTCTCGTGCCACAGGGCGCGCACGCTGTTGACTTTTTCATCGCCCACCATGATGGGGAATTCAACGAAGTTCGAGTATTTCTTGATGATCGATTTGACGCGGTAGTCGTCCGCAAACTCATCGGCGCTGTCTTTCAGCGTAAAGGAGATGCGCGTGCCGCGATGTTCGCGTTCTATTTCTTCCAGCGTAAACGAGCCTTTGCCGTCGGAGACCCAGCGCCAGGCGGTGGCGTCGGCATCGGCGTGCAGCGTTTCGACGGTCACTTCTTCGGCCACCATAAATACGGAGTAAAAACCGACACCGAACTGGCCGATCATATCGCCGACTTTTTGTTCGCCGGCGTCTTTCAGGTTTTTGATGAATTCGAGGGTGCCGGAGCTGGCCACGGTTCCGAGCCTGTTGATGAGGTCTTCGCGGCGCATCCCGATACCGGAATCTTCAATCACGAGTTTTTTTGCGTCTTTATCGATCTCGATTTTGATCTGCAGCGGCGCATCGGCATCGCGCATGTCTTTGTCGGTCAGGCCGCGGTAGCGCGCTTTGTTGAGCGCATCGCTGGAATTGGAGATCAGTTCGCGCAGAAATATTTCGGGGTGGGTATAGAGCGAGTTGACGATGAGGTCGAGCAGCTGCCGCATTTCGGCTTTAAATTCGAAGGTGTCAGCCGTTTGGCTGGTGTTTTTCGACATTTTTTTCCTCCTGGGTGTAGGTCTGAATAGTTTGTTTATGGTCATATCGATTAGCGGGCGCACGGCGGAAGCGTGCGGCAGCGCGGAATGACGAAAAGCGCGGGGCTCTATTGAGCGAAATATTATCGCAGGCGTGGGACGCCGCGGATTCCGGCTGAGCGTCGACTTTTTGATGCGGAGCGCTTCGCCTCCTCACGGGTTCGGCGGCTTGCTTTTTTCTTTTTGTTTGTCAGCGGGAGCGGAGCGTAGGGCGTGCGGGTTTGTTGGGAGCGCGTCGGCGCGGGGTTTGTGGCAGGTCGGGCGGCCTCAGGCGGCAAACAAGGGTGGCATGTGCGGGCGTGTGGGATAGACGTGCGAATCTGCGAACCGTTCAGATGCCGGCATGCCGTTCACCCACAGAATCGACAACGTTTGGCGGCAAAACCTGCCCGTTCAGTTGATTGTGCTTGTGTGCTCCGCAACTCGGCTGTATGCTTGTTGCGAGACCTGGCCGGGACTTGATAATCAACGGAAGTGGAACGAATACGCACAGGACGCTTCGCCATTGGGGTGAGGATGGCCGCGGCGTGGGAGGTGTTTGAGGTCGAAGGGCCCAGGCAGGTCTGGCAGGCGGGTACGGGTGGGCCCTTTGATCTTCACACTAAGAACCGCCCAGCCGCCACTCACCCGCGAGCGCCACTGAGCCCGTAAGATATTTCAGATGAGCGCCATTCACGATGGCCTTCCGCTCGTAAGTTTTTATCTGAAATTGAACGCCCTTCATTCAGCAGCTATGCGTTCAACCACAGAAATCCAACCGCTCAGCGGCGATAGCGGCCCGTTCAGTGTTTTCTGCTTGTGAGCCAGGCGTCGGCTCCCTATGATTGTACCACAACTCGGGCGAATTCCGTTTTGTCGTTTCAGCAGAAAATTGACCGGACGGCACAACT
Source organism: bacterium (assembly GCA_030430495.1). GTDB lineage: Bacteria > Bacteroidota > Ignavibacteria > Kapaibacteriales > UBA7675 > JAUIKM01. Next base: position 35,815 of record JAUIKM010000044.1, on the reverse strand, counting down.
TTCTGGCAAAGTGTGTCATTGCACATTGCGGCCGCTTATTCGCCTGAATCAAAGCCATGTGTACGGCCGATGCAGCCTGTGAAACGCATAATTTGGGCCGGAATGGCTGCTCTCTGGTTTCGGTCCCGCTGGCAAACAAGAGCTCAAAAGAGGCCACGCATGTGTGAGTCGGTCAAGATGTGGCGACCGCAATGAAAGACAATTTACTACTAAGTGTAGTAGAAAAGCAGTAGTGGAAATCTGTGATTTACAGGCCATGTTGCAACTGCTTGTTAAAAGACCAGAAGAGGTTCGAACGTGAAACCGCTGAAAATAATATTCAAAACCATGCTCTGCGCCGCACTGAGTCTGGGTTGCTGTAACGCGCTCGACGCGCAGGAAGAAGTGCTCGAGCCGATTTGGGATCAGATTCCGGTCGATATGGCCGTGACCGCGAACAACAGTGTGTGGGTAAACGGCAGCGGCACGGCACTGGCGTTTGGAGCGGATACCAGATATCACTCCTATTCCTATTCCGTTCTGGACCTGGAAAGCAATGTGTTTGCCGGGCGAATCTTTGATCGCAGTTTTGTTCCCGTCGGTTTGGCTGATGAGGCGTCTGCCCTGCTCATGTACGATCAATTCTGGCAGGACGGCAGGTGGGGAGGTTGGTATATCTGGGATTATGAACGCAATGTGCGTTCCGACACAATGCCGGGCACCTTGTTTGGCGAAGGGCCAGCGTATGCGATTTCGCCCGATGGTCGCTATGTCTGCATTGCCGATGTGAAGTCGCTGCCCGATTTTGAATTGGACTCGACGCTGGTTGTGTTTGATGCGCCCGGCGGCGAGGAAGTGTATCGCAACAGTGATATGACGCCCATTCGATTTGTTGGTGAGTCGACGCTGTTAGTGCGCCTGGATGATGGTCGCCCAGCCGTGGTGGAAATTCCCGCGGGCGAGATTACCATTGTTTCCGACGCCATCAGGCTGCCGGCGCGTGAGTCGGTGGCCGCGGTCAACAGCAGCGGCAGTCATATCGCCACGCTTAGGTACGAGGACGGTGGCAAGAAAGCATATATCAAACTGTATGATCTTGAAATCGGCGCTGAAGCTTTTGAAGCCGACGTCAGTGTGGAGAGGTGGACTGCCCGGGTCGTAATGACGGCCGTTGATGCGGAAGGCGGCATAGTATTTGCCCAGAAAGAGCCGGGCAGCAACGACAACGTACATCGTATCGGTCGTATTACGCCGCAGGGTCAGGTTAACAACCTGTCGATGGCGGAATATCGCTATGTCGGCGTTCCACAGCTCATGCCTGATGGCAGGAATCTGCTGCTCAGTGCTGAGAACTGGGATGGTGCAATGGGCGTTGCAGACATTGGGGGATTGCGCCTGATGGATGTTAAAACAGGTAAGTTGTCGCCGTTCCGCGCCGTGCATGACAAATCTGTCGACATGAGTTTCTCACCCGACGGCGGGCGTATAGCCGAGGCGCGACCGACAGGCGAGCTCCTTGTTAGATCGGTCGTTGACGGCGCAAATCTGTTCATGCATCCCGAGATGGACATAGGTGTGGCGCAGTCGGTACTATGGACCCGTGATGGCGCCGCCCTGCTTTATCCGTCCAATCTTGGCGTCTACCAGTGGAATGTCGGCAGTGAAGCGGCTGACCTGCGCTATTCGCACGGTGAGCGATCCATTACCAAAACCTGTTATTCAAGCGACAGTACGTATTTAGCCGGCATCGGAAGCACAACGGTTAAAATTTGGCGCGTCGCTGACGCCGTTCTTTTACATTCGATCGATCTGCCATACCGCTATCAATCGGAATTCATCGTTGCAGGTCCCGGACCGGGCAAGTTTACATTCCGTCGAACGAGTCTGGACGACGAAAAAACGAAACTTGAAATCATCGATGCCGTCGCCGGCACAGTATTGGACATTGCAGGTTTATTGCCGGACGGCGTTGTGCTGTCAACAGAACAGTCCCTGTTCGACTGGTCGCCCGACGGCCGCACCTTCGCAATCGGGAGCGGAGTTGACATGCGGACTTCCACATCCTGGATTCGCGTTTTTGATTCGCAGGAAAACCAATTGGTCTTTGAGCACGAACTGAATGAAGTGAATGTCAATGCGTTGAGGTTTTCGCGCGATGGCGCGTATTTACTCACCGGCGGCTACAAATATCCCACGCACTCTTCGTTCATACCCGGGCAGCCGCTCACCCTGTGGGATTCTCATAGCGGCGACTTTGTCAGTGAGCTGAAAACAATTCCTGCTTCCGATAATTATGTGGACTATTGTTCCTGGTTTGTTCTCGGTCCCGACAATCAATCTGTTTTCATGGACGCCGGGCGATCTGCCGGTTTGTACAAGGTTGATCTGGGCGGCACAATATCAGACATTGAGGTGCCGGATGTTAAACAACGCCGCTCCGCTGTCGAGCTGCACGTTGCGGAACTTGCCAATGGCGGGCTGCTGGAATTTGCAATTGACGTGAACAGGTTGGGCGTTTTTGGAGTTGACATTATCGATCTCAATGGCTGCACCGTACAGCAGATTCCCGCGGAATTCATGCATGTGGGAAAACACCGCAAAACGTTGAATCTGGAGAGGCTGCAGTCCGGCCTGTACTTTATCCGCATTAACGGGTCGGCCGTGTCCGTTATTCATACCTTGCGCATTGTTCGCTGATACCCTGTGTAACAGATTTTCTACCTGAGCCGCCGCGCCTCCTCACAGGTTCGGCGGCTTGCTTTTTTCTTTTTGCTCGTCGGCGGGAGCGGAGCCCCAATTCTTCAAGCTTGTACGCAGCGCAGTGTGAAAGTCTTGCGGGCCTGGCGCCGGGCCTTGTGTATGATTCCGTTCAGGCATGATATCGGCTACGTTCAGCGGCGCCGGCGTCCCGCTCAGTTCTTTGCGGTTGCAGAGGGCGCGCTGAGTTTGTATTCTGTTGATGAGACCCGGCCGGGAATCGTTAAACGACAGAAGTTGAACGAATACGCACTGGATGCTTCGCCCGCGGGGGCGAGGTCGGCCGCGGCGTGGGAGGTGTTTGAGGTCGAAGGGCCCAGGCAGGTCTGGCAGGCGGGTACGGGTGGGCCCTTTGATCTTCACACAAAGAACCGTTCACTCAGTACTCAATCACTCAACAACTTCAGTCTCCCGCCCGGCAATCCGATGCGCACGACCGTCAGCGACTTTCGAGTAAAATTCTCAGCGATCCGCCGCTTCGCGCCGCCTCCGGCGACTCAATCTCAGCGCGTGCTGCACGACCACGTGCGTCCGATTGCACGCAAACTCAAGATCAAACACTTCCGTGCCCGCGCGCGCCGCTCTCCCGAATAGTTCTGAACGTCAGGTTAATGCGCGGCGTGTGAATCCGCGCACTCTTCGGCAGGCTGTGCAGCCAGTGGTCCTGCGTCGCGCCGCTCATGATCAGCAGGCTGCCGTGCTCCAGCACCTGCTCGACCTTGTGACCGCTCTGTTTGTGTTTTAACAAAAATCGACGCTCCGCGCCGAAGCTGAGCGAGGCGATAACACCGTGCCTAATCAGGTCCTTTTCCGCGTCGCTGTGCCAGGTCATGCTCTCCGAACCATCGTGATACAGATTCAACAGGCAGGAGTTGAAGCTGCTCCCGCTGTGCTGCTCTGCCGTGTGTTTAAGTCGCAGTAGCGTCTCCGTCCAGGGCAGCGCCTGCCGTGTGACGCCCGAATAGGTATAGTCGAAAGCGCGCTCGCCGTACCAGGCGACTTTGCGTTTGGTCGTGATGCGTTTGCCGTAAATCAGCGCTTCGTCCCGCCGCCAGTCAATGTTGTTTAACAGTTCGTTGTAATAGGCGTCCGCCGCAGCGCGCGCCAATATTGCGCCGTGGTAGTAAACCGTTCCGTCGCTCGGCAGCAGGTTGGCCTGTGGATCTGCGTGGTCGTTGAATAACTTCATGATGGCGGCCGCCTCGTGCCGACGCGGTAGATGTTTAACTCGCCGCGTCGTGAAAAATAATCCCGGCCGTGTGCCGCCGTCCCGACAGCACCGTGCTGACGCCGTGTTTAACATTTGCCTTGCTGAATCCCGCCGCGCTCGGCGCCGGGTAAAAACTGCTGGTGAAAATTACCGCGTCGCCGCGCCCGGGTTGCAGCACCGTGGCTCGCGCCTGCGAACGCGCGCGTTGCTCCGTTAATACAAAGTCGCCGCCGGTGAAATCCCGGTCGGGTTTGCTGAGCATCAACACAACCTGTAGCGGAAAAAATACCTCACCGTACATATCCTGATGCATTGTGTTGAAGCCGCCCGGCCCATAGCGCAGGATCAGTGGCGTAGCCTTACGTTGTTCGTGTTCGTGGCAGATCTGCAAAAACTTTTCCAACGTGTCGGGATAAGTCCGCTCGATGTTTAACAACTGCATCCAGCGGCTTGCCGTGCCGGCCAGGTGCGGGTATATGCCGGCGCGCAACTCCTGAATCAACGTCGGCAGCGGGTAGTCGAAGTACTTGTACTCACCGCGACCGTAGTTGTGTTTTTCCATTGCGACTGTTTTGCGGAAGCCAAAGCTGCGATCGTACAAGTCCGTTAATTGTGCGCACTGTTCCGCGCTGAGCAACTCATATATGTGGCCGTAGCCCTGCGCGTCGAGTTGTTTTTCAACTGTCTGCCAGTCGACCTGCCGGAGTGTTTGTTTAATATCCTGCATGGCCTTCCATTTCTCCTGTGGCGTTGAGACTGCAAGCTTCCCATATTAATATGGCCGATTTGCGCTGCACGCCCCAGCGGTAACCGCTTAACAGGCCGCTGGACTTTATCACTCTGTGGCATGGAATTACAAAGGCGATCGGGTTGTCGCCCACGGCTGTACCGACAGCTCGAGCGGCAGAAGGTTGGCCGATGGATCGCGCGATATCGCCGTACGTCGCGACACTTCCCGACGGAATTGTTAACAGCGCCTCCCACACTCTTAGCTGGAACGGCGTGGCGCGCAGATGGAGTTGAACATCCCGCGCTTCTTCCCAGTCGCGCGTGAAAATACTCAGTGCGTTTAACTGCCGCGAATCGGACTGTTCGATGAACTTTGCCCGCGCAAACTCTTTTTTTAAATCCGCAACAGCCTTCTCTTGTTTGTCAACGAATACCAAACGGCAAATCCCGCGGTCGGTCGATGCGACCATGAGTGTTCCGAATTGGCTTGGTGCAAAGCTGTAGCGAATTTCCAGCGCCGCGCCGCCGTCGCGGTATTCGGCCGGCGTCATGCCTTCGATGTTGACAAAGAGGTCGTGCAACCGGTTGGTCCCCGAAAGGCCGGTTTCTAGCGCGGCGTCGAGCAGGCCGGCCTGTTTGTCCCGCAGCAAGTGTTTGGCATAGCCGAGGCTGACGTACTGCAACAATTTCTTGGGGCTCGTTCCCGCCCAGGCGATAAACATGCGCTGGAAGTGGGCGGGGCTCAGGTGCACGTGTGCCGCCGCTTGCTCCAGCGTCGGCTGCCGTTTGAAGTTGTCGCGTATGAAAGCAATCGCGCCGGCAATACGCTCGAAGTCTATGTCGTTTTGCGTTTTCATGCGGTTCCCCGGTTTTGAGCCGCAAGATAGACCATGGCTGTCACGTTGGCAATCCGAAAGTTGCGGTGATGGTTTTGGGCGTCGCGTTCGTCGCCGTGTGCGAAACACAAAACGGGCGCGACTAAGTTGCAGCCATAAAACCCCTCTCCCGCCAACGAGCAAAAAGAAAAAGCAAGCCGGAACGGCGAAGCGCTCAAGCCGGATAGGTCGTGTTTTTGCGCCGCATCAATTCCTTATGGTACACCTGTTCAGTCGGTCCGCTCTGGATCGTGGAACACACAAAATATTGTCGCCGTGTTGAATGCTTTTTTCCGAAGCTGGAAACATTAATTCGCCGGTTTCGGCATCGATTCGATAGAAAGAATAATCACCATGTTGATTCAGATGATTTAACAAATCTATGGGTTCATGTCCGAACGTGCGTGCAGTCTCAAAATTTATTTCCATGACCCAGATCGGAGGGTTCTGCTGTTTAAGCAGGCCCTGACTCCCCAGCAGAACCATTAATTCAGCGCCTTCAACATCCATCTTTATGAAGTCCACCGCCTGAATCGAATGTTTTTCGATAATCAGATCGACGGTTGTGGCTTCAACTTCTATGGGGGTGAATTTATCTTTGGACACCGGCTGAATTGAACTCAAGCCATGTCCGCGTTTGTACACATGCAAAGTAACCGAGCCGGGTTGTTCCGACAGTGCCACATTAAAAAACTGACAATTGTCCTGCAAGCCATTCAGTTCAATATGTTTAACTGTCCGTTCCAACAGTTCTGGATTTGGTTCAAATGCAAAGCACTTTCCCGATTGTAAGATCGAACTTGCGAGGACGGTGTACCAACCCATATTGGCGCCAATGTCAAAAACCGTATCCGACGGTCGAATAACCTGCTGGAAAATTTTGGATACACCGGGTTCGAACCTTCCAAAAAAAGCCAGGTATTCATATCCGCGATCCTCTGGAAAACCAAGTTCCATCTTCAAATTGGATTCTGCTGAAATCGAAACCGTTCTGCGTCTTTGGAATATCGACAGGTACGTTTGTATTAAGCTCCATTTCCCCGGTTCAATTGGCGATGCCTTGTAATACCAGGCGATGAATTTGTTTAGCCAGTTTCTAACCTTCATGTGAACCAAAATTTCATGATGTGAAATCTGCAAACGCCAATGCAGGCAAACACGTTAATTTACGCAAATTTGCCATATTGATCTTCCCTCAAGACATTGGGCTCTCGGTCAAACGTGAGCTTAAAGCCGCAGCTTGAGACAATTGAAGGCTTCGACCTGAATTCTGGAGTTTTATGTGAGCTCGGATACCAGCGAATTCTTCGGCCCACTGATACACTGCATCAACTGCCGAGTGCCTCGAACACCCGAACAACGCCTCACTGTCGATGCGATTGACAAGGTGTGGGTTATCGATAGGACATTTGTCCCGCCCAGCGAAGGCTGGATTCATGTGCCAACGGACCAGGATTTTTGCAGCAAACGTCTCGTTGGCTGGTCGATGGGCCATCGTAATACCGGCATTTTGCGTGCAACGCTGAGATCATCGTATTGGAACTGCGAGGACCCGCCAAAGGACTGATCCGGCATGCGGATCGCGGCGGAACCATTTACCTCGCATGATGTCCATGACCACGAGAAGACATAATGACCGCCTGACTTAATCTTCTGAGATTGGGGGGGGAGGTTCAGTCGGGAGTTTTGGGTGAAGGTCGCAATACCACAGAAGCTGATCGTTGAAAAATTCACACACTTGAGAATTTCCCGAATGCTCCGTATATTTCCGGCTTGACATACATAGAATGATCGTAGTCTTTCATCAACTGTGACATAGATTTCACGCAATAAACAAGTCGGGTAATGACAAAAGAAGAAGTCCAGCTATATTGGAATACAAAACCATGTGGATCGGATGTAACTGAGCATGCAAAATACTCCAAACAGTATTTTGAAGAAATAGAAGATGTCCGGTATGCAAGAGAGCCGGAGATATTTTCGTTTGCTCAATTTCCCAGAGCACACAAAAAGAAAGTACTGGAAGTTGGAGTTGGAGTTGGAACCGACTTTGTTCAGTTTGTTCGCAGTGGTGCAGACGCGTATGGAATCGACTTAACAGAAGAGGGGATCAATCATGTTCAGAATAGATTGAAACTATACGAGCTGCCTCAAGCAACATTAGTAACGGCAGATTGTGAAAATTTACCATTTCAAGATAGTTTCTTTGACATGGTTTATAGTTGGGGAGTTGTTCATCACACCGCAGATACTGAACGTGCCATCAAAGAAATATTCAGGGTCGCTAAGCCAGGCGGTATCGTAAAAATCATGGTGTATCATAAGTGGTCGATAGTGGGTATGATGTTTTGGGTCAAACATGCACTGTTTAAATTCCGTCCGTGGAAATCAATTAGCTGGTGTATGGCAAACTTCATGGAAAGCCCTGGCACAAAAGTATACTCGAAACGTGAAGTACGAAATATGTTAAATGGTATTCCGGAATGTTCGAATTACTCCGTGCAAACCAGGTTGACATATTATGATGACCTTACTCGATTTTCGCCGTTTTTTGGAAAAATGGGGCGGGTAATCACGCAATTAACCGGCGGTGATGCTCGGGGGTGGTTCTTGATGATTAGTGCCAAAAAAGAATGATTTGAAAAAGCGGTGCGGACTTCGCCGGCACAGCGTCTGCGATTGCAGGTGTTTATTGTGGTGAAATTCGAATTCGTTAAGCCGCAATCCCGATTCTGCATTCAGATAGCTTCAATGCGGTATTAGTTTTGTTTAAGGTGGCTATGGCGTTGGCGCCTCGGCAATAGCTTGCAGAAGCAGGCAGCTGCAATCTGTAAGGAGGTGAATGCAGGCTAGCCTTTGAGGGTGTTGCAAAACGATGTGACGACGGTTTTTGACTTTCTGTAAAACTCAACAACTTCCTGAAAAGTACAGTTTAACTGAAAATTGTTTTGAACGCGGTGAGCAAAGTTGTTTCTATTGCTCCTCAAGTCCTGATAGGCGCGCCGATTCTCCTCGCTGACAGACTCCTTGAATCGTTTTTTATAGTCCAGGTGGAACCAAGCGCAATAGCTGCCCAAACTGTCCCAGTCGAAGTTTCTGATGAGAAAGGCGTTGATACTTTTGGTGAACGTTTCAGTCACGACCCCCCTAAAGCCTGGTTTAAGTTTTTGAAAAATTGAATTTTTGATAACCTCTTCCTGGTCGGCACATATCGAAATCAGCAGATGCCCAGTCAGGATTTGAGGGATGGGCATGGAAAAGTAATCGAGTGCGTCAATCGTGGTTTTGACTTTCTCAATCACTCCTTCTCCGGCGACTGCCGTTATCTCTTTGACTGCTATTTCAATCTTGTCGTTGTCAACGTTGGCAATGCTGTTAACTTCTTCATGCATCGCGACAACTGCGGTGAATAGCTGGATGTGTGTTTCAATCAAACTTGCCATGAGTTGTTGCAGTTAGTTTGTTAAAATTTTATTGTGTTTTCCGGTGACGACCCTTTTGTATCGTCAAACAACATGCTGCGTGCAATCTCTATTCTGCCTTTAAGCACTTTTTCATCCGTCGTTCGGTATTGAATTTTATCCAGGTACTCTGGAGTCTCCTTCAGTTTTGCAAATCTCTCGGCCACGTTTTTCGGCACATTGTCGAAATTCAAACCGAATGCAACCATGACGCTGTCAAAAACACTTGTGTTCATGCCGCGCTGCATAACGAATGGCCTGGGACCAAGGTGTGTAACTATCTGTGAACAAGTTTTGACAAAAACATTTACGTAGTGTTCGATTTTACTCGGCGGTGCATTCTGTAGCGTATCCATGAATGTCGACATGTGGTCTTTCAGGGGCTTGGTGTAGCTCTGGTAGTCCAGTAAAGAAAAGAAACGCAGGATGAATTCAACGTCGCGCTGTCGATTGTGTATCAGACGGTTGCCATATATTTTGCGCCAACTGTCGCGCAGGTTCAACGCAATTAATTTCTCGTTAAAAGAGCCGTGATAAACGCAGTTCCGAATTTCCTGATTGGATAAATTTGTGCCGCCTGTGTTTAACCTCTCGAAGAGATAGTACATGCTCAGCTTGTTGTCCGGTTCAACCTGAGTCATGATAATTGAGCGCAGTATGGAGTCCCGGAAGGTCCTTTGATGTTCTTCGGAGAGATCTGAGTATTTCAGGTTGTTGAATTCGCTCTTTTCGTTCAGGATCAAACGGAACTCGGTGTCTTTTCGCAGATGTGGCCCCGTTATCTTTCCGTCAAAGAAAAAGGTAATTGACCGCAATCTTTGCTGACCGTCCACAACCATGTGTTTGCGAGTCCTGGGTTCTTGAAAGAGGAATATCGGCGGAACCGGAAGGCCAAGTAGAAATGATTCAATGAGCCTGCTTGCTTGTTTCTGGGTCCAGACAAAATTCCGTTGCATGTCCGGAATTTCAAGCTCCCCACGTGAAAATTTGTTATGCAGCGTTTCAAGCGTGAAATCTGCCGGCCAGGAGTTTATCGTGAACAGTGGGTAGGATGAATCAGAGTCATCCCTTTCTTCCTGGGAAATGTCCAAATCTTTGTCATCATCAATTTCAAATGGCCCGCCAGACTGCATTTTATCGATCCTGGAGTATTGATCTGATCAATTTTGCCGAGCAATAAATATAGTAAACTGCCGAGAAAAGCACAGAAACATTACGGCAGAATCTGAAGATTCTCAAGAAGATGCTGTAGATCAACACTGGAGTCTGCCGACTTTTATTCCATAAATGGCGGTGACGCGCAGGCTCCCGCCTGGCCGGGACACGCGTCTTCCGGCACGAACCTCAAGGCCAACATAGTCACCTCCTCCAGCCCTCTCGCCCGCCAACGAACAAAAAGAAAAAAGCAAGCCGGAACGGCGAAGCGCGCCAGACGGAAGCGACAAGTCAGGTGAGAATCAAACAGTGAAGTAATAGTGGCGATAAGCCCAAAACAAAAAAAGCCTTGCAAGTCATTGACCTGCAAGGCTTTATGTCTAGAAGACTGTAGTCCGTACGGGACTCGAACCCGTGCTGCCGCTGTGAAAGAGCGGTGTCCTAACCACTAGACCAACGGACCATATCCCGTTTTTAGGGAACGACAAACTTACGATGAAAAAAATCAAAAGGCAACTATTTTTTTAATGCAAGACCCCATTTGGCCATTAGAGTGTCGCCGAAGCCGGTCTCGCGCAGGTGCAGCATGGCCGTGTTGACCTGCCGGCGCAGGCCTGTGCGGCTGTGTCTGAGGCAGAAAGCAAAATAGTCGTCGCGCGTTCTTAGTTCCGTCAACGTCAGGTCCTCCGTTTGTTTGCCCTGTTTGTGAAGCTCGTGGCGGATGACCGGATAGTCGTCGCAGAAAGCGCGGACCTCGCCGCTCTCCAGCATCTTCAGCGCCTCCGCCACCGTCGGGGCCGTGTGCAGGCGCCCGCCGGATACACGAATGAAATCCTCAAAGACCGTGCCGTCCACGCAGACCACATCGTGATTGTGCAGGTCCTCGACCGACTCAATCTGGTCCGCACTCAGGCTCACAACCGTAAACGTCGTGGCGATGCCCGCAGTGAGCGAGGAAGCCGTGACCATCGCCACCAGCATCCAAAGGCCCGTTACAATGCGGCCGCGCGTCGTAGCCGGAGCTATGTCGCCGTAGCCCACCGTCGTAAACGTCACCAGGGCCAGCCAGATGCCCGCGCCAACGCCGTGCAGCCAGGTGTCCGGAATGAGCTCATTCTCGCGCCGCTCGACCAGCCAGAGTATGTTGGCGAACAAAAACAGCACAAAAAAGAGCGTACCCGCCGCAATGATAAAGGTGTTGCTCAGGAAGGGTTTGATGACGCCCCAGATGCTGATGCTGTCGTCGCGCGAGACCACGCCCACGTGCGCCACGTAATACGGCACGGTAAAGTCGACAATCAGCGAGCGTTCATCCGTCATCGAAATCGGCCCGACGGCCAGATCGTAGTCGCCTTTGCTGACGCCGCGTATGGCCTCGCGGACGGAAGGGACGTAGCTATATTCGTAGCTGAGGCCGCTCTCGGCGGCGGCGCGCTCCCACAGGCTGACGGCAATCCCCTCGGGTTTTTGCCCCTCCACGTAATCCGTAAAAGGCGCGGACCCGGTCAGGACAACCTTGAGCGGTTCATTCTTGCTTTGGCTGCTGTCGCTGTTTACGCGGCTGTCGTCGACGCTTTCCTGCGCGGGCAAAGCAGCGGCGCAGGACAGCAACAATGCAGAAATCACAAATAGAACACGGCCGAAAGACAGGGTGCGGGAGCTCAAATGGCTCATAAATGGACGTTCGCCTGATTTGGAAATGAGGTCAATACATGGATTTGTACCGGATGAATTCGAAATTTGCGGAATTTTGCAACGGTGATCAAGTCGCGGCACAACGGCATTGCAGCTCATGAACAGCCGAATAGTCATATCGAATCAGGCGGACGTACACCCGCAACTGCTGGAGCGCCTGGCGCGTTATCGCGGTGCGGCCTTCCAACGACCGATTCCGCAGCGCAGCCGCGAAGCGTTTGACGCGGCCGATGAGTTGGTGCGGCGCAGCGGAAAAGACCTCATTCTGGACTCCGGTTGCGGCACGGGCGACAGCACCGTGCGACTGGCCGCTTTGCACCCGGACTGTTTTGTGCTTGGCGTGGACAAATCGCGCGAACGACTGCGGCGCGGCGAACACCAACACGGTTTATTACAGGGCGAAAATTTTGCCTGCGTGCGTGCGGATCTCATCGACTTCTGGCGGCTCGCTCATGCCGGCGCATGGCGGCTTAAATACCATTTTTGTTTGTATCCGAATCCATGGCCGAAAGCCGAACATCTGGTGCGGCGTTGGCATGCCCACCCGGTTTTCAGCGTCGTCCCGCAGCTGGGCGGTCGGCTGGAGATGCGCACCAACTGGCGCATTTACGCGGCGGAATTCGCAATCTCACTGGCGCTGCACGGCGTGCGCTCAAACACGGAAATCTGCGACGGCGCTCAGCAGCTGACGCCCTTTGAGCGCAAATACGCCGCCAGCGGACACAAACTGTATCGCCTGACGGCGGATCTGGATGCGGCCGCGGCGCAGGAAAACAGCGGCGGGCAGCGGCGGGAGCGAACAAACACATGATCTATTCGAGGCATTTCACTCCCGCCGAGGCGACGAAGACGCTGCCGCTGGTGCGCCGCATTGTCGAGGATATTCTCGCGGTGGCGCGCGAGATGCGCGTCCTGCTCAAAGAACCGGCTGAAGACGTGCAGACGGCGCTCGACGCGCAGCGCGCCCGGATTCACGACTTCATGCAGGAACTGGCGGATCTGGGCTGTGAATTCAAGGACTGGTCTTTTGACGTGGGACTCGTGGACTTTCCGGCGATCATAGATGGCGAGGAAGTTTTCCTGTGCTGGAAGAGCGACGAACCCGCGCTGCGCTATTATCACCCGATCAACGGCGGCTTTCAGTCGCGAAAACCAATCCCGGCGGACATGTTTACGGAGCCGTCATGAGTGAGTGGAATCGCGGGAACTGGTTCGTCGGCATTCCGATTGACGCCGCCGACTGGCTGCCGGAGCTGCGGCAGGGCGCGCCGGCGGGCCTGCGCTTTTTTGATCCGGCCGATGTTCACATGACAATTGCTTTTTTGGGGCGTCTGGCGATGGACCGCGTTGAACGGGTCGTCGCGGCGCTGGACGCGATACCGGCGGCGGAATTCCCGCTGTTTAACGCGCGGCCGGGACGTCTGCTGCTGCTGCCTTCACCGCGCCGCTTCAGCGCTGTATCGTTTTCGCTTGACGCGGGCGCGCAGCGGGCGGCGCAGCTGATGGGGCGTCACCGCAAGACGTTTTACGCGGCGGCGGATGTACCGGGCGACACACGAGCGCCGCTGCCGCACATCACGATCGCGCGGCCTCGCCGCGGGCTTGGGGCCGGAGAGTTAGGCGACATCAAGGTCTGGGCGCAGTCGATCGAGCCGCCGCAGGGGGGGATACAGATCGGCGCGCCGGCGCTGTACTGCTGGGCGCGCGAGCGGGGAGAGCGTCAGTTTGAGGTGGTTCACCGACTTGTTGTTTAAGTTGTTTGTTGGATTGCTGCTTGGTTCTGATCGCCGAGAGATTGGGGGGCTGATTGACTCGAAGACTCGCTTGTTAAAGCAGGTCTTTCTCACTTGCACTGCCGGCGCGCTGCGCTGTCGGATTGAGTCTGTTTGACTCAAAAACCGGGCCGTTAAAGGACGTTTTTCTTACACGCGGGGTGGGCGGTCGGCGCTGCTGTCTTGAGGAATGCATCCGCTTGACGCGAAAACTGGACCGTTTAAGCACGTTATGAGTATCGTTCAGTTTTTTACGCGAGGATAACTTTGGGTTTCGACGTAGACTGGCACATGTCACGGAGCGCCGCATGCAACGCGCCGTGGAATGACGGACTGACGATTGCCTCAAGAAATCTGCACTGGTTGCAGGGTGGGAGGAGTGCGTCTGGACGTGGTGGAGACTCGCGGTGGCGGCGGGGCGGGCGATGGGGCAGGCGGGCCCCTTGATCTCACATAGCTGCGTCCTAAATTATCCATTCGTCCGTTTACCAACAAAAAACGCCCGCTCAGATCATTAAACACCCCGCTCAGACGTGCGGCGTCGCAGGCTGCAATGAACTTGACTTCTAATGTCAGTTTAAATTGAACGCTCAGCCATTTGTTGTATTTTGCCGGTCGTAGCTGCGAGTCAACGACGACTGCGCACCGGATGATAAATGCAAAGCCTGCAACAGACAGTCTTTCAATTGTTAAACACTCACTGACCCTATGATAGAATCGTACACGCGCCGGGACTTTGTTCGCCTGCTCGTACTGGGCGGAGCTGCACTCTTCCTGCCGGCCTGCGGCGAGCGGCCCGAACAGCTTGAAACGCAGAATTCCGCCGGCTCTCCCGACCAGGTTCTCAACGACGCGGCCGACTCAAATGCCGTCGATCAACAGGTCGAAGAAATCATCGAAGTGTGGGACAACGATGATGTTGTCTTCCTCAAACAGAAAAATCCTGAATACGCTCGCTACAAAGGGCGCTTCAATAAAGATATCAGTAAATCGCCCGCCCTTATTGCGCTCTGTTATACTACCGCCGGCGTTGTGCGCGCTGTTAACATCGCAAGGCAGGAGGGACTCGATGTTTCAGTCAAAAGCGGCGGACATTCGTTTGAGGGTTTTTCGAGCAACGACAATGGGTTGGTCATAGATCTTACATTCATGAACGCAATAACATGGGAAAACGATCAACAGGTGCGCATACAGCCGGCCTGTAAACTGGCACAACTCTACGACGAACTGCTGCCTGCCAAAAGATTGATTCCCGCCGGATCATGCGGCGGGGTTGGAGTCGGTGGGCTGACGCTGGGAGGCGGGTATGGCTTCTTCAGCCGCAAGTACGGACTGACCTGCGACAGTTTAACCGGCCTTACAATGGTCGACGGCCGCGGGCGAGTGCATGAAGTCAAAAATGATCACGAATTGATGTGGGCCTGCCGCGGCGGCGGCAACGGCAACTTCGGCGTGATCACCGAGTTCAGGTTTAAAACTCATCCAGCGCCGCAGCACTTTTACAGTCACAGATTCAAGGCGTATAAACTCACGGTCGAGCGCGCACGCAATCTCCTGGAACAGTACTTTTTGTTGAGCCGCAATCTGCCCGAAGCCTGTTTTTCCGCCTTTGTGTTAAACGGCAAAACACTGACTCTGTTAGTCACCAATTACGAGGGGCCGCATGCCGGGCTGCAGGCAATGCTGGACCGTCTTGCCGAGCTGTGCGATAAAACGACGATCGGCAATGCCGTGCCGCTTGAAAAGGCGCTCAAAAAATACTACGGACGCCCCGATCCCCTGTATTTCAAAAATGCCTCGGCCGGGCTGTACCGGTCGTTCGACGATGTTGAAACGTGTATAGATCTCGTTCTGGAGAAGGTGATTCAATCGCGGGGACTGATTTATCAGGTCAATACGCTCGGCGGCAAAATCGATACGCCCGAATTTGAACGACAATCCTGCTTTCCGCACAGGCAAGAACTCTACCTGTCCGAGCTGCAGGCCTATTGGGAAAGCGAGTCACATGGAGTTGAACTCAAGCAGCGGTTCGATGAAATTCAGGCGATTTTTGTTAAGAACGGAATTGATAAACAATACCGCAATTACCCGAATCTGAAATTCCCCAACTGGCAGCAAGCCTACTACGGAAGAAGCTACGCGAAACTGCAGCAGATAAAGTTGGCATACGACCCGGATAATCTTTTTCACTACCCGCAGAGTGTGGCACTGCCGGCTGAGTAAAAGTGCGCTCCGGCGGACCGGTGCGAGTTTGGGCACGCCGCGTGGCGGGATTGTTTTGCGAGATTATTATATTTGCAGTCCCGGTTAAGCTACATCTCATTAAACAGCGAAGTTATGCAAACCCACACTTCTCTCCTTCTCATGTGTTTTGTGCTCGTTTCATGCGGCGTGGATACGGAACTTGCGCAGAATTCGTCGCAGGCTTCAAAAGACTATATCGCGGCATATTTAAAAGGTGACCACAGAACCATCTACGAAAACGCGTCGATAGAAATGAAGACGCACGTGCCTGAAGAAGTCTATTTGAATGTTGTACATCTGCAGGAAAAAGTTCACGGTAAAATGGTGAACGCCGAGCTGCAGCATGAATCTACCGGCAAGTACAACATTTCGGCTACCAACGTTTTTCACTACACGCTTAAGAACGAAGCCGGTGAAGAATATGTAATGACGACTGAATTTCTGCGTGGCCATTTGTTAAGAAGCAATATTGAGCCGCCTGACTGGAGCACTGAATCCGATTTTGTTAAAGGACTGGTTGCGCCGGTTGCCGAAGTGTTGCAGCAAAGAAACTACAGTGAAATCTATCAGATGCTCGACGAGAAATTTCCACTGGAGCAGATCGAAACTGCCATGCAGCCCATCGCCGAAACCTGTGACGGCGTGGCCCACAGGTACGACAGCAGCTGGACGGACAACGATTCAGACGGTAGAATGATGGTCGCCTTTGTGTACGCTTATGAAGGTGAAGGCTATCTGGAATACAGGTTCTACATTGAAGACGACGACTATCCGCTGGCCGGCATCTTTTTCACGCCGGATGAGGAAGTCAAGCTTCCTTAAACATTACATCGCTGCGCACAGCCGCACGGGCTGTGCGTTGCCTTTGCGCCAGGACTAAACTTGAAACGCGGAGGCGCTGCCGGTCCGGCTAATTGCGGCGCCTTAAACAAACTGCGCGCCGAGTCACGCCGGGGTTGAACACAGCCCCGGTGGCCGGACGCATTAAACTGCGCGGTTAACAAAAAAGTCAAAAGAGCGCCCGCCAGGGCAAGCGATCAGGCCGGCCGGGTTAAACTCTCGCCTCAGGAAAGCGAGGTGTTTTTCTCGTCCAGCGTTTCTTGTGACGGTCGATGCAGTTCCGGCAGAAACTGTGACACGTCGTCGAACAGGCCCATGTTTGTTTCTCGATGAATGTATTCGGCGACGGCTTCCATGCTGCCGGTCTCCTCAAATACGCGCAATTGCCTGTCGGCGCCGGTGCCGCGTTCGAGCATGGTGTAGATGTAGTTAATTTCCTTACGCGAGCCCAGATCGTCCACCACGTCGTCGACGAAGTGCAGCAGTTCCAGAATCAGGTCGCGCGTCGGGACTTCGGCCTGTTTGCCGAAGTCGATCATTTTACCGTCGAGGCCGTAGCGCACCGCCCGCCATTTGTTTTCCATGACCAGCGAGGAGCGATACAGTCTGAAGCTCAGGTTTTTCTCGTAGAGCGAAAAGAGTTTGGCGATGATTGCCTGTACCAGCGCCACAATTGCGATGGTTTCGTCGATGCGCATCGGGATGTCGCAGATGCGGATTTCGAGCGTCGGGAAATTCGGATGCGGCCGCACGTCCCACCAGATTTTCTTGGCGTTGTCGATGCAGTTGGTGCGAACCAGCAGGTCCACAAAGCTGGAATACTCTTCCCAGGATCCAAAAAAGTCCGGCATGTTCGTGCGCGGAAAGCGTTCGAAGATTTTGGAGCGGAAGGATTTCAGGCCGGTGTCGGTGCCTTCCCAGAAGGGCGAGCTGGTCGTCAGCGCCAGGATGTGCGGCAGAAAGTAGCGCACTTCGTTCATGAGCTGGATCTGCGTTTCGCGGTCTTCGATGCCGACGTGGATGTGCATGCCGAAGATGAGCAGCGAGCGCGCCAGAATTTGCATGTCTTTGACGACGGTGTAGTAGCGTTCGTCCGGATAAATTTCCTGTTCTTCCCAGCGCGAGAAGGGGTGGGTGCTGGACGCACCGATCACGAGGCCGCTTTGTTTGGCGAGGTGTGCCACGATAGAGCGGATTTTAGTGATCTCGAAGCGTGCCTGCGTGATGTCTTTGCAAATATCCGTGCCTATTTCCAGCATTGAGCCGTGCATTTCCGGCTTGATATTTTCGTGCAGCAGGATTTTACCGCGCGACAGCAGTTCGAGGTTGACGTGTGATTTCAGCCCGTAGGTGGCTGGGTCGAGCACCATGTACTCTTCTTCAATACCAAGGGTAAAACTCGGTCGGCTGAGAGGATTGCGGCCCGCGATCCGATTCATTTTTGAGCGTTTGGGATTCATGCTGATTCCGGATGTGGAAGTGATTGTTCCGCCTGCGCCTTTAAACGAAGCTCCGCGGGCGCGTGAAAATATTGATAATTCAGGCTTGACGCAAATGCCGTGTGTGCTTTGTGGGCCCGATCGTTCCAACGCGGTCGCTTGCCTTTGCGGGCGCACCTTTTGAGGCCGTTTTGTTTGTCGTCGGGATTGATGTTGCGGGCCTTCGGGGCGGTTTTAGGTGTGAAGATCAAAGGGCCCATGCCTTTGCGGGCGCACCTTTTGAGGCCGTTTTGTTTGTCGTCGGGATCGATGTTGCAGGCCTTCGGGGCGGTTTTAGGTGTGAAGATCAAAGGGCCCACCCGTACCCGCCTGCCAGACCTGCCTGGGCCCTTCGACCTCCACAACACCTCCCACGCCGCATCCTCCTGCGCGTCATTCGCGCAGGTCCAGGGCGTCATTGTTCCACATCGGTTGATTAATCAGATCCCGGCCGGTTTCTGGAGCAAGTCTACAGTGCCTGGCGCGGTATTTCAAGCACAAACGACTGAGCGGGCGGCAAACGCCGCTGAACGGAGCAGGATTTATGGGTGAACGGACCTGCGTCGTTTGTCAGGCATTCTGAGAATCGCGCTTGTGCCAGAAGGGAAGATGTTGCGCTTGCTGCCGCGCGCCGCGATTTTTCGGGAAGGTGTGGCGGAGATACTTGCGTCGGAGTACTTGTTGCTCGGGTTTTAAGTTGAGTGCTGAGCGGTTTTAGGTGTGAAGATCAAAGGGCCCACCCGTACCCGCCTGCCAGACCTGCCTGGGCCCTTCGACCTCCACAACACCTCCCACGCCGCATCCTCCTGCGCGTCATTCGCGCAGGTCCAGGGCGTCATTGTTCCACATCGGTTGATTAATCAGATCCCGGCCGGTTTCTGGAGCAAGTCTACAGTGCCTGGCGCGGTATTTCAAGCACAAACGACTGAGCGGGCGGCAAACGCCGCTGAACGTGGCCAATCTCGTGCCTGAGCGGGAAGTGCTGAGCGGTTCCACTGCTGAAAACAGACCGCAAGACTTCCAACGCGAACCGCGCCGACGAACAAAAAGAAAGAAACAAGCCAACGAGTGCAGCGAGGGGGCGCAGTGCTCAAGCAGGGCAAGGCACAAAAAAAGCCGCCCGATTCCAGGATCGGACGGCTCGTGCAAAAGCTCAAGTCAAACAGCGGCTCAGTTGGCGGCAGGCTCGTAGTACTGATGACGGCGCAGGTATTCGAGGCGCTCCTGCAGCTGGGCCACCGGAATCAGGAGTTTGTCTTTGCCCAGAATGGCCTCCTCGCGGCTCTCAAAGACCATTTCGTAATCCTTGCTCATCACGATGGCTTCCTCCGGGCAGACTTCCTCGCAGAAGCCGCAGAAGATACAGCGCAGCATGTTGATCTCAAATTTGACGGGGTAGCGCTCCTTGACCTTTTCGGTCTCGGCCGCCTGCACTTCGATGGCAATCGCGGGGCAGACGCGCGAACAGAGACCGCAGGCCACGCAGCGCTCGCCGTGCTCCTCCTGTACAAGAACGGGACGGCCGCGATACGAGCCGTTGGGTTCAAAGCGCTCCTCGGGATATTCGCGCGTCATCTTGGGTGCGACCATCGCCTTGAGCGTCTCGCCGAGGCCTTTCACGATTTCGGGGAGGTAGATTTTCTCCCAGAAACTCATGCGTTGAGCTTGTGTATTGTTCGTGACGTTCATTCCGCAGTCCTTTCAGATTCAGTCGGAAACGTATGGCAAAGTCCGGCGCGCGCGCCGTCGGCAAAGTCGCCCGCTGTTTGTCAGATGAAAAGCATCACCAGGCCGGTGATCAAGATATTCACCAGGGCGAGCGGGAGCAAAATTTTCCAGCCCAGGTTCATCAGTTGGTCGTAGCGGAAACGCGGAATCGACCAGCGAACCCAGATGTAGAGGAATAGGAAAAATGCGATTTTGGCCGTAAATGTGCCGATCTGCAGCAGCGCCAGGCCGATTTCGCCTTCGCCGAAGAAGGTCCAGCCGAGTTGATTGACCAGGATGTCGGGCAGGAAAGGCACGTGCCAGCCGCCCAGAAAGAGCGTCGCCATAATGGCGGAGGACACGATCATCGCGGCGTATTCGGCCAGGAAAAAGATGCCAAACTTCATGCCGCTGTATTCGGTGTGATAACCGCCGACGAGCTCGGGTTCGGCTTCCGGCAGGTCAAAAGGCGCGCGGTTGGTCTCGGCGTAGGACGCCACCAGGAAGATCACAAAGCCGAGCGGCTGATAGAAGATGTTCCAGCCGTTGTCAGCCTGGTCAATCACGATCTGATTGATATTCAGGGAGCCCGAAATCATCACGACCGCCACGAGGGCCAGGCCGAGCGAGAGTTCGTACGAGATCATCTGCGAGGCGGAACGCAGGCCGCCCAGCAGCGAATATTTGTTGTTTGAAGACCAGCCGGCGATCGTCAGGCCGTAGACGCCGACGGAGGTCATCGCCAGGAATATCAGGATGCCGATGTTCGTGTTGGGGGAGACGCCCAGGTAGACGGTCTCGCCGCCGATGACCACGTAGTGGCCGAAGGGAATCACCGCAAAGGTCGCCACGGCAACGGTGATTGAGATGAGCGGCGCCAGGAAGTGGAAGGTCTTGTTGGCCGCCGAGGGAATCAGGTCTTCCTTGAGCAGCAGCTTGACCACGTCCGCAATCGGCTGCAGCAAACCAAAGGGACCGACGCGGTTCGGACCGACGCGATACTGCACCCAGGCCGAGATTTTGCGTTCAAAATACACACAGGCGGACGCCCCCGGCAGCACAACGCCGAAGAGGAGAACCACCGTTTTGATCAGGGCCAGAATCGGCTCAGTCAACAAAATATCCATCGCGCGGAATTCCGGAATTCAGAATGGATGATTCGGCTCGCCGGCCGTTAGTTCGGTTTTAACTCGTGAGAATCGTATTCCTGACGCAGCGGCTCGGGCGAAGCGCCTTTGCCCAGCTCTATGCCGCGATGCTGCTTCAGGCCGGCGTAGTCCATCGCCGCAAAGTCGCCGATTTTAGCGGCCATCTCGCCAAAGACCTGATCGGCGCGTTTGAAGCCGAAGTCGCTGCCCATGGCCTGTGCCAATTGTGCAATCGGCATCCAGCTCGGACGGCAGTGCCGGCGTTCGCCGTGCGTCCAGCGGTCGTTGACGGCGCCGAACTTGTCCAGGCGGCTCATTTTCATGCCCATGCGCCGTTCGTTTTCGGCGGTGACAATCACCGGGGCGACGTGCTGCACGCGTCCCGCAAAGTTTGTGTAGGTGCCCTCCAGTTCGGCGTAGGTCGAAGCCGAGAACACAATATCGGCTTTGGCCGTCAGGGCGCTGTGATTGGAGGCGTGCACGACCAGCAGGTCGAGTTTGTCGCAGGCGTTCAGCAGCTCGGCCGGCCAGTGCGCCACGTCGTCTTCCAGCGCGTAGAGCGCTTTGATCGCGCCGGACTTGATCTGTTCGGCCAGCGCCTGTGCGCCGCCGCCTTTCAGACCGAGCGTCTCGACGCCTTTGGCATTCGGCGAGCGGTCGTTGCGACGCAATTTGCCGTCGCCGAAGTTGTCATCGATGTGCCGCACGTAGGCGACATTTTTTGTACCGAGGACGTCGGCGGCAAACTTCTTGAGCGCGTAGTTGGCTTCATTGGTGGCGTGGGCGGAAGCCAGCACCATAATCTGATTGCCTTTGTAGCCGGCCAGTGCTTTGGCGGCGGCGGCGACGGCGTCGCTCCATTCAACTTCGCTCTGAGCGCCGTTGGTTTTGACCAGGCAGCGGTCGATGCGGTTTTCGTTGACCCACTTGTACTGCGTCAGGCGGCCGGTGTCGCACATCCAGTATTCGTTGACGGAAGCGTTGGCGCGCGGCTCCAGGCGCATGACTTCGTTGTTGCGCACGCCGACCTGAATGTTGCAGCCGCGCGAGCAGCCCGGGCAGATCGAGTCGTTGAAACTCATGTCCCAGACGCGGGCTTTGAAGCGGAAGTCGGGGCTGGTCAGCGCGCCGACGGGGCAGATTTCAATGACATTCATTGAGTATTCGCTGTCGAACTGTTTGTCCGGGAAAGTCTCGATCGTCACGTGGTCGCCGCGCTGCACAAAGGTCAGGTGCGGCTGCTCGGCGTATTCATCGGCAAAACGGATGCAGCGGGAGCAGGAAATGCAGCGCTCGGCATCGAACAGGACATTCGGCCCCAGCGGGCGGCGTTTGTCCTTGTGATTTTTGGTTTCGACGAAGCGGCTCTCGCCCTTGGAGTGGCGGAAGCCGTATTCCTGCAGTTTGCACTGACCGGCTTCGTCGCAGATCGGACAGTCGAGCGGGTGGTTGATCAGCAGGAATTCCATGACGGCTTCCTGTGCTTCGACGACGCGTTCATCGACGAGCTTGACGTGCATGCCGTCCTGGATGGGCGTGGCGCAGGCTATCTGCAGTTTGGGGAAGTAGCGGATCACCGGGTCGCCGTTGTCGTCCGTTTCAAGCGTGCCGTCGCGGCCGCGCGCGGGCATGCCGACGTCGACGAGGCACATGCGACAGTTTCCGGCGACCGACAGGCCGGGGTGCCAACAGAAGTGCGGGATGGTAATACCGGCGTCCAGCGCCGCTTCGATAATCGTCTGGCCTTCTTTGGCTTCGATCAGCGTGCCGTCAAGGGTAATCGTGGGCATTCCTGGTTCTCCGTTCCTGCTAATTGGGCCTGCGTCCGGCGGCTGGAAATACACCGCGGCAGCGCTCAGACCTGCAAACGCACAGCGCCTGGGGCGGCGCCCGTCAAAACGATTCGCAATATACGAAAATCTGAAACCAAGGCCGGTTGTTGCGCCCGCCTTTGTGATGCTGTGGTTTTTGGACGCCGTGGCCGCGGCTCCGCATCCGCCCATAACTGGGACATGTTGTTTCTTGTCGTCGCGATTTCTTTACTTCTCATTACATGCCCCTTTTGTTTGTCACACAGGGAGGAACGGCGTTCGTTTGAGCGCTGTTTGTGGCCTGCTTCATCAGAAATCCGAGTAGTGAGATTGTGTGCCGTTCGGGGCGTGGTTTGGGCGCCGACCTCAATAGGTCGGTTGGAGTCCAGGTTTGTGGAATACGCGCCGGTTTTCGCGCGTTTTGGCCTGTGTTTTGCTGGTCGTGGCGAACTCGGCGGCGGGTGTTTGCTCGCTGTTTTGCCCGTGTTCCGGCGGCCACTTCTGTTTGTCGTTCAGGTTTCGGCGGCGGGCTGCTCAATGACGGCGGAGTGACCTGACACAACTCTTTTACCTGCCGTTTCAATCTCGCTGACAAACAAAAAGAGGCTGTTGCGGATTTGGTCGGGAATTGGCGTGGCGTGGAAGCGGTGTCGTCTTTAAGCGGGGAAATCGGGCTGTGCGAAACAAAAAAAGCCGCCCAATTGCATTGAGCGGCTGTCGTATTTTTTGGTCGACCGGAGTCGACGACCGGCCGGATTACTGCTCGGCGGTTTCGGCTACCGGGGCGTAGACGGAGACGAGACGCGAAATTTTGCCTTTCTGCTCAAATTTCACGTGGCCGTCGATGATCGCGAAGAGCGTGTCGTCGCCACCGCGTTTGACGCCGTTGCCCGGATGGAATTTGGTGCCTTTCTGGCGCACGATGATGCTGCCGGCAGTGACAAATTGACCGCCGAAGCGTTTGACGCCGAGGCGTTTGGAATTGGAGTCGCGGCCGTTTTTGGTAGAGCCGCCGCCCTTTTTATGTGCCATGACCTATAGTCTCCTGTGTACGATTGAAGATCGGGGGCGCATGCGCTGTCCCCGAAATGCGTTTTCAGCCCAGGCTGATGTCGCCAATTTCAATGCGAGTGAAATCCTGGCGATGCCCGTTTTTGACGCGGTAGCCTTTGCGGCGTTTTTTCTTGAAGACAATTATCTTGCCGCCGCGGTCGTGACCGACGATTTTTGCGGCAACAGAACCTTCCACGTACGGTGCGCCCAGCGTGAGTTTGCCGTCGCTGTCGACTGCAAGAATGCGAACCTTATCCGCTGCGACCGCCTCGCCCTCGTTGCCTTCCAGGCGGGGCACGGAAATTACATCGTCTTTGGAGACGCGGTACTGGCAGCCGGCGATTTCAATGATTGCGTACATCGTTGATCGTTATTCCCTACGGAAGAACCGTCTGTTTTGTAAAATCGAGAGAAAGTTTTCAAGTTACCATTTTGCTCGTTAACGATCAAGAGTTTTTTCAATTATTCTTGCATCAATGCTTGCAGCGGGCGGGTGCGCCAATGTAAAAGGTCGTCTCTGCGTCCGCGTATGTGTGACGTTTCGGGATCTGAAACCATCTTATTTGCGCCGGTGTTGATACCCATTGTAACGATGTGTGTCGAAACTTCATCTAGAGTCGCGGAAACGCCGGGCGGCTCCATACGGCAACAGTCCGGCACTTTGAGTGTACTGACATTGATGGCACTCATTAATAAGGAAACACAAACGATGCTACGCAATATTCACAGCTTGTCGGCTTCAGTCGTTCATCTATTCGTTTGTTGCAGTTGTTTCCTGGTATTTGCGGTTTCGGCTTCGGCGCAGACCACGGGCGACGAACCCGGCGATCTGCCGATGACGCCGGAGGACACGGACAGCGTAATGGTTTTCACCTCGCCGCGTCCGCTGCTGGAAGACGGGGACCCGAACGCAAAAAAACTCGACGCCTGGGGATTTGATCTGCTCTTTTCACAGAACGGTTTTGGCTTCGGCGGTTTTTATCGCCGCGAATTCAGCCGCGATTTTTTTGGATTCCTGCACCTGGGTATGTCTGGCGCGAAAAACACGGACGAGCTGGACCGCTACGACAGCGAGCGCGGCTTGTTTGTGCCGGACAAGATCAACCGTCTGTTTATGTTCCCGACGACGATCGGCGTTGAGCGCCGCCTTTTTGCCGAGGACCTGAGCGATTCTTTCCGTCCATACCTTCAGGGCGGCGTCGGATCGGCGCTGATCATGGCGATGCCGTACAACGAAGGTTTTTTCAGCGACATCGGCGACACGAAGTTTTACATTCGTCCGAGTGGTTTCCTGGGCTTCGGCGCGTATGTGGGCGAATCCAAGTCGAGCCTGACCGCTGTCAACATCCGCTACTACTACATTCCCTTTGGCGGCGACGGCATCGAAAGTGTGCGTGGGTTCCCGATCAAGAACTTCGGCGGCATCTTCCTTTCGCTCAGTGTCGCGATGCTCAACTGACAGTGCACAAGGTTTGGCTGTCCGCCGGCCGAAAAGAGCCGACCGACAACACGGGCGGCAACAACAGATTTGACAGCTTTCAGAAAGTTTCCTCGCAGACTGCGGCGCGTGCCGCGACTGCGGGGATTTTTTGTTTGGGGGCCGGAGCTTGCGCGTTTGGCGGTTCACTTCCGCAGCCTCATATTCGCATGGAAAGAACAGCAGACAAATGATTTGCGATTTTGTTTAAGCGGGACGGGATTCAGTGGATACAGCTCAATTATTTATCGGCCTGATGTCGGGCACCTCACAGGACGGCATTGACGCGGCGCTGTGTCGTGTGCGGCGCGACGGGGACACGGGGGCGGATCACATCGAACTCGTTGACTATTCGTGCACGTCCTACGAGCCGGATCTGGCTTATCTGTTGCGCGCTGTTGTGGCGGAGGAGAACACGGGGCTGGACGACATCAGTTATCTGCACACACATCTGGCTCTGGCTTTTGCGTCCTGCACCGCCGAAATATGCAGCCGCAATAATTTGAAGGCGGCCGATATTGCGGCGGTGGGCAGTCATGGGCATACGGTGCGTCATGCGCCGACGCCGCGCAGTCTGGACGGCCGTTCGTTGGGCGCAACTTTGCAGTTGGGCTGTCCCTCTACGCTTGCGCAGCACAGCGGGCTACGCGTCGTGGCGGATTTTCGCGCGGCTGACGTTGCGCGTGGCGGTCAGGGAGCGCCCCTGGTTCCGATTTTTGACCACGCATTTTTGCGCGATCAGGATGTTGACGTTTGTGCATTAAACATTGGCGGGATAGCCAATTGTACGATTTTGCCTGGGGGCTGTGCGCCCGGCGACGTGCGGGCATTTGACACGGGGCCGGGCAATGTTTTGATCGACCTGGCCGCGCGCAGGTTTTTTGGCAAGCGTTATGACTCCGGCGGCGCATATGCTGCGGCGGGCATTCTGGCGCCGCATTTGCTGGCGGCGCTGCAGCGCGAGCCGTTTATTGCCGCGCCTCCGCCCAAGTCCACCGGTCGCGAGTTGTTTAACGACGGCTACTTAAACAAATTGCTGGAAACTTCGTGGCAGGGCTCGCGTGCGGCGGAGGATTTGCTGCACACGCTGACATATTTTACGGCCTGGAGCATCGCGGAGAACATCCGGCAATTTGCCGATCCACGCGCCCGGCTTATTGTTTCCGGCGGCGGGCTGCACAATAGTTGTTTAATGCAGATGTTAAGCGGGGAGCTGCCGGAGGCTGAAATTGTGGACAGCAGTGCCTGCGGCATTCCCTCCGACGCCAAGGAGGCGATGTGTTTTGCTTATCTGGCCTGGCGTACGCTGCACGGTCTGCCGGGCAATATTCCTTCGGTGACGGGAGCGGATAAAGCTGTTGTGCTGGGCGGGGTGTATTGATGTGTCATGTTTGACATTCAAAGGACCTGGGGCAACGGAGTTAACAGAGCGCCCAACTGAAGAGTCGGCGCTCAGGTGTTGAGTGCTGAACTATGTGTTTGTAAATGCGATCGGACGGTTTTTTACGTGAAGATCAAAGGGCCCACCCGTACCCGCCTGCCAGACCTGCCTGGGCCCTTCGACCACCAATCACCTCCCACGCCGTATCTGTTCCCGCTTTTGCAGCGGAAATCACTGGGCGTACTCGTTTCACATCAGTTGTTTAAGTGCATTCCGGCCGGGTGCAGAACAAGCATACACCGTTGCGGTCGCGTTCACAAGCGCAAACGACTGAGCGGGCATTGTTTGCCGATGAACGTGGCGTAGAACGCGGTTGAGCGGTCGGTGGTACTTGCGATTTTCATTCCGCCGCAACAAAGCGACGCATTGTGCTCTTCCGGCTAGGTGAACGGGGCAAGGTGCGTTTTCCCTTTGGCAAAGGCAGCGGATAGGGTTGTTGTGCCGGGCGGAGTGTGGTGAAGCAGCCTGTCGAATACATAGGACAATAGATGGCAGAGGCATGCCAACCAGACTGTTTGTCCCTTCTGAAATGCAACGTTTACATGTCATACAGTCATCGAAACGTTACATCGGGAGGTTTTACCGGTGCAGCCGCGATTTGCACAGACATATGCGAGCCCGAATCAGTGTCGTGCGGACCGTGGCGCCTGATTATATCAGGTAGTTCCTTGCGTGCCGTTGCCGGGCGGAATGACACGTGGCCTTAAATCCGCCGGTAAAAGTGTGCGATGTAAATCTTCATACACTCGTTTTTTTGACAAAACCATTGATTCCTGTGCCTAAAGAGCAGGGGCCGGATTTTTTAGTTGACAATTTGAAATGCTTGTTGTACTTTCGACAGCGTCAACCAATAAGTCATGTTGACGTGTCCGACAAACTGCCACCGAAATTACATTTCGGCGTCGGGCTTCACACAACAATGTTGAATCATAGGTATTCGAGAATAAAATTTTGAGAGGATTCACTGCCGATCACTTTTAGCCCTCGTTCCTGATCAGGAACGCAACCACACAGCGCCCCCCCCTCTAAACTCATTCGCAGTAAGGAGTGTCAATACTCTCCGTGGTTGCTCAGGCTTTTGTCAGGTTCTCTGTTTGATGTAAGTGGAGAGAGAACCCGTGAGTAGAGATTGCTCAAAATGACCATTCAGTGGTTTGAATCCTGATTCTGGGCGGAGTAGCGGTGTAATACGCTTCTCCGATGGTGGAGTATATACAACACCAAACACATGATCGGAATAATGCGGTAACGTCGGCCGAACTAACGAGATAGATCTGTCGCGGCTTGACCGGGTTAATAATTTCCGACGGAAATCAACCTTCTGATATCAGATTAACGCGATGCACTGTGCATCGTGGAGGAGGCGCCTTGTTTAAGTGGAATTACTTTTTACTATTCATCTGTTTGTTAACGGCAATTCCGCTGGGCAATGTGTACGCTCAGCCAAAAATTATCGTTGGCGATGGAGAGGCATTGAACTTTGGTGAGATAAATGTGCCGCCCAAAATGTATGAAGCCAAGGTAGCAATTCGCAACGCTGGAGATGACACACTCTATATCCACCGAATCGACCGCAATTGCCGCTGCACGGACTTTACCTTGTCTAGTGAGATAATTCCTCCCGGGGAATTTTCTACGGTTCAGCTCAAAATCAACTTCGATATTGACCGCAGCAGCGGTCCAAGGTCGACCCAATTGAGGTTCTATTCGAATGACCCGGTGGACTCAGTTGTAGTATTTGAGTGCAAGGCAGATGTTCACCGCCCCATCGTTGTTGAGCCGACTTCATTCCCGAAGCTTTTGGGTGTACGTGCCGGCAACTGGTCGAGAAGCAAATTGAAAGTTACCAACAACGGCGACGAAGCGCTTCTCTTTGGAGAGCCGACATACATTGATTCCCGCGACCAGGAACTTCACTTTGAGGTTCTGTTGGACGGGCAGCCGCTTGTTCCTGGGCAGCCGCTGGCCGCCGGGGCCACCGTAGAGCTGACCATGCGATTTATGGCTGAAGAGGCCGGGCGCTACAGCGGGCAACTGACCTTTCCGCTGATGGGTGAGGAGAATCACGAATTCGAGGCCGACTTTACAACGATCATCGATCATGCAGACGGCAGACCGCTTTACGAGGTGAAAATAGAGTCCGACGCCGGCACGAAGCCGCACGCCGGACATTGAATAACGATGGTTCTTTTGTGAACTATCATCAATTCAGATCATATCGCCGGAAGGTCCATTTCCGGCAGGTCGGCAGAGTGCCGTCCAAATACAATCAATCCATTCTAACTATTTCTATTCAGAGGTCCAACTATGCCAAGAACAGCAAGAACGATTTTAATGCTTTTTGCTCTGGTTTTTACTATAACTGCAATGGCGCCGGAAGCAGAGGCGCAGTGCCCGCCTGAGCCGGACTGGTTCGCATTTCCATTCCAACCGGGACCGGCAGTATCGTGGACAGATCCCTGCGGGTGCACCATTACGGTTGAGTATTGCTGGCGGACAATCTTCAGTGGCGGTGTGCCGATCTTATTCGACTTTGCGATCACTAATATCACGGCCAACTGTCCGCTTGGAGTTAATCCTTGTTCGACGCCTGAAGAAATTCGCGAACAAGCGCTGCGCGTTGTAATCGGAACGGTTAATCCATGGGGAGCAGTTATTCCTTGTTGTCCTCAGGTCGACTCACGTTGGCGTTTGTTCACGGCAGCCTGTATCACCAACTGGTGGTACGATGGCGTGTTGGATCAGCACCGTCGCGACGATTGCGGTGACGAACTGCAATGTTGGGCGCGCATGGACATCTGCTTTACGTGCGACGGCATTGAGCCCGGAGATCGCGGTAGCCTGGTTATCAATGAAACGATCATGAATGCCGGTGGCAACTGCCCGGCAACCTGGACTACGCCCTACTCTACGCAGGTGCCCTGTAACGGAGCTTGCCAGTAATAACCCAGTCCGGCAATCACATGGCCATTGAGGCCATGTCGTAAGTTCTGTATGTGCATTGGCCATGGCGGCGCATCTATTGCGGCCCTGGTCAATGCACTTGTTTAACAAAATGGAGTGCTTCTTGCCTCCAGTTAACCACATACATGAGGGTAAAATGAAAAAGATAGCTTTGTTTGCTGCAATGTTAACAATAATGTTTGCAGCAATTGAATCGACATTGCATGCACAGTGTCCTGTGCCGGTAGATTTTCCGGGGCAGCCGTTCATAGCGGGCGGTCAACCGATCCAGTGGACCGATCCTTGCGGTTGTGTAATAACAGTGCACTGGTGTTGGAGGACTGTTCTTCAAAATGGTATTCCCGTGTACTACGATGTGGAAATCACGTCCATAGAGTCAGATTGTCCAGCGGGTGTGTCGCCATGTGCTTCTGTCGATGAAATAGCGGATGTTGCCTTTCGGACGATTGTAGCGGTTGTCAACCCATGGAATGCCGTTGTCCCGTGCTGTCCTGAGTCAAATGACTATTGGCGTTTTTTTGGAGCAGGATGTCTCTCTCAATGGTGGTATGACCCTCTCAACAATATTTACCGCCGAGATGACTGTGGCGGAAATGCGTGTTGGCAAATATTACATGTTTGCTGGAACTGTGAAGGCGGAATCGGAGGTCAAGAAGACCTTCAGATTACAGAGACTTTCCAGGCAACTGGCGTATGCGATGAATTCTATGTGACCCCGTACTCGACGACTGTTCCGTGTATATCGCAGTGTGAATAGCCTTTATTCTCCGGCCGGCATGACTTAAAATCCGTGGATGGGCGTGGTGCTGTGTCACATTTCGTAGAAATAATGTAATATTTATGCCGTATCACATTTTAGAGTTGGCGAAGTTGGAAAAACAACTTTTGTTCCTGTAAAATTTGTAACGAAGTGTGGTATGGCAGGTTTCCAGCTTTGCCAGATCCTGAGACTGTGCTCCTGAGCCATGGGGCAAGATGCCCGATTCGCCTGGAATACCAAGACCAAATGATCCGGAAATGGCCGGTTGCCTCTTAATTATTCACAATTGAAATTGACCTGACATGCGCGACATCAAGACCGGGAACAGCGATAGTTTGTCAACGTTATCAGCTTTTCACCATTGGGTGTTAGGGGCGGCATTATTAATGGTATCCTGCAGCTTCGCCCATGCCGAAGATTCTAAATGGATGACAATTGCGAGTCCCGGACAGTATACTTCCCTATTGATAGACGGAGGCGACATCTGGTGTGGTTCCGCCTCGCTTGGAGCGGCTGTCAAACACGCGGCTGATGATGAGCCAACAATTTACAATCGAAGTACACAGAGCCTTGTTTCCAATAATGTGAATGTCATAAAGAAAGATAACACAGGGCGGATCTGGCTCGGGACAAACAATGGACTTGCAGTATTTGAAGGCGAACAATGGATTGCCCACAACTCCGCGAACTCAGACTTGACAATAACGATCGTACACGATATTTGCATCGACCGCAACAATGCGGTTTGGGTATGTGGGCAGGAAGGTGTCGCCAGGTGGCAGGCTGGAAGTTGGACAAATTATAACCAGTCTAATAGTGATATCCCTTTTGACCATGTTAAACGCTTGACTGAGAGTCCGAATGGAGAAATTCTGGCTGCAGCAAATACACCCGCGAATGCGGCCTCGTTCGCAATTTACTCTCAAGACCGTTGGGCTAATTATCGAATCAATGGCTTTATAGAAACCAGCGCCTTTGCAGTGAATGACATGGAGTTCAATGCCGACGGAGTGCTATGGCTTGCGACTATACGCCGCGGCTTGTTGCGTTGGGACGGCAGTGTGCTGCAAAGCTATGACTCATTCAACTCTCCGCTGCCCAATCAAGGAGGAGTTGATGTCCAGTCAATCTTTGATCTCGTACTCTCGGCTGATGGCTCTGTCGTTCTGGCGGCATCGGGGATATACATTCTGCACAGCGATCAATCCTGGGAAGAGTACACTCCGTTTAACACTGAATTACCGACCAAAAATATCAATCGCATTGCGTTGGATGCAGATGGTGACTACTGGATGGCCACAGACATTGGGCTCATGCAATTTGATGGCGCAACGGCTACTCTGCATCAACTCTTTCCGGTTCAGCTGGAATCCAATAATATCACAGACCTGGATGCTTCATCTCAGGGCGGAGTCTGGATTTCGTCAAACAATGGCGTAGCCAGAATAAAAAGTGGCACGATCGAAATATGGACAAATGCAAACGCACCATTTCGGGGAGTGCGCATAGATCATGTCCGATCTGCAGGCGTCAACTCCGCAATTGCCACAACATTTGGATTGGGTTTGTACGTTTTTTCAGATGGCAAGTGGGAAGAAATTGGCGGTCCCGGCACTGAATTCGATTTGCGGGGAATCAGAGATTTGGATGTGGATCAGGTCAACGGCGATGTCTGGATCGCCAGTGATTTTGGCTTGCGGAAATATGCGGATGGAATCGGCGAGATATTCTGGAATGGGACAACTCCAGATTATCCTTTTTCAGGGACCCGCGATGTGGCGGTCCTTTCAGATGGAGAAGTTTGGGTTGCTGGAAATCAGAACGGAATAGCAGTCCTGCAAAACGATGGCTGGACTCATTTAACAACTGAAAATTCGGAATTGGCCTCGAATCTGGTTGAAGGGGTTCATAGAGGACATGGCAACTCGGTTTGGATCACGTACTCCGGAGATGTTGGGATTTCCCTGATGGAAGAAGGAGGTTCGGTGACAACCTATACCACCACAAATTCTGAACTTCCTTTTAATACGGCCTTTGATATTACAGCTGATCAGTCTGGAAATACGTGGTTTGCTTTCCAGGGGAGTATTGGTCGTTTCGATGGTTCCAATTGGGAATTCTTTTCGGAAGACAATTCCGGAATCAGTGGAAATCTGTTTCAATCGATCACCGTAGATGCAGCGAACAATATCTGGGTGGGGAGTTATGCCAGCGGGATCAGTTTCCTGGGAAATGCCCTGACAGTGAGTGTCTCCGACAGTGATACTCCACACAAAGAGACAAGCAGTGGAATTCTGTCGGCATCGTTATATCCCAACCCCGCCGGTGATTGGGTCTATGTAAAAGTTAACTCACAAGATGCAGCAGCGCTGCAATTAGATCTCGTGGATCAATCTGGAAAAATTTTGCCGCTGAATGTAGTTGAAGACTACCAGACCGGCAACATTCGAGTCTTTAGATTGGATATTCACAATCTCACTCAAGGTTTGCACATGGTTCACATTGTGAATTCATCCAGTACGCTTGCGCTACCTATTGTCAAAGTTCAATAGTGGTAATTGTCTTTGCATTGGTGTTGACAAGAGGCAAGATAGAAGTGCAACTGGAATCGTACCAATTGACTACCAAGAATCTCAACTACAAAGGCTGAGCGACGTTATGCGACATTCAATGTGTTGGAATCTGATAATACTGATAACCTGTTGTTTATCCGGCGCGATGGATGTTGCCGCCCAAGAGTTAACACTGCTTACTACGGACTATTACGACGTCCAGTTCCTGGATGATCAAACCGTTATTGCATCGGGCTCGAATGGAAACTTCAGCTTGTCCTCAGATGCCGGTGCAACCTGGGAGACAATATCTACTGATTGGGACTCACATATTTTCTGGAGCATCGATTTTATCGATCGCAATCGCGGCTGGGCTGCCGGAACGGGTGGGATGATTATTGAAACCATGGACGGCGGACGTTCGTGGACGCAGATTCGCGAACCTGAAGGCGAGCAGATGATAATTCATCACCTAGCAATGAGCTCTTCCGGCATTGGCGTGGCCGTCGGCAGGCCGGGTTTGATTCTGCGAACCGATGACTTTGGTCAAAGTTGGGCCGAAGTCGGGCAGGACTTGAATTTCCCGATAATGCGGGTGGAGCTTCTTGCCAATGATAATTTTGCAGCCTGCGGTTTTGCTACGGTGCTGTATTCCGATGACAAGGGGCTCACCTGGTCGGACATTGAGTTTGAGTACGAAGGCAACCCGGCATCCTTGTTTTGGCAGTCCTCTGCATCGGACGGCAATGGAAATGTCTATTTATCTGGAGCATGGGGCGCTCCGGGGTTTATCCTGCATTCCTCCAATGGCGGCGAAACCTGGGTGTCAATCGCAACTCCGGGCGGCACAACGGCGCTGGCAGCGGATGGAACCACATTGCTTTTCCCTCAAGGAACTACGGAAATTCAATTTTCAGCAAATAGCGGCGATACCTGGGACGCCGCCGCACTTTCTGGTGCGGCAATCGCAGTGCCGGACTTCCAGCTTGTCGCAAGGGCAGCGGCCATACGCGGTTCCAATGCACTCGTACTCACCGAGCGGAATGGTATCCTGCGCAGTACGGATGGTGGAGCGTCGTGGCAAACTCAGTCGTTTCTGCCGTCTACAAATATCTGGACAGGGTTATTTACAGAGAACGATGAAATACATGTAGCCGGAGGAAACAGCCTGATTGCAGAAAGTGTCGACGGGGGAGACAGTTGGATGCCGTCGACATTGGATGGACTTGAGCAGCCCATTCTGATCAGTAAAATGGTGGCTGTTGACCAAAATGTTAAGCTGGCTGCCGGTTCGAGGGGAACAGTTCTGCGGCAAGCAACTCCCGGGGGAAGCTGGACCAGAGTTCTGGACAATTCCGATCTGGGAATCGTTTTTACGTCAATTGAATTCGATGATCAACAAAGCGGATTGGCAGTTGGAACAGACCCCACGCAATTGATCACTTCTGGCTGGGTTGCGGCATCTACGAGTGATGGAGGCAATACCTGGGACAGTTCGCCGGTCCGGCGCTTTAATGAGGAATTTGTGCCGAGTGCCGTTCTGACTCTCGGCGACGGTCGTTGGATTGTTGCCGGCGCCGACCGTTCCGCGACACCCAATGGTCAGATCGCGCTGAGTTCCGATGATGGAGATACCTGGGAGTATCTTGATGACGTAGCGCCAGGCGTGAGTCTTCGCGGTATCTCACGGCTTGCTTCGGAAACTGTCATCGTGGTCGGTGATGGAGGGGTAATTCTCCGCAGCGTTGACAATGGAGATACCTGGACAAGAATTGAGTCGGGTGTAGATGCGCGATTAAACGATGTGGATTTCGTGAATGCCAATCTTGGCATCGCTGTTGGAGAAGATGTTGTTTTATTCAGCAGCGATAGTGGAGTCAACTGGACTGTTATTGCGGATTTGCCGGGGGATTTCAGCGGTTATTCAATTGTGTACCGAGACTGGAACAGGGCCGCAATCTTTGGTCCGGGATTCGGCGTGGCTCGATTGAATATTGATGCCGTTACCGACGTACAGGCTTCCGTCGAACAAGGCAGCGCCGCCCCGCGCGTCTGGATGCGTCCGATCGTTCCCAACCCTGTTAACGACATTGTACGCACGGCGGTGTATTTTCGCAGTTCTGTTCCACTGGATCAGATTAAAGTGCGTGTTTTTAGCTATATGGGAGCAGAAGTGCTTGATGTTTCAAACTCCTTTATTTATCAGTCGCCGCAGCAGGGGTTTCGCCATGGAGAATTCAGCACGGCGCAGCTTGGCAACGGGGTGTACCTGTTAAACATTACGGACGGCCAGTTCAACCACACACTGAGTTTTGTCGTGATGAAGCGATGAGTCTTTGAGAATGCCGAGCGCCGCAACAATGCGTTGGCGGTTCGCTGAAATTTTGGCCTGCGATTCTTGCGGCGCGTCGTCAAGTGAGACTCGGCGTGCCGCTGTTTAATCGCAGCAAGCTTTTGACCATTATTCCGTTGGCAACTGCTGCGGAGTGATGGTCAACAACATTTGGCAGATGTTGTTGTCAACTCTTTCGACCTGAACTCAGGGGTTTCACGATCAATCAGAACACACGGAAACTGAATCTGAACAGAATTGTACGTGAAGATCAAAGGGCCCACCCGTACCCGCCTGCCAGACCTGCCTGGGCCCTTCGACCACCAATCACCTCCCACGCCGTATCTGTTCCCGCTTTTGCAGCGGGAATCACTG
>JAUIKM010000043.1 GCA_030430495.1 bacterium | reverse complement strand
CGCACGTGTCGGGCGAAGTAAACGCACAGTTAAACATCGAATCCGACGCGCCCTGCGAGAACATCTGGACGGTCAGCCTGAACGGCGAAGGCCGCAGCGCGGCGCGTACGCTGGTGAGTCTGCCGGATGTGACGGCGGGCATCGGCGAAAAGATCGGGATAGATCTTACGCTGGAGGAGGCGCGGGACGCGGAATTCAGCATGCCGGACGGCTGGCGCGCCAGCATCCGCTACAATCGCGCGGTTTTTGATCTGCGCGCCGTGGAGAATGCCACCTGGTCGCTGCGCCCGGCCGCCGCAGACGATCTGCGCATCGTCGACATAGAGGCGTCGTTCAGCGGCGCACTGAACGCCGGCGCGCGTTTAACTACATTGGAAGGCGTGGCGCTGATGAGTCTCGACACCGTCACCGCGCTGGAGATCATCGACTTTGAATGGACCGGCGCGACGCTGCAGAACGACACACGCGACGGCAGCCTGATCCTGCGCGACGCCTGTCTGACTTACGGTCTGGCAATCGGCGGCCGTCCGGGATTTATCATCGCGCCGAACCCGGCGGGCGCGACGCTGGACATGCGCGTGTTTAACCTGGGCGGCATCATTCCGACCATTGCGATCATCGATGCGCTGGGCCGCACGCGCCGCAACGAAGTAATCCCAAATGACGGACATTTAAACACGATCACGCTCGACATTGCCGACCTGCCGGCGGGCCCGTACTACCTGCGCTTCGGCGCGGCGGGGTACGCCGAGTCGCAGATGTTTGTCAAGACGCCCTGAGGTTGAGCGTCAATTTCTTTCACCCGGCTTCATGCTGCGCATTCGGGAACCTTAAACAAAAAAGACTCCGCGTTCAACAACCGGAGCCTTCAATCCCGATGACGAACAAAAGCGGATTTATCGGGTTTGGTAAGGGCGTGTTTAAGCGTCCTCAATGCGGCAGCCTTGCACGCAGCATGCCGTAAGTCCACGTTCCGGCTATTGCCGAGAGGATCATGATGCCCGCCACGCCGATGCCGTTGCCCAGCAAGGTGTACATCGGCCCCGGGCACGCGCCGCTCAGCGCCCAGCCCGCGCCGAAGATCGAGCCGCCCAGCAGGTAGCGCGGAATGCTCTGGGCCTTGTCCGCAAAACTGATCGGATCGCCCTCGGCGGAGGTCAGCTTGAGGCGTTTAATTAACATGACGATGCCCGCGCCGACGAGGACCGCCGAACCGAGGATGCCGTACATGTGGAAAGAGTCAAAGCGAAACATCTCCTGAATGCGGAACCAGGAGATCACCTCCGCCTTGGTTAACACAATGCCGAACAGAACGCCTGTCAGGCCGAATTTTAAACAACGTTTCAGCATGGCTCAAAAGATTATTGGTAAAACAAAGTGAGTAGTTAACAAGCCGCCGACGAAGAAGCCGCTGACGGCCAGCAGGGAGGGCCACTGCATCGTGCTCAGGCCCGTGATGCCGTGCCCGGACGTGCAACCGCCCGCGTAGCGCGCGCCGAAACCGACCAGGAATCCGCCGACGACCATCGCCATCAGGCCGGGCAGTGAAAAGAGCGCGTCCCAGGAAAACAGGCTCGTGGGCATCAGACCCAGCGTTTCGTCCGCGCCGATAACTCCCAGCGAGGCCAGTTCGGCCTGCGTTTTAACCGCAAGGGCCAGCGGCTCGGGGTTGCTCAGGAATGTCGAAGCCAGCAGGCCGCCGACGACCGCGCCGAGAATGAAAACCAGATTCCAGCGGTGTTCGCGCAGGTCCAGATCAAAAAAGGCGTTGCAGCGCCCGCCGCCGGCCAGGCTGCAGGCCGTGCGCATCGTCGACGATACGCCGAAGGTGCGCCCCAGGTAAAACAGGGTGAACATCACCAGGGCGATCATCGGCCCGGCCACGTACCAGGCCCAGGGTTGTGAAACAATGTCAAGAAGTGCGTTCATGGCAAGATCCATTGCTTCCACGTTAAAAACGCGGACTGAATATGTGTTTAATGTTTTTGTTGTTGTGTTGGTGTTGCGGCTGTTTAACAGCGCGTCAACGCGGGCGGGATGTCGGCGGGCGCAAAGTGTTTAAGTGCGCCCGCCGGTCGCCGTTGGAATTATGCGAAAGATTGAATGGCGGTTCCGAGGTCCATCACTTTGACTTCACTGCCGAGCTGCGCCTGCAGAATGCTCGCTCCGGCCGCAGAGCGATAACCCGCGGCGCAGTGCACCACGATGTCCTTGTCGCGCGGCAGCGTGGACGCCAGCTCGCGCAGGTCGGGCAGCGGCGCTGCGACGGCCTGGGCAAACAGTTTGCCGCCGGCGATTTCACCGGTGTTGCGCACGTCCACAATGGTAAACTTGTCCGGCTGTGTCTTGAACTCGTTCAGGGCCATGGCCGGCGACGTCGTAGCGCGGTCGGCGGCATTGAGTTCGTTAAACAGGCCCGCGGCTTTGATATTCGTTTCGTAGCCGATTTTGGCGCTTTTTTCGATCAGTTCGCTCAGCGTCGCCTCGTCGTCGGCGATGAGATAAAACTTCTCGTTCGGGCCGACGATCGATCCCAGCCAGGTTTCGAACTTGCCGCCGTTCTGAATGTTAAACGCGCCGTCGGCATGGCCGCGCTTGAATTCATCGTCGGGACGCGCGTCGACCACGACGGCGCCGGCTTCAAGTTTTTCGCCTTTATTCAGGCGCGGCACGGCCTTGAGACTCTCGCCGTAGCTGCGCGCGCCCTTGCGGTTGACTTCGACGTCGTGGCCGAAGTACTTGGGAATGAAGGGCTGATCGGCGGTTAACACCTTGACGAATTCCTCCTCGCTCATCGGTTGCAGCGCGTAGTTTTCCAGCAGCTCGCGGCCGATCGTGCTGTGCAGGTCCTCGCTTAAACTTTTGCCGCAGAGCGAGCCCGCGCCGTGTGCCGGGTAAACGAGCGTTTCTTTGTCGAGCGTCATCAGTTTGTCGCGCGTCGAATGGTACATCTGGCGCGCCAGCTCTTCGCGTTTGGCTTTCAGGTTGCCGACGCCTTCGCGCAGGTCCGGGCGTCCTACATCGCCGACGAACAGGGTGTCGCCTGTGAAAACGGCGCGCTGTTTGCCGTTTTCGTCGCGCAGCAGAATGCTGATGCTGTCGGGCGAGTGACCCGGCGTGTGCAGGATCTCGAGTTTGACGTCGCCGAGCGCCACAGTGTCGCCCTCGTCCACGTGTTCGTGGTCGTACGCCGCGCCGATGAGCGAGCTGGCGTAAATTGTCGCGCCCGTGTCCTGTTTAATCTGCGCGTGTGAGCTGACGAAGTCGGCGTGCGGGTGTGTTTCGATCACAGCCGTGATTCTGGCGTTGTGTTTGGCGGCAAAATCGTAGTAGGGCTGCGGATTGCGCGCCGGATCGACGAGCGCCATCTGCCCATTGCTGATGACCGCGTAGGAACTGTGCGCAAGGCCGGCGTCGAAGAATTGTTCGATAGTCATGATGTCTACCCTTTGTTAAACTGTGAAGAGGTATTCAGTCAAAAAATTTGTCAGTTGCAGTTGAATCACTTGTTAACTAGAGAAGTTCGCGCAGCAGGATGTAGGCCGCCATCACCAGCACAAACCAGCCGAAGCCCGTCTTGAGGCGCTGCCCGGCTATGTAGTGCGAAGCCGCGACGCCGACGAAGAGACCGAGAATTGCCAACCCGGTGACGAGCAAGAGAAAACCCATGTCGATCGGCAGTCCCGCCATGACGTCGCCGCTGAAACCGATCAGCGATTTGGCGGCGATAATCATCAGCGAGGTGCCCACCGCCGTTTTCATCGGCAGTTTGGCCAGCAGCACCAGCGCCGGAATAATCAGGAAGCCGCCGCCCGCGCCGACGACGCCCGTCAGCACGCCCACGAGCAGTCCCTCCAGCGCGATCCAGTGAATCGGCAGCGAGCTGCTCGCCCCGGCCTCGACTTCGGCTGCCGCGCCGCCGGCCGGCGTTTTGCGCTTGCGGATCATCGAAATGCCGGCAAAGAGCATGATGATCGCAAACCAGATCAGAATCGCCATGTCCCGCGTCAGCTCGTAGCCGCCGATTGTCAGCAGCGATTCCGGGATGGCCGGCATCAGGTAGCGCCGCGTCAGATAGACGGAGATCAGCGCCGGAATGGCAAAAATCACGCCCGTGCGCAGGTCCACCTGGCCGCGCCGAAAGTACTGCGCCGCGCCGAACAGCGCCGTGGCGCCGACGATAAACAGCGAGTACGACGTCGCCGTGACGGCGTCCAGGTAAAACAGGTATGTCAGGACCGGCAAGGTAAGGATCGAGCCGCCGCCGCCGATGAGGCCGAGCGAGAGTCCGATCAGAATCGATGCCAGGTATCCAAAAATATCTTCCATTGTTGTCGTTGGCTCCTCAGCCGCGCGCGGCTGTGTGTATCCGGTGCATATCCGGTTCAGAGTATGTTGCACTTGCAGTTTTCAAGGCAGTCGAAAATTTTGAGGATGTCGCGCTCGCGCAGGAAGTACATCATGTGTTTGCCGCTGCGCTGCGCGCCGATCAGTCCGCTGTTTTTCATCGTACTGAGATGATGTGAGACGAGCGATTGTTCGCTGTCCAGCTCCGCGCAGATGTCGCCGACGCTCAGCGAGTCGTGCCGTCCGAGCAGGTCCACGATGGCCAGGCGCAGCGGATGAGCGACGCATTTGAGGATGTACGCCGCTTTTTCCAGGCTGTCGGCGTCGAGCCTGCGGTCCGCTCCCGCCCTCGTTTTGTCCGTTCCTGTTACCATCGTACCTGTCCCTTTGCGTTTGTTCGATTGATCGGCTGCAAATATATGTAATTTTCATCATATGTCAAATCCTTGATGCGTTGACTCTCAATCTCGGCCGATATTGTATGCATGGCGGCGGGTCGAAAAGCGGAC
Organism: bacterium; assembly: GCA_030430495.1. Taxonomy (GTDB): domain Bacteria; phylum Bacteroidota; class Ignavibacteria; order Kapaibacteriales; family UBA7675; genus JAUIKM01. The sequence goes on along the minus strand of JAUIKM010000043.1, from coordinate 43,391 downwards.
AGCGGCGGCGGACATTTGCGCCTGAATGCATAATTATTTGGACTTTGGACGGTGCATTTGCCAAATTGCAGAGTTGCACGCATGCCTTGTACGTACCATGGCATGCTGCGCGGGGGAGCTGCGGCGGGCCGCCGTACTGCGCTTCATCGAAACCCGATGTTTGTACAACTACACATTTCAGGAACGGTAATCGGTATGGAAGTCGATGTGCTTCTTGACAACGTCAAGCGCAAAAACCCCGGCGAGCTGGAATTTCATCAGGCGGTAACGGAAGTCGTTCAGCACGTGGCGCCCTTCGCCGCCCGCAATCCCAAATATCGCAAGATGGCCATCCTGGAGCGCCTGGTCGAACCGGACCGGGTAGTCATGTTCCGCGTGGCCTGGCTGGACGACAACAACAACGTTCAGGTCAACCGCGGCTATCGCATCCAGTTCAACAATGCCATCGGCCCCTACAAAGGCGGCCTGCGTTTTGACGGGAGCGTCAGCCTCAGCATTCTCAAATTCCTGGCTTTTGAGCAGATTTTCAAGAACAGCCTGACCACGCTGCCGATGGGCGGCGGCAAAGGCGGGTCAGACTTCAGCCCCAAGGGCAAGTCGGACATGGAAGTCATGCGTTTCTGCCAGTCCTTTATGACCGAACTGGCCCGTCATATCGGTGCAAATGTCGACGTTCCCGCGGGCGACATCGGCGTCGGCGCGCGCGAAGTCGGTTATCTCTTTGGTCAGTACAAACGCCTCCGCAACAAATTTGAGGGCGTGCTGACGGGCAAGGGCGCCGAATACGGCGGCAGCAAAATTCGTCCCGAGGCCACCGGCTACGGCGCGGTCTACTTTGCCGAGGAGATGCTGAAGCGCAACAACGACGGCATTGAGGGCAAGTCGGCCACGATCAGCGGTTCGGGCAATGTGGCGCAATACGCCGCCGAAAAGCTGATACAGTTGGGCGCAAAAGTTTTATCTTTGTCAGATCGTCAGGGAACGCTGTATATTCCCGGCGGGTTAACGGAAGAAGGTCTCGCGCGCGTGATGCAGATCAAAAACGAGGAGCGCGCGCCGCTCAGCGTTTTCTGCGACAGTTTTGAAGCGGAATTCCGCGAAGGACAAAACCCCTGGTCGATCAACTGCGACATGGCATACCCCTGCGCCACGCAGAACGAACTGGACGAAAACGACGCGCGCACGCTGGTTGAAAACGGCTGCATGCTGGTAAGTGAAGGCGCCAACATGCCTTCGACGCCCGGCGCGGTGGAGGTCTTCGAGGGATCGAAGATCATGTACGCTCCCGGCAAGGCGGCCAACGCGGGCGGCGTCGCCGTCTCCGGTCTCGAAATGTCGCAGAACTCGCAGCGTCTTTCCTGGGACAGCGAGGAAGTCGACCGCCGACTCAAGAAAATCATGTCGGACGTGCACGAATCCTGTGTTGAATACGGCAGGGAAAATGGTCACGTCAACTACGTCGCCGGCGCAAACATCGCCGGATTTGTGAAAGTCGCCAACGCCATGCTGGCGTACGGTGTAGTTTAAGTCGGGTCAGTAAAGAACTCGAGTACCGTCAACGGGGTCTCGGCGTTTCGGCGCCGGGGCCCTGTTGCTTTTTGGGCGCTTCGGTCGCTTGGTTGAAATGTTGTCCGTCACGGACTTCCGATTGCGGCTACTGCGTGCGCCGCTTTAAAGGCCCATTTGTTTGTCACCGGGTTTGGAGTTTCGAGTTTTTGAGGCTGTTGAAAGTCTGAGAGCTGGGAGCGTCATTCCAGCGCCCAGTCTTCGCACAGCACCGCCGCCTGATCCAGCACCAGCTCCGCCGCTTTTTCCTGTTTGTCGGGCGGATAACCGTATTTGCGCAGCAGGCGTTTAACAATCACGCGAATGCCGGCACGTGCGCTTTCGCGGATCGTCCAGTCGATCGAGACATTGCGTTTAACCGCCGTTACCAGCTCCTGCGCGATCATCTTCAGGTCGTCCTGCTGCATGATTTTCACCGCGCTGTCGTTGTCGGCCAGCGCGTCGTAGAACGCCAGTTCGTCGTCGTTGAGGCCCAGATTTTCACCGCGACTGCGCGCGTCGCGCATATTGCGCGCCATCTCAAATAATTCCTGGATTAACTCGGCGCTGGCGACGCCGCGAATCTGATAGCGGCGCACCGCGTCTTCCAGCATTTCGCTGAACAGTCGCGCCTGAACGACGTTCTTGCGCAGACGCACTTTGATCTCGTCGTTTAACAGTTTGCGCAGTGTTTCAAATGCCAGGTTGGGTTTATCCGTGTGCCGAACTTCCTCCATGAATTCTTCCGAGATCACCGAGAGATCCGGATTGTTTAAACCCGCCGCGGCAAAGATGTCTTTGACGCCCGTGCCGGAAACGGCGTTCGATATCATCTGTCGCACCGCCATTTCCACATCCTGCGGCGATCGTTCGCCGCTGCCGGTGGATTTGTTCAGCAGGTGGCGGATTTCCTGCAGCAGAGCCACTTCGTCCGCATACTGTAATACCGTCTGATCCGGCGCTGCCAGCGCGTAAGCTTTTGTCAATTCGGCAACACCTTGCAGGAAGGGTTTTTTGCGGCTCTTTTTGCCGTCTTCATTGCCGTCATGTACGTCGGCTTTCTCGCTGTCGCTTTCGCCCTTAGTGTTGGTGTCGTTTCTGTGCAGAATAAATTCCATTACATCGGCAATGCCTTGCAGCCGTTTGTCGCCGGTCAGCGAGATCAGAGCGCGGTAGTCGATTCCCTCGAGCAGCGATCGAATATCTTTGAGTTTTTCCTCGAAAAACGCAACGGCTTCTTCCGCAAAGTGTACGGTCTCGGCATTGCTGCTGCTGCCCTCCGAATAGGTGATGAGCGCCTTGCGCAGCGAATCGGCAATGCCGATATAATCCACCACGCGTCCGCCTGGTTTGTCGCGGAACACCCTGTTAACTCTCGCTATCGCCTGCATCAGGTTGTGCCCGCTCATGGGTTTATCCAGATACATCGTGTGCAGGCTGGGGCAGTCGAATCCCGTTAACCACATATCGCGCACAATCACGATATTCAGATCATCCTCCGGGTTTTTGAAGCGCTGCGCAATCGCTTCGCGCGCCGACTTTGAGCGGATATGCGTCTGCCACTCCGGCTCGTCGGAAGCGCTGCCGGACATGACGATTTTGATGTTCCCTTTGTCGTCATCCTCGCTGTGCCAATCGGGGCGCTGTTTAACAATCAGATTGTACATCTCCACGCAGATGCGCCGGCTCATGCAGACAATCATCGCTTTGCCGTCCAGCGTTTGCAGGCGCGCGTCAAAGTGTTCAAGCAGATCCGCGGCAATCAGTTCAAGGCGCTGCTCCGAACCGACCAGCGCTTCCAGCGAGGCCCATTTGGCGCGCTGTTTCTGTTTGGCCTCGTCGTCTTCATCGGCTTCCGTCAAATCTTCAATATCCGCGTCAATTTGCGGCAGAGCGTCGGCATTGAGTTCAATTTGCGCCACCCGACTTTCGTAGTAAATCGGCACGGTTGCGCCGTCTTCCACCGCTCGCTGAATATCGTAGGTGTCGATGTAATCGCCGAACACATTTCGGGTGTTTTTGTCGTCCGACTCCACCGGCGTGCCGGTAAAACCAATGAAGGATGCCCGCGGCAGCGCTTCGTGCACTCTGAGTGCAAAACCGTCCGTAAAACCGTATTGGCTGCGGTGCGCCTCATCGGCAATCACCACGATGTTTTTGCGGTCGGACAGCGCTTGTTCACGATTTTCCGAGAGAAATTTCTGGATCGTTGTAAAGTAGACGCCGCCGCCGCTGGTCGTTAACTTGCTGCGCAGGTCGGCGCGGCTTGTTATCTGCACCGGCCGCTGCCGCAGCAGTAAATGATTGTTGGCAAAGGTGTTAAACAACTGCTCGTCGAGGTCGTTGCGGTCGGTGATAACCACAATCGTCGGGTTTTTCATCGCCGGATGGCGAATCACCTTGGCGGCGTAGAAGAGCATCGAGAGGCTTTTGCCGGAGCCCTGCGTGTGCCAGACGACGCCGATCTTGCGATCGCCGAACTGGCGCATCAAGTGACGCTCCCGTTCTTCTCGCAACGTGTTGGGGTCGGTGGCTTCGGCCTCGCGGAAGCGGCTGTAGAGTTTGTCGGCCGGCGCATTGATACCGCAGGCGAAGAGCGTGCATTCCAGCGCTTTGTTTACAGCGTGAAACTGGTGGTAGGCCGCCGCTTTTTTGCGGATGTCCCTGCTGTGTCCGCCGCTGTCTTCAAAGGTCACAAAGTTAAGTGCATAGTCCAGCAGGCGCTTGTGCTGCAACATGCCGAAGAGCGTGGTTTTTAAACCCGGCTGCAGTTTTCCGCCCGTCTGTTTTGTTTCGCCCGGTTCGCGAAAGAGGTCACTGCCGTCGATGGTGCGCCAGGGCATGAAGCGATCCCAGCCCGAGGTCAGCGTGCCCGTGCGTGCGTACATGCCGTCGGAAATGATCAGCAGCACATTGTAGACAAACAGATTCGGTATCTGCTGTTTATAGGTTTGCAGTTGGTTGAAGGCATGGCGCAGCGTCGCGTTTTCGCTCGCGGCGCTTTTGAGTTCAATGACAACCAGCGGCAGGCCGTTGACAAAGACCACCACGTCCGGTCGCCGCTCGCGGCGATCATCCACCACCGTGAACTGATTGACCGCCAGCCAGGAATTATTGCTGAGCGTTTCCAGATCAAGCAATTCAATGCGTCCGTGTTTTTCGCCTTCTTCGCCGCGCCAGGACACGTCGACGCCGTCGGTTAACATTTTCTGGAACGCGCGGTTCGCGCCTGTCAGATCGGGCGAGGGAAGATTCAGAATCTGACGCACGGCGTCGTCGACCGCTTCCCGCGGTGTGTCGGGATTGATATTAAACAGGGCGTCGCGCAGGCGTTCTTCCAGCACGACGTCTCTGAACGCTGCTTTTTCACTGCGTTCCGCTTTCTCGCCGTCGTGGGCGATCTCGGCTCCTTTGGCGGTCTCGTAGTGGAGATCGTCAAGGAATCCCATCGCCATTTGTTCGACGACATCTTCATCTGACTTTGCCATGGAACGCGCCTCCAGACTAAAGTTGACATACTCGTTCAGATCGAATTGAACAGGAATTTCAAGTTCTTGCTCTCATTCCATATCATTGTGCAAATAATTGTTATGCCTGTTTGTGTAGGCGAGATCCATATTCTCGTCGTCAATTATTCCAAGTCTGTTAAGAATCTCTACTTCAGACCGGATTAAAATTGTTCGTGCATTTCTATCCGGGTCCCAACCCAGGTCGAATGTTGGTTCTTCAATGTCCTCGTACCACTCACTGACAGGATGTCGTACACATGTTGTAGTTTCATCCTGGTTCTTGTGGTAAATGTTAACGCAAACTTTTTCACCAAAATGTTCTATCCTGACCGAGCTAATTTCGGCTTTTAGTGCATTTTGGTAGATCTCCTGCAATTCCGGATACATTTCCTTTGAGATATTGGGCGAGCCATACTGTTCCTCAATTAGTTTACTCTGAAAGAACTCGTAATATTGGGGGTCTGCCAGGAACAGCAGCGTGCTTGCTCGATATTTCCTATCGGCGATTTCTACTTTTCCCAGCACATTGTCGATAAGCTGGTCAGTTCGCACATTAGACCATCGGGACCGGCGCTGCGCTCTGGCATTGATGGCAAATTCAACCTGCTGGAATACGTCGGGTGTGTAAAACAGGAAACTGACAATCCAAACTGCCGCCGCCCGAATTCCTTCCAGCGTCTCTCTGTCCGGCACGCCGCGCATTTTACCGTGGTAAAATTCATTGCGGTGATCGTGATACCAGATCAGTTCATCAACGTCAATAGGCGCGACAACTCCGCGGCGTTTTATCTCTTCAGCCAGAAACTCTAAACGACTGTGGAAGTTAACCTTCCAGCGCGCAACATCTTCTTTTGTATACTTTGTGTTGTTGCGTTGTTTGGGATTGAGCGAAAGATACACCGAGATGGCAACTTCAATTGCATTGTCAAAACTGATCAAAGCCTGACGGCGATCGTAGTCCTCGCCGCTGCGATACTGCAATTCGGCATTGACAATGATCTCCAGCGGACCTTTAACCCAGGGTTTTAGGGTTGCGCTCATAATGCATTCTCCAATACTTTGTCGACGTCCTGTATCCGCAGTTCGCCGGAAATGAGTTTGGGGAGGAGGGTGTCGCGGAGGATTACCAGATCTTCAGATGTTTTGGATTGAGAGTTGATGTTCTTTCGGATCGTATTGACAATAGTAAAAAATTTATTGAGGATTTGACTGGATGGCGAAGCACTTTTCTGGCCAAGTATAAAGTGACGATTTACACCTGGAACAGCCGAATCTGCCGCAAGGCTTTTGATATCAATTGTCTGTAAAGTGTAATAAATCCAGGGCAATTGCTGAGGATTAGATACATCTACGTAGAATACGGTATCAATAGGATAGAATGGTTTGTCTTCCCAGTACAAAGAACCGACAGTTCCTTTTCGACCAACAATGACCCCCGGTCCTTCCGACAAGAATGTATTGTGATAGCCTGTAATTCCACCAGACCCGTAAACCGGGAAAGGGCCGTTAACCCTACTACTTCTTTTTAAGCTCTTGCCATAACGGAGTTGAAAGATGGTTCCCAGTTTTTTCACCTCCCACCCCCGCGGCACCCAACCCAGCTCCGACTCCACAAACTCATCGGGAAACAGGTCGAGAGTCTCCGCATTGAGCGTCATGCGCTCCGGCTGTTCGCGGTAGCGCTGCGCCGCCTTGTGAAACTGCTCCGGCACGTCTTTGCCCGCCTGTACGGCCTTCCAGACCACCGGATCAAAGTCGATAAACCAACTCTTGAAAATGGCCTGCGCCATTTCTTCCAGTGTTTTGTTGATCTTCCTGTTTAACTCGATTTTGTCGTCGAGGCTACCGAGGATGTGGGCGATGGCGCGTTGGTCTTTTAACGAGGGGAATTTGAATCGGTAGGCATTTAATGTAGAAGCAGGCACTCGCTGTCTTCCCGAGGAACCTTCCATTCTTGCGATCGCATAGGCACGAAATCGAGGTGATCTGGCCAGGTAGTAGATGAATTTATTGTCGGACTTGTTTTCGATTGACGACATTACAATGAATTCAGTAGATCCATGTGCTATCTCATTAGCTGAAAGGTTGTCAACAAATGCAGTCTTTCCATTTTCCAGGCAGGGTGTAATCCGCGCCAATAGCGTGTCGCCATTTTGAAACTTGCTGCCAGACCCTTTGAACTCTCGTTTTTCAATAGCAGTGATCTCGCGTTGATTCTCTGCAAGACATTGCATTGAGACATACTTAGAATTAGTACCTTTTTTGACTGTCCTTTTAGGATTGATGTCAATGAACTCGGAGATTTTGTCGAATTGGGCATCTTGAACTTGCCCATCGACCTTTACAGTTAGCAACAACATGTTTTCGTTGAAAAGTCGTGCTCTGCTACGTTGAATATCTATATACCACTCACACTCCACTCCTTCCAACTTCTCCCGCAACTCATCCAGATCCGACTCTGTTAACTTCTCGCCTTTTAACAAAAGCTGAATATCCGACTGCGCGTGGTGTTCGCCGCGCGCGCGCTCACCCGTCAGGTAAATCTCCTCCACGTGCGGATGTGCGCTCAACACGTCGATGATCGACTGTTTCAGCTCGGCCGGAATGCCGTCGTCGACTTCTGTTGTATGTGGTTTATTCTTTGCCATCGAATCCCAGGAACTCCAGGTTTTTGCGAATGGTCTTTTCCAGTTTGGCCGACTCCTTAAACTGCGCGTAGAGCGTTGTGGTTAAACGCTGCATCTTTTCTTCAAAGGGTTCGCCGTCGTCTTCAACTTCTTCCGCGCCGACGTAACGGCCCGGCGTCAGCACGTAGTCGTGTTTTTTAATGTCGTCCAGCGTAGCGCTTTTCCACCAGCCCGCTTTGTCCTCGTACGCGCCTTTTTCATTGCGCCAGTTGTGGTAGACTCCTGCGATTGTTGTAATGTCCTCTGCGGAGAGCTCGCGGTGCACGCGGTCGATCAGCGCGCCCATGCGTCGTGCGTCGATAAACAATGTCTCGCCCTTGCGCTCGCGGAAACCTTTCCTGCGCTGCGCCTTTTTGGAGCGCGTGATAAACCAGAGGCAGACGGGAATCTGGGTTGTGTAAAACAACTGGCCCGGCAGCGCCACCATGCAGTCGATCATGTCGTTGTCGATTAAACTGCGGCGGATCTCGCCTTCGCCGCTGGTGTTGGTCGACATCGAGCCGTTGGCCATCACAAAACCGGCCGTGCCGTCCGCCGCCAGGTGGTGCACAAAGTGCTGAATCCAGGCGTAGTTGGCATTGTTGGCCGGCGGTTTGCCGTATTTCCAGCGGGCGTCTTCCTGTAACAGCGCGCCGCCCCAGTCCGACATGTTGAACGGCGGATTGGCAATGATAAAGTCGGCTTTCAGATCGGCGTGTTGGTCGTCGTGGAAACTGTCGGCAAAAGTCTTGCCCAGATTGGCGTCGATTGCGCGGATCGCCAGATTCATCTTTGCCAGTCGCCAGGTCGTTGGGTTGGATTCCTGACCGTAGATCGATACGTCGTCGCGTTTGCCGCCGTGTTCTTCCACGAATTTTTCGGATTGCACAAACATGCCGCCCGAGCCGCAGCAGGGGTCGAAGATGCGGCCGTGGTAGGGTTCCAGCATTTCGACCAGCAGTTTGACAATACACTGCGGCGTGTAGAACTCGCCGCCGCCTTTGCCCTCGGCCGCCGCAAAACGACCCAGAAAATACTCGTAAACGCGGCCCAGCAGATCCTGCGATTGCGCCGCCGCGCCGCCCAGTCCGATGTCGCTGATCACGTCGATCAGCTCGCCCAGACGTCGTTTGTCGAGCGCCGGCCGCGCGTAATTTTTGTTGAGCACGCCTTTCAGCGCCGCGTTCTCGCGTTCAAGCGACGTCATGGCGGTATCGATAATTCCGCCGATTTCCGGCTGTTTGGCGCTGTTCTGAATGTGGCTCCAGCGCGCTTCGGGCGGCACGTAAAAAATGCGCTCGCTGATGTACTCGTCGCGATCCTCCGGATCGGTGTATTCCGTCGCCTGTGTGGCTTTCAGCGCTTCGTACTTTTCCTGGAAGGCGTCGGAGATGTACTTGAGGAAGATCAGGCCGAGCACGACGTGTTTGTACTCGCCGGAGTCCATGTGCCCGCGCATTTTATCGGCCATGGTCCACAGTTTTGCCTCAAAACCGAGGTTTGCGCCGTTGCCGTCGTTTTTACTCTTTTTTGTGCGTTTTGCCATCGTCGGTTCGTCGAATCCCTATTGTTCCATCAAGTCTCCCCAACGGCCCACATCCACACCTCAACGGGCATGAAAACCGTCGGAACGCAATATTACGTCATTTTTGCCGGATAACGGGCGCGCTCCTTCGCCTCAACTCAGTCGCAGCCTGGGATGTACACTTGGCGGGACTGCTTCGCAGCTCGGCTATGTGGATGTTTTCCCGCTTGACATTCCGCGTCCCGCCGTCTATATTTCCGCTCGTCGACGCGCCGCCGCTCTCCTTCTCGCAGGTCTCCGCCTGCCGCTCGCGCGTCCGCACTGCACTTGACATGTCATTCAGTCTGTGGGAATCAGCCATGACCAGCAATTCCGGATCGTCGCAGGCCGACCAACAAAAAGTCGGTAAAACAGAGAAAAACAGGGAAGCCTGGGAATCCACGCGCGCCGAAGGCAAGTTGCGTTTTGTACTCTTCCACGGCATCGCCGGTTTTGGGCTGCTGAACGGCATGCTTTATCTCATCGTCATGGCCGTCGTCCGCAACCTTGAACACGGCCTGCCGCTGCACCACGGCCACGGCTTCAGCTCATTTTCGCTCAGCGAAGCGCTGGTTAACATCCTCGTCTTTGCCCTCGTGGCCGGCGTCATCTGGGGCCTGGCGATGTGGCGCATAAACGAGTCGATGTACAGCCCCGAAAGGCGGGTTGAATAAACGCCGCATGCCGCGACGCCAATCGGATCGCTTCGTCAGAGTCATTGTTAAGTACTTCGATTAACGGCCGAAAACCGCCGCTTGGGAGCTGTCGCGGGACGTTCGTGCAACGTTTCTTCAAAAGATTGCCGCCGCGGTTTTTTCCCTTGGAACACTGGCCCTTCCCGCCGTACCTTTGTCATGTTAAAGGTGTAGGGCGGAAACACACCATTGACCCGACGCTCGCTCTGTGTTTAATCCACAAAAAACGCGCGGGCGAAAAATCACGGAAAATCACTGTTTTATTCATCAACTCCGGGCGAAACCACGGCAGCGTGGATTCGCTCCTCACGCACCGGTAGCGGCAAGTGAATCTCCGGCTTTAACAAAAGCGGCCGGGTATCGTGCCGCCTGATTCCAGCGCTTCGGATGTCCCTTGCGTCGCTCGCCCGCTATTCTGCGGACGCCCGCAATCTTCCCCTGTTGATCGTTCCCGGTCGGCGGGGGCCGGGTTGCCGACGCTTCGAGCGACTTACACGCGCCGGTGTGATACCGACATTAACATCAATTCACGTTTTTATCCAAAGGCAGCCAATAATCACAGTTCGGGCTCAACCTTTGGATCACCTGGATTTGCGAGGTTAAAATGATGTTGTACAAAGAAAATCGCGTTAGAACGCTTTTATGTGTCTGCCTCCTGTGTGTGTGCGCACTGGCGGCTTGCAGCGAAAACGGTCTGCTCGACTCACAGGATGTTTCACAGCGCGGACGATTGCCGCAGCGCTTCGACTATTCCGCAATTCAAAACCCCGATAATCCCTGCAATGATTACGGCGTGTTGCACAATGCCGGTCTGGATTATGTGTTAACCGCGAGCGGTGCGGCCCGTTTTGAGGAGCTGGATTTTGCGCGGGTCAAGTCCGCAAGTGCCGAGTTTGTCATCAGTATCTCCGAGCTGCTGGAGCCGGGAGATCGGGCCGCCGTTGAATCGATGCTGGACAATGTTCTTGTTAACCTGACGGCTGAAGACGCTTATGCCCGCCTGCCCCTGAGTTCGGAGCAGATCCGCATGTGCCGTTTAATCCACAGGGCCGCCGTGGATGAACATATCGGCAGTCTGGAGGAAATGCTCGCGGCGCTCAATGCTGTTGAACTCGACGTTATCAATTCGACCATTCCCGAACATCAGAAGCGCCTGCCGCTTGCAGTTGTCGCCGTCGCCAAACACAGTGCGGTCTATCACGCCGACTACCTGCAACTGCCGCCCGCCGATCTTAAACAGACGTCCGACGATTTTCTGGTCGACGATCCGAAGAAAAATAAAAAGCGCTTCCGTCAGGTGGTTGAGGCCGATCTCGTCGGCGCAATAACCGGCGCTGTCGGCGGCTTTTTCTCGGGATTGGTCGGCGGCGCTATCGGCGGTTCCCTGCTCGGCGGTCCTGTCGGCGGTATACCGGGTGCGGCCTCGGGCGCTCTCGCGGCGTCGGCTCTGGGCGCGGTCGGCGGCGCGGTTGCGAGTTCGGCAAATGCAATCATCAAACCCGGTTGAGAAGCCGTAATGAACAAATTGTGTGCGGCTCGTTTTCAGAGCATGCGCCCGCATTGTTTAACATTTGCCTCGAGGTTTTTGCATGACTCGAACAACTGAACAATTCATTCAAAGCTGGGGCCGGATGCGCAGGCTCGGTCGACGTCGCTACATCCTGTTCAGAGGAATCGTGTTCTACGGCGGCATGACGGCAATGTTTTTTATCCTGCTTAACGCCGCGTGGGCCAATGTCAACAACGATCGTCCCGTTCTGGCTGCCGATGGGCTTGCGATATTCGACCTCGCCTATATGGTCCTGATTTTCACCTTCGTAGTCGTTGCGGCCGGATACGCCTGGGGCGCGTTTACCTGGCGGCACAACGAGAAAACGTGGTTGAAATTCGTGCAGGACAAAGACGGGTAGCGACATTTCCTTCTGTATTGAGGTTCACGTCCGACCAAACGCGGCCGACGGCCCGGCACAGTACTGCCACTGAGCAGGTGACGTCGGCTGCGTTTTGAATATCCGCTGCTCATACTTCCTTTGTCCGTTGTTGTGCATTGGCCGTTGTTGCGCAGTGGCCGTTTTCGTTGACTTGCGGCGCCTGCGTGCGCCACTTTAAATCCTCTTTTGTTAACCACGGAGACTCAAATTCGAAGTCGTTGAGTCTGTCTCGGGTTTCCCGGCGGCCTGTCTGAATGTAGTTTGATGTCATTTGGTCAACGCGTTGTCAGTCGCCTGCCGACTCATAACAGCCCCGATCTGCGGCGGGCCGACCCGCGCTTGCTTTGAGACTGGCGGCGAGTGCGTGGATGTTTTTTCTGTTGAAACGGGTCTGAATACCTGCGCTGCACAGATGTGCAGTTTTAACTTCCGCCGTCGGAAGCGGTAACGCAATTGTGCACATACGTAATAGCCGCCGTTGTCTACGTAGTCCGTTTAAAAACTGGCTATTATTGTTAAACACTCGACGGCTGCTGCCGGCGGAACTTGTTTAGAATCATTCATTTGCGAGGAAATATGGCGCACAGACCGGAAGTGAGGACATTGGAGCGAATTGCACGCGTGCGGATGCTGAAGCACACACATATATCGCTGTTTCAGTGCGGATGAACTCGTGCGGGTAAGATCATTAACCATAAGCATGTGGCAAAAGCGCCGTCTGGCGACCGAATTGTGTTTCCATTCATTCACGTGATGTGTTAAAAATCCGACCAATGGAGCTGTTTTTCTTTGGATTTGTCGCTGTCGATTTGTTACATTGGGGCCATTAAAGGTGGATTCGCGGAACCTATACCATCGACTTGTCCGGCTGCGGGCTGTGTATTCGCGATCAATACACGCGAGCGGCAACTGTACTGAACTCACTGATTTTACTCATAAAGGATGAGGCCGAGAGTCGCGAATAAAGACATAAACACACAAGCCGCCCGCACCAAATACGGCAATCAGATTGATCGGCAGATACCGACGCCTGAAATCAATCTGCACCAAGACCGCTGAAACCCGGACTACACAACACCTGATTGCATTGACGCAGTCACCTGGAATTTAATCCCGCATGTCCCCGGACGCTCGGGATGTATTTCACGCGCTGCGCTTTGCGCAACCGCGATTGCGACTGTAGCCGCCTGTCAGGTCGAAACAGATGTCAATGTTAATTAACGTTTCACCCGGAGGAAAGCCGAATACCAATCAAAGCAAGTTTTTCTTCGGGTATATAAAAAAGTATGAGGTTGAAATGTTGTTTACCAAAAAGAACTATGTCGGTGTATTTTTCTGCGCGATGCTTGTGTGCGCTGCTGTCCTGACGGGCTGCAACGAGACCGCCGTTCTCTCGTCACCCGAGGAGGCGTTGACGCCGCCCGGCGGCGCGCTCGAACTCAGCGATTATTCTTCCATTCAGAATCCTGATAATCCCTGCAACGATTTCGGCATTCTGCACAATGCCGGTCTCGACTATATTTTAACATCCACCGGCGCGCAGACATTTGAAGAGTTGGATTATGCGCAGATTAAAACAGCCGCGGCGGGCTATGTGATCAGCATCGCCGAATTGCTCGAGTCCTCCGATCAGGCCGAAGTTGAAGCCATGTTGGACAACGTCGTCGTCAATCTCAGCGTTGAGGACGCCTACAGCGATCTGCCGATCAGTGAAGAGCAGATTCAATTCTGCCGCGACGTCCACGCCGCCGCCGTCGATGAAGAGATTGCCACGCTGCAGGAGATGCTCGACGCCTTGAACGCAGTCGAAACCGAGATAATTGATTCTGCCATACCCGAACATCAGAAAGAGTTGCCGCTTGTTGTTGTCGCCGTGGCAAAACACAGTGCGGCCTATCATGCCGACTATCTCGACCTGCCGACAGCGGCGATTAAACATCCGTCCGGCACAATCCTCGCCGACGATCCGGACAAAAAGAAAAAGCGTTTCCGTCAGGTGGTCGAAGCTGATCTGGTTGGTGCAATTACCGGCGCTCTCGGTGGATTTGTTTCCGGTCTGGTCGGCGGCGCAATCGGCGGATCCATCCTCGGCGGCCCCGTCGGCGGCATTCCCGGCGCGGCTGCCGGCGCGATGACGGCTTCCGCCGTGGGCGCGGTCGGCGGCGCGGTTGTTAATTCTGCAAATGCAATCATTAAACCAAGTTGAGAGCAATACTATGAACAACAATTTAACGTATGATCTGCAATGGCCGGGACCGGAGCACGGTTTAAACAACTCGTCGGAGTTGCGGTATGGATAAACCATCGGACCAGTTTATCCGGACCTGGGGCCAGGTACGCAACCAGGGGCGACTTCGCTATATCGTACTCAGAGGAATGTTGATTTACGGCGGTCTGGCGGCGGTCATTTTTGTCTTGCTCAACGCCGCCTGGTCAAATATCCAAAACGATCGTTCGATACTCGACGCCGCAGGACTTGAGATAGCCGACGCCACATACCTCTTGTTGACATTTGTGACCATGGTCGTTGCGGCCGGATACGCCTTTGGCGCGTTTACCTGGCGGCACAATGAAAAAACCTATCTGAATGTTGTCCAGGGGCGTCGCGAGTAATCCCGTCGTAAGATCAATTGTTTGCGAAAGTTCAATCGTCCGCGCTTGTGCAGCCGACAGCCCGAAACTTCGTCCCCTTGACGTCGTGGCCGTCGGCTGCTTTTTTCATCCGTGGTTTTGACCTTCTGTTTCAGCGGCCGGCGCCCGGTGGCCGGCGCCCGGCACACGGCGGTCACTGTTTGACTGCGGTCTGACTCGCTGAACGGCGGCGCCAGCGTGCGGTGGTTTTTGGCCGTTTTACTCTGACCTTCAGGTGTGGAGTCGGTTGCCGACGAGTATGTTTTGTGTTCTGTATCGGCAGCCCAGTCTCCGGCTGCAAGTGGGGGTGCTGACCGGCTTCGCTCAGACGCTGTGAAGTCTGGTTCTGATTCCTTGAATCGACTGTATTCCGCCGAGTTTCTGCCATCGATCGCGCTATTTGACAGGGGGAGTTGCTCCGGCCGATGTATGAGGTAGAATACCGCCGCGCAAAGACAAAGTTCGAAATCTCTGCGGAGATAACTTAACACTGCCGCGGCAACAGTGAAGTTTGGCAGACTTAACGCGTGAGGAAGATGTTTTCTGTTCGGCTGTAACCATCGTATTCAAAATTGATGATGTACACGCCGCCCGGCAAGCCCCGAGGCGTCCATTCAATGGTTGCTGTCCGTCCGCCGATGTTGCGGATCTGCCCGCTTAAATCATCAACCTGGCGACCAAGAACATCAAAAACTTTTATCGACATTTCCCGGGGCGCAAAATCATCAAACCACACCAGGGGGATTCTGATAGATGCGGCGAAGGGATTTGGAAAAGCTTCCTCCGTCCACAAAGTAGGCAGTTTTAACTCTTCCACTTTTGACTGATTGTTTTCAGCCACGGAAACGACCTCGTCGTCCGGCAATACGCGAAACAGCGAGCCGTAATTTCCCTGTATGTATGCCGTGCCGTCGGGGAAGGCGTTGACGACCTGCAGAAAACTCTCCGTCCCGGTCTCAATTTTGTGCCAGCTCAGTCCGCCGTCGACCGTTTTAACAAATGCTCCATAATCGCCTGTTGCGTAGCCGACTTGCGGCGTGCTGAAGGAAATGCTCTGCAGTCGGTAAACCGTGTCGATTGCGCTTGCCCGCCAGGTCTTGCCGGCGTCCTGAGTCCGGTAAATGACGGAGCGACTGAACTCCAATCCCGGAACATCGTAGCCGACGATGGCAAAACCTTCCGTTTCACTGATAAATTCAATATCCGAAACAACATTGGCGTCGGGGATTGATATCTTCTCCCAGTCTTCTCCCGGCAGACCCGAGCGACAAATCACGGCCCTACCGACACCGTCCCCGCGTGTTTGACCGCAGACCAGCATGAGATCGCTGGAAACACATTCAACACCGGAAACGAAGACACTGTCAATACTTTCTATTGATTTCCAGTCTTGTCCGCCATTGTTTGTCGTTCTGATCGTGAACCCGATGTCGCCACCGAACTCCCCCGCAAAAAATCCAAACTGATCATTGCAGAAATCCACTGTTTGTCGAGAATACTTTACAAGGTATTCCCGTTCAAACCGCTTTCCACCGTCGTTTGTTCGAAGGTAACCGCGGATATTGCTTGAAAAAGCAAGTCCTTCGTTTTCGTTGAAGAAATGCAAATCAACAATCCGGGCGGACGAATGATAGAATGTATCTTCCGGATTTTCCTCCTGCCATATCCAGGTCGCGCCGCCATTGTCGGTGCGGAATATCCTTTCATTTGTTCCACCGATAAAACCAACGTCTTTATTCACAAATTGCATGGTTGTCAAATTGAACTGAAACTGAGTATAGTGCGACTGCAGTTTCCAGTTTGCGCCGCCGTCCTCCGTGGTATAGATGCTGTTTAAGGCGCCGACGGCAATGCCGTGGCGCAGATCACGAAACTTAACGTCAACCAGAATACTGCGCGTCACTTCCCTGTCCGCCAACTCTGTTGTGCGATATGTACGTCCCTTGTCTTCAGTCATTAACATCCGCGAGAACACCTCGCCCACCAGGATGCCGTGGCCCGGACGCACAAAGTCAATTGCATACATGACCGGAGCGCCCTGCAGATTGCGCGGCGACCGCTCCACCTGCCAGCTTTTCCCCAGATCTTCTGAATGCAACAGATGCCCGGCAAAAAGGGCGTAAATCGTTCCGAAACTGTCGCTGCCAAGGTCTGCAAGCTGACAATCAACGCAGTTGGGAGCATCGTGATAAACTCGTTCCCAGCTGCGCCCGCCGTCTTCACTGCGGATAATACTGCCGTTACCGCCGATAGCCACGGCTATATTCTCACTCAACATCAATACTTTTTGCAGGATGCTGTCGGTCGGCGCAGGCACCGTTCGCCAGCTTTCACCGCCGTCGTTCGTGCGTCTCACCAGGCCTTCGTCGCCGACCAGGACTCCGACTTCGTCATTTCCAAAACTGACTGAACGAATGGCCCTGTTGCCGCCGTTTTCCTGTAACGTCCAGGATTCGCCGCCGTCGCGGCTGCGCAAAATTGTACCGTTTGCACCGACGATCGTCGCTCTTTTGTCATCGACAAAATCAATCGAGTACAGATCTGCAAGCGTGCCGGCAAACTGTCGTTCCCAGGTCTCGCCATTGTCTTCACTGCGCAGGATCGTGCCGTTTGTTCCCACAATAAAGGCCTTGTCCTGCGCCGCAAATTCGATTTCCAGAAAGGTTGCATCGAGGCGTTGCAGAATTTCGAACGTGGATTGTGCCGGCAGCTTCTGCACAGGCAACAAGAGAATGATCGCAAGAGCCCACAGGGATGTGTTTTGGAAAGCCGCTGTTGTAGTGGAGTTTCGCATGGAGGTTGTGAGTGAATAAATAAATGAAGAGTGTTACTCATTTTGAGTTATTATACCCAATCAAACCAGAGCAGGCAAGTTGTAAAACGCACCTGCTCTGAATTCACATCATTATTGCTGAACGGTTTGCATCTAAATACCACCAGACAGATGTGTGTGAGGTATTTTGCCGCAAACACCTCGGCCAATTCGAATGTTACTCACAGCCGCCCACACAATTGGATATCCAACTGGTTCCGAAATTGGGTTCCCAGGATATCACGTCGTTCGGCTCCTGCGGTTCTTGACAGAGTATCAGCGTTGGCGTTGAATCGTAATATGTTGTAACCAGTTTGGGCGGATCCTGACCTTCCGGATCTATTGCATAACAGACAGTATAAGTCCGAATACAACCGAAGGCGGACTCACATACCGTCATGAGAATTGTGTTGGAAGGAGTGTAGTAAGCCTGGAAACAGGTCGCCAGGACCAATTGGATGTAGGGCGGCGATTGATCGGGGCAATCGGGAATGCCGCTCGGATTTACCGGCCAGGGATTGGATATCGTGAGTTTTTCCATGATTTGGTCGAAAATGTCCGTGCTAAGCAGATCCTGTCCCGCCACACATGCGGGGTCCTGGAATTCAATTTCATACATGAAAATTTCATGCTTGCCGCAACCGTTGGTGCGATAGCAGTAGCGAACGATTGCGTCGCATATGTTCGCGCCGACCTCAAGCTGGTACCAGGCGCCGCTGGTTTGCCAGGCTACGTTGTCACAGCCGGTACCGCTCACCGGCGGGCATTGAGCCGCCGCCGTTGCGGAAATGACTGTAAGGGTAAATGCTGCCGCAAGCAGCAAACGAAATATTTGCATAGATACTCCATGTGAGCAGAAACAACAGACCTTCAGCGAACTGAAGCGATGAAGTTTTGTGTGCCCAAACACCATCCCGGCAGCCGGTCTCGCGTACTATGTCTGGGTAGTGTGGTTATTTATTTGCACGTGACCATTAAATCTAAGCTCGGAAAATTCATTATACAAGGGGGATTCGGCTTTTTTGTTCTGTGGTGATTGACGTTCGACTTTACTGCGCAAATTCCCCGGTTGCACTCAATCCAGCCAAATTGTCCGCAGTTGAAGACTGATATTGCGTTGATTGCGGAGATGCTGCCGCGCAGTTCTTTCACGCACTAAAGCTGAAAAACGGTGCATTTTTTTATGGATGTTCTATCCAGAGGAATGTATGCAGGGCAGCGTTAGTGGAGAGTCTGCACAACGGTATGCAAATGCCCCTGAGTTCGTTTCAAGTCTCCTCGCCGACTGTGCGACGTCTCGCTTCAGGTCTTTTAACAAAAAAGCTCCCAACCCGCCGATGCGTCGCTCCGCTCTGAGCGACTAACAAGAGAGGCTGTTTAAGTCGGCCGGTGAAAAAGAGCCGGAAGTGCCAGGTGCGTTTGTTTAAGCGAGGCGCTCAAACAGGTCGAACAGGCGCGACAGCATGGAGGACCAGTGTCCGATTTTTTCCAGGCGCTCGCGCTGGCTGCGCAGCTTTTGATGCATGAAACGAATCGAAGTTCGGTCGCCGTTCGCAATAAGTGAAACCGTTAACGTGGTCGGATGGGGATCGTTTGTCTCGATCAGGCGCAGGCGGATGTAATTCTCCTCTTTGACGCCGCGCACCTCGCATTCTAAACCTTCCTCGGTCGTGAAGGTCGCTCCTTTAACAAGCGGCAATTCGTTAACAGTGCCCAGCCACTGCGTGCGCGCCGGGTGGGTGATTAAAAATTCCCAGGTGCGTTTAATATCCATCGGGAATATTTTTTGCGTGCTCGCCTGGAATTCCTTCTTCTCGTTTTCGCCGACCTCGCGTTTGCTGCGCGCAATTTCGTATTCGCCGATGATGGTTTGTTGCCACCAGGCGTGTGAAATCAGATTTTGTTCCTCCAGCCACTTGACGGCGTCGGCGTGGGAAAGGGAAAGCACGTTGCCCTCGTCGAGCAGCGCAAACCACTCCTCCCAACTGCGGCCGGTTTTTTCAAGTACGCGTTTGTCGGAAATCAGACCGCTGTTGCGGGGTATGGGCGTGCGTTTCATGCGGACCTCCGTGAATGTGTGCGTAGTACGTTGGTTGCGCGGAAAATAACAATGGCCCGACAAAATCGGGCCATTCGGGTGTTTCAGACGGTGCGGAGAGAGAGGGATTCGAACCCTCGGTAGAGCAGGACCCTACGCAGGTTTAGCAAACCTGTGCCTTCAGCCACTCGGCCACCTCTCCTTTTCGATTTCTCGAAGAGTGCAAAGATACGGCGCGCGCCGTAACCGGCAAAAATTTTTTTATCCGAAGCGGAGCAAAGCTGCATACTTGTGGTCCGCGCCTGACATTCGGATGTCATTGGGCTTTTTGCTAGATTCCGCGTTCCCCCCAGCCACGATCCGCCCGGACCGGCCCCTGCAGCGTTCCTTCGAGGCCGCCTGCAGCAAAGACCGTGCCGCGAAACCACCTTGTAAAACAATAGGTCGCCGTCGACGCGTGCGACGGGAACAGTACGATGAGCGCACATCACAATCGCCTCCGGGCGCTGAGTCTGAGTCTTGTTTTTCTTCTGTTTTGCAGCTCCGCCGCCGCCAGGGACGGTTACGTCTATGGTTTCGCAAACGGCAATCCGGGCGCGGCATTCGGGCGCACGAGCATCAGCAGCGGTGAAGTCGAAGTCCTCAATCCGGGCGTGGCGGAATTCGTGACCGTGCGCCGCGGCATCGCCGCCATCGACCTGCTGCGCGGCTACTACACCTGGTACAACGATGAGGGGCTGGCGCAGATCGATCTGGCCGACGGCACGTTCCTCCGGACTTTTGAGCTGGAGGACAATCTGATTGAAGGGTTGACCTACGACCCGGTTACCGATCGTTTTTACTGCATCTTGCTGGCGGGCGGGCGCATTGTCTCAATCCATCCCGAGACGGGCAAAAGCGAGCTTGTCGCGATGACGAGCGGTCTGTCGGGTTTTGCCAACTGCGGCGCTTTTATTGACCGGCAGCGCGGCTGGTACATTTTTCAGTCTTTCGGCAACGGGATATTCACCTACGATGTCGCCACGCGTGAATTGGTCAGCAACTTCCTGCCACAGCCAGGCCTGCTGCCGATGTTCAACATCGAAGACGGCCGCCTGTACATGCTGACGGACAGCGTTGTCGCCGGAACGGCGTTGTTTGGCGTAGACCCCGAGGACGGCGCTGAATCCGCGCCGCGCCAGTTAAATATCAACGGCGCGCCGGATCTGGTGCGCTGTGCGCGCGGCATTCACGCGGCCGGTAAAAAGCTGTGGTTTGGGCATAGCGCGGGAATGCTCGTCATCGATCTGGACGATCCTTCGCAGGTGGTCAATCACGAGATCAGTCCGGTGTATTTTACGGGCGCGGCCACGTACAACCGCTCGCCATTGACGCGACCGCGCATCGGCGGCCGCCTGTATGCCGACCGCAATGAAAATTGTGTTCGGGACACGATGGAAGAGTATTTGAGCAGTTTTCTTGTTCAATTGCATCCGCCGGGAGCAATTGCCCGCAGCCTCAGCGGTGGATTTTTCAATCTGAAGTACGATCAGGGGGAGTTTGACATCACGCCGTCGGTAGAGTTCCCCTGGCGCGTCTCATGTCCCGTACCGGCGCGCCGCGTCGTGGTTGACGAAATGGGGCTGGTGGAAGGCGATCTGGAGATCGGTCTGGTCCCGGAAATCGAGGTGGAGCTGTTTGCGGTTGATATTACGTCTTCGCGCGCGCAAGCCGGCCGCGGCATGACGTATTACCTGAGTTGTTTCAACGCCGGCACGCTGCCGTTCAGCGGCGTATTGCACTTTGAATACGACGCCGTCCTTGAGAATTTTTCCTCAGATCCGGCTGCAGATCTTGTGCAGCCCGGCATTGCCGAATGGAATTTTGAAAACCTGTCTGTCGGATCGACGGTGGAGTTGACGGTCCGGCTGCAGGTGCCGGGGCGTGAGGAACTGCGCGGAACGACGATCTGTGCAAAGGCCGAAGTTGAGTATGCGGACACGGGCAACGCGTCTTTGGGCAGCAATGCGGAGAGCTGCACGGAAATCCTGGCGTCCTTTGATCCCAATGACAAAGCCGTAGCGCCCGCCGGCGTCGGACCGCGCGGTCTGATTTCACCCGAGGTGAGCGGCCTGACCTATACGCTGCGATTCCAGAACATCGGCACGGCGCCCGCGCGTACGGTAGTGATTCGCGACACGCTGGACACCGATCTGAATCTGGAGGTTATGCGCTTTGGTGCGGCGACGCACGAGTTCAGCGCGGCGCTGGACGCCGACGGGGTGCTCGAAATACGATTTGACGATATAGAGCTGCCGGGCAAAGCCCAGAACGAAGCCGCCAGCATGGGCGCAATCAACTTTCACCTGTTCCTGAAGCGCGGGCTGGAGAACGGCACAGAAATCAAGAACCGCGCGGGGATTTACTTTGACTTCAACGCCCCGGTGATCACGAATACAGTGCTGAATACGATAGACGATGCGATTTTGGGCTTGCCGGATGAAGAGTCCGCGCCCGCTGAAACAAGACCGCTCGATCTGCGCGAAGTCGAATCCGGCGTATTTGCCGCGTACTTTGCGCAGCCGCGCAGCGGACAAGTGCGGGTTTACAACATCACCGGCGCGCTGCAATTCAGCGTCGACGTGCACGATGCGACGAAGTACCTGCTGGACCTGCGAGGTCTTCCGGCCGGGATGTATTTTGTGCAGCTGAATCACCGGGCGGGCGTCGCCGCGGCTCATCTGCTGCTGCGTCCCTGAGTGAGGAATTTTGCGAAGCCGGGAAGCGGATTTTCAGTCGGACTCGATGATCACAGTCGCCGTGGCGTAGCGATGCGTGTGTGAGAGGGAGACGTGGAAACGCGCGTGGTTCCAGCGCTCGGCCAGCGTGCCGTTGAGAATCAGGTAGGGGCGGCCGTCCTGTTCACCCGTGGCGCGGCCCACGCTGATGTCGCGCCAGGAAAACATATCCGTCCAGCCTGTGCCGATGGCCTTGGCAAAGGCTTCCTTGGCTGCAAAACGCACCGCAAAACCCTCCGCCGGCCGCGAGCGGCTCAGACAGTAGTCGCGTTCGTGTTCGGCAAAAATCTTGTTCATGAACTGCTCGCCGAAGCGCTCCAGCGTCTGCTCGATGCGAGAAATCTCCACGATATCAGTGCCGATGCCGATGATCATCCGGCGCTCGCTCTGACGTGTTTGATGCGCTCCACCAGCACCGGCAGCGCTTCGCCCGCCGGCATGCGCAGCGAAAAGTCCGCCACCGAACTCAGTTGTGTTTCGTGCGGATTGATTTCCACCAGCACCGCGCCGTGACTCTGCGCTATCAGCGGCAGCTGCGCCGCCGGAAACACCTCGGCCGAGGTGCCGATACTGAAGTAGACCTGGGCCTGCCGCGCCGCCATGTCGGATGCCCGCAGCACTTCCTCCGGCAGCATCTCCCCGAACCAGACCACACTCGGTCGTATCAGGCCGCCGCACTCGCAGCGCGGAATTTTTTCGACATCGCCGGTTGGAAACTCAAAGGACTTGCGGCAGTCCACACAGAAATTGTCGATGATGTTGCCGTGCAGCTCCAGGACCTTGCGGCTGCCGGCGGACTGGTGCAGGCGGTCCACGTTCTGCGTCGAAAGCGTAAAACGCGGAAAAAGTTCTTCCATTTCCGCCAGGGCGCGGTGCCCGGGGTTGGGCTGCACCGAATCGATAATTCCGCGTCGGTACTGGTACCAGTCCCACACGAGCTGTGGATTGGCCAGGAATCCGTCCATGCTGGCCAGCTCCGCCGGGTTGAAGCGCGACCACAACCCGTCTTTGTCGCGGAAGGTGGCCACGCCGCTCTCGGCGGAGATACCCGCGCCGGTGAGCACGGCGATGGACTCCATGCCTGCGAGCAGTTCGATGGTTTCGGTGGGGAAATTTGTGTCGGTTATCGTCATGGTTGGTCTGTTGGGATCAGAATACGGCTGCTTCTTTTTTACCGTTTGTGGCAAACTCCGCCGTCCGCAACGATCAGCAGATCGCCTTCGCAGGTGCCGCGCCCTTCCAGCGTGTCGCCGTCGCGGTACTCAAAATCCTGCGTCAGGTTGTAGACGCCCAGGCGTTCCTCGTGGCTGGAATACAGCCCGATCGAGTTGGCCATCACCGGCAGCAGCTCCGTCATCGGCATGATGTCGGCGGCGTCGAGGCGGAAAATTTGCCCGGAATATCCGCGGCACACAAATATCTGCATGGAAAGTTCACCGGCTTGATTGGATGAGGGGCGTGGGCGATGCCACTCGCGTCACGGCCTGCTATTTTTTTGTTTGTCAACGGGTTGGCGGCGTCACGGCTTTGTCGAGCAACTCGGCCGTCAGTTCGTGCAGCCGCGCCGTCAGCGAATCGCGGCTATCGACGTGCAGGCGGCCCGACACATTGGCGACGGGGATCAATCTATCCGGCGTCAGACGCGCCAGGTCCAGGCGGATTTCAGCCGCATTGCCGCCGGCTTCTTCCTGTGGTTTGTGCTCAACCGTGATGGGATCAAGAGCTCCGCCCAACACGTATTCAACGCCGAAGAACTGCAGCGTCTGGATTTCAATGTCGGTCGGCGGGCGGTAATTCTCCACCAGGTAAAAGCCGTTCATTGCGTACATCGTGTCGCGCGTGTCGATGTCGACCGCAACAAACTGCTCGTGCCTGCGCGCTTCCTCGCCGATAGCCACCACCGCGTGATAGGAGTTGACGATGTGATCGTTGAAGATACTCCAGCCCGACGCGGCGTTTTCGGCGATGCTCAGTCCCGTCACCACCAGCGGCGCGGCCGGCCGCACATTGTAGGGTTTTTCCACCGCGGCAAAGAGGAGGCTGTCGCCGCTCGCGGCGGCCAGGGCGCGTTGCAGCGCCGTCGTCAGCGCCAGATCCGTCACCTGGGCGTTGTCCTCGTCGCGGCGGTAGCGGATGACGTCCCAGCCGAGGCCCTGCGAGCTCTTGTTGTACTGCGCGCCGCTGCGCAGCGTCACTTCCACGCGCAGCAGGTTCTGGACGCGGTCGACGCGCACAAACGCCAGCGCGTCGGCCCGCAGCGCCGCGCCAATCGCAGCGGCCGTGGGCGACTCACCCAGCGCCTGGATGGAGTCGAGCGCGGCATTGCGCTGCGGCAGGTAGCGGTAGTCCCACGTGTCGACGAGTTGCAGGCAGAGGTTCAGCGCCGCATCGACGTGCGCCTCGGAGATATTCGGCGCGCCGTTGCCGCTTTCGCTTGCAGCGAGCACCAGCGAGCGCGGCTGCGCGTTTTGGCCGATCGACGTGTCACTGAGGGCCTTCTGACCGGTTTGGGACTGACCGGTTTCCGTCCCGCAGGCTAACAAAAATACGCCGCAGGCGCTCAGGCAAATCAGGAAATGCGCCAGGGAAGGACGTACAGCAGATGTGCCGATGTTCATGTTGTTTAAGCGCCCGGAAGTACAGTGAAGAGTGTTGTTTAACAGTCCGTTAAAAAACTGTTGTTTAAGCGCCCTCAGGCGCGGCGTTTTTTCTGCTGCGCCAGGAAGTCGCGGAATTGCGCTTCGTCCATGGTATTGATAATGTCGTCGGGGCCCAGGCCGCCTTTGCGCGCTATCATCAGTCCGTAGCGGACGTAGCGCAGGTCGTCGCGCCGGTGCGCGTCGGGATTAACGGCAAACTTGATTCCCATGTCGCGCGCGCGGCGCACATTGCGCCAGGACAGGTCCAGGCGATGCGGGTTGGCGTTGATTTCAATCACCGTGCCGCACTCCGCGGCGCGTTTCAGCACGGCGTCCATGTCAAAGTCGCTGGCTTTGCGCGCCAGCAGCAGACGGCCCGTCGGATGCCCCAGAATTGTCGTGTAGGGGTTTTCCACGGCGCGCAGCAGTCGCGCGGTCATGGCGTCGCGCGCCATGTTTAACACGCTGTGCACGGAAGCGACGATCATGTCGAAGGTTTCCAGCACATCATCGGGGTAGTCGAGCGAGCCGTCGGGCAGAATGTCGGATTCAATGCCTTTTAACACCGCGATGCCGTGGCCCTGGTTGTTAAACTCGTCAATCTCGGCGTGCTGCTGTTTAAGTCGCGCCGCGTCGAGCCCGTTGGCGTAGAAGGCGCTGCGGCTGTGGTCGCAGAAACAAATGTAGCTGCTGCCCAGATCCCTGGCCGCCAGCGCCATGTCCGGCAGGCTGTCGCGCCCGTCGCTCCAGGTGCTGTGAATATGCAGCATTCCGCGCATTTCAGTATCGTTCACGCGCGGTGGGAATTTCACATTCTTGTTGTTGTTTAAGTTGACCGCGTCGTCGCGCAGTTCCGCCGGGACCGTTTGCAGGCCGAGTGCGGCGTAGAGTTCGTCGTCGTCGGCCGGATTAAAATCCCGGCCGTCGAGTTTAAGTCCTTCACCGCCGATTGTCAGCCTGTTTTCAGCCGCAATCTGCGCGAAACGCTCGGCGTAGTCCGGGGCGGCGCTGTCCTGATGCCGCCGCCAGACAAACAGGCCCGCGGGTGCGATTTGAACGTTGACCGGCAGGCCGGAGTGACCGCGGCCGCGGATGCCGGCGTCGCTGCGTTCAATGTCGTCCAGATGATCGGCCAACACCTGTTGCAGCGCCTCCGGACCCGGGCCGGCCACCAGAATGTCGACGGCGCTGATCGTCTCGTCGATCAGGCGCAGTTCGCCGCTCAGCTCGGCGCGTTGCACGCCGGCCAGGGCGCGCAGCGCCGCCAGAATTTCCTCGGCGTTTTCCACGGCGCGGCCCAGGTGGAAGTTGTCTTTGCGCAGGTTCCACTGCTCAATCGACTCGAGGATTTTTGCCTGCGTTTTGTCGCCGAATCCCTTGAGATCGACCAGGCGGTTTTCGCGGCAGGCGTACTCCAGCTCGCCGATGTTTTCAATGCCGAGCGCTTCGTTGATGGCCAGAATTTTCTTTGGTCCGACGCCTTTGAGCTGCGTCATCTCAAACAGTCCGGCGGGTACCGCCTGCCGGAGCTCGTCATGCGCCGCAATCGCGCCGCTGCGCATGAATTCGCGAATGGATTCGGCGATGCCTTTGCCGACGCCGGGAATGCCGGCTATGTCGTTTTCGGAACTCACAGCGGGGTCGAAGTCGCTGCGGTCGACGGCGCGGGCGGCGTTGGCGTAGGCGCGCGATTTGAAGGCGTTTTCGCCGTTCAGTTCCATCAGCACGGCGCTGTCTTTGAGCAGTCGGACCAGGTCTTCTTTCATGGATTGCGCATCGAATTGTTGAAAGCGCCGGTTGGAGATCCGGGCACGGCCGGCGGCGCCTGGTTACCTGCGCCCCGCGGCGTCGGGCGGGACGGGCCGCCAAAATAATGATAAAAGCGCATCTTTCAGCAGGATTTGGACACGCGCCGCGCGCCGTCTGCGTCATGCCGCCTATGAAAGCGCCCATCCACGTCCGCTTCTTCCTGCGCCTCCTGGCTTGTGCCGGCATGTGGAGCGCCGTCCTTTCCGCCTGCGACGGATCAGGCGGCCGCGAGCGCCCCGCCGAAAGCAGCGCCGTGGCCGTGGTCGACAAGGGCGAAGCGTCGCAGGGCGCCGACGCACACATCCCGCCCGACGACATTCCGGGTCTGCCGCCGTACCGTCCGATGGCGGGCATGACCATTGCCGATAATTTTCCCGACTACGCCTCGGATCAGGCGCTGGTTCTGTGTGATACGCTCAAAAAACGCGGCGCCACCTGGGCGGCGGTGACGCCCTGCGGCGCGATGTCCTCAATGAATTCCCGCAATGTATTCTGGTCGCGCTGGGCCGAGCGCGACTACGTCGGCGCGATCCGACGCATGCGCAGCCACGGCGTGCGCGTGCTGCTCAAACCCTATATCTGGTGCAATGAATTCTGGACGCACAAAAAGTGGACCGGAGACATTCGCTTTGCGGATTCGTCCGACCGCGCAGGCTGGTTTGCGTCGTATACGCGTTTCATGATGGACAATGCGCGCTACGCGCGCGACGGCGGCGCGGACATGCTGTGCATCGGGCTGGAGCTGCCGCAGCTGACGCCCTACGAAGCCGAATGGCGCGCGCTGATCGATTCCATCCGCATTATTTACACGGGTCCGCTGACGTATGCCGCACATGGGACGGAAGAGGCGGACCGGATCGGTTTCTGGGACAAACTTCAGTTTATCGGCATCAATCTCTACCCGAACCTGAGCGGCGACGTGGATCCCGACGACGCCTCGCTGCGCAACGGCTGGGGACCGATCATTGACAACTGCGCGCGCATAGCCGAACAGCATCGGCGCGAGATCATTCTGACGGAAGCGGGCTTCCGCAGCGTCGTGGCGGCGGCCCACAAACCCTGGGAGTGGCCCGAACACGAGGAGCGTCCCGTGAGCATGTCGCACCAGTCGCAGGCCTACCGCATTCTGGCGGATGAGCTCTACCCGCAGTCCTGGTTTGCCGGTATTTTCTGGTGGAAAGTCTTTACCAACCAGAGCGCCGGCGGCCCGCGCGACGACACGTTCACGCCGCAGGGCAAACCGGCTTTTGATGATTTGCAGCGCGGTTTTGCCAAATTGCACGGCATGTTCGCGAACGGACATCGCGTGCCGGCTGTACCAATGGAAAATTGACGACGGCGCACGTGGCGGCGTCCTTAACTCAGCGCCTTTGACGGCTCATGTTTCCACATTTTTGGCTGAAGGGAACAACACTGCACTATGATGAATTCCTTGAACGACGCATCGGTAGCCCGCCTGATCGAGATTGCCCTGATAGAAGACATTCAGACCGGCGATATCACGTCCGAAAGCACGATCGATTCCGAAGATCCCGCCAAAGCGACGATTCTCTACAAACAGGACGGCATCGTCTGTGGCCTGCCGATAGCGCGTCTGGTGTTTGCGTCCATCAACAGCTCGATCGATTTCAACACATCGGTGAAGGAAGGCGCGCGCATTGAGGCCGGCACGGTGGCCGCCAAAGTCAAAGGGCCGGCCATCGATATCCTCAAGGGCGAACGCGTGGCGCTCAACTTCATGCAGCGCATGAGCGGCGTGGCCACGCTGACGCGCTCATACGTTGAGGCGATTGAAGGCACGGGCGCGACGATCCTGGACACGCGCAAGACAATCCCCGGCTGGCGCATTCTGGACAAATACGCCGTGCGCACCGGCGGCGCGAAAAATCACCGCTTTGGACTGCACGACATGGTGCTGATCAAGGACAATCACATCGCCGCGGCCGGCGGCATCAAAATCGCCGTGGAGCGCTGTCTTGACGCCATCGGCGACCGCGACATCAAGATTGAAGTCGAAGCGGCGGACATGGATCAGGTGCGCACCGTCCTGGAGTGCGAAGGCGTCCACCGCATCATGTTCGACAACTTTACGCCCGATCTGATGCGCGAAGCCGTCGAACTCGTCGGCGACAAACTCGAGACGGAAGCCTCCGGAGGCATCAACCTGCAGACGGCGCGCATGTACGCGGAAACGGGCGTCAAGTATCTGTCCGTCGGCGCATTGACGCACTCGGCCACCGCGCTCGACATCTCGATGAACATCGGTTGATTGCCGCGCCGCGCCCGCAATTTCCGCCGCCTGCTGTTTCTGTGTCGCAATAGTGCTAATTTGGCGCTCATGATATCCGGCACCTTTGATCGAATTCTGCTTGTACTTCTCGTCTGCGGCGCGGCCGTCTGGCTGGGCGGCTCGTTGCTGCGCGCGCAGATGTTCTACGACCTGTTTACTCCCGGCACGCTGAATTTTCACGGCAACTTTGAGGCCGCGGCGGAACTGCAGAGTTTCCGGCTGGTAGCGCTGAGCGGCACGTTGGTGCTGTCTGCTTACGTGGTGACCGCCCTGAGCGCCCTCCTGCTCTTTATCCGCAAGCGCCGCTTGTGGCGCGGCGAAAGCCGGCTGTTCATGGCCGGCGTACTGTTTTTCCTCTACGTGCCCGTTGAAATTGCGCAGTTTATCTACGATGCCGAGCTGACGCGTCTGTGGTTTCCGCTCTGGTTTGATGAAGCCGTCACACCAACGGTGGCGATGTGCCGCAGGCTGCTGCTGCAACGCCTGCAATTCTGGAACGGCTATGGCGGCATGCTGGCCGCGCTGGCGGGGCTTGCGTATCTGAGTTCGGCACTGCTGCTTGTATGGGGTCCACGGCCGGCGACGGATACTGATCCCGCCGCGGAATAACTCGACCCTTGACCGTCCTTTGTTTAACTACTTGCCGCCGATTAATATCACGCGGACGATGGCGCGTCCGTCCGGGCTGTTTAACTCACAGGTATAGGCTCCGGCCGGAAGTTCGGCGAAGTCGGCGCGGATGGTGTGATTGCCGGCAGCGAGATATTGACTGTTTAACTGGCGCACCTGAATGCCGCTGTTGTTGTAAAGATTGAGCGTTGTCATGCCCGCCTGCGCCGTCGTGAAACGGATCGACGCCTGCGCAATCACCGGGTTGGGGAAGACGCGCAGCTGCGGTTCCGCCGCCGTTTCCACGTCGACGTCGGTGACGGCCGGCAGCTTCAGGTAGTCGCGGATGCCGCGCAGCAGCGCCTCGGCCGTGCGGTCGTAATTGCCGGCGGTGGCGCAGTTCATGTCTTCGTACGTCAGCGCCATCACATTTTCGTTGAAGTTTAACCAGAACCAGCTTTCGGGAAAATGCGTCGGCGTGTTGTCTTTCCAGCTGACCAGATAGTCCCAGGCCTCGATGCCTTCGGGGTCGTGCGTGCGTACGGCGTTGATAAAATCGCGCTGGTCGGCCGCAAACTGAGGTGAGGTGCCGGCTTCGTCGTGGTAGACAAAGTAGCGCTTGCAGGCGTAGGCCGAGTGCATGTTAAGCGCCAGGCGGATCGGCGCGTCGGAGGCCATCAGGTCGGTGAAATACTGTTTAAGTGCCGCGGCTTCGGGCTGCGGATCGCTTTTGTCCCACTCGCGTTCCAGGTCCACATCGTTGGCATTGTGCCGCGGTATATCGTTTTCCACGCCGTCGGGATTTAACATCGGCACGATGTGCCAGACGACGGCATTGCGCAGGTGGCGTCCAAAGGGCGTTTCGGACAGAATGAGTTTAATCATTTCGTGCGTCACGTGCCAGGACTGAACTTCACCCGGGTGCGTACGCGCGTGAATTGTTATCGTGCGGCGCGGCTCCGTTTCCGGCTGGTCGGAGGTGATGCGCATCACCCAGATGGCGCGCCCTTCCACCGAATGGCCGATGGAGTCGATGTTAACATAGGGGCTTTGGCTCCAGTGCGAGAGGTCGTGCAGCAGGTCGCCGTAGCCGTAACCCCAGGCGTCGCCCATAAACTCAAGTGCTTCTTTTGGTCCCCAGCTTGCACTGGCTTTGGGAATGTCGCCCTCGTCGATTGACGCCAGCAGCAGCGGACGGTGGTCCGCACATCCGCAGTCGGCGTACGACATTTTGGGCGCGGCGACAAGCAAAAAAATCACGACAAGCCAGCCCGACCAGGGCGCAGGCGCCATTGATTTGTTTAAGCCTTTCAGCCGCATTCTGATTCCCGTCCGGAACATTGTTTACCCCGTTTTACCAGCACTGCCGGAACTGCCCTGAAGCAGCCTCAACAGCCTTTTTATGTTTGTCGCGCAGCCGGAAGCCTCGCGTCGGCAATAATACAAAAAAACGCCGCATCCGGAGTGGGTGCGACGTTTTTGGGATGTCGATGTTGAGCCTGCGCGCGGGGCGCGTGCATCAACGCATGGATTCGATCTTGTCGGCCACGATGGCGCTGACGCCGCCGTTGTTGACGCGTTTGCCGATGACGGCTACGTCGTAGTTGGCGCGATTGACAAGTTCGTCCGTGGCCATCTGACCGTTGCTGTGCACAACGTAGAAGACCATTTTTTTGCCGCCGGCGTCGACGAGCAGCGCCAGGGGATGGCCCTTGGCCACGGCGGCTTCAGCGCCGGCTTTGTCGACCATGCCGTCGCCGCCCAGGGCGAGAGCGATAACGTCGACAACTTTACCGACGACGGGTTTGCCGGAGCCGTTCGGCGGCAGGTCGGGCGTCGGAGCGGGTGTGTTGGCGGCCATCGGTTCGTCGGCGGTTACTTCGCCGGAAGCGACGGGGTCGTCCTGGGTTACGGCCGGTTCGTCGTTGGTTGCCTCGCTCGTGGCGGCGTCCATGTTGCTCATCTCAGTGTTCTGATGGGCGTCGGCGGGATCCGCCTCTTTGGAGTCGCTCGAGCACATGACCGTCATTGCAAAGACGCAGTTCAGCGCCAGCAGAATGGTCAGTTTTTTCATCGGAAAATTCTCCGGATTCAATGATAGATGTTGGGGAAAAGATCGTGCGGCTTTGAGCGCCGCCGGTCGGTACCAGATGGACGCCGCCGTTCAGACGGCGCCCGACATTCTGGATCTGCTCCGGATCAGCTGCCTTTGGCGAAGGCGACGTTGGCCACCGGCTGGTAGGAGACGGTCACCGTGATATTGCGGTTGGGCTCGGAACCCTGCAGGTATTCGCCGTTGGATTCGTGCACCATGATTTTGGCATAGTGGTTGTCGGACGTTTTGCAGGCAAAAACGAAGTTGCCGCTTTTGTTCGTGAAGTCAATCATCGAGTCCGTCATCGCCGTTGCGTCCAGCGCCTCGGAGTCGAAGACTTCGTCAAAACCGGTCACGTCGTCCCAGACTTTGCCGATCATCGTGGTTTTGGCGGCGTTCTGGTTTTGCGGCGAGGTGTAGATGCCGTTTTCCACGAAGCTGGATGCGTTCGGCGATCCGATCAGCAGTTTCTGATCGGTATTGCGGTAGTCGAAGACGATGTCGATGTTGACGTTGCCCGGGCTGGCCACGCGGAAGGTAGCCGGTTCGCCGTCGGCTTCGCTGTACACCTGCAGACCGCTGGCCAGCGAGGAAGCGAACTCGTGCAGGTCGATCGAGCCGCCGAGCGTCATGGTATAGCGCTCCGCCGGAGACCAGCTGACCGTGGCCGGCGTCGTGCTTTCCGTGTCGTCATCCGTGCGTGCGACGATGGAGAAGGTGTAGACCGTACCGGCGGTCAGACCGTCGACGTTGAGTTGGTTGATGCCCGCGCGGCAACTTCCTGCTCGTCGCCCACCTGGGCGCCGGTTCCATCGGCAATCGTGATCGTATAGCCGGCAAAGTCGGCGTTGCTCTCATCGACGCTGGCCGTCCAGCGGATGGCAATACCGGTGGCGCTGAGCGAGGTCGCCTCAACATTCGTCGGGGCGGCCGGCGGCGTGGTCGGGTCCGGCGTCACGGGATCATCGTCGTCGCAGGCGATGAGCGTAAAGCTGAAGCAAAGCAAAAGCGCAAAGGCTTTCCAAGTGTTTTTCGTCATCATAAATCAAACTCTCCAAAAGGATGAACAAGAAGTGTTCAAGCGGAATAAAAAACCGTGTTTATTGCTTTGTAAATTTTCGATCCGAACAACGGAATTGTTGAGACGGCCGCACAGGCAACCCGCGCACCACTCCGGGGCAGGATTGCAGTGAAACACGCAAATTTACCGAATTTTTTCGTGGAATTTCCGAACGTCCAATCTCTTCGATTGTCGAATGTCAGTAAGCCGGGTATGTCAATGAATCGGGAACGGAGGAACTGGTCGCCCTTTCGGTCGCAGAGTGCCGATACGGGGCCCGTTTTCCGGCCGTCCCCCTGAAAGGTGCGGCGGCAGGGTGGCTGATTATCCACCTGCACCGCTGTCGCCGGGAACGTAAAAAAATACTACGGCGGACCAGGAAGTGCAAAAGTTTTCAACATCAAGTCGGCTTGCAGTCCGGGTGCGGGCCAGGAGCCGACCCACCGACGCGTAGTACAGGTGAGCGCCGCCAAAGTTGGATATCGCCAGGGGTAAGATTGCAAGCCGGCGACGGCGCTGCTGAGAATGATTGCTTCGACGGTCCGCGCGCGCTCTTCGTGTACGGCGCGGCCTCGGGGGGGCGGATTCCGCCTCTGCCGGAAGCTCCCCGCGCTGGAAAAGTGCCGGCTTTTTTTTATCTTCGCGCTTGCAGCATGGAGGGGCGTTCAGCGCCGGTGCGGGAAGAGCGCCGCGGCACTGGACACGTTTGCTCCGCCACAATCGGAACAGTCGAAATTTTCTCTCACAACCTGCATCGGTTCTGGTGTATGAAAGCAGAAGCATTGCTTGAAGGCCTGCGCGAACTGGCCCGCCAGCTCGATCTGAACGTCCGTTTTGAAACCGGTAAATTCACCGGCGGCTATTGCATTCTCAATGAAGATCGATTGATCGTCATCAACAAACGCCTGCCCGTGGAAGTCAAAGTGGCGGTTCTCGCCAAGAGCCTCGCCACTCTGCCCCTGGACGATGTCTTCATCCAGCCGGCCGTGCGCGACTACATCGAGGAAGAACGCGCCAAGGAAAAAATGCACCGCGTCCAGCGCGAGCGTGATGCCGTCCGCCGCGAGCGCCGCGACTCCGACGAAACGGCGCAGGAGCAGGAAACAGACCACAACGCCCCGATGGCGGCCTGAGCGCCGCACCAACATCCGGCGACCGCGCGGCGACTGTTTCCGCGCACTACTCCTCAGTGAAAGCTCATTCGTCACGCAAACGAGTTCTGATCGTCGGCGCGGGCATCGTAGGCCTGGCGACGGCCTGGAACCTGACGCGGCGATTCCCCGATCTGGATCTTACCATTCTCGACAAAGAGAGCGGCCCGGCCCTGCATCAGAGCGGTCGCAACTCCGGCGTTGTTCACTCCGGCATCTACTACCAGTCCGATTCCCTTAAATCCCGTTTTTGTCTGCGCGGCAATGTGCTGCTGCGCGAATTCTGCCTGCGCGAAAACATTCCACTCGAAACCTGCGGCAAAGTCATCGTCGCTTTTGGTGATGACGAAACTGCGCGGCTGCGGCGCCTGCATGACAACAACAGCCATCTTGTTAGTTGTGCAATGATAGGTGGAGAGCACCTGCGCGAACTTGAACCGCACTGCGCCGGCCGCGCCGCGCTGCACGTCCCCGATGCCGCGGTCGTAGATTTCGGCGCGGTGGCGCGGCGCATCAGTGAGAAGCTGCTGCGCGGCGGCCATGCGGCCATCTGGAATGAAACGGTTGTAGGAGTTGAACAGTCCGCCGCCGCGCAGCGGATACGCTGCGGGTCCGGCCGTGAGTTGACAAGTGATCTGATCATTTTCTGCGGCGGGCTTCAGGCGGACCGCCTGGCGGTGCTCGCCGGACTGAATCCGGCGGTGCGCATTCTGCCCTTCCGCGGCGAGTACTTTCGATTAAACTCGCGCGCCGCGCAGCTTGTTAACGGATTGATATATCCCGCACCGGATCCGGCGCTGCCTTTTCTGGGTGTGCACCTGCATCGGCTGGCCGGCGGCGGAGCCGAGTGCGGGCCGAATGCGGTGTTGTCGTTCGGGCGCGAGAGTTACGACGCAAATGTGTTAAATATGCGCGATGCGGCGTCGACGTTTCTGTTCGGCGGTTCCTGGCGATTGTTCAAACGACACTGGCGCAGCGGCCTGGATGAACTGCGCCGCTCGCACGATAAAGCGCGCTTTGTTGATTCGGTGCGACGGCTTGTGCCGGATATCGCTGCCGCGGATCTGACGCCGCGCACAGCCGGTATCCGCGCCCAGGCGGTGGATAAACACGGTCGTTTGTTTAACGATTTTCTGATTCTGGAGCAGGCCGGTCAGATTCACGTAGTGAACGCCCCTTCGCCCGCCGCCACGGCGGCTTGTGCGATTGGCGAAGAGATAGCCTCGCGCGCCTCGCAGCACCTGAGCGCTTAAACACGCGGGATGGCGGCTCAGGAGCAGAGCGCTCGGTTCGGGGCCGGTGTGGCGTCCGAACCGAGACTTGTCGTGCGCTCAGGATTGTGATTCGTCCGGCGCTTCGTTCTTTTTCTGTTTGTCGTCGGTCGACTTCTTGAGCGTAAAGGCTTTGGACAGCACGTCGGGAAGTTTTTCCAGTGCCGCGCCCAGGCCGCCGCGATGCCCGACGTCGAGAATCTGGATTGAATCGCCGTGCGCCACGAGGAAACCGAGCGGTTCCATGCCGATGCCGGCACCTGCGCCGCCGCCGCTTCCCTGTCCTTTTTTGCTGTCTTCACCGGTTCCGCCGCCGCCGCCGAATCCGACGCCGATGCGAATGATCGGAACACAGGTGAATTCGCCCAGCGTAAATGCTTCGCCGATCACCGTCTCGGTTTTAGCCATGCTTTTGACCTGTTCGGTCACGTCTTTCATCAGGGTTTCAAAATTGGGAGTCATGAGATACTTTCCGTTTGATGTTTAAGTGAAGGGGACACGAGGAAAACGCGCCAGGCAAACTTCAGTGCGGTCGGCAGCAGTCGTCTTGTCGACAGCACAATTCTGGCGTGAAGCATTGTGTGATTGTTAAAGTTGACGTGGATCGGTACACCGTGCGCTGCCAGCCATGGCTGCAGCGCAAAGAGTTGGGCGTTCAGGACAAAGTCGCGGCTGTCGAGCGCCGCGCGGAATTCTTTGATGTGCACGGCCCGCCACACTCCGGCGAGCAGGTCCGGCAGCGCGGGCAGCAGGCGTTTAAGGTCGGGGCGTCGTCGCTTTTTAACAGTTTTGTCATTGTTGTCTTTGGACTTCGCGGCCGGCTTCGAAGTTTTTAACTCGATGGTTTTGGACAGGATCTGGACTTGGGGTCCGGCGCTCGATGACTTGCGGCCGGCTTGAAACGTGAGTCGTGCGATTGCAAAAAGGCGCAGGGAGAGACGGCGCTCGGTTGTATGGACCTCAAGTTCAATCGGCGCCAGCAGCATGGCTGTCGACAGGATCAGAACACAGAGGAGGACGATCAGCAGAGTTGTCATTTCCACCTTTTTACGGCAGCGAGCTGGAAAGCGTCGGGTTTATTTCGAGGCGCTGTTGTATAGAACAGCCATTGTATTTAAAGTAATTACTACGGCGCAGCCGGCCCATGATCTTTCTCATGCCGGGTAATGATACTTCGCGCTGTTTTACTCCGGGTGGTGGACCAGGCTGAAGGGCGGCGGGTGATTGCGGCGCAGCGCCGGATTCAGGTTTAACATACAGCCTGTTTAAACAAAGAACGCCCGGAACGGGCGCGTGTACAAGCGCTGTTCCGGGCGTACGACCTGGTCGTGCTGAGATCAATAGTGTTTATTCAACCACGAACTTGATGGCGCTGCCGCGTCCATCCGGCGCCTGAAGCGTCAGAATATAAACGCCTGCGGGCCAGTCGCCGATCGGGAGAAGGTGTTCGGGTTGAGCGACCGCAGCCGGCGCTTCCAGCATGAGGCGGCCGCTGAGGTCGTGGATCCTGAACATCGTATGCTTGTCGATGTCTTCATCCGTAGTAACAACCAGCAATGAGTTGGCGCGTACCGGACTGGGGTTTGCCTTTACCTGAATACCTGGAATTGCTTCCCGTTCGTGAACTGAGGTCGCAAGGTTCACAGGTACAGCACAAAGTTCACCTATGTGGCAGATCACTTCTTCAAAGAAGTCATCGTTGCTGCGTTGCGCATCCTCTGTGTGTATCCAGTCCACATTGTCGACATCTGTTGTGCATACAGTTGTAGCGCCGCCGCACACTCCGATGACGTGCAGGAATTTGTCGACTGTGGGCGTGCTGACAGACTCGTCATTGAGCGGTTGCATGCGGCAGTCGCTGTCGCAGATGGTTTTGGCCGAATACATGTCACCTTTATACCCCTGAGTAAAAGAGCAGAGGCTGCCGGTAATGAAAAGTGAACCATCAGACATGGCGTCGATGTCGTTGGCGCAATCTTCCTGAGCCGCCTCAAGCGCGGTGAACGGAGCTTCGAATGCCGGTGCTGCCTGTGATTTTTCGACGCCGCCCGAAGTGTTTAACAGTACCAAATATACTTGCTCTTGATAATTAACGCCGTTAACCACATCGTTGTAATACGTAACGCCTGTGAAGGCAAACGTACCGTCTTCTCGCTGGACTATGGACATGGCGCGGTCGTTCTCACTGCGGTCGTACTGTTTGCGCCACTGCACCGTCCCGACGTCATCCAGTTTGATGACAAGCGCATCAAAATTCGTTCCGTCCTTGACCACACCGCACAGGATAAATCCATCGTCGTTCGCGCCATCTGCGTCATCGTCAGTCGGGACAATCGACGTTGCCCAGCAATCGCCCACTGAGTAGGAGTTGGCCCATAACACATTGCCGCTGTTGTCCAGGCGCATGACGAATACGTCACGGTTGGTGAATCCGTTGTTGCCGGGATTTCCGGCGGCATCTTGTGTACTTCCGGCCACAATGAATCCGTTGTCGGCCAGACCATCGCCGTCGCTGTCGACCGGTTGGATGCTGCTTGCTTCGGTATAGGAGCGCATCTGTACTTCGTAGGTGTTGGCAAACTGCACTGCACCTGACTGGTTGACATGTGTGACCAGAGCCTGGCGATTGCTGCCGTTATTTGTTGCGAATCCGGCGGCCACATATCCATTTCCATCAGTTGCACCAGCAGTGGGAACCGGACGGACCTCGGTAAACAATTCGTCGTAGTTTGCCAATTTTTGTCCCACAGAGATTTCCCATAGTGGGTTGCTGCTGCCGTCTGCCTTGACCAATACCGCATTGCGTTCTTCTGAGCCGCCACCGAGGTCGTTAATCAGCCGTCCCCCGACAACAAAGCCATCGCTACTTGTGAGTTGGACATCATGTCCTTCAGCACCGTAGTTGACACCGGGTGATTTCTCAAACTGGATGAAATAGTGACTGTAGAAGCCTCCGTTTTCGTAGTGAAGTACCAGCGGCATTTCGGAGCTGGGAGAATTGACGCTGTTGCCGGCAACCCCTGTCAGGGCATACATCGGGTAGTTTGTGCCGCTCAGGTTTTTAACCAGCGGAACTCCGCCGTAACCGCGATCAACATGGTCGTTGAAGTGGAACTGAAACAATGGCGGGTGAATCTCGTGCCTGGAGCACTCGTGGTTTTCTACCCTGTCAAAGTCATAGTCCAGATAGTTAACAAACGTCGTGTCGGGTCCCGGAAACTTAACAACATCAGTTTGAAGCAGATTGGTTTTAGTGATGATGTTTTTCTGGTAGATGAAGTCGGTCGATGGACTGAACTGACACGCTGCTTCGTTGAAGCAGAATAAGTCGTCCATGTGCATGATATATGTATGTGGGTGAATAATGTTCGTGCCGTCATTGTCTTTGTATCCGGCAATTGCGTATGTACCTTCGACGGTACGCTCCATATCAAAGGCCGCCTGATTGCTTCCCGCAGGCCAGTTTGGATGCATTGCACGGGTAGCCCATGCCGGATTGCCCTGTTCGGACAGTCGGACGGCCAGGATGCGGCTGGCGCCTGAGAATGCATCGGTTGAACGTCCAACAAGCATGGCTCCTTTGTCGGGCGATGCTTCTCCTGCGTACAATTCCTCAACATTGTTAACATTCCCGACTATCTGCGACCATTTGATGTTGCCTGAATCGTCGGTGCGTATGGCAAATCCATCGCTGTCTCCCGGATTGAGCAAACTCTCTGCGATACCGGTAATCAGGTAACCTCTGTCGCAGGTCTTGCGCACATCCATACCCGCAAGTGCGTAGTCAGGAGTCTGGTACAGGCAGCCTTTTGTGAAACTCAGGCTCCCGCCGGCAATGCTGAATTCCAGCAAAACAGCGCCTTGTTGCGGCAGATTTGGGGAACAATCGAAATCGACGCTGCCTACAACGACGATGCTCTGCGTTCCGACCTGGCGAATGGAAAATCCGCGCATATCAGCGATCTGGCAATTCAGGTAACCTGCTACATTAAATCGCGCAGACCACACTATTGCTTCGGAGGGATCAAAACACACCATCAGCAGGTGGGTAAGATTGGGATTGACGGGATCGTGTTCAAATCCTACCATTGCGTAATTGTCGTCGTTCAACACTTCAACGCAGCGCGCTTCGCTTTCGCCGGGAGTCCCCATGCGTTTATACCAGGTTAACAGTCCAGCATCGTTGATTTTAACCAGAACCATTCTCCGAATACGCGTATTTGCGCCAACAAAGACGTAACCTGCGTCATTCGGGTTGTTCTGGTGAATTGACCAGGGATCAAGCCCCGGATCTTCAAAATAGTACATATGCTCCTGGACGTTGCCGAACATGTCCAGTTTTGTAAACTGTGCGCCTTCCTCTTCATACCACTTGGCTATGCAGGCAAAACCGCCGTCCCGGGTTTGATGGATGGCCCGGCCCTGTGCATCCTCGGGATTCGGATTAGCCTCATAAATTCCCAGATCAAACAACTCCGGTTGGGCCTTTGAACTTGTAGTCTGAAGCAAAAATACAGCCAGTAGTAGTGTGCTGAATGTCGATGCGGAAATGTACCGCCTGAAAGTTAATTGTCTGAACATGTGATTTCCTCAATGTGAAAAAGAGATGAATCATGCCCGCATCGGACTCTTCTGCCCGATCCGCTGCGGAATGCGATCTCGTTAAACTGTTAAGTTGACAGTTGATGCTGTCGGAGGTGAAGATGCAGGCGCGGCGTCGCCGATCAAAAACTTAAATTGGGTAGTAAATAGGTAGATTGACTATATCGGCAGTGTGTTTAAATATCCTGTAAGATTACTGCGGGGTGGCAGGCTGAGTTTTTTGCGGATGTTCTTGCGGTGGACCGAGATGGTCTGCGTGCTGCAAAACAGCAACTCGGCAATTTCTTTGCTTCGGAATTCCAGACGGACCAGCAAACAGACGCGCAGTTCAGTCGGAGTTAGATTGGGGGCCGTCTGGCGCAGACTTTCGCTGAAAAGCTGAAAGTGTTCGTTGAGTTGTTTTTCCGAAAGTAGAGATCCCGGCTCGCGTCCCAGGGCCTCGTCGATTTTGTGAATCGTGGACTGTGCCAGTGTTTTGGCTTCATTGTCAAGTCGGCCCACGAGTTGTTTAATATCTGTGCGGATCGTATCCAGCAGCGAAGTCCCCCGCGCATTGCTGCGTCGGTGAAGCTCCAGCCGGTTTCGCACCGTGCCAAGCGTCGTTCCGGCTGCGTGTTTAAGTGCCACGCCCGGCAGATGTTCGTCCTCGGAGCTGTTTGCGTCCTGTTCGTCGACTTGTTGAATGTTCTCTGCGTACATAAGCTGACGCCGCAAATCCAGGTTTCGGATTTCGCGCACGACCGAGAGATCGCGCAACTGTGTGTAGTACCTGTCGGCCGATTTGGTGAAACGCGCTGCTTCTTCGTGGCGGTTCAGTTCGGACAGCAAGTCGGCCATCAAACGATTCATGTTTTCCAGGACGCTTAATTGTGCCTGTGAGCCGATGAGTTTCAGGTGATTGCCCAGGTATTCCAGCGCTTCGGCATGGCGGCCAAGCTTCTGCAGCGCGAGCGAGGAATAGTAGATAACCGCCGAAGCGGTCTCCGTTCTGTCGCCCGGCTGAACGGATCTCATCGCTTCAGTCAGGTAGCGTTGTGCGGTTTGTTTTTCGTCCAGCCGCGCATAGAGCACCGCCAGGCGGCCGGAGATTGTCGCAAGGTAGCCTGGAGCGCTGTTGCGCGCGTGCATTTCCGCGTCGTGCAGATACTTCAGCGCCTGCCGCGGCTCGGACTTCTGGGTATAACAGGTCGAGAGGTTCAGGTAGGTGTTGACGACGCCGATGATGTCGTTGGCCTTGATGCGGTAGCGCAGTCCGCGTTCCGAATACTCGATCGCCAGGTCGCGTTCCGCCATTTCCACGTAGAGTGCGCCGATATTGCCGTATGCGGCGCCGATGCCGCGCGTGTCGTTCAGTTTTTCCTGTTGTTTAAGCGAGTCCATGAAATAGCGCATCGAACGCTCCAGCTCGCCGAAGTAAGCGTACATGATGCCCAGGCTGTTCAACACAATCGCTGTCATGCGCTCCGTTTTGTCCGTTCTCGCAATTTCCAGTGCTTCGTTCAGATGGTAATATGCCTGCGCGGCATTGTCCTTCTCATATGCCATCACTCCCAGAACGTGATGTGCGCCCGCCAGTATTGAGCGCATAGAATGCCGGCGTGTGATTTCCAGGACTTCCTGTAAAATTGCTTCACATTCCGGGTTGTGCTGCTGCCGCAGTATTTCGGCCATTGCCAGTTTCACGCGGCAGAAGAGTTCCGGTTGGTTTCCGTCGTTCAACTTGCTGAGCGCTTCCTGGAGTAATTCCATCGCCGCCTGAGGTTTGCTGCGGTGCAGCGCTTCGGCTTCCTTCATCAATTGTGATACTTCCTGTTCCCTTGTCATTCGTTCCCTCTCTCGCAGTTGATCTCGTGATCGTTGAGTACCAATCAGATAATGCAGTGCAAAGCGTCAGCCCACAGTGGAACCGGTGCACAGATATACATGACACACATGCCTCCGTACCGGATTGCTGTGGTCGAGCACGATCATCCCGAATGTGCCCGCAGGGATTCACTGGTTGGAATTTTGCCGGTTCAGGCGTCCGGTTGTCGGGTATGTGCGCTTTGTAGAGCAGTCACACGCACGGGGAGAAAAGACGGACTTTCCTGTACAGTTACAATGATGCAGCCAAAGGCGGAGGCGTCACAAATCGCGGCTGTCTGAGTGCAGGAACGTAGATGCCGGCGTCGGCGGGGCGGGGAGGACGATGT
Organism: bacterium; assembly: GCA_030430495.1. GTDB lineage: Bacteria > Bacteroidota > Ignavibacteria > Kapaibacteriales > UBA7675 > JAUIKM01. Next base: position 1,505 of record JAUIKM010000043.1, on the reverse strand, counting down.
CGTCGATTGAGGTATTCGGGGAGGAACCGCTCGCGGCCCCTTCCCCGAAATATTTCGTCAGAGATCAGTGCGAAATAATCAGTTCGCCGGTTGTCTCATCCGAAACAACGCCGCCCGAGGTCCAGGCGATAATGTGGACGCGGTACATGCCGGCGCGTTCTTCGCGTGTGTCGATCGTTATTTCGTGCTCACCGGCGGGGGTACCCTTGCGGTCGAGAACGTTTTTAACGAGTTCGCCGCAGCGGTCGCGCAGCTCGATAGTAACGGCGGAAGAATCTTCCAGCGTAAAACTTATCATGGTGCCGCCGTCGGCGGGGTTGGGTTTGGCGGGCATCGGGCAGAGTGTTTCCAGCGGTGTACACAGCCAGTCACGTGCGTCCACATTGCCGATGGTATCGCCGTTGGGTGCGATGCGCGTCACGGTGCTCGCATCGACTTCGGTACAGTCAAAGCCGGTTGAGTCGTCATCGCAGGCGGCCAGAATCATCAGTCCACAGGCGGCCAGGCACGTTGCCGCGATGGTCAGACGCTCACGGCGCCACATTCTCTTCTTCATAAAAGCTGGTACTCTTGGATTAGGTTCTCTTCTGCTGTTCCGCAAAAATACACAAAACGGGGCAGGCTGCGCAACTGTTTGCCCGATCGCTTTGACCTGCCGCGGCAGGTCAGGCTCTTCTGACGTTTTTGCTCGTCATTCAGCGACTGGTTTGACATCACGTGGTTTGTCGTCACGTAGTTTGTCGTCACGTAGTTTGTCGTCACGTAGTTTGTCGTCACGTAGTTTGTCGTCACGTAGTTTGTCGTCACGTAGTTTGTCGTCACGTAGTTTGTCGTCACGTGGTTTGTCGTCACGTAGTTTGTCGTCACGATGCCGGCTGCAATGTGCGGATAGATTCAAACTACATGAACGCACACGCTGGTTCAAATTTGGCGTTTTGAGAGTAAATGAGTTCAAAGGCGTAGAGCGAATCAATCCAGGAGGTGCGCACGCTATTTCGGTTATGGCGTTTTATGAGGAACTGAGCTCGAAAGCGGAGAGCGCGGACGTGGGGCGGGAATCGTTCCGTCGTCTGGCAGCCGGATAGCTGTGGGCAGTTCTTTGTGTGAAGATCAAAGGGCCCACCCGTACCCGCCTGCCAGACCTGCCTGGGCCCTTCGACCTCCGCCACCTCCCACGCCGCGGCCGGCCTCGCCCCGTGGGCGAAGCTTCCAGTGCGTAATTGTTCCACATCTGTTGGTTATAGATTCCCGGCCGGGTTTCCTGACAAGCATACGACCGCATAAGGATGGGCACAACCACAAAAAACTGAGTGGTCCGTTTTTGCGATCAACCGTAGGGGGAATCGTAGGTAAACGGTCGCAAAGTCTTTGTCAGACGGCATAAAATCTCGCGCTGCCAACCGCTTTGACCCAACCGGCGCGATTGTTTTTTGACACCAAAACGGAATTCGCCTGCATTCAGCACTCTTCCACTTTTTTCGGTTTTGTCAGTGCATGAGCAAGTG
>JAUIKM010000080.1 GCA_030430495.1 bacterium | reverse complement strand
AGTCGGCGATACTGATGTGCAAGTGCGCGTCGTCACCGGCAGAGGCGGAAATTGAGATGCACCCGCCTGTACTGAGCTCATCGGCCGCATTGTTGACGAGGTTGAGCAGCACCTGCTTGATGCGGTCTGCGTCGATTGCCACTACGGGCAGCGTTTCAATGTGCGTTTCCAGCTCGATATTGCGGTGGGCAAGTGACGGTCGGAGCAGTTCCGCAACCTCGTTGATGGTCGCTGCAATCCGGGTTGGTGCCGGGTTGACCGTTGCGGCACCGCCGAGTGTGAGCGAGCTGTCAACAATCAGCTCAAGGCGGCGGAATTCGTCGAGCACGGTCCGGATGCGTTTCTGGTCCGGGCCGGCGATGCGCTCTTCGAGCATTTGCAGCTGCATTTTTATGGCTGTCATCGGATTGCGAATTTCATGCGCCATACGTGCCGCGAGATCCCCAAGGCCGGACATCCGGCTCGTCTCCGATAAGTCCTGTTCGAAGACCGCGAGCCGACCGGCCATGTCGTTGAAAGCGCTGGCCAGTACGCCAATTTCATTGCGTTCGTTGATCGCGGCCGAGACGTCCCGCTGGCCGTCAGAAATGCGATTGGCCATCTGTGCAAGGTCTTCGACGGGGCGGGTAATGCTACGCACGAAAATACTGGCGAGCCCGGCGGACAGGAGTGCAGCGATAAGCATGGCGCCCGCCAGTGACAATGCCGCCTCGCGGACCGCGCTACTGGTCGGTTCCATCGAGGCCGCAGCGCTCACAAACTGAAACCGGTCATCGCGTCCGGCGGGCAATTTGCGGACCGCCGCGCGCCAGCGTCCCGCCGCGGTATCCAGAAAAATCAGTCGGGCACTGTCGTCGCCAGGAAACGCAATTGCTGCGCCCGACAGCGCTTCGTTGAGCTCGGCTGAGCCTGTGGATGCACCCACGGTCCCGGCCGCCGACAGCAACACAACGTCGGCATCGAGCAAGCCTCCAAGACGGCCGATAAGGTCCGAACTGAGCGGGAAGGCGCCTTCGCTAAGGGTGGCGGTGGCGGCGGCGAGCCGGGCATCCAGTTTGTCCTGCATGACGCGGGTCATGAAGTGCAGGGAAATAGCCCAGGCGCTGAGCATCGCGAACAGCAGAATGCCGGCCAGTGGCACAAAGAGTCGCAGGTAGAGGCTGTTAGTCTGTCTAAAAATTATACATTCTACCAGGGGTTTGCTCGGCCGTGTCAGTTTTTTGTACATGATTTCGGCATTCCTCGACACGTTGCCAGCCGCGGTAGATATTCACCAATGACTAACAAAGTGTATCCAACTTATTAATTAACCGGAAGTTATTTAATTGCTGGTCGTGGCGCGGCAGGAATCGGATCAGTCGAGCACGGTTTGAATTTGTCCGATTCGGACTGTTTTTTCTTGAATGAGCAGGTAAACGTCAACTTTTTTTACACAATGGGCCTCCGGGCGCGGGTTTTCCGCTACGGCAAAGCCGCGGTTGGAGCCCGTAGCCGCTGTACGGGGCAATATACCT